>JBKGXV010000092.1:0-11845 GCA_046546375.1 Chitinispirillaceae bacterium | reverse complement strand
TTTCAAGCCTTGCTCTTTGTATTATTCGAAGCGCATGTTGTCCAGGTAATACGGGCCGCTTCCGGTATTTGTATTCAGGCCGATTGAGAAAGCGAAGTCCTCATGATTGCTGTTCATGAACTTTTCTCAGAACGGACGAACTGTTCGGTGGAAAATGGTTTGATTTACCAGCGTAATTAGTAATCTAGGAAGTGACTGGGTGAATAGTCAAGACAAACTTTTCGGGCGGCCGAAGAGAATGCTGGCGTTTTTCCCCTTAAAACCCCCGAAATCACCCCGAAAACGGGCTTCTAAGACCCGTTTTCGCATGAACGCAAGAAAGGAGAGACTGTGAAATCAGGGAGTTGGGAGGAAAGCGCATGGTCCGACCCTCAGGTCCTAGGATAAGCGTGGGGAGGTCCCTTGTCATATCGAATGCGGAGCCGAAGGAGTTCTCGTGTCCAGGTCAAATGGGTTTCGGCGCGGACCCATCTCTTAAAGGGGGATCGACTCCTGCACAGGAACTATTCCGATAAAGCTCAGCGCACCCGCTCTTGCCAGAACTCCAAGAAGGTTGAACAGGCCGTGCCCGATAATGGGGATAATAAGAGAACCCCTCTTTCTGAAGAACAGATACCAGATCAGGCCCAGGAAAAATGAAAGTCCGAAATTAGGCCAGTCCAGTACTGTATAGCATATGTTGCCGAATAGGAATGCTTTCCATTCGCCGTACCTGCCTTTCATTATGTAGTAGGGTATACCTCTGAAGTAGATCTCTTTAAGAATGCCGGAGATGATTACTATCGACAGAATCTCAAGGAGAATCAGCGAACCGGGCCCCGCTTTCTCTACGGGCATTTTCAACATGACATGAACATCCACAAAGAAAAAGGCATAGCTGCTGATTCCTGCAGCTATGCCCCATACTGCGTCCTTAGCAAAAGTGTCTTTGGAGGTCAGTTTTTCAAGTAGAGAAATTCTATTGTGTCTGAAGAGTTTCACAGCAAAGGGTAAGAAGGCAGGTAAAATGATGATATAGGAAACCAAGATTAACGGATAATACCTGTCATAAATGGAACCAGTGAGTTCAAACAGATTCATCCCGTTCTTATGTACAACGAAACCTAAAGAGAGAATGCACAATCCTATCATCACTGCCGGCAGGGCTGTTAGTACCAGCGCCTTCAGGTGGTGGTTACTGCTCACATTTTCAACGTTTGTATCTGCTGACATATAGGCCCCCTTATCAGTAAACTGTTCAAGGTGTGCGGAAGAAGCGTTGTCTGGAGCCTTGTGTTCGATGCAGGGCCCACGGCCTGAAAATACATGCCGCAATGGAATGAATAAAAGGGCTGATTAGTCGGCGATACGCAGGAGTGAAAAAAGTTAAATCGAAGAGGGCAGAATGAATATCAGACTGGAATTCCGGAGTTGCAGACGTAAGGGGCGCTTACTGTTTTGGTGCCTTGCGGCTGTCCCTGCGTAAGACAGGGGGTAAATATGTGAGAGCAAAGGGACTTGTATGTTTAGCACAAACGGCTGAGCGGATATGCCAACGGCCCGAAAGAAACCCTCCGTTTTTTCCCCTTAAAACCCCCGAATTCACTCCGAAAACGGGGCTCTAAGGCCCGTTTTCGCATGAAAGCAAGAGAAGAAGGACTGTGAAATCAGCGGGTTGGGGGGAAAAGGCATGGTCCGACCCCCTCACTCCTCCTCCAGGTCGCCTATCTGCTCCTCGGAAATATGCTCTCCCTGAGCCAGGTGCGTATGCTTTATGTCCTTGGCCTTGGCGTGAAATATGACATCCTCGGCGATATTGGTGCACAGATCGGATATACGCTCCAGATTCTTGCTCACCCGCATAAGCTCAAGCGCCGCCTCAACGGTGGTCACGTCCGATTTCACCGTTTCGATCACCTCGCGTGAAACCGATCTGTTGAGATCATCCACCAGATCATCATGCTCCATGACGGAAAGCGCAAGCTGGGTATCGGAGTTCACAAAACAGTTGATCGAATCGGAAAGCATTCTCTCCGTAAGAGAAGACATGAGCTGGATGTCGGGGCCGTTCATGGGCTGGCCGAACCCCAGGCAGTTGAGTGCCGACTGGGCGATATTGACCGCGTGATCTCCTATGCGTTCCAGATCCTTGTTTATTTTCATCATCGAGATCAGAAACCGCAGATCGCTCGCCACAGGGGCCCTCAGGGCAAGACACTCGAATGCATCCTTGTCCAGCTGTCTTTCCATGCTGTTGATTTCACCGTCACGGGAAATCACCGACTGGGCCTTCTCGGAGTCGAGCGTGAGAAAGGCGCCGATGGCGTCACTTACCGACTCTTCCGTGTAGGTGGCCATGCGTACGATAAGTTCCCTTATATGTTCAATCTCTTTTCCTGTGCGTATTTCCATTTGTACTCCCATTTCTTTTGTGGGGACATGATACAGGTTTCAACTGCAGTTGCATTTCATCCGAATCTTCCGGTGACATAATCCTCGGTTTGTTTGACATTTGGCGAGGTGAATATGGTGTTGGTGGTATCGTATTCGACCAGTTTCCCGATATAGAAAAATGCAGTGAAGTCACTCACGCGTGCAGCCTGCTGCATGTTGTGGGTGACAATCACTATGGTGTAGGTTTTTTTCAGCTCATAGATCAGTTCTTCGATTTTGGAGGTGGAGATGGGGTCAAGGGCACTGGCCGGTTCGTCCATGAGAAGAACTTCCGGCTGTACTGCAAGTGCCCGGGCGATGCAGAGGCGCTGCTGCTGACCGCCCGAGAGAGCAAGTGCGCTTTTGCCCAGGTTGTCCTTCACTTCATCCCACAGAGCCGCTCCCTTCAGGCATTTTTCAACAATGCCGTCAAGAGTGCTTTTGCTGCGTGTGCCCTGAAGGCGGGGGCCGTAGGCGACATTGTCGTAGATTGATTTGAGAAACGGATTGGATTTCTGGAAAATCATGCCGATTCTCTTGCGGAGCGTGACCACATCAATGTTTTTGTCGTAGATATTGACATTGTCCAGCTCTATTCTGCCTGTCAGTCTGGTGCCCGGAATGATGTCGTTCATTCTGTTGAGTGTTCTCAGAAAGGTGGATTTTCCGCAACCGGAAGGACCGATCAGTGCGGTGACGCTCTTTTCCGGTATCTCCATAGAGATATCGAAAAGGGCTTGTGAAGATCCGTAATGAAAGTTGACGTTTTCACAGTTGATCTTCGTTGGATTTTCGTTATGCTGCTGCATTGTGCAATCCTTTATTGTGCCTGCTGTGGAATTGTTATGCTGAATGTGCTGCCTTTTCCTGTTTCGCTTCTGACAGTTACCCTGCCGTCGTGGGCCGCAACGATGTTTTTGACAATTGAAAGCCCCAGTCCGGTACCTCCGAATTTGCGGCTTCTGGCTTTGTCTATGCGGTAGAACCGTTCGAATATCCGTTCCTGATGATCGGATGGAATGCCTATGCCCTGATCCTTGACATCTATAATCGCTTTGCTGCCCTGAACAGATGCCTTTACGGTGATTTCCTTTCTTTCTTCACTGTACTTGACGGCATTGTCGATGAGATTCACAACCGCCTGTTCTATCATGGGTGCATTGATACAGGCGGAGACTCCGGAATCGCATGAGAGTTTTAGGTTGATCTTTTTCGCATCTGCTTTGCATTCACAGGTTTTTATAGCCTCTTCGAGTACCGGTCTGAGCTCCGTTTCATGAAAACTGATGTCGCGGTGTTCGTGGTCTCTTTCAATAGATGAAAGGGAGAGTATGTCGTCAATTATCGAGCACAGGCGTTCTGTTTTTGTCGTGATGATTTTGAGAAACTGGTTGACCTCATCGGGCAGTTTGTAGGACCCGGCACAGATGGTTTCTATGAATCCTTTGATGGAGGTGAGGGGAGTGCGCAGCTCGTGAGACACGTTGGCAACGAAATCCCTGCGGATATTTTCAAGGCGTCTCAGTTCGGTAACATCATTGAGTACCAGGACCGCACCCTTTTCCCCTTTGCCGTTATCAAGTCTCGTTCCGTAAGCCTGAATGAAAATGTCACCGTCACCGGAGGAGAACACAAAGCTGGTTTCTGTTTTCCCGTTCGAGGACAGTGTCTGACTTACAAATGACTGCAGGGCGCTGTTGCGCACTATATCATGAAGCCATTTTCCGCTTACTTCTGTTTGCTCCACATCCAGAAGGCAAGCGGCTTTAGGGTTTATGGAGATGATTCTTTCATTGTTGTCAACAGCAATGACTCCCTCGTTCATGCTGGTGAGAATCGCGTTGAGCTCGTTTCTCTGATGTGTGATGGTATGGATGCGGTCTTCGAGTGTTTCGGCCATGAAGTTGAGAGTGTGGGCAAGTTCACCCAGCTCCTCGGCAGAGGGAATGGCCAGCCTGGTATCCAGTTCGCCTCTGGAAAACCGCTGAGCTCCAAGCTGGATCTCCTTTATCGGTTTGCTGAGCCACTGGGCAATCAGGATGCTCGCTACAGCCAGCGAAACAAGGGTGATGAGGGCTATGAAAAGGAGTTTCTGATAGAAATTCTTGTTGTGTTCCTTTATCTGGCTTATGGATACCGCCAGTCTCAGCACCGCCTCCGTCCCGTTGCCGTCTTTAAGGGGAAGGGCAAGGTATACCATCTCTTTATCAAGTGTATTGCTGTAGCGGGTCTCCACACCTTTTCTGCCTGAAAACACCTCGATTATCTCCGGACGGTTGGCGTGATCGTCCATTGATCGGGGATCGCGTTCCGAATCGGCAATAACCTCTCCTGTGGGGAGGATGATGGTGATTCGGGTGTTGATGTCGTTTCCGATTTTCACGCTGAGTGAATCCAGCATGGAGTAGTTTGCAGTATCCGTGATGTATCTGGAGAATTCCTTCTGCAGAAGAACTGCACGCTTGTTCACATCCTCTATTGTTTTCTGGATAAAGAGGCGTTTGTGTATGTGAGTTGAATACCAGGTGGTAATCCAGAGGGATACCACGGTGATGCCGAAACACACCAGAAAAAAACGCCAGGCTATCTTTTTTATTTTCATCGAGAGTACGTTTTCCGTTCAGGAATCAGTGGTTTATATCTTTTTGAGTTATCAGGATTCATGATCCACGAAACGGTACCCCACACCGCGAACCGTTTCGATACGTTTCCCGGCTTCGCCCAGTTTACGCCTCAGGCCGACGATCACCACATCGACCGATCTGTCGGTCACGGGGTAATTGTCGTTGCGGACGGTGTCGATAATCTGGTTGCGGGTGAACACCCATCCGCGACTGCTTGCCAGAAGGTGAAGAACCTGGAATTCCATATGTGTCAGGTCGAGACGGGCACTTCTGTAGAGCACCTCGTGTCTACCGGGATGTATTTCCAGATCGTCCACAGTCAGAATCTGGTCACTTGAATAGGTCGACTTGGAATTGCGCCTGAGGGAATTGCGGACTCGGGCTACAAGGACCCTGGGGCTGAAGGGTTTCACAATGTAGTCATCGGCGCCAAGCTCCAGACCGGTGACCACATCCGTTTCCTCCCCTTTGGCTGTGACCATGATCACAGGTACATTCTGGGTTTTGGAATTCATCTTCAGCAGCCGGCATACTTCCAGACCGTCCATACCGGGAAGCATCAGATCCAGAATAACACAATCAAACGTTTCTGTGCGGGCTTTGCCGAGGCCATCCTCTCCGGTTTCAGTCGTGGTGATCCTGAAACCCTCTTTGGACAGATTGTGCTCCAGGAGCACCTGGATGTCTTCATCATCCTCGATAATCAGTATGCTTTCTTTAGCCATATGCTCTCTTTAGAACCGTTGTGAAAAGATGATATTTCGTTTTTGCCGCTACCAGATAAATATAGCACCTTGCAGCTCGTAATTCCCGCCAGAGTAACCAACTCTTGTCTGATTTTTCAATCCCCGATCCTGTTTTTCAGGTCTTTCATCCTTCAGTCTAAAATCTAAAAATCCCTTTCACCCTACTGTTTTCTTTCTCATTTTGTATCTGATCATCATGGCGCTGAAATTGAAGATGAACACCATGAGCATGAGAACCAGCGTTGTGGCGTATTGAATCCCCTTGGTGGCTTCCACGTCCGGCGACTGTGTTGACATAATATAAATATGGTATCCCAGATTCATGAACTGGTCTGAAAGTGAGGCCGGCAGGTGGGGAAGAAAGTAGGCCGCACCGGTGAAAAGTATGGGAGCCACTTCGCCCGCACCCCGGCTTATGGCCAGTATCATTCCGGTGAATATTCCCGTACTGCAGCCGGGCAGCACGACTTTGGTGATGGTCTCCCAGCGGGTGGCACCCAGTGCCAGGCTGGCCTCCCGCAGTTCCCTCGGAACGCTTCTGATCGCTTCCTCCACCGATACGATCACCACCGGCAGGGTGAGAACGGCCATGGTGAGACTTGCCCAGAAGATGTTCGGCTGTCCCCAGCGGATCACCCCTTCAGGGCTGAATGCGCTGTCCATGCCCGAACCGACGAACTGAATGAAAAAACCGAGACCGAAAAGCCCGAAGACGATGGAGGGGATTCCGGCCAGGGTATTCACCGCGAAACGGATCACTTTGACCACATGGGATTCCTTGTCCACATATTCGGAAAGGTAGATTGCGGTGACGGTTCCTATGGGAACGCCCACTATGGACATGAGAATGACCAGAAAGAATGTGCCCACGATGGCCGGCAGGATGCCTCCGCTGGTCATGCCCTCTGTGGGAGGGCTGCTTATGAAAGTCCAGCTTAGGTGAGGTATTCCGTTGTAGGCGATTATGATTACAAGCAGCGCCAGAAGGGCTATGATGGAAACAGCGCACAACCCGGTTATCCCCGGAACGAAAAACCCCAGAAATCGTTTTTGCATGCTTTTCATTTGAATCTCCTCATGACAAGGCGGCGCACGACGGTTTCAGCAGTGAAGTTTATGATGAAGGAGATTGCGAAGAGAACGGTTCCGATAAAGAAAAGCACACTGTAGTGGAAATCGCCGAACACGACCTCTGCCATTTCCGCTCCGATAGTTGCCGACATGGTGCGGATCGGCTCGAAGGGGTTCAGAGAGGCGAATGCCGCATTTCCGGTGGCCATAAGCACGATCATGGTTTCCCCTATCGCCCTGCCGACTCCAAGCAGTACTGCGGCGAAGATTCCGGGCATCGCTGCGGGAAGAACGACAAACAGTGCGGTTTCCCACTTTTCGGCTCCAAGCGCCAGGCTGGCTTCCGTGAAAGAGCGGGGTACCGAATTGAGCGCATCTTCGGAGATGGTGAAGATGATCGGTATGATGGCGATCGACAGCGCCAGCCCCCCCACGAAGGCATTGAGCCTGTACTCCAGACCGAAAATGCTCTGTACAAGTGAAGCCAGTACAATGAGAGCGAAAAAGCCGATCACGACTGAAGGGAAACCCGCGAGAATCTCCACTGCCGGTTTGACGATTTCTCTTACGCGGGAACCGGCGAATGTTGATGTGTAAAGGGCAGCAAGAATGGCGATGGGGGCGCTTATCAGGATGGCTATGAATGCCACTTTCATGCTGCCGACCAGAAGCGGCCAGATTCCGTATCGGGGATTGAGAGAAACCGGTACCCATTCTTTATCAAAAATGTCTGTGAAGGAAGATGCCGATTCCTGGTCCAGTTCATCGGCTTCCGCGTAATCCGCCCCCTCCTCTTCATCTCCAAGGCTTTCGGCTCCGTATGTCTCAACCGATTCATCCATGGTGATTTCACTTTCCTGTGGTGTAAAAATGGAGAATGCCTCACGGAAGATGAATGTGAAGATCAGGACGATGAATGCAAGAGAGAAAAACGCCACAAAATGGATCGTGCGTTCGATGATGAATTCGATCGGGCGAAATGTCTTTTTACGCAAATCGCCGTACTGAACGGAGCTGTTCGGGATATGGTTTTCCGACGGTTTGTTCTCCGGAGGAGAAACCTGAGGCGATTTTCCGCAATGTGTGTTTTCCACACCTGTTTTATTTCCGGATTCCACTCTGTTCACTTCGGTTTTAACCCTTCTCAACGTGAGCTGGTGAGATCATTGAAAGATAAGCCGGGTCTTTGACAGGCCCGGCTGGATTTCTGCGTGCTTGGTTATCTGATAGGGTAGTATCCCACTTTGTTTACAATTTTCTGACCTTCATCTGTGAGAATCCAGTCGATGAAGGCTTTTGTCGCACCTTCGGGTCTGCCTTTCAGGTACATGTAAAGATAACGGGAGATGGGGTATTTGCCGCTTTTCACGCTTTCAAGGTTGGGTTCATAGGCTTTGGATTTTCTGTCTTTTTTGATAGCCGGAAATCTGATGCCTTTCCCGTAAGCGGCTCCCCCGTAGCCGATACCGTTTTTGTCACGGGCGACGGCATTCACCATGGCTGCTGTTCCGGGCATGCTCTGCATGTTGGAGGCGAAGTCCTGACCATTGAGGACATTGTCTCTGAAGTATACGTAGGTGCCGGAGCTGTTATCACGTCCGTAAAGAATGATTTTGGCGTCTTTTCCGCCGACCTGTTTCCAGTTGGTGATGGTGCCGGTGTAAATCCCCTTCAGCTGTTTTATACTGAGTTCCTTAACAGGGTTTTCTTCATTGACATAGATTGCAATTCCGTCTCTTGCCACTTTGACCTCCACACCCGAATTGTTGTGGCGTTGTTTGAGTTTTTTGCGCTCTTTGGTCTTGATTGGACGGGATGCATTGCAGATGTCGGTAGTGCCGTTGATGAGCGCACTGATACCGGTTCCCGATCCTCCGCCTGTCACCTGGATTTTCACATCCGGGTTTTTCTTCATGAACTCCTCGGCCCAGCGCTGAGCCAGAATCACCAAAGTGTCTGAACCTTTTACGGTGACACTTCCGGAAACAGCTGCAAAGACAACTGCTGAAACAAAGAGTACGGAAAGGGCTGTTGCTGCTGCGACTTTTTTGATCATGAGACTACTCCTTTATTGGGGGTGGTGTTTGTCTGCGTCGTTTTCAGTCAGTTTCAGAACTTGTACTGAACTCTGAAGGTGAATACATTATCGTTTAAATCTTCTGTATACGGCGAGCTGTTCATACTTTCGTTTTCCACTTTGTCGTAGTACGCCGTAAACCTGATGTTTTCATCGAACTGGTAGACCATACCGCCGCCCGTGGTGGTGTAGGCCATGTCCGCTGTTCCTTTTTGCGAGCCGGCTATTTCGGTATTGGGCCGGTAGACATCGTACTTTGCCACCAGTTTGCTTCTGATGGGAGCAATGTCCAGAACCGCCATCGCATAGTAGCCGCCGAAGTCTCTTACATAGAGGGGGCGTTCGGAAGGAGAGCCCTTTTTGAGTGATTGTGAACTGCCTGCACCTGCAGGCTGACGGCCTTGAATATATTCACCTCTGAAGGTAACGCCGCCGAAAAAGGGAACATTGCCGTAGGAAAGCTGAGCGTCCAATCCCAGATAATCTCTGGCTATCTCTTTTCTGTTGTTTCCGGTCGTAGTGCTCCATTCACTGTCTTCAACGGTGAAAAGAGTGTCATTGAGACTTTTCACCGCACCGGTATAGCCGGAAACACCCGCATCCACCGAAAGGTCCGAATTCTCAACGGGGACAGAAACTCCCAGCCTGCCGATGAAATCCCGTATATCGTCATACTCCTTGTTAAGACCGTTACCGGCGAACACTCCGCCCTTGAAATTGAACAGCTGGGCGATAGCGGGAAGATCGTCTGACGGATTGTACTCCAGTGCGACTCCCAGATCCTTTTCTCCGGCAAAAATGGTCTGGAAAAGACGGGAGCGCTCGGGAGATTCTCTTTTGCTTGAGGAGTATGAAATTTCGTATCCGAAGGGGCGGTCGAAGTATCCGCCTTTAAGAGAAACGCTTTTCACAAAAGGTTCGGTGACACTCAGGAAGGCGTCCTTTATGGAGGCTCCGGTCGGTTTGGCATCAAACTGCAGAACCGCTTTGGACAAACTGTTTTTGTAGGATATCTTGATCCTTGCTCTGCGGATCTCAAAAAGGCTGCGGGTGGCATCGGGGAAACTGCCCCCCTGGTATTTTCCGATATCATAACGGTTCTGATACTCGGTATCCATCAGACCGGTTGTGTCGGGGGAGTAGCGCAACTGTCCCTGCACATAACCTGAGAATTTCAAACTCTTTTCCTCTTTCCGGGCAAAAAGGTTTTGAGCATTCAGTAACATGCCCAAAGTAAGTAACACTGTGAAAAGTTTCATTCTGACTCCTCTAAGATCGTTTCTAATTGTTAGCCGATTGTTAGTGAAGGGTTAGTCGGCCGTTTTTTAACACTATTATTGTACAAGATTGGCTGGTTTACCTTCTGAGTGGTCAGCTGAACCTGGTCATGGCGGTCTCCTTTTTGGGATGATTCTGTTTCAGGTGCACTAGGTTTCAGATAAGCTTCTGTAAGGATCGTGTTATAAAATGCATAGTATTTTGTTAGGGGATTGTGAGGAGAGTGTATCGGTTTGGTTAGGGGGGTAGGGGGTAAGAAAAGAATAGCGAACAGCGATTAGCGAATAGCGAATTGCGAAGTTAAGAAACAGACGTTCTCGGTACGTAATTCATACTTCGCTGTTCGCTACTCGCTACTCGCCGTTCTATCCGAATGCCTCCGTGGTGAGGATATGGGGTGCTGAGGCGGGTGTGTGGGAGGCATTTTTGGGTTTATCGGGGTTTCCTTTCTTCGGGACTGGGCCTCATGGCGGTACTGCAGTGCTTTCACGAATATCAGGAACAGAATAGCGAACGGCGATCAGCGAGCGGCGAAGTGAAGAAAAAGACGTTTCCGCTCCGTAATTCGTACTTCGCTGTTCGCTACTCGCTAATCGCCGTTCTATCCGAAAGCCACAAAATCATAATCCCCTGGGCACCGATTCTGCTGATGATATTATATTATTGAAAAAGACACGATCGGTACGGTGGTAATCCGTAGTATGAATACTGAGTGATTTTTCAGATTACCTTCTTTGAAGATTAGGCATTTTTTATGAATCTGAATGAAACCGAAATGGAGAAATTCCGTGCCGGCTGGAAGAAAATGGAGCTGGACAGGAACAGGAAAAATGCCCTGCTGCGAAAAAAGGCACTTTCAGAGGTCGAGCATATTTCCGGAATTCTGTCAGAAAAATACGGGGTGAGGAAAATTATTCTATTCGGATCTCTTCTGGATGAGGACCGCTTCGGCGAACGTTCCGATATTGATATCGCGGTGGAGGGACTTGATGAAAGCGCTTATTTCAAAGCTTTAGGAAAAATCCTCATGGCCAGTTCGTTTTCCGTGGATCTGGTACCGATAGAGGATGCTTCCGAGCTGCTTCTTAAGCGGCTGGAAAAAGGAAAGGTGGTGTATGAACGCGGGCAAAGCACCTGAACTCAGGGCGGAAATCGCAGATGAGCTTCAGAATCTCGGCTCATTGGTGAATCTGTTGAGTACACAAAGAGACCGCATACCAGAAAATCGGGAAATACGTTCGGTGTACCTGGAAAGCATGGCTCTGAAACTGCACAATTTCTATACCGGGATTGAGAGGATATTCCGCAAAATTGCAGAAGACCTCAATGGCGGTCTTCCCCCATCCTCGGAATGGCACAAACGCCTGCTTTTATCCATGTCCCTTACACTTGATTCGATCAGGCCGGCGGTAATATCAAAAGACACACTCAGTCTGCTTGAGGATTATCTTAGTTTCAGGCATGTAGTCCGGAATATCTACGGGTTTGAAATAAAAGAGGAGAAGTTGTTCCCTCTGGTGAAGAATATCGGAAAAGTGTGGAATGAGTTCAGCCGCGATATGAATGAGTTCCTTTTATTTCTGGAGGAAATTCAAGGGGCGTGATGGTGTGGCTGTAGTTCAGCTGCTCGCTCTTTG
>JBKGXV010000091.1:0-11854 GCA_046546375.1 Chitinispirillaceae bacterium | reverse complement strand
GTGTGAGATGAATCCGGGGGCTTTGGAGGGGCAGGGGCGGACAGCAGAACAAATTCTGCTGTCTTTATAAAAAACTCTTACCTTTTCCCTACTCTTGCGGCTGCCAGATACCACCCTGAAACCGAGCCGTAGAGAAATGTGTGGGCGACAAAACCCTGCCAGAACTGACTTGCTCTCTGCGGAAACCAGCTCCAGCCCGCAGCCGGGGCGATTATATAGAAATTGAGAATCCACATGAGCAGACCCAGAACGCTTGCGGTCACAATGACAGATGCCCGGGAGGAATGAAACGCTCCCACTGCGGCAATGATCAGGGCGAACACCACTCCGGCCAGAAGTGAATACACCATGTGAACCGCAACACCCACCGCTGCAGCTAGCCCCAAAGAGACCTCGGGAGTGAGAGCCTGCTGTCCCAGAACGACTCCGGAGATCATGCGCAGAGGTCCGAAAAAATCACCCGCGATCACAGCCGCAACGATCATCTCGAACAGGGCAAAAGAGATACCGGCAATGAGTCCCGCAACAAGTCCGCTCCTAGCCCAGGCTCCGTAGTCGACCCCGTGCCGCTCCCCTACACCTGCTTTCTGTGCCATTTCCATAAACAACCTCCTGCAAAAAGATTCTGAAAATCTGTTACCCAGAGGCGCAACAAATATGCCTCATTAGGACTACGGGGCAGAACTCTTGCCCAGGCAGAGGGAATAATTTATATTGATATTCGAATATATGAATAGTTAAATTCAACCCGGCCGCAGGAGAATTCCAGATGGCACACAGAAAATCCCTGCCGTTCACTTTCAAATCCACACTTCTTTCCTTTGTGGTGATATCCACCATTTCTCTGGGCTACATGTTCCCTCTTCTGGGGTTTGTGGTTCCCATCGTCATGCTTACCGGATTTGTTGTCAGTCTGTTCCGGGGGCGCTATACCTGTGGAAACCTCTGCCCAAGAGGCGCTTTCTTTGATACCGTCATTGCCAGATTCAGCTCTGACAGGGAAATTCCGCGCTTTGTACGCTCGAAGCTCTTCAGGTGGTCTGCTTTTGCCCTGATGATGGGATTCATGATTTTCAGAATCGCCCAGAACCCCGCTTCTGTGAATCACTGGGGAGTTGTTTTCTGGAGTATGTGTGTGTATACAACATTTATTGGGATAATAGGCGCAGCAGCCACCAATTCCCGTTTCTGGTGTAGCTTCTGTCCTATGGGCACAGTTCAGCAGGCTGTAGGCGGCAGCAGAAATCTTCTGGAAATCGACGGCTCGGTGTGCAGGGAATGCAGGCTCTGTGAAAAAGCATGCCCTATGAATCTTGAAATAGTCAGTCACAAGGATAAGGGTTTTTCACCTGAACGTGACTGCATAAAATGCGGACGGTGCAGTGCAGTCTGTCCCAAAAACGCGCTGGAAATTCCTCATGCAGCAAAATCGGTTTCGGAAACATTCAGAAAGGCGGTCTGAAGGTGTTGTGATTTTTACGCGGCAAAAACCGGTCCGGAAACAGAGCGCGCGCTCGATGAAAAAACAATCAGTTAGTCCGTCCCCGTTGGGCAAGTCGGTCGGCAAATCAAAAATTTCAATATCTGCCCTGATCATTGCAGTCGGCTTTCACGAATCTGGCATCATCGAAAAGTACTGCGAAATTCCTGCATTTTTGTCCTCTGTTGTTGCATCTGTAATTGTAGTACCAGGTGGTTTTCTTCTCTTCGTGCTTTATTCGGTGTGGAGTTCCCAGCAGCTTGACGACATCTTTAATCGTGGCATTTTCGGGTAGTCTGCTCCGGAAGAGTTCAAGTTTCAGTCCCGCAGAGTTGCCCTTTTGGATTTGCGGGCTGTCCTTTTTCATGGCCACTTGGGAAATCCCCGTCGAGTCCAGAGTCCCTTCTGTATAATGCTGTATTTCAAGCCCCTGACCTCTGCGTGCGGTAATCCACTCGCCAGTCCTCTTTCCGGAGTCGTATCTTCCGCTTATATGAACCTCGATTTCCGAGGTGTCCAGTGCCGGGCTGCAGGGGTAAAAGTAGTTGCTCCATTCGCCGTGTTTCTGTCCGTTCTGGAAACTGCCTTCAACCCGCAGGGCACTGGTGTTCTCCTTCTCTTCTCCGCAGGGATATTCGATATATGCTTTAAAGGGACCATGAAAAACAGTGTCCTTCTGGAGAAGCTCTTTCTTTTTTACATATGCGGTGACTTTCGAATAGTTTTCCTGGGAACCGTCAGAGCCCAGATATCCGCCATTTTCCAGTTCGATGGAGTAGGTGTTCAGTTCCATCTCGGTTGCTTTTTCCTCGGAGCCGTTTTTCCCTTTCTGGCAACTCAGCATGATCAGAAAGACTGCGAGTACAGGAAGTCTCATGTCGTCCTCCCTTACAAGGTTTGTCGTGAAGTATCCTAAATATAGGTAACTATTAATGGTAGCCGGATGTTTTTTTTTGTCGCTGAGATCAATTTATCGGAGGTTTCGGTACAGATTTTCATTTCTGGAAAATATTTATCAGTGTCTTGGCCGGATTGAGAGGAATGAATGATTTCGATACCAGGACTGATGTGGGTTTTTCCACTGAGGCTGCCGCATTTTACTCTATTTTGATTATGAACAAGACCGGGTGTGATAATTGTCCGGCTTTTCAATCAGTTTTTTCTGAAAGCTCGGCTTCTACGGGTTTGATGATGAGTTTCTCGTACTGCCGGCGCATCGATTCAGCCATGCAGGCATTTTCCTCGAGCTGTTCGAGAGTGAATGCCAGTGCTTCGATGGTGGAAAGTGCCCCCTCTTTCACCTGTGTGCGCAATGAGGGGTGATGGGGGTTGAGGCTTATTCTGTTCAGGCGCAGAAACCACGGATTGCGCCACCACATGGCTTTGGCCTGTTTCCAGGAGCCGTCAAGGGCGATTATTCCCCTCAGAAGTGTAAAATCTTCCACCTTTTTTCTTTTGCGGTTTATTATCTGTACGGGAGAGTCTGTTTTTGAGATGTCTGTTTTGTTTTTCAGATACAGAATGCCCCATTGGGAGGGTTGTTCGTTTGCTCCGGCGACAGTTTTGAAGTTGGGCCAGGAGAGGCCCACTTTAAGAGAGCTGTTTTCGAGGATAAAACTGGCGAGTCTGGCGGAGTTGAGCATTTTCAGCTGTTCCTGAGGGTGTTGGAGGATGATGACTCTGATAAAGTTCTGAAGACTTTCGGTCTTGCCGCAGATGCACATGGGGGCGGATCTGAAGCATCGGGAACAGATGTGTTGTCTGCTGAATTTCAGTTTCGCTTCCGTGAGGAGCTTTTTTCCGGGACTGGTTCTTTTTTTGGTCATGTTTTTGCTTGCTGATCTGGTTGCGGGTGAATACAGGAAAGCAGTAATATACGTTTTAGCTGATCCGATGTTGGATCTGGGGCGGATTTGGCCTGAAGCGTTGAACGCCGAACGTTCTTGATATTTGAATGCCATTCACTTATTTTGGGAGGTTTGTTACGGTTTTGTGACAAAGTTCTCAATGCGCGAGGATGGCGGAATTGGTAGACGCGCTAGACTTAGGATCTAGTGGGGTAACCTGTGGGGGTTCGAGTCCCCCTCCTCGTATATGCGTTGCGGCAGTCACGTTCAATCAAAATAAAGAGGAGGATCAGCCAGTTGAAAGCAACTGTTTCCGAACCGACATCCTGGAAGCGGGTAATCAGTATTGAAGTTCCCGAGCAGGAGGTGAAGGAGGCCTTCGACTCCAAGCTCAATTACTACAAGAAGGATATGCGGCTGCCCGGTTTCAGGCCAGGCAAGGTTCCGGCTTCTCTTATCAGGCAGCGTTACGGGGATGCCATCAAGGCGGAGATTGTCGATGAGATCATTCAGAAATCCTACAAAACAGCCTGCGATGAGAACGATATCAGCCCTATAGCGCCCGCCAAGGTCGATGAGGTGAAAAACAACGAAGGTGAACCGCTTTCCTTCACCGTTGAGACGGAGGTTGATCCTGCTGTCGAGATCAAGGGCTACGACAAGCTTAAAGTCAGGCCCAAGACAAAGAAAATCAAGGACAGTGATATCCAGGAGGCTGTTGAGAACCTTCGGGAGCGTCTTGCCGAGTACAAAGACGTGCAGAGACCGTCCCGAAAGGGTGACTATGTGCGTTTCGAATACCGCAAGGTAATCATAGACGGCCAGGAACAGCAGGATGTGAAGAATCCTGAATATCCGGTGGAGATCGGTGCAGACACCAAGCTCAAGGATTTCGACAAGGGTCTTACCGGGGTTTCTGCCGGGGATGTGGTGGATATCACGGTCAAATTCCCCAATGACTATCAGGACCAGAGTGTTGCCGGGAAAAGTGGCGAGTTCACTGTGGCGGTGACTGCGGTTCAGGAAAAAGAGCTTCCCGAGGTGAATGAGGATTTTCTCAAAAAGGTCGGCAATTTCGAAAACGAGGAAGCCCTCAGAGAGGAGATCAGAAAGAGTCTTGAGCAGCAGGAGCAGGAAAAGGCCAAAAATGATGCCTACAACGAAGCCGTGGAGACTCTCATAAAAGAAAATCCCTTCGAGGTTCCTCCTGCCAAGATAGAGGCGTTCATCAACTATATGCACGAGGAATCCATGCGTTATCGCCGTCCAGGTGAACCGGAGGTCAGCCGCGAACAGGCAGGCGAGATGTACAGGGAAACCGCAATCCGTTCTCTGAAACGCCAGAGGATTATCGATTATGTCGCCGACAAGGAGAAAATCAAAGCTACTCAGGCGGAAATGGATGAGGAAATCAAGCGTCTGGCTGGCATGTACAATCAGGATTTCGAGAACCTCAAGCAGGTTTTCAGAAAAAACGGAACTACCAACCGTATCCGCTCGGAGATAAGGGAGCGCAAGACGCTCGATTTTCTGGTAGGGGAAACCCAGTAGCCCGGGTTTCTTTTACATGCTCGGATTGGTCGTGAATCGGCGAACAGTGAACTGAAAACGGTAAGTTGAAATAAAACGGATTACGGAAAACGGATTACGGTAAATGGAAAACGTATTACGTTGACGTTTTTCGTTTTTTTCTTTTTTTTGGACTGGGAAAGATATTTTATTATATATGTAATGTGCCGCTGCGTAATACAACGGTCGGTGCATCACCCGCGCTCGCAGCATTTCCAGTTCTCAGGTCCAGGATTTGTAGACAATAATCTGCAGGGGTTGCACTAAATTTTGAAAGGAATGAAACCATGCCACTAGTTCCGATGGTAATTGAACAGACAGGTCGCGGAGAGCGTTCTTTTGATATTTATTCCAGACTTCTCAAGGAAAGAATCATCTTTCTGGGGTCCGATATTGAGGATACCACCGCCGATCTGGTTATGGCGCAGCTGATTTTCCTGGAATATGAGGATTCGGAAAAAGATATAACCGTGTATATCAATTCTCCAGGAGGGGTTGTTTCTTCCGGACTCGCCATCTATGACACAATTCAGTATATCAAGCCTGATGTTTCCACTATCTGCATCGGGCAGGCTGCCAGCATGGGGGCGATACTGCTTGCTGCCGGGACCAAAGGAAAACGCTATGCGCTTCCTCACTCCCGTATCATGCTCCACCAGCCTCTGGGAGGTGCAGGCGGACAGGCTGCGGATGTCGCTATTCATGCTCGGGAAATAGTGCGTGTGAAACAGACACTGAATGAGATTATCCACAAACATTCCGGGCAGGATCTGGATATTATAGCCAGAGACACTGACCGGAATTTCTACATGTCTGCTGAAGAGGCGAAAGCTTACGGACTGGTAGATGAAATTTTGACTACAAGGGAATAGTTGCCTATGTCATCAAGACCCCGGTATCCGGGAATAAAGTGTTCGTTTTGCGGTAAGGGCCCCGATGAGGTCAGTAAACTCATCACCGGGCCCTCGGTGCATATCTGCAATGAATGTGTGGATATGTGCAATGAAATTCTCCGGGAGGAGCGTTCTGCCGTCCCTGGAGATCTCAGTTTGGAAACCCTGCCCAATCCCAAAGAGATAAAGGAGTTTATCGATCAGTATGTGATCGGGCAGGATGAGGTGAAAACAGGCGTGTGTGTGGCGGCCTATAATCACTTCAAGCGGGTTCTTTCCCGGGGACAGAATTCAGACGGAGTTGAAATAGATAAATCCAACATGCTCGTGATCGGACCCACGGGAACCGGCAAGACCCTTATTGCACAGACTCTTGCCAAGCTTCTTAAGGTGCCTTTCACTATCGTGGATGCCACCATCTTTACCGAAGCCGGGTATGTGGGCGAGGATGTGGAGAACATGCTGGTCAGGCTCCTGCAGGCTTCCAATTATGATGTGGCAAAAGCCGAAAGGGGAATAATCTATATCGACGAGTTCGACAAGATCACCCGCAAGTCAGCCAATCCCTCCATTACCAGGGATGTTTCCGGTGAAGGGGTTCAGCAGGCGATGCTCAAGATTCTGGAAGGGACTGTTTCAAGTATTCCCCCCAAAGGCGGAAGAAAGCACCCTGAGCAGAATCTGATTCAGATGAACACCAGAGATATTCTCTTCATCTGCGGCGGGGCGTTCGAGGGACTGGACAAGATTATAGAGGCGCGGATCGGTGAAAGCCGCATGGGTTTCAACGCGGAAGTCAGGCGTCGTGAACATTTCAAAATGGGTGACATCCTGCGCAGGGTGGAGCCGGATGATCTTATCAGTTTCGGGCTGATTCCTGAAGTCGTGGGACGGTTGCCGGCCGTGCTGGGGCTCGATGAGCTGGATGAGCAAGCGCTTCTGCAGATTCTCACCGAACCAAAGAATGCGCTCACAAAACAGTACCAGAAGCTCTTTTCGATGGAGGGGGTTCGTCTGACCTTTACCAGGGATGCTCTCAGAGAGGTTGTCAGAATCGCCCATCGCAAAAAGACCGGAGCAAGAGGGTTGAGAAATGTGCTCGAATCGAGTCTTGTTCCCATTATGTTCGAGGTTCCTTCAAGAAACGATGTGAAGGAAGTAATGGTGACTCGGGAATCGATTCTGCATCAGGAACCGCCAACCTATATTCTTAAAAAGGACAAGAAAATAGCCTGATAGCGGCTTGTACATACTCTGATGAAAATCCGGAAAGACTTTAGTGCTTTCCGGATTTTTCTGTTTAGAACTTGAAGGAGAGTCCTAGAGATGCACCCGTAAGCAGGAGTGATCCCAGGGTGAGGTACTCGAATGTCTTGGCTCTTCTGTAGAGTTTTCCGAACCGTTCGGGGGTGTTTGTGTAGTCTCCTCGGTCCAGATCGCGGTAGCTTTCGTGATAGTGATTCTCAAGGGAGAAGAATACCACCGAGGCAACGCTTGTTGCTAATGCGGTATAGAAGAAATTGGAATGATAGAACTGGCGTTTTTCCAGCTGAAGGTAGAATGTATGCAGGCCCGGTTCGGACAGTTCGAGTTTTCTTGAAACGGGTTCATACCCTTCCTTTGTGGCGTGAACGTGAATATCACCCAGGGGCTGTATCCATTCCACGGGAGTGACTGCATTCAGGCCGCTTGTGCTTTTGATATGCACCTTTTCCGGGCTGGCATGAATCCGGATATGGCAGACATACTGGTTTCTGAGGTTTTCCGCAATTTTCTTCACCAGGATGGCTTTGAGTGAAACGAGGTCCTGAGGATCGAGCACGAATGAAACCAGCGGTTTTGAGAGAGCCTCATTGAGATTTCGCGTACTTTCCTCATTTTCAAGCAGTGCCACGATAAGCTCCGGGCTGGCAGCCTCTTTTTCAGATTCGAATGATTCGATGTTGGTGAAGGTGAAAAACAGGTGTTTTGCTTCAACTGAAGTGTCCGAGGAGAAATTCTCGACCAGGCAGTAACCTATTTCGGAAAGTTCTTTTTGAAGCTGTTCGAACAGTGCCTGGGTGAATTCCGGGGTCGTGTGCGTATTGAAATCTTCACTGGTTTTGAATACCAGTACCTGCTTGCCGGGTTGGCAGGGCTGAGCTGGGGAGGAAAAACCGGTTAAAGCGGTTAAAACTGTTATCAGAAGAGAAACTGATGTATTTTTAATTTGAAGCATAGCAGATCTTTGCCTGGTTGTGCTTGCCATAAGTCTTTTAAATATATATCCTTCCACTGATCGGCACTAATTTGCCTTTATGATTCTTCAGGAAGTATATTGATTTCCAATATGTGCATGTCAAGAAAATCCATACCCGTATCATCTGTGCGCAATCTGCTTGTGCCGCTTGGCGCTTTCTGCCTGCTTTTGTCCTGCATCGAAAGGAACAATCCCTGGGATCCCATACACGGCTGTCCGGAACCGATTCGCCAGGAACTGTTCACTTCCTATAAGCTTACCATCGATACCATGACAAACAGAATGTTTTCCGATGCCAGAATACTGGACGATACCGCAGCGGTGCTGGACAGTATGGTGCGTTTGAATGATTCTGTGGATCTGCGAAACAACGGGATTAATCTTGGAAACGACAGTATACGTATTGTGAATGATTCTGTGGAAAGTCACAACAGAAGAGCGGATTCTTCGGAGGCTCTTTTATTCAAATCCCATTATGATACTCTCGGGTATTATTTCGAAAAAAAGTTTTCAGAGAATGTCCTGGGGGGTATCGACAGATTTTCCCAAGATTCATCGAGTGTCGTTCAGGTGATACAGTCGGGAATGGCGGAATGCCCGCCCAGGGGAATTTTCCCTTCCCATTTTCCTGATTCGCTCTACTTACTTCTGGATTCTCTTTCGTCTGTTTTCAATGCTGTTCACGATGCTGTTGAGCGTCAGGAACATCTCCAGCACAACAGGAACCTCAATCTCATTTACCCTCTCAACAGAGAAATCATTGCGGCAAACGCCTATATCGATCATTACAACGACTCGATCCGCTATGTTTCCAGTATCCGCAGACATGAGGTGATCAGGACTTCTTCGGGGCTTCAAAATTCAATAACCGATGCGGTCGCGGGTGATACGCTCGTGGTTGATACGGGAAAATACCAGCTTTCGTTTCGTTTTACAAGCGGGGGCACCGAGGATGATCCGATTGTGGTGATAGGAACACCTTTCGGCAGAACGGTTATCGATTCCAGTGATGCCGTTATCAGTGAATTTTCGAACATTCGCTTCTACAATATGGTGTTTACAAGAGGTGATGTCAGCGGGTTCAAGGTGGAGGCGCATTGCAGTCAAATATATTTTGAAAACTGTGTTTTCACCAACAACAGAGTCTACGGTCTTGAGGCTGTTGAAAGCGGTGTCGAACTGCGCGACTGTCAGATTTTCGGAAACGGTCACTCTGGAGTGCGCATTCAGGGTGCGGTGGGGAAGGACTATCCCTTCAAGGCCCAAAACATACTTGTCACTCATAATGGAGTGCATGGACTGAATACCGTTTCCGCCACAGTTCTTATAAGCAATGCAACCATAAGTCACAATGGTCAGGATGGTGTGAGGTTTGAGGTGCCGGACCGGTCCGTTACGCTTATGAGAAGCTGTGTCACATTCAATGGACGCTTCGGAGTGAGGCGGGGGTATGCGGACTCTCAGGAAGGATTCTTCTTGACTCCATTCACTAACTTTTTCGGCAATGAAAACGGAGTGATGTGGGCGGATTCCAAGATAATCGAAATGAACAACCCCTTTATGATCATAGACCCCGAGTATGAATCTCCCCAAGACAATGATTTCAGAATCACTTCAGAGGAACTTCTTTACGAGGATATTGGTTACAGAGATTAGCTGTTTTTGAATCAGATCACATCCTGGAAAGATGGTTTTCACAGATGAAATTCATAGGCCCGCATGTTCATACAACCGGGGGAGTGCAGAACGCTCCTCTCAATGCCAGAAAAACCGGTGCATCAGGATTCGGGATGTTTACCAAAAACCAGAGGCGCTGGGTTGCCAAGCCACTTGACACCCTGACTATAGATTCTTTCAGAATCAATATGGAAAAGTGCGGCTATGATCCTTCGGCCGTACTACCTCATGACAGTTATCTGATCAATATCGGCAGTCCCGATCCGATTATGAGAGAAAAATCACTGGATGCGCTGGCGGATGAGATGGAGAGGTGCAGCCTTCTGGGACTGCCCTGGCTTAATATACATCCGGGAAGCCATGCCAGAACGGATGAGAAGCGCTGTCTGGAAACGGTTTCCGCATCCTTGAACTATCTGCTGAATTCAATCCGGGATGTGGGGATTGTTCTGGAGACTACTGCTGGACAGGGGGCAAATGTGGGCTATCTTTTCGAACACCTCGCAGCCGTTATAGACAAAGTGGAGGATAAAACCCGTATAGGAGTGTGTATGGATACCTGTCACATTTTTGCTGCCGGGTATGATATACGAGACCTGGATAATTATCGGAACGTAATGCGTATTTTCGGTGAAACGGTCGGCTTTCACCATATTCGCGGACTGCATCTCAATGATGCAAAAAGTCTTCTGGGGAGTCGAGTGGACCGCCATGAAAGTATCGGAAGGGGCAATATCGGTCTGAATGCCTTCAGATTTCTTATGCAGGACAGCAGATTTGACAACATTCCCTGTATTCTGGAGACTTCCGATGAGTCTTTGTGGCCCGAAGAGGTCTCGATTCTTTCCCAAATGACCCGGGAATGAGTTACTTTCTTCTCTGAAAGACACAAAAAACAGGGCACTTCTATTGATTTACTGTTGATGCCGACTTATTTTAAAGTGTTTGGTTTTACTGGCAGATTATATGAGTTTAGGCTCGTTTTTCCATTTCTAACCTCAAGAGAAGGGGGAGCAATGAATAAAGGTGAACTTGTTGAGGCCGTTGCCCAGGATATCAAAGAGAGCAAGGCTGTGGCGGAAAAAGCGGTGAATTCCGTACTGAACACGATCAAATCAAATGTAAATGAAGGCGTTAATCTGATAGGTTTCGGAACATTTCAGATTTCCGAGCGTGCCGCTCGTACTGGTCGTAATCCCAAAACAGGTGAGGAAATCAGGATTGAAGCTTCCAAAACTGTCCGGTTCAAGCCTGGTAAGGCATTCAAGGAATCTCTTTGATTTTATGTGAGCGGGGCCTGCAGGGCTCTCGCTTCCTTTTCTTTCATTCATACTCGTCCCCAAACACCTTCAGTTCCACTCTGACTGCATTGATACCGGATTGGTTTTTCGTTTTTCCCAGAGATGAATTTCTGTTCAGTCTGCAGCCGCTTTTGCCGAGAACTGCGGCTTGGAGTTGACTGCTCGGGCATCTTACTTCCGATTCATACACAAGAGAATCGTTTACGAAGTGATTCATGATTTTCCGAACACCTTCATCGAGCCGGTCTTCCGGGCAGAAATGACATGTATGTGTCAAGATTCAGAAACCCCGGAACAACTCTGAATTTTCCTGAGCGGTCGTAGACTGATTCTCCCAGAATCGCATCCTTCCCCAAAGCCATATCCCTTTCCTTTTTGACAAAGACTTGTCTGCATATGCTGTCGAGCTGAGCAGGGCGGTTGTTTTGAAAAACTCGCTTTCCGCAGTCAGTGCATGGAGAATGTTTATCAGCATTCCGAATGTAAAAAGAATGGAAGTTGACCATCATGAAAAAATTCAACCATCGAACCGCAGCGACGTATATTTACTCTGGTTCCAACCTTTTCAAACGGAACGCTGTAAAAGTGGTCATCGTAGCGCATGTGGTAGTTTTACCTACCAGCGCATTGTGTTTGATGTCGCTAATCCGAAACGGTTCCGCGGGCAGAGACTGTGCGTAGGGCCATCCAGCAGCTCAAAGCGTTCCCTTCGAGTCTGATGTCCGTAGTCCTTCATGGGACGGTCGTTGAATTCCTTAAGAAGCAGCAGCAGAACAAATCGAGGTCCCTACGGTCGCCGGTCGACGAATCGGTGTAGAAGAGCCCGTCCCCGCTGTAATCCACATACA
>JBKGXV010000090.1:0-11924 GCA_046546375.1 Chitinispirillaceae bacterium | reverse complement strand
AAAAAAAAGTTTCTGGAGTACCATCCAGTCCTTGCTTTGTACAATAACCTTAAAGTAAAAAAAAGCAGTTCTGAAGCCGACAGATTCATTGCAGAACAGATGGTGCCGATTGTACTATATCACCCTGTCTCTGCAGACAGAAACCCTTGGGTTTTTACTCCCGCATGCTTCCTGTTAAGCTTGCGCATTTCGAAAAAGTAAAACGTTCCGGTAAGAAGTGAAGATCCGAAATCCGAAACAGGTCCGGCCAGGAATACACCTGTCAGTCCGAAAAAACCGGGTAGAATGAATAGACAGGGAATCAGCAGAAGCACCTGACGTGAAAGGCTTAAAATCAATGCCTGACGGGGTTTGCCCACAGCCTGGAAATAATTGGAGGTCACTATCTGAAACCCGACAACGGGCAGCATGAGAAGAAATATGCGAAGCGCACGACTGCCTATCTGTATCAGATTTTCATCACTTCTGCTGAAAACCGAAATGATCTGGGACGGAAACAGCATCACGACCGAGAAGCCGCCCAGGGTTATCAATGTGGCAGCAATGGAAGCAAAATAATGGGTCTTTTTGACTCTGTCAAAATGCATGGCTCCGTAGTTATACCCGATAATCGGTTGGGCTCCCTGATTTATCCCGAAGATCGGCATCAGAAATACCATCGCCACACTGAAAACCACACCCATGGCGGAAATGGCCACATCCCCCCCGTAAATACCCAGCTGACGGTTCAGAATAGTTATAACTCCACTGGCTGCAATCTGCATGAAAAACGGAGCCGAGCCAAGTGTCACGATTGACTTCACTACAGGCCATTGAAGCTTTATGTTCACCAAACGCAGCTTCAGAAGGCTCTTTCCACCCAGAAAGTAACTCAGAACCCACAAAGCCGACATGGACTGGGAGACGACCGTGGCCAGTGCAGCCCCCTTTAGCCCCCACCCGAATCCGAAAATGAAAATCGGGTCCAGTATAAGATTGACAACGGCACCGATCAGCATCGTATACATAGCAATCCTGGGGTTGCCCTCGCCTCTGATGAAATTATTCATGCCGAATCCGATGGCCTGAACCACGGCTCCAAAAAGAATAATTCTAAGATAGCTTGCAGCATATGGCAGCACATCAGAACTGGCACCGTAAAATTGCAGCAGAGGTTTGAGAAATAAAGTGCCCAGAAGAGTCAAACCCAGTGAGATCAGAATCAAAAGAGTCACCGCATTGCCCAGTATCTTCTCCGCATCCTCTTTTCTCTTCTGACCCAAACGGATCGATATCAATGCATTTGCACCAAGCCCCACCAGCATACCGAAACCCATCAGAATCACCATCACGGGAAAACTGACGGTAATACCCGCAATGCCAAGAGTTCCTTCAGCCTGACCTACAAAAGCCCTGTCAGCAACATTATAGAAGGCGTTTACCACCATTCCCACAATGGCAGGCAAAGAGAATTTCAACAGAAGGGAACCGATTTTCCCCGTCCCTAACTGATCAGCTCTATTCACTTTATTTCCTTTTTTCTTCAGTATTCCTCAAACGGAATATTCGTTTGGGAGAAGCTTTAATTGGACAGATAGGGGCTATTTTGACGGTACTTGAAAAATCTGTCAGCGGGCGTCATTCATACTCAATTACCCGAACAGCAATATCACTGTTCTTTATCTCGACACAAGATTATAAACTTCAGATACAGAGACAATCAATCGGCATTTCACATCTTCAGAAGAATAACCGGTCAACGTAATATAATAAACTGATATTTTTGTTGGGGAATTGTGTGGCAGATGCAGCAAAAAAGGGGTATTCCAGATGGAAACCCCTTCCTGATATCAAAATCGAACGGGATATATTCTTACAGAAGGCCCTGCATGAGAATAGCAGCAACCAGTGAAAGAATTGCGTAGAATTCAGGGAAAGCAGCAAGGATCATGGTGTTACCGAGAACGTTGTGTCCCTGACCGATAGCAGCAATACCGTTTGCGCACACTCTACCCTGTACAGCACCTGATGCAAAGCAAGCAACGGCCATGGCGATACCGGCACCCAGCACAACAGCACCCTGAATCAGAGATAATTCCGGAGTGATTGATCCGCTGTAAATAATGAATCCCACAAAGCCGTAAAGACCCTGAGAAGAAGGGAACACCGTGAGCGCGAGTGCGCTACCGAAAGCTTCCGGTCTTTTCTTCAATGCACCAATAGTTGCGGAACCACCTGTAACCAGACCGATTGCGGAACCAGCACCCGAAAACCCGACCATCAGTCCCATCCCAATCAAAGCAAGTACGTAACCCATCTATAAACCTCCTGAAATATGTATAATGGTTGATTACTGATCAATTTTCGAAAAAGGAATAAAAGGTTTGCTACCACCTCTGAAATCCAAAGCTCCATAGAATTCAACAAAGGTCAGACGCAAAGGATGCACAAATGCGGACATCGCAGACAATGCCAGATTCAAACCATGACCCGCTAAAAGAATCAGAATCGTCGCGATGATTCCCCAGGATGCATAATTAATCTCGCCGGCTTCCGTCGTAATAGGCAGAAACGCCACCTGATTGAATGCTGCTCCCAGAAGTCCGCCTGCAAGTCCCAGTGCGAAAAGACGCAGATAGGAAAGAAGATTCTGCAGCGTCCCGGTTGCGAAATTGTAAAGTGTCCACAGTCCCGTGAGGGGACGGATGAAAATTTTCTTTTCAATATTGTTGAAAAGAAGAATTCCGATCAGACCCAAAATCGCAAGGCCTTCACCTGCTCGCTGAGGAACTGACATCAAAAGAGGACCGATTGATACCGGACCAACAGTGAATTCGGCTATATCAAGATTGAGAAGGTTGATATGAGCAGCCCACACAAAACCGCCCAGAAGAACAACGATAGTACTTATAGGTTCCATCGCGGCTGCAAAACCCTTGTACTTGTATTTTACAAATGCCTGCAGACCTATACCGAAAAGCATCTGTATCACACCGAGCATAATAGCCAGATTCATTGCGGGGAAAATCTGTCCGGCCGCCCCCTCCTGCGCCGACAACGGTGCAAAGAACTGAACACCGGTGGGGAAAATTGTCTGCCCCTCAACACCCGGACCTCCGAATATGGTCACACCGAAAAACGTATTGAGAAGAATACCGCTTACGAATGTGGAGAGAGCCAGAAAGAACCCAAGAAGCATGAAGGGTTTGAATTTCGGGCTGACTTTCCTTCTCAGAATCAGAGTGGTGATCACAAGCAGTGCCCCGTACCCTGCATCCCCCAGACATAACCCGAAAAATATGGCAAAAAAGGGAGCCATAAAGGGAGTCACATCCAGTTCATCATAGGCGGGAAGAGAATACATTCCCACAATGGGCTCGAAAAGGGTCGGGAAAGAACGGTTCTTGAGTTTTACAGGAACGTCCTCATCGGCATAGGGTTCTCTTGTGGTAACGTATGCCGGATATTTTCCCACATAGTTCCTGAGCTGCTTTTCTTTATCTCTGGGAAACCACCCGGAAAGTGAAAGCAGCTTACCTTCCACTTGACCTTTCATGGAAATTCGGGCCTTCTCGTAGTTGAACTGATTAAGCTTTTCAACCCTGTACTTCTCGAGTATCCCTATTCTGTCGACCAGTTTTTCCATGGAACGATCAATATCGGAAAGCTCAGCTTTCGTCTTCCCGATTTTTTCAGAAACCGCTTCAAGCGAATTGGAAGGAAGGCGGACCTCTTCAGCTTTTGGTACTTCAAGCCCCTCACCTCTGGTGACAGTAACAAAGTATACCGTACCATCTGTTCTGTTAACTACGGTGATTGAATATTTCTCTTTATCCATTCCTTCGAACTTTTTCTCCGGTATGGAATAGAAACGAATATTCACACCCTGTTTTTCAAGCTTGGCCAAATTTTCAGGATCAAAGTTGCCCCAGGGTTCCAGTGTCTCCTTGTCCTTTTCCAGACCCGCCAGTTCCTGTTCCAGCTGTTCTTTCTTTTTAGCAAGGTCTTCAAAACGGTGCAAGGTCTCCTGAGGATCACCATGAGCCTTCTGAGCCGGTTCCAGATTTCTCTCTTTCTGAATCTTTTTGAGAGTTTTTATGACTCTCTCGGAAAGATGAGCAACCCCGCGGAGCTCCTGTGATTTCGGAGATTCCGCAACCTGAGCTTCAGTTATATGCACCACGCCGAGTTTACGCAGGTCCTCGAGGAACTTCTCCTTTTCCTTGTGGTAGAGGAGCAGGTCCATTTTTTTCATTTTCACTATCATGTTGCAGCCTCCGCCACAGCAGTTTTCGTTTTCAGAATTTTCTGTGAAGACTTGGCCAGATTTTCCTCATCCTCGAGAAAACGTTTGATTCGCCGGATTGCATCATTGTATTCGGGAATCTGCACTTTTTCATAAAGATTCACCTTCTGGGTGGTCTTTTTCCGAGCATATTCCAGAATCTCCAGTTTCTTTCTCCCGAGTTCGAGACCGATTTTGAGCTCCGCGATGCTTTTGAGAAGCTCAAGCCCCTCGGGCACCCAGGCAGGGTGACTGAGCAGACTGTATCTGGACACGGAGAAATCCACACCCTCCAGCACGGGAGTCTTGACACCGGCGATCTTCTTCACTTGAATGTTAACTTTGGATATGCTGATCAGACCCTCGGGGATTTCTCTCCAGAGCCGGTCTGTCTGCGCGATCGAAGCAAGCTTTTCCTCTATCTGAAACTCGTACTCCTGAACCACCTTCCTGGCCTTTTTCACCTCAATCCTCAAAGCTGATTCTTTGGCGACAAGAGTAGGAAGAGCGTTCTCACGTATCTTCAGCTCCCTGTTAAGTGACTGAAGATATGTTTTGTTATACTGAAATTTTATTGCCATTCATTTCTCCTTCCGACAACAGGAAGAGAATCGAGTGCTTCCGCCGCGGCCCTGCGGGCCGCGACTTGCCGTACGCGTCTCAGCTTTCGGCTCCCACCCAGTACTTGTCCATGATTTCCTGCTTGATACCCACTTCGTCCTTTGTGAAATACTTCCCGAAGAGCTTCCATCCCGTATCGAGCATCTCGTCGATTTCGATATTGATGTCGATCGCCAGAAGTTCACTTGCGTACTCTTTTGCAAAATCAAGTGTACGCTTGTCATATTCAGTAAGGTCGAAACCGTTCTCAAGCTTCGTTTTCGCACTTGCCGCATCCGCATAAAGACGAATCGCGGTATTCATCACCTGAGGATGATCCTTACGGGTCTTTTTACCTATCACAAGCTGTTTGAGACGGGAAAGACTTCTGAAAGGATCGATAATAACCCGGGCGATATCAGTATCACGACGCAGGTAAAGCTGACCCTCGGTGATATATCCTGTGTTATCCGGAATCGCATGAGTAATATCACCGCCTGAAAGTGTGGTCACCGCGATAATGGTGATCGATCCACCGTCGGGGAACTGAGCTGCCTTCTCGTAGATCTTGGCCAGATCACTGTAGAGAGATCCCGGCATACTGTCCTTTGACGGAATCTGATCCATACGGTTGGACACGATTGAAAGCGCATCCGCATACAGAGTCATATCGGTCAGAAGGACCAGAACATTGGCGTTCTGCTTGGAGGCGAAGTGTTCCGCCGCGGTAAGGCTCATATCGGGAATAAGCAGACGCTCAACCGGCGGATTCTCGGTAGTATTAACGAACGCAACGATTCGGTCGAGAGCGCCGGCATTGTCAAACAGAGTCTTGTAATACAGGTAGTCGTCATTGGACATTCCCATACCGCCCAGAATGATCACATCCGCTTTTGCTCTGAGAGCCACGTCTGCCATTACGGCATTGAACGGCTGGTCGGGATCGGCGAAAAAGGGGATCTTCTGACCCGACACAAGAGTGTTGTTCAGATCGATACCGGCGATACCCGTTGAAATAAGCTCCGAAGGCTGTTTACGTCTGACAGGATTGACGGATGGCCCGCCGGCTTCGATTTCGTCTCCTTCGATATCCGGTCCCCCGTCAATCGGCTCGCCGTACGCATTGAAGAAACGTCCCTTGAGTTCATCCGAAACCTTCAGTGTGGGAGGCTTGCCCAGAAACACCACTTCGGCGTTGGTGGCAATACCCTGGGTTCCGGGAAAGATCTGAAGTGTGATGTTCTTTCCGTTGATCTTCACAACCTGAGCCGGCCTACCGTCAACCAGAGCCATTTCATCATTTGTCACGCCTTCAGCCTGAACTGTACAGGTTGCCTTTGTCACGTTTTCGATATGAGTGTAGATTTTCTGAAATGCTTTTGTTTTCATCGATATAGTCCTCTTTTAGCTCAGGAATGAGAAGCTTCGGCAATTGGTTTCGAAACTCGTTCCGACAGCAGGTCATCAAGCTGCTGTTCGAGGTTCTTGAAATCATCGCTCATGAATTCTTTATAGTTCATCTGACGCAGGAGATTTATGATCCTCTTGAAGTAGATACCGATCTCCTCAAAGCCCTCGAATTCATAATCGCTTTCACAGATATCAAGCACCTTGTTGACCATGTAGTGCTGACGTTTCAGAGGGGTGGAGGCATCTATACGGTCAAAGGCATCCTGCTGAAGAATGGTGAAGTCGATAACCTCCGATTTGTTGAACACAATGTGATATTCAAGCGGCACACCATCATCACCGAGAATGTTGATCTGATCCTGTGATTCCTTACCTCTGAGCAGAATGTCCTTGAGCTTCATCACCTTGTCAGTCCAGCCGGGCTCGATTGTCTTGTCAAGGTATTCCACAACTTCCGAGTACTCAAGATATTTTGAATAACTGTCGATCGGATCCACTGACGGGTATCTCTTGCTGTCTGCACGGTTCTGGGAAAGTGCATAGAAACAGCGGGCGGCCTTCTTTGTCGATTCCGTCACCGGCTCCTTGAGGTTACCACCGGCGGGACTGACCGTACCCACGAATGTGATCGATCCGCTCTGCCCGTTACTGAGATTCACATATCCGGCTCTTGAATAGAAATTGGCGATGATCGCAGAAAGGTCCATGGGGAAAGCATCCGGTCCGGGAAGCTCCTCCATACGGTTTGACATCTCTCTGAGTGCCTGAGCCCAGCGTGAAGTTGAATCGGCAAGAAGAAGAACCTTGAGCCCCATCATGCGGTAGTATTCGGCAATCGTCATACCGGTATACACACTCGCTTCACGTGCAGCGACCGGCATATTGGAGGTATTACATATAATAATTGTACGTTCGATAAGTTTACGTCCCGTACGGGGGTCATCAAGTTCAGGAAACTCGGTGAAGATTTCAACCACCTCGTTTGCGCGTTCACCGCAGGCTACGACGATAATGAGATCCGCCTCGGCGTATTTTGAAATCGCATGCTGAAGCACTGTCTTACCGCAGCCGAAAGGACCGGGAATAAACCCTGTTCCGCCCTCGGTGATGGGATTGAGTGTATCGATGGTGCGGATTCCGGTTTCCATGATTTTGAAGGGACGGGGTTTGTTTTTATATCCCTTCATTTCGACCTTCACAGGCCAGTTCATGATCATGGAGAGGCTGTATTCGTTGCCGTCCGAGTCAGTCACCACTGCGACTGTTTCTTTAGCTGTGTAGTCACCCTCTTTCACAATGCTCTTGATTGTATAGGTTCCCTCCATATTGAAAGGGACCATGATTTTATGATCTATCCAGCCTTCCTTGACATTTCCGATCCAGTCGGCAGCCTGGACCACATCCCCTACTTTGCTCAGCGGTGTGAAATGCCATTTGACCTTGTCATTTATGGCAGAGGTGTATTCTCCTCTTTTAAGGAAAACGCCCTCCATGGCATCCAAATCGTTCTGCAGACCGTCATAGTTTCTGGACAGCATTCCCGGGCCAAGCGTCACCTCAAGCATGTGGCCGGTGAATTCAGCAGTGCAGCCTACGTAAAGACCGCGGGTACTTTCGAATACCTGAACATATGCGTTCTTGCCGCCGATTTTGATCACCTCGGCCATCAGCTTGGTTCCTTTGAGATCTATATAGCAGATCTCATTCTGGGCTACCGGGCCGTCAACTTCGATGGTGACCAGGTTTGAAACAATTCCGGTCACTTTTCCCTTGGTGCTCATCGTTTTCCTCCACAATATATGATAATTGATTTACTTTCTTTATTCCGGGTACTAGAATCCGGCGGGAACGGAAAAGCTGTTTTTGAGCTCCTCGACAAGCCGCTCAAGTTTGGATCTTCCCACCGCCGCATCCAGTTTCGCCCACCGTTCGACAAGCATAAGCTTTATTGTGAATGCCGCGACCGTTTCAACTCCGAAATATGACAAAGGTGTCAGTTCATCGGCCATTTCCCACCTGAGCTCATCGATGCCCTTCTCCATCACGGTCAGCCCGCCCTTGCTCAACGCAAGCACCCGCTCCAGCCAGGGCAGCGCCGCTGAGAGACCGAAATCGCTTGCAGTACTGCGCAGAATGGCTTCGGCTATCTCGTTTCGGCCGATAATGGTGAACGCGGCAGCTCCATCCCTTCCGGCAGCCAGAGCATCCACATGCTCCAGATGCTTGCGGCAGTTTACAGCCGCAAGCACATTGCGGAGATTCAGATCAAAACTGAACCAATCCCTTATATACTCACTTTTACTCTCGGACATCGCCTCGTAGAAAAGCCAGTTGAGCTGATCAGCCGCAACCAGCCCGGAATAGAGCTGGCGGTTGTCACGATAAGCCCTGATAAAAACCTGCATGTACTCGGGAAGCTCCTCGGGTGAACGCTCGGCGGACTCGATCTGCTCTTTTGAAAAGTTACCCCGGGGGTCGAATTCCTTTTTCTTCGACTCAAGAACGGAGATGAGATTCGCATTGTCTACAGGCAGACGCAGCGAACGGATCACCTCGAAATCCTCCTCCGTGAGCTCCTCCTGAACCTCCTGGACAAACGCGTTGAATTCGACAACATTCTTGCTTTCATCGAGAACGAGATCAGGAAGACCCGAAACCAAATAGTAGTAATTCCTGGACATTTTTCACTCCCCAAACAGGAAAGCTCGGGTTCTAGGCCTCAGATATTCCTTGAAGAACTCCTTGAAATCCTCATCTGTCAGACTGATCTTGAAGGATCCGTTTGCAGGTCCGATCCGGAAACCGGATTTTATTCCTTTAGCGAATGACACCTGAAGATTTTTGGAAAGCTCGTCCGAAGCGCTCTTGTCGAAGCTTTTCTTGAGCTCCTCTTTTTTCTGTTCAGGAAGCAGCACTTCCAGATCAGGAACTTCACCCGTGGAGGACTTCCAGTTCTTTATCACCATACCTATGTATTCCCTGAGCGCAGCCGGATCCGACAACGCCTTGGAAGTGGATTCATCAAGAACCTGCGCAGTCACCAGATTAACGATCTGATTCTTGATCGAGGCAACAGCCTGTGAACCGGAAAGCTTAAGCTCGGATTCCGTGTTACGCTTGAGCTCTTCAGTCTCCTTTTTGGCATCTTCCACAATCTTTTCCGCCCGCGCACGGGCATCGGACAAAATGCCTGCAGCTTTCTCTTCAGCTTCCGCCACAACCTGCTGGGCTTTTTCGTTACCCTTTTCAACACCTTCCTGGTAGATCTTCTCCGTCAGCTCCTGGATTTTTTGTTCCATTGACTTTCCCCTGACAAATGTATAAATGATTACTTGATTCTTCTTCCGCCTTAAGCGCTTAGAAAGTGTTCACGAAACCCCGTTCGGCCCGAGCGCCGGAGAGCTGTACTGATCAGCTCCAAACATTCAAACGCAAAAAACCAAAAGGTAAATAATATACTTTGTTTGTACCGTCTCTGCAATGCATATATTCAAACTGAATCTGCCGCCCGAAATCCGGGCTCATCCCATAACCGGACACGAAAATCCCGGGCCGCCTGCATGCCTGTTGCCGAAAGTATTTCTTTCATGCTTTAAAGAGAATGACTACAGGGGCACAAACAAGAGAGCAGGTTCATTTTCCACAGGTATGAAGTGATGAGGTAGTCTTATTATAGATTGGTGGGAACAAGAAATCAAGAGTATTCAAACCCCCTCTTTCAAAGCTGTCATACACTTTTTAAATAGTATGCCGTCTGCCCGGCGATGTACCAGCTTTCATCGAAGTTTAAAGAGGGTACCCCACCCCCGCCGTAGAGCGGGTCCTCACTGTAAAAAACGGATTTCCATTCAGTCCCGGGAGGCGCAGCAGCAAGCGGTTCAGACACGCTGGGCAAATATCTGTCCCTGCCCAGATTTACAACCAGAATTCTGTCACCGATATTGTTTATTCCCGAATAGCGCAGCAGAGCGATTCCACCTTCCAGCACCGCCCCGTCCACTTTCCGAAACCGGCCATAACGGAAAATTCTGTCCTTGTGACGTAGAGAGATCAGATCGGCATGAAGCCTGTACCACTCCCAATGAGATTCTGCCTCACCGGGATTTATTTTACTTTTCATAAAACATTCAGGGTCTGCAGGCTCGGGAACAAGGGGACCGTTCACATTCGATACGCTGGGAAACTGCGAGAGGAAAATCGCGCGCCCCCTGGCACTTCTCTTTTCCAGCTCGGGATCTGAACGGGAGGCAAAGTAGTAAAACGGAGATGATGAGGCGAACTCCTGTCCCTGAAAAAGCAGCGGTACCTGAGGCCCCAGGATAAGAAGCACAGTCATGGCACGCAGCTTCGCGGGGGAACACATCTGGTTAATGCGTTTTCCTCTGCATGAGTTGGCCACCTGATCATGATTCTGAAGATAATGCACCAAACGATGCGCAACGGTTCCCGACAGTGAACCTCTCTTTTTACCCTGCCAGGAGTAGTACTGGCCCTGGAAAAGATAACCGTATTTGACTGCGGAAATCAACTCCTGAGGAGAACCGGAGTAATCGGAGTAGTACCCTTCTTTACGCCCGGTAAGAGTCACTGTCGCACTCCGGTGAAAATCATCATTCCACAGACAATCCAACCCCTTACTCATAATAAGATCTGTATCCTGCGGTTCACTTTCTCCCACCAGAACAACTCTTCTGGGAGCGGCTGCTTCCCGGAAAGTGTCGGCAACCTCTTTGATGATGTGCACCCCGGAGGAATCGAAAATCTGCTGAGTGGCATCGATTCTCAATCCATCAATGTGAAATTCCCTGGCCCAGCAACGTGCGTTTGACAGAAAATACTCCCGCACCGGCCCTGCATTCCGATCATCAAAATTGATCGCCTTTCCCCATTCGTTTTTGTAACGGGAGGAAAAATAATAAGGACTGAATTCATCCAGCAGCCACGATCCGGGCCCCAGATGATTGTACACCACATCAAGAATCACCCCCAGACCGCACCTGTGAGCTTCATTCACAAAGATTCTGAAATCATCGGGCGTACCGTACAGACGGGTAGGGGCAAACTGAAAAACGCCGTCATACCCCCAGCCGAAGGAACCGTCAAACTCGGCAACCGGCATGAGCTCTATGGCCGTGATTCCCAGAGAAGAAAGCCGCCCGAGCTGCTCGGCGGCTGCACGGTAGGTCCCCGGTCCGGTGAAGGTGCCGATATGCATTTCATAGAGAATCAGTGACTCCATATCCGGCCCGGGCCATTTTTCATCCTCCCACTCGAAAATTCCGGGATCGACAATACGGGACAGACCGAAAATACCTTCGGGCTGAAAGCGGGATGCAGGATCAGGGAGAATCTTTTCTTTTTCACCCAGCCTGAACCCGTAGCGCATTCCGGACCCGGCCGAGGTACGTGAGGTGGAAAAGTACCCGTTTCCCTCCCGGGTCATTGCAGCCTGCTGCTCTTTTCCCTCTCCGGACACCAGCACCAGTTTCACCTGCTTTGCTTCCGGAGCCCATATTCTGAAACTGACTCCCCCGCCGGGCACGGGCTCCGCTCCCACGGGAAATGATCTTTTGTGGTTTTTGTCCATAGTTTTCCCAGCGGTGATCGGGGTTATACCACAGGGAGGGGCAAGGGGTGTGCCAAGGGGGGC
>JBKGXV010000089.1:0-12301 GCA_046546375.1 Chitinispirillaceae bacterium | reverse complement strand
CTCTGTAAATGACCGTCCCCGGCCCAAGCCCCGGGTTTTGGAAGCAAAAAGGTTTACAAACTCCAAAAGAGCGGCATGTTCCTGAAATAATTCACAAACCTGAACCACACGGGTATTCCCCCGCCCCTTTTCCCGGTTAGCCCGGTTCACCTGGCTTGGCATTATTCAGAGACTGCATTTATGCCGATTGTGAAATCTCATAAACAAACAGTATCCACAGAAAAATTCATATTAGACACTCTTCGATTTCCCATCTGTGGAGCATATATAGTATATTGATTGTACCCTGAAACCATTCACCTTTTTGCCAAGACTTACGCCATATGTCAAAACCAAAACTCACTTTTCTCGGTGCCGCCCGAACCGTAACCGGCTCCTGCACCCTGGTAGAATATAAGAACACACGGGTGCTGATCGACTGCGGGATGGCACAGGGGCACAACACAACTCACAGCCTCCCGCTCGACCCCGCTATCATCGATGCGATCGTGATGACTCACGGGCACCTCGACCACACCGGCATCATCCCCAAACTTGTCGAACAGGGATTCCGGGGGCCTGTTTTCGGGCAGTATGCGACATGCGAAATCGCAAAAATCATCTGGGAGGACACTCTCAAAATCGCAGAGGCATCCGGTGAGCTGGCGTTCAGCCCCAGAACACTGGTACAAACCAGAAACCAGCTTCTTCACCTCGCTTATTCCGTTCCCTTCAGAATCGGCAGCCTGTGCCTGAAATTCCATGACGCCGGACACATCATGGGATCTTCCCATGTGCTCATAAATGCCGATGACAAACGCATACTCTTCTCGGGGGATATCGGCCCGTTAAACACTCCCATTATCCGTGACCCGACATCCGCATGGGACGAACCGGTCCACTCGGTGGTGATTGAATCCACCTACGGAGACCGCACTCATAAAGACCGCGATGACACCGTCCAAAAATTTGCCGAACTGGTGAAACAGATCGCGTCGCGGAAGGGAGTTTTGCTGATTCCCGCCTTTGCCATCGGACGCACACAGGAAATCCTCTACCACCTCAACACACTGGTAGAATCGGGAGATGTTCCCGCTTTGCCTGTGCTGGTGGATTCTCCCATGGCCGCGGACGTGACATTTATATACAAAAGGTACAAGCAGAACTACGACAGCGAAGCCCGCCGGCTGCTCAAGTCCGGAGACAACCCTCTTCACTTCCCGGGGCTTACCATAGTGGAATCTCACAACCAGTCCCGTTCCATTTCAAATCTTTCCCCGCCCTTTATCGTGATCGCAGGATCGGGAATGTGCACCGGCGGCCGGATACTTGGGCATCTCAAGACGTTTCTCCCCCGTGAAACATCCACCGTTCTGATCGTTGGTTACCAGGCGGAAGGGACCCTCGGGCGTGAGCTGGTTCATGGAGCACAAAAAGTGGTAGTCGACGGTGAGCAGATCGAAGTGAAAGCCGCGGTCGAAACTCTCAGCGGCTTTTCCGCCCACGCCGACCGCGACGGACTTCTTAAGTGGGCCCGCGCCGTACCGGGAAAGGATATCAGATGGTTTGTAAACCACGGCGAACCCCGGGCCTGTGAATCACTTGCCCAGGCTCTGCAGGAACACAATCTGGGTGAATCGCACGTGCCTGCCCCCGGAGAAAAGACCAGTGAATTCTAGATTTCAATTTTTTTACTCATGTTGTGGATTGATAGGATCCAGCGGGATAAAATTGTAACCTCATCCCGCCCTTCAGGCACCCCTCCAAAAGAGAGAAGAATGAGTTCTCTAACCCTTCAAAAACGGCAGGCCGGATCTCTCCGGCCTGCCGCCCTTCACACACATCACATATTCACCTAGGAGAATTTTCTTTTCCTGAAGAGGGCAAGCACCATAAGCCCTGCGCCGAACAGGGTGAGTGTTGCCGGTTCGGGGACTGCTTCGGTCGGAGTATACACCAGCTTGCAGCTGCCGTTTCTCACATCGGCCTCGATCCCCACACTCATGAGCCTGATTCCCACATCGGCTATGCTCTCCTTTGTGATGGAAAGACCGCTGTTGCGGATATATACTGTCGCAGGATCGATATCAGTTTCCCCCTGACCGTTGTCTCCGATAAGCACCCCGGCATCGAATACAGTCGTACCGTTCATATTGGCATAACTGGCACCACTGATTTTCGCCACACCGTCATTTTTCAATTCAACGGCAGGATCCGTGTCGAAAACCAGCTCCTCTTTTATATTGTCGTACTTCTCCACGGAGAAATGATCCCCAGCAAGCTTCTCCGGATACGGATCCTCGAAGTTGATATACATGGCAACGATATCCCCGTAGTAACCACCGGTCACATCCGCGTCTATCGCAAGCATACTTTCCCCGTCTCTGGTGACTTCATCAATGCTGAGGACCATTTCAGCCACCTCATCATCGCTGGCGAAAGAGAAAGACATTGTAATCGGAGCTGCATTGACTACAAAAACACACCCCAAAAAACTCAAGAGGGCAAACACCTTTTTAATTCCCATTTTCATCTCCTGTGACAGTTACTCTTTAACGCACACTGAATATGCAAATCCCATGCCATACAAAAAACCGTTGTTTCTGATTACAGAGCGCCGATCCTGAGCGCCGGGCCTGTAAAATCATCCGACACGTGTCGGATAGTCTTCTTATAAAGCTTGTTGCCTCTTTTATTGCTGACCCTCAAGCCTTTCAAGCTGCTCTTTGAGCGAATCAATTCTCTCATCTAGCTTTTCAGTGCTCTCCTTTGAACTATCGTCCCCCTCTTGAACCTGTTGAGCTATTGACATTTCGATAGCTCGAGTGAGAATCATGGGCACTTCCATTTTCATGAATTCGATCCTGTCCTCCATACCGGCGCGCTCTTTCATTCTATCCAACAGACGCGTATTCTCCATAATTTCCGAACGCATTTCTCTCTGAACAAGATGCAAACTATCCGCAACCGCACCGTGGCGCTCCTTTTTAAAAACCAACGTATCTTGGGGACCGGCTTTTTTCATCGGATACTTGTCTTCAATGAATGCACCGAAGGTTTTCTCCACAGAGGAGCCAATGTTTTTCTCATAACTTCTGCGTGATTCCCTGATTCTCGCCTCCTGTTTTTCAATAGCCGTTTGCTTTGTTTTTTCAAGAGAATCCACCCCAGCTTCTATTTTTTCCAGCATCTGCCTTGCCTTTTCATACCTTTTTTCCTGCATCAAAGCGGCAGCTTCCATAACAACCGCTTCATAACGCCGTACGCGGCTCTTTGTCACTTTCCCAAGAAGTTTGGCGGTTTCCCGCACCCTACCCCATTTCCTCGCTTTCCATGCACACCAGGTATAGGTAACCAGGGCAGATTCAAAATAGGGACTCTGAGAGCGGACTGCTTTCAAAAGCCTTGAAGCCCTGCTCAACATATCCTTTTCATAATAATACTGCGCAAGCCATACCCTGACTCTGTCCTTGATCAGATCATCATCGGCCCCGTATCTGTACTTTCCTTTTTCCAGACACTCTCCGAAGCATTTCATATACTTTTCCGGATTGTCGCCCCTGAGGTAATGGGCAACACCTTTTGTATACTGTGCAAAGAGAAAATCCTCGTGCTCCGGGGGAATTCTCGAAAGATGTACAATTGCGGAGTCATATACCCTCTGTATGAAAAACGACTCCCCCAGAAGGTAACTGGCCGAAAACCTGAAGGAATCATCCACCCCGGGCATGAACAGGGATTCAACCTGCTCATGAAGTTCAAAAAGCTGTTTGTTTTTATAATATATTTCCGATATATCCAGATCAGCCCTGCTTGCGAGCCGGCTTTCAGTGCATGATTCATTTGCCGCGCATTCAGCTTTAGCGGAGCGCAAATCCTTGAGCGCAGTTTCGTACAACCCGAGTTCTTTTTTACACTTGCCAAGAAAGAGCATCGACTGGGCTTTCAGATGAAACTCGGGGAAATGAGTGTTGAGTTCGGAGAATTTCATCATTGCCTGCCAGTAATGACCGTTGCTGAACAATTTTCGGCCCTCATTGTAGAGGTTGCCTGGAACCATACTCCACAGCCTTTCCATCAAACGTTGCTTTGAGGTAAGGTTTCCTGAAGCATATACAGTCTGGGAAGGTGCCACATTACCCTCGGTCACCATAAACTGATAGGAGATCCGTGCCGAGCGCGGAGAAACGGTTGATTTTTCAGCCCCCTCCCCAAAGGGTGCTCTGATTCCCAAAGCCACTCCCCAGTATTCGGCGCCACCAGTGAAGAGAGCGGAAAAATACTCCAGAAAGTCCGCTCCCAGCCGACAGCTGATTTTTCGTTCCCGGTCGGAGTTCAGTATCGGTTTGGCTGAAATATCAGCAGTCACATTATTTTCAGCTACTTCGATTCCCCCATTTATCGAAAACCATTTTCCGATATCCCGGTTGAAATGCCAGGTAAACATGAGGTGCGGAGCATAAAGAGGAATGTCATAACGACTTTTCCCGGCCATACCCGGAATATTACCGGCTGAAACACCGAAGGTGTGAGTTCCCAGTTCCCATATTTCAGAAGTATAGGATAGCCCCAGATCCACACCGCCATCATTGATACGGTAACCGAAATTCGAGTGGGATGCGGCATTGAGATTCATCCCGAGATCCAATCCTTTGTACAGATTGGCCGCATAAGTCAGAGAAAAGGAGTGTTTTCCATGCCCGATGTCACGACCGGTACTGACTGTTTCACCATTACGGCTGAAAACCCGCTCCTCGAAGTTCCCCGACCCCTCGCCCACATAGGTCAGCGCCAAAGCGTTCCGGAAATCATATGAGGGTACCGGAAAAACAACACCGAATTCCGTATGCCTGAATGCATTGTTCATAGTGAAGCAATTGGCGGCATTGAATGCCAAATGTTCTCTTTGGGCAATGAAGGACGGGTTGGTGAGCGGGGATTCATCCGAATAGTAATCACGCCAACGCCGAGTGAGCAGGTATTCACCTGCCAAACCCGTACTGAAGGCCTGGAACACGAATCCCAGAAGGAAATTAAAAGCTGCAACTGTCAGCAGAAGATTCCGTATCGAAAGGATTTTCCCCTTACAATCACTCATGCAGTTACCCTGACAATCCTTCTCATTGAGAGCATTTTCCCGATGCTATCTAATATACCTGGGCTGATAATCATATTTGACCCCGATTTTGAAAACCTTCTCCTCCTGATGCCCCGAAACCAACTCCCTGATCTTCACCCGGACCAGATATACACCATTTGCCACTTTTCTCCCGTTCTCCGAGCGGCCATCCCAGACAAAGTGAAGTGCTTTACCGCAGGAAACCATGTCTTTTCCTCTCAGAACAGGATTCCCTACAGCATCGAAGATATCTATACTGCCTTCAACAATATCAGCGAACACGAAAAGTTTAACGTCTAATCGTGTGCCGGAATTACCGCCTAAAGCGGGACACTGGGGAAGAGGGGGCAGAGATGATTCCCCGGGTATGAACGGGTTAGGACAGGCTGATATGGATTCAATGTACCTGATTAATGGTTTACGAATAACTTCAATCGGCACTTTTCTGTTTACAGGGCGGGGAGAGTTGCCCAGTCTCGTCGTATCATTTAGGAGAGCATCCTCACCCGCTTCCCAGGATTCAAGCATCAACCTGGAACTATCCTCTGAAACAACCAGACCGTTATTGAGAGCAATAACCGCACTGTCTTCACTGATGCTCATATCCCCAGGGCCCAAACCGCTGAATGCATCGGGGTCAAAATCGTTCTTATCCCGCAAAAGCTTGAAAATCTCTTCAGGAGCAACACGGCCAGAGGGCCAATTCACCGTCTCACTGAACAAAACCACCATTGTATCTGTAACCAGGGTGTCTCCTGATCCGGTCCAGACGTAAGCTCTCTTGATAACCGGTCCTGCACTATCCACCACCTGGATAGTCCGAAAGGGTAAACCGTTTTCAGTTACCGACGCAGCGGAGAGCTTTATCCGGGCATTCTCCCATCCTGTTTCAAGCTTTGTCCCCCTGTTTTCATCAAACACAACCCGAATTTGATTGTCTCCCAGAAATGAGGCTGAGTGCGGCTCGAGTTGGATCTCCTCACCGGAGTGATTCATAAGAGATGCCTCTGAGATGATTCCATTCAGATCGATACCTTCCTCTATGACAGGTGCATGCAGAGGCCAAAAAAGATCGGCAGCATCCAGATGACCATCCCCGCTTGTATCTGTCAGCGACACAATGACCGGTATGAAGTCAAGACCATACTCAATGGGAACTCTGCGATTCTCCTCTACGGGAGTGTTACCCTGCACATCTTCAACAAGAGATGTTTCGGGATAAAAACGAAGACGGATGCTGTCCGTTTCCGGTCTGCAGTCCGCACCGGGCTCCAGCAGAATGCGAACCGTGTCTGAAGACTCAAAAAAATGCAGATCGGAAACCTGACGGCCGGAAAGAATCGAATTACCGGTGATCTGATCATTTTTTCTGAAGTAATCGAATATCTCCCCGGGATAGAGTCCGTTTTCGGGTATTCTGACCGGTTCACTTAAGACAACCAGCAAGGTATCAGCCTCTTTCTCCCACATATCCGGAAACAACCGTGCATGCTCTATGACCGGTCCGGCTCCGTCTATCACTTCTGTAACAACGGATGTGATACCAGATATTGTCAGGGGAATATCGGCAAGCTCTACAGTTGCCTTTACCCAGGCCGTGTGAAGAGGTGCATTGTGTTCTTCCTGAAGCTCAAACTCAATGGCGAGCGAGTCGGATGCTACGGCTTTTTTTACCACAGGCACTATGGTGTCATTATTATGTGTAATGAGTGTGCAGGCCCTGATCAGCTGCTCGACCGGCTCGGGAACAGTCACAGCCTGATCATCCGGCCACCTTAAAGCCATTCTGTCAACAAAGCCATTACCGTCTGTATCGCTCAGATACGCCCTTGCCCCGTACTGCATTACCCTGACCCGGATAATCCCCTCGTCAAAAACCGTGGAATCGGTTCTGTCATATGCTCTTATTCTGAACGAAAACGATCCGGTGTCGCTCGTTGTCCAAGTGATCTCGCCGGTACCGCCGAGAGAATCAACCGACAAGTGTGCGTCCTCAGGCATCTTGGCTTTCAGAATCGGAGCCGCACCATCCTCGTCACTTGCTGAAAACGTGAACCGAAACGACACTCCTATCCCCGCAACGGTATCGATTTCATCAAGCACCAGTACCGGATCAAAGCAGTTTGAATCCAAAACGATGAGCACTGACGTATCCCGCAGGAGAGAATTTTCAACCCGTGCCTCAAAAATTACCGGATAGATCCCGTTATCCGTGCAGGAGGGAATCCAGGAGAATACCCCCGAGGTATCACTCTGAGACTGGAACGCGGCTCCGGCAGGGAGCGTATCCGCCGTTATGTCCGCACTCTGCACCCCGCCGGTCACCTCCGCCCCAAACACCGTCTCTCGTTTCTCCATGCTCCTGACGGTATCGGGCACCACAAGCCGGGCGACTCTGACGCGGACAGAATCTTCTACGTAAACATTTTCATCAACAGCATCATATGCGCGGATCACAATCACTCCGGCCCGATCGGCCTCCGACCAGATCAGGTCTCCCCGGGCTGATGCAGAATCCAGATCGAACTGAACTCCGGAAGGAAGATTCTCCACTGCAATACGCGGAACAGTTCCGTCGTCATCAGATGCCTCGACCGGAATGGACAATGAAGCACCGAACGGCACCAGAGTATCTCTGACTCCCACTGCAAGCTCGGGAACAAAGCAGTTGGAATCGGAAACCACCACAAGCGTTGTGTCGCGCAGCACATAATTTTCAAAACTCGCCTCGAACTCGACTGTGTACGAGCCGTTATCCGTGCAGGAGGGAATCCAGGAGAATACCCCCGAGGTATCACTCTGAGACTGGAACGCGGCTCCGGCAGGGAGCGTATCCGCCGTTATGTCCGCACTCTGCACCCCGCCGGTCACCTCCGCCCCAAACACCGTCTCTCGTTTCTCCATGCTCCTGACGGTATCGGGCACCACAAGCCGGGCGACTCTGACACGGACGGTATCCTCATCAAACAAAGATGTATCAGCTGCATTACAGGCACGAACGGTTATGAACGCTTCTTCCGATACCGAATTCCAATTGATGAGACCTTGCGCGACAGTATGCCGTGTCGTGTCCGGGTCATAATCCGCATCATCGGGAAGATCAGAAAAGATAAGGATAGGCTGAGTACTGTCGGCACCTGCTGCTGTCAGGGAGATTGCAAGCGGAGTGCCCTTGGCTACAACAGTATCCCTGGTACCGAGAGTCAGCTGAGGGGCAGACAAGTCGGGAACATCAACAGTAATGGTACAGGTATCATAGTAAACTTCAGTGGACACCGAAGATGAATCCGTAATTTTGAAAACTGCACTGTGAACTCCGCTCTGAGCGATTCCCGGAACCCATGTAAAATCTCCTGTTCCATCGAGATTGTCTGTGAAGGAAGCGCCCTCAGGCAGGCTTTCTTCCCTCAGAGCAGCAACAGAGGAATCACAATCATTGACGCTCAGAACCAGATTCAGTGTATCTTTTGCCCATACGGAAGTATCACTCACCAGATGAATATCGGGTTTGAAATTCACATCCAGCACAGTGATGGTGAAAACAGTGCTTACACTGTCCTGCCCCGATTTTGCCTTGAGTTCCACATCGTACTCACCCTGATCCGCACATCCGGGACGCCATCTCAAAGTGGTGGAATCAGCAAGTGAGTCATCGAACCGGGCTCCGGGAGGCAATCCCGAAAGCAGGGTGATAATCGCCGGATCACCCTTGGGATCATGTGCCCGTATCACCATGGAGAGACTGTCCATTTCGCTTACGGTGACATCGGGAGCATGAGTGAATGAAACATTATCATTAACTGTTATGCGATGATACCCGGTTACAGGATTACGTGCGAAAACCCCTTTGCTATCAACCGCTCTAATGTAGTAATCGACATTATCCAGGGTAACGGACTGGAGAGGTATGGTGGAAGTGTAAGTGTTTCCCGAGCTGTTGAGCATTGTATCTGCTGTAAAACGAGCTTCAGTTGTTTTTCTGTAATAAAGCACTGCGAATGCCACACCATTTGTATCGGTGATGTCCGCTCTGATGGAAACGGGATGATCGGGGATACTGCTTGTTACAGGCAAGTGATCTATTAACGGAGCATCATTGCCGACAGGAATCACATGCGGTTCAGTCTGGGGATTTTGTACGCGTGGTGATTTCCCGGCCAGATTATAATTATCCGTTGCTATGATATAAAAATCTATCCCGGGCTCCTCTACATCCGCCCCCGTGATTACAGCCTGATACTGATCTGCAGATGAATTGCTCATTGAAAGCCGGTTGTATGAACCACTCGAATCTCCTGACCTTCGGTAGTACAGATCAGCAGAAGCAACCGAGCCGTCATCGGTGATTACTGCGCTAATGGTTATAGGATCACTTTGGGATTGATTGACACCGATCATATCCAGTGTTTCCTCAGTGAGCTCAACGGTCGGAAAACTGTTGCTTTCATCCCAGTAAGCGGTATCCTCGACCGTTGCGGAATTGTGATCGATCTGCAGAATGACTTCATGCTGATCCCCGTTGAAAACCTCATCATCACTGCGGTAGCAGAACACATACTGTGCTTCCAGATCGGTTTTGATCTGAGCATAGATATCTGCAAGCCCCGATGCATCGGGAGAACTTCTGTAATATCCGCCGGTGCTGTCTGCAATCGGCTTGAGGACCTGACTGCTGTCCACTGCGCTGCCTACCCCGATACTGTAGATAGGAATACTGTTATCCTTTGCCAGACCGACTACCTGGTCTGTGGTATGGGTTGTGCTGTTTTCATTGCCGTCAGAGAAGACGATAACAGCCTTTGAATTGGTTTCAGCCAGAAGCTGCTCCAGCCCATGATATGCAGCCCCCCCGATGTTCGTATTACCCCCGGAACTTATCTGATCCACAGCCGCCAGAAGAGAATCCTTATCGGAAGTGAGAGCACAATCCACCGTTGCCGTAGTGCTGAAAGAAAGTATGGCCGCTTTGTCCAACGGGGCCATGGAATTGATAAACGATCTCGCACTCTCTTTTGCATAGTCCATCTGAGAAGTTCCCATCGATCCGCTTCTGTCTATGACAAGAGCGATTGACACTCCGCCGATTTCGGATACTGCATTCATGTGAAACGGAAGCGGATGATTGTTGTCCTGGGTGACAGTGAACCGTGATGAATCGATTCCGGGTATGGAACGTCCGGAGCTGTCCTGCACGGAGGCGGTGATACAGATATCAGGGTGATTGGATATGTCTATGTCGGTGATGTTCAGAGTTGGTATTATGGTAGTATCGATGCCGAAGGTTGCTCCCACGGTGGCACTTCCGGAAGGAAGAGTGACTGTCATATGATTGGAATGTGCATCACTCATGACGGGTGACCCTTCATGCGCTACCCACGATTCAAAAACGTATCCACCCGCCGGGTGAGCCGTGATGGAAACAGCGGAGTCTCTCTGAACGAAAAGGGTGTCGCGCGGATAGATCAATCCGCGATCAGACTGTACTATTACCAGGGTATCATGGGGAAGATCCACAAAATGAGCTGTTATGAATGCATCTGTTGTATCAAATGTGATACTTGTTTGTGCTGCCAGGGAATCTGCGATCCGGGCAGATCCTGAATCCACCGACCAGTGCGAGAAATCAACACAATTATGCCCCGGTACCGCATTTATGGGGGAACTAACTCCCCCTGAAATCAGGCTGCTGTCGGCGGGATTTGTTGTGCCGTTTCCATCGGTACTGATCCGCAGCTTTTGCCTTTTGAATACCCGGACATCATAGTCGTAGGAGTGGTAACTGGAGTTGCTGTAAAGATTACGAATTCGGAAATAGCGCGTTTCTCCCGAATCTGCATGGAACGTGAGATGTGGCGAATTATAATAACCGGAAGAGGCATTTTGAACAACCGAGAAAAGGCTGTCGTTTCCATAGTGGTCAATAAGTCGATAGGCATCGGTAATGGAATTAACCACAAGAGAAAACGAATCGGTGTGCGGAGCGTCGAAGCGGTAAAGGACCCCCGAATCCGGTGTCGCGCTTGCGTTCATATTCATAGTATCAGGATAATAGCTTAGGGTGTAAACTGTATCCTCTTCGAAAGTTGCCCTGACCACCACATCACTGGTATCCAAGGTTATTACAGTCGTTCTGGAAGATGTGTCCGCGATATCGGCCGTACCAGAAATTATTCTCCAGCTCTTCAGGTGGGAGCGAATTGAAGATGGAACCGCGTTCAGGGTTGCACTTCCGAAGACGTCAACCGTATCAGCAGGATCAGTACTACCGCTTCCTTCACTCTCCACCACCAGTTTTCTTTGACTGTTTACCCTGATAGAGAAATCGTATTCATAATAGTTTGTATTATTATTATAGGTATTGCGCACGCGCAAGAAGTGCGTCTCTCCTGAATCGGCCGCAAAGGTGAGCGAAGGAGAATACGAATACCCCGTAGTAGAAGTCAGTGGAGTGGAGAAGAGACTGTCCTCGCCGTAATGATCGATTCTTCTGTTTGTGTTGGTAATGGAGTTGACCTCAAGCTGATAAGTACCTTTTTTGGGGGCAACAAAAGAATACAGTACACCGGAGTCAGGGGAAAAACTGGCAGTCATATTCATTGTATCCAGACTGAAATCCAGATTGTGTATGGTATCTTTTGCAAAAAATGCTTTTACAGATGCATCAGAGGTGTCCAAAGTGATTTTTGTGGTTCGGGACAATGTATCCGTAATTGAAGCCGATCCCGAAGTTATTCTCCAGTTTCTGAGGTAAAAAAGTGGCGTGGATGGAATCGCCCGCAGTAAGGTATCACCGTAAACGCTTACTGTGTCAGTTGGCATCGTAGTCCCGTTTCCGTCACTATCCACGATCAGTTGCCGGCTTTCATTTATCCGGACTCCGTAATCATAGGTATAATATGAACTGCCGGCGTATCGGTTGCGAACACGGAAAAAGTGCGTCTCTCCTGAATCGGCTGCAAAGGTGATCGAAGGTGAATACGAATAAAAACTCGTAGTGGTCCGTGGAGTGGAGAAAAGAGTGTCCTCACCGTAATGAGAAGCTATTCTGTAGGTACCATCAATGGAATGGACCTGAAACTGATAGTTCCCGGATTCCGGGGCAGTGAAGGAATACAGAACTCCCGAGTCCGGGGAAAAACTGGCATTCATATTCATTGTATCAAGGCTGAAATCCAGATTGTGTATGGTATCTTTTGCAAAAAA
>JBKGXV010000088.1:0-13045 GCA_046546375.1 Chitinispirillaceae bacterium | reverse complement strand
ATGAATCTAAGACACGGTTCGGGGGACCGTGTCACACGTACTGTGCCAGATGTCTTTCAGCTCATAAACTATTTTGAAAATGAACCTAAACCTTCGAATTGAACCTGGAGATCAGAATGAAATTCTGTTGGGCGACTGTGCATGTGAGCAGTATGGAGAAATCTCTGGAATTCTATCAAGAGATTGTCGGTCTGAAACTGAACCGTCGTGCAGACATCTCGAATGGAAGAGAACTGGCGTTTCTTGGTGAAGGAGATACTCAGATAGAGCTCATTTATGAACCGGGTGGACAGATAGATTTCGGAAAGGACATCTCTTTGGGGTTTGAAACAGAGTCACTTGATGAGCTGATGGCATTTCTCGGGAAAAATGAGATTCCCGTTCATGCCGGACCCGTGCAGCCCAATCCGAATATCCGTTTTCTGTATGTGCTTGATCCCGACGGGCTCAAGGTACAGTTTGTGGAGAAATGCGGATGACTCTTGAATGTTCCCCGGAGGTAACCTACATGAATTTCACAATGTCCGAAAGCTCGTATCTGTATCTGCGCAGAATCTCTATATCCGCTCGAGGCTGGCTCTCCCGAATGAAACCTGCGTATTCCCGTACCGTTCTGTTGAGATTCATGCAGTTTCTGTGGAGATCCGACGCGTCCAGAGCCTCAAGGTGACGGGTGCAGCCGCTCGCATTCCATCTGTCGAGAATTGTACGGAACACCTCCTCGTTCATGATTTCTCCCGGTTCCCAGTCAAGAGGCCGGTTGTCGTCTCTTCCGTATCGGAAAAGGTAATCCGCTCTTTTGAATTCTTCTGAGTGTACGTGTTTTTCCCAAACCTGCGGGTCTTCCTCGTTGCTGCAGGTGATGTGATTGAAAACTTTGTCCATAAGCAGCAGTGATTCCTTGTAGAAATCATGCTCTCCTTTTTCGAACTGATCCCACAGCGGGTGTGATCGGAACGCATCAAGCGTTTTCATGAAAACAGGATGGAACTCGTGATAGAGCATCTCCAGTATGTCGTTTGACTCGTTTTCGAAAAAAATTGCAGCACGGCTTTGGACCAGATCCGCAAGCTGGGAGAGTTTAAGCTGGTCAAGGGAGAATGTTTCGAGGTTCTTTATCTGCTGCAGTGTTCTGAAACGATCCTCAAAAAGGATTCCGGCATTCAGGTATCTGCACGTTTTACAGGTGATCCGGCTTTGTTCCTCTTTGCTGTAATAAAGAATTTTCAATTTGGACAGAAGATGATATCTTGAGTTTCTCAATCTGGGGACCATCTGTTTGTCCGGTAGAGATCTGATCTGCTGTTTCAGCGATTTCTCCACCTTTGCAAGATTTTCCACCAGTGACATTATTCCCGCTTTTTGGCATAATGCGCTGTTCGAAGGGTCGGTCAGGCGGGAGATCAGCTTATTCATCAGTGCAGGTTTCCAGAAGTGTCCGATTGAATACCGGCCGATCGGAAATGCTTTGCTTTTATCCAGAAGCATCCATGATGCATCATACGAGGGAATCTCGTGGGCGGCAGTTTCTTTGGTAAGTCCGATCTTTTTCAGAATCGAATATTCATCCACTATGAAGATATTGAGATTATCATCCAGTTTGTCTGCGATCTTTTCCCACAGGGCATATCTCTTCTGTTCACTTTCGTCGATTATGGGCCACAATGAAAGTGCTCTGCAGCGGCTCAGATTGTTTCTGAATTCAGCAAGACACGTTTCGGTTGCCTTTATCAGGCATGCTGACGCATTAATACATGTATCCGGAACCGAATCCAGAATTTCCCTGGCCGAATCCAGAAGCTCGGCATGAGAAAGAAAATTGAGTGATTTGAAACTGCTGATCATGCAAAAACCCATGCTGAATGTGTCTTACAATTAAAGATACTATCGTAGCAAAGATTTTTGTAGTTTTAGCGGTGGGATATGTCTCGGTCAGAAACAACGAGAACTGCGGTCAGCTCCGAGGGGCACAGAACGGCTTACGAAAAGCTGAATCCTTTCTTTTCTCAAAAATGAAGGGTTTTTTTACCGCAGCGGCTTAATCTGAAACCACGATTTTTTCTTCTTCTTTTCGGGCGGCGGTTTCAGATTCTCCTCAAATCCCGCATAACGGCGCAGCTTGCCCCTGATAATCCTTCCGGAGCGGGTCAGGTCCTTGTATCTCCACTTGCCGAACCAACGTGCGCCCGGAACAAGCGCCGAAGCGGTCTCATCCTTGTCCGCTATGGACCAGTTGCACCAGCTCAGCTTGTGCTTGTCCATAAACTCGAACCACTGCTCTGTTCCCAGTGAATCAAGATACCCGTCACCGGACGCTAGACAGGTGCCGAATTCGGTTACGAACAGGGCAAGTCCCTTGTCCAGTGCGAACTGCGCCTTTTCCTGTATGTCCGCACCGTGGGTTGCAGCATAAAAGTGAAGAGAATAGGCCAGGTTTTCACCTTCAAGCGGATCTTTAGCGGCTTCATCCACATCCTGGCACCAGTGAGGTGATCCCAGAATGATCAGGTTGTCAGGGTCCACTTCCCGGATCGCCGCCACGATTCTCTCCGAATAGGGTTTTACCACTTCTGACCAGGAAACCTTTATCGGCTCGTTGAATATTTCATATATCACATTCGGATGCTCCCCGTAGCGCTCGGCCATCTCCACGAAGAAATTCTGGGCAGCATCGGCGTTCTGGTGGGCATAGTGATCATGCCAGTCGATTATCACGTAGATGCCCTCTTTGATCGCCGCATCCACAACCTCCCTCACTTTGTATTTTTCCGAACCGTCATACAGATATCCGCTCTTGGATTCCTGATGTTTTGCTCCCATAGCTGCCCGTATGACGGTGATTTTCCAGTCATCCACAAGCCATCTGACCGTGCTTTTTTTGTAGAACTGCCCCTGCCACTGACTCCAGAACAGACTCATTCCGCGCAGCTGAACGGGTTCTCCGTGCTGATTCAGGATTTTGTTTCCTTCAACTCTGAGCCGGCCGTGCTGCTCTACAGGGGTTTTGGCATTGGATGCGAGGGAGGTGCATATCACGAAAATCAATACAATCAATTGGTTTCTGCGCATTTGAAAGGCTCTTCTTGGTTGAGAGTAGTAAGTAGCTGACACTATAACTTTAGTCTTCGCAGTGTCTTTTTCCGTTCATCGCTTTTCATCCAAAAAACGGTTAATCGGAAACATTTCCCTGAATAATTCTATAAAGTTTTATCTGTTTCTGCAATAAGCATGTCAGATATTGGAGAAAAGTGAGCAGTGCATACCGGGGTTGGACCGCAAAGGCCGCTTCATGTTTTTTGAGCACCTCCGCCTGGATCTCCCCGGCAGGTTAAGTCTGTCACATTTTCCACCTTACACCCGCAGAGAGGTAATTTCTGTATCTTCCCAGGTAGGCGTTTTCCAGAAAAACGGAAAAGTTGTCATCTATGAAATAGTTGGTCCCCTGCATGGATGCAAGCCGCAGTCTTCCCTCTCCGTACCAGTCCGGCTGGATGATGTCAAACCCGAGGCCCAGTCCCAGATAGATGTCGAACTTTTCCAGCCATTCGAACGGCTCGCCGACATTTTTGAATCCCAGGTGCGCTGTGCCCATTCCCGCCACCACTACGCCCAGATCGGAACCGCCCCAGGCCAGGTCTGTCACCACATTGCCCACACCGGCAACACCGAAGCTGAGGGGAACGATTTCACCCACCCGGTATTCGCTGAGCACCGCTTCCAGTGCAGGGGTGAGCGAGAGATCGGACCGTCCCCACCAGGGGCTGAATCCTACCGCTGCCGAATAGGCCATGTTGCCTTTTTCAAAATACGCATCCCAGTTTTCAAAGGGTTTGTTCTGGGCACCTGCGGACGAAGACACGGCGAATATTGCAAAAGTCATGAAAAGTATGCTTTGTTTGATCATTGCGGTTGTGCCTCCCGGAAGAAATTACGAGCTGTTTTCGTAACCAGAAGGCAAAGACCGTTCCTGAGTGCAGTTGAAGTTCACCTGAGCTTTTCCGTGACATACCCGCGTACTCCATGTATTTTATCAAACGGCTTGATGCTGAAAAATTCTAGGAGAGGTGCCCGAGTGGTTGAAGGGGGCGGTCTCGAAAACCGTTGTGCCTCAGGGTACCCAGGGTTCGAATCCCTGCCTCTCCGATTGTTTCAAGGCGGTTTTCTGTTTTGCGGAAAGCCGCCTTTTTTCTTTTACCCCTTTTCTCCAGCCGTCATCTGAATTGTCAGTTTTTCATTAAAGTGTCGTAATTTCATTAAAAAGGTTGGTTTTCCGGATTTTGTGTGTTATTTTTCGACTGAAGGGTCGAAAATGTCGGCCCTGGGGTTCAAAAAGTACTGAAAGGGTCGGAATATGGACACCAGATTCCAGAGAAAACAGGCAGTCACCACTCTCAAGCAGAATCTCATTCTCGATGCGGCGCTCAAAGTCATCGCCCGGGACGGGTACATCAATGCAAAACTTGAGGATATTGCAGAAGAGGCCGGCTTCGCCAAAGCCTCGCTGTACCATTACTTTCCGGATAAAGAGTCTATTGTGCTGAAGCTGATTCTGCGCGAACAGGCGTCTGTGATTGATCAGTGTGATGTAATCGTATCCAGAGAATCTCCTTTCAGCGAAAAGCTGAAGAGTATAATGATGATCTTCTTTCATAAACTGCGCAGCCATGCCCAGGTTGCCAATGCATTGGGAGTGGCTACTCCCAGCGGACTTTCCAATTTCGCAGGTATGGTGGCCAAGCATTCCGAACTCTTCGAGTCTGTGCAGAAAAACAAGGACGAGGTTACCGGGCGCATCAGGGAGCTTATTCAGTCCGCGGTGGAAAGTGAAATACTGGATGCGCCGCTCGATGTGAACAGTATCTGCATCTATGTCATGGCAGCAGTCCACAGTATGTTCATGGAGGCTTATCAGTATGGTGTCGAAAACTATGATTTTGAAGAGGCAGTGGAGAAGTTTTTCATTTTTCTCAGTCCCTGGATAAAAGAGGAGACGGATGTTTCTCCGGCAGGAGGGCAGCATGAACAATAGAAAGTTTCTGATGGCGGCATCGGTTGTTTTTGCCGTGATTTTTTATTCTCCGGCTCAGGATGAAGTGCTTACACTTGATCAGTGTATCGAGAAAGCTCTTGAGTCCAATCTGCAGCTTCAGATTGCACGGGAGAAAGTTGCTGAAAACGAGGCGGCGGTCAAGGAAGCCACGGCGGGTTTTCTGCCCAAAGTTTCTGCATCCGCCAATTATTCCAGACTGGGTGAGGCTCCAACAATGGAGATCATGGGTCAGAGCATAACGGCCGGTAACGTGGATAATTACAAGGCCTCGCTTTCGGTCACCCAGCCTCTCTATGCCGGAGGTCAGATAAGGATTGGCCGCAGAATGGCTTCCTACGGTCTTTCGGCAAGTGAGTGGCAGCGTGAAACCACCCGGAAGGATGTCGTGCGCGATGTGACGAAAGCCTACTACGGAGTACTTGCCGCGCGCAGAAGTCTGGTTGTTCTGGATTCATCTGTCGCCAGTATGGAGGTAATGGTAAGGGATCTGAAAAATGCGGTTGAAGTGGATATGAGAGGTGAGCATGAGCTGCTTCAGGCGGAGGTTCAGCTGCTCAATCAGAAACTGTCTCGTCAGCAGGCGGCAAGCGGTGCGGATTTGGCTGCGGATCGTCTATCCACCCTTATAGGCAGGTTCATGGATGAGCCGTTGCAGCTCAACGATGAAATACCGCCTCTTGATACGTTTGATCTCCCCGAGCTGGCTATACTTCAGAAGAGGGCCCGGAAAGAATCACCGGAGATAAAGGCCCTTGAGGAGCAGTTATTTGCAGCTCGGGCCTCCGAACGTATGGCAATGGCCTCTTATCTTCCCTCGGTCATGGCTTCTGCCGGGCTTTCAGGTCAGACACAGGGGGTTGATGAACTCGAATGGCAGAACAGCAGCAATGTCTCACTAGTGCTCCAGTGGGACCTTTTTGACGGCGGAGCAGCTTATCACAAAAGAAGCAGGGCCCGGTCACAAACAACACAGCTGGAGTTGACTATTCAGGATATGCGTACCAGTCTTGAACTGGTTGTAAAGAATAACTACACTTCGCTCAAGGATGCGTTCGAGAGTCTGGAGCTCAACCGCAAGTCTATTGAACAGGCAAGGCGTTCTTATGAAATCACCTATGATAAGTTTCAGCAGGGCCTGGTGCCTAACAGTGAAGTACTCAATGCTCAGAATTCGCGACTTCAGGCGGAAATAAACTATTACCGGGCTTTGAGTGATTATTACTCAAAACGTGCGGAACTGGAATATCTTATTTCCATCGAAAAATAAGCTTGGCCGAAAGGAACTGTACAGTATGAAAAACATCATGAGGATTAAATGGGTTGGTCTGGTCGGAGTTGCCGCACTGGCGGTTTTCACCGCCGGATGTGCGCAAAAGGAAAAAGATAAAGAACAGCAGGTGAGGAAAATCGTTCTTCCCGTGAGAGCTGCCGTGGCAGTCAAGCGCAATGTTGTTCAGTCTCTGCGTTTTTCTGGAAGCATCGATGCGTTCAAAAGGGTAGCGGTTGCTCCGGCAAAACCGGGAAGCAGAATAACTAGAATTTACGTCGAAGAGGGACAGCGGGTCAGGCGCGGAAAACTGCTGGTGTCTATGGAGAATTTTCAGCTCAAACAGTCTGAAGCCAATTACAAACAGCTTGAAACCCAGTTCGAAAGGATCAAAACTCTTCACGAGAGAGGCAGTGCAACAACCCAGCAGTTCGATCAGGTCAAGTCATCTTACGATGCGGCCAAGGCCGGTTACGAGCTGCTCAGAAAGTCTGTGTATCTCCGTGCACCTTACTCCGGCACTGTGATCGGGCGCTATCATAACGAAGGCGAAGTGTATAGCGGAACTCCCGGCTCCGAAGGGATATCGGCCATAGTGGAACTTGCTCAGCTGGACAGAATGAAAATCGAAATAATGGTTCCTGAACGGGAATTTGTTCATCTGGAACCAGGTCAGAGAACAGAGGTGAGGGTGGATGCTTTTCCGGATACGGTTTTTTCAGGGACTGTGAATACGGTCAATCCATCTCTGAACCGAATGAGCCGTACTTCACGGGTTACAATAGAGATCAAGAATAGGGACCGGCTTCTGAAGCCGGGAATGTTTGCCAGGGTGGAAGTGATAACGGATGTGAAAAAGGATGTTCTTGCCGTTCCGGCAACTGCACTGGTCAAACGCGACGGCGGAATGGCGGTTTTCACTGTTGACAGGAAAACCGCCCCGTTTGAGACTAAGCCCAAAATGGTGAAAGTCGGGACCGGAAGGGTTACCGAGGAGTATGCCCAGATACTTTCGGGTATCCGGGAGGGAACTGTTGTGCTTACAGATAACAACGTGAGTCTTCAGGAGAAGACTTCAATCAAGGTGACTGGAATCGAACAGGCCGACAGTAAGGAGTAATCAGCAATGAATCTACCGAAGTTTTCCGTCACCAGGCGTGTCACCATCAGCATGCTGGTGTGTATAATTGTTCTTTTCGGAGTGCTGGCTTTCCAGAGGCTTGGTCTGGATATGATGCCGGAGCTTGAATTCCCCGTGCTTACCGTCTCCACAACCTACGAGGGGTCTGCGGCAGAGGATGTGGAGCAGCTTATCACCAGACCGATTGAACAGGCGGTTTCCACAATAAAGGGTATAGACAAGATCAGCTCTACCTCCTCCGAAGGACGGTCAAGTGTCACAGTCACCTTCGAATGGGGGACCAATCTCGATTTCGCCGGACAGGATATAAGAGAGAATGTCAGCCGTATCAGAAAATTCCTTCCGGAGGAAATGGATGATCCTATGGTGAGGAAGATGGACCTTTCCCAGATGCCTGTTGTACTGATGGGAGTGTCCGGAATGCAGAATACCCGCGAGCTGAAGACTTATCTTGATGATAACCTGGCCCCCAGAATAGAACGGCTTGAAGGGGTGGCCGGGGTAACTGTGGCCGGTGGTCTTGACAGGGAAATCAATGTGTTTCTCGATAAAACCCGTATGGATCAGTACAAGATAGGGCCAGGGGCGGTTATGCAGGCCCTCGCTGCTGCAAATGTGAATGTGTCCAGCGGGTATGTCAAAGCGGGGCATCAGGAATATCTGGTCCGCACCATGGGGGAGTTCGGAAATGTGAAAACCATCGGGAATACGGTTGTCAAAACCACCGGCGGTTCGCCCGTCCGTGTTCGGGATATTGCACGGGTTGAGGATACGTTTGCCGAAAGACGTGCCCACATGCGTCTTAACGGAAAAGACGGAGTTATTCTGTTTGTGACAAAACAGAGTGGTGCCAACACACTTGAAACTGTAAACGGAATAAAGGCGCTTCTGAAAGAACTGCGTCCGATGATGCCACCTGATATTGAATTCATGACGATTTTCGATCAGGGGGAAACGGTCGAACGGGTCACGGGAAATGCCTCCAAATCCGCCATAATCGGAGCACTGCTCGCGGTGTTTATGTTGTGGATATTTCTGAGAAACTGGCGTCCCACGCTGGTTATCACTCTGGCCATTCCCATTTCAATCGTGACCACATTCATAGGAATGTACGCTCTGGGCTACACACTGAACATTATCACCATAGGAGGTTTTGCCCTGGCAGTGGGTATGCTGGTTGATAATGCGGTGGTGGTGATTGAAAACATCTACCGTCATCTGGAGGAGGGAGCTCACAGATTAGAGGCTGCCATTACCGGTGCAAGTGAAGTGGGGTTGGCAATAACCGCATCAACACTGACTACGGTGGCGGTGTTCGTGCCTCTGGCGCTTTCAGGGGGTTATGCGGGAAAAATAGCTCAGCCGCTTGCCCTGACAATCTGTGCTGGATTGGGTGCATCACTTTTTGTGGCCATTACCATTATCCCCATGATGGCTTCAGTGATTTTCAAAAAACGCAGGCTCAGGGGAATGGAAAGTGTCGAGGCTCACGGGGGAACCTTTTTTCACTCTTTTCAGAAAAGCTACAAGGGAGCTCTCGGGTGGGCTCTTGATAAGTGGTATCTGGTGATCCCGTTGACGCTGGGTCTTTTCGTAATGAGTTTACTTGGGTTTGGTGTTATCGGTGGTGAGTTCATGCCTGAAAGCGATGACGGGATGGGCCAGCTCAAACTCGAATTGCCGGTGGGAACCAATCTGGACGAAACCAACCGCCTGATAAGTGCTATCGAGCAGAAGTGCATCTCGGTTCCTGAAATGGAAGGTGTGGCTGCAATTGTGGGTCCCATGGGGCCTCAAGCTTCGGAGGGGGTCAGTGAAGCTCAGATTTTCTTCAGGCTCAAACCCTTCAACGAAAGAGACCGGACCACAAAAGAGGTGGTTGAGCAACTGCGAAACTCCATCCCGGAGCTTCACGATGTCGTGGTGGAATTTCCCGAAATGGGGTCGATGGGGAATTCAAGCAATCCGATCGAAGTTAAATTCTACGGAAAGGATCTGGATGAACTCAAAGCTTATGCTGATTCGGCCAAAACGGTGATGAGTCGGATCGAGGGACTTAATGATGTAAACCTGTCGATGCGCGAGGGTAAACCGGAGCTCCGTATCATTCCCGACCGGGACAAGGCCGCGCTGATGGGTCTTAGCATGATGGATATCGGAAATGGAATCAAGCAGGCTAATTTGGGGCAGGTAGTTACCCGATACCGTGAGGCCGGAGATGAGTTCGATGTGCGTATCAGACTTGATGAGGATGACCGTTCCACCAGAGACAAGGTGATTTCGATTCCGCTTGTTTCACCTTCCGGAGTTGTTTCCCCGGTGGGTAATCTGGGTAAGGTCAAATATGAGCGGGGGCCGGTTTCGATTGAAAGGGAAAACCGGGTCAGAAAAGTGACTGTTACTGCTAAAACGTCCGATCGCGATATTCAGGGTCATGTGCGGAAAATACAGCAGAAGCTCAGACCGATGGAGGCCTCACTGCCCAATGGGTATTTTGTGGAATACGGTGGTTCATATAAGGATATGGCCGACACGTTCAGAGATCTGTTCTTTGCTTTCCTGATAGCGGTAGTCCTTATCTACATGGTTATGGCTGCTCAGTTCGAAAGTTTTTCACAACCCTTTATCGTGATGTTCACGGTTCCTCTGTCATTTATCGGAATCGTAGCCGGTCTCTTCATTCTGGGGCATCCGCTCTCAGTTCCCGCATTCATGGGAGTGATTATTCTGGCCGGAATCGTGGTGAACAACGGTATCGTCATGGTTTCTTATGTCAATCAGCTCCGCGAACGTGGAATGGAGAAGCGCGATGCATTGATTGAAGCGGCAGGAGTGAGGCTGCGGCCTATTCTCATCACTTCGCTTACCACCATTATTGGTGTGCTTCCCATGGCGCTTTCAACAAGTCAGGGTTCTGAAATGCAGAGCCCGCTTGGGGTAACAGTGGCTTTCGGGCTGGCCTCGGCCACATTTCTGACTCTGTTCGTGGTGCCTATCCTCTACAGCGGAATCGACGGAATTTCTCAGTACCTGCGACGTTTCTTGAAAAAGACTGTTCTGGGAAGTCATGATGCATAGGGATGATTGAAAAACTGTAGGTTCTGAATGGGTCTGCGGATTGAGAATGTCTGCGGACCCGAATTTTTTCCCCTTCATCATTTCAGGCATGCTACATGCTGTGCATAAATCTTCTGATTATCGGAAGTCCGCATCAAAGGAAAGGAAAAGTACTGGCCTGATTGCCGGATTTTACCGTATAATAATGGAATGACTATCAATGCTACTTTGGGATACATATCAGGAGGAGTGAATGGGATCACAGAATGACTCATCCAGGGAAAGCCTTTTTTCAGAAATCACCTCTGTTTCCATACCGCAGGAAGTGAAAACCGAAGGACAGAGCAACCGGAGTACGCAGTTTGAAATCGAATTCGCCTCGGACGGAGTAATCCCTTTTCCCCAGGTTATAATAAGGGAAAACGGCAGGGAGCATCTGTTTAACGGTTCCTCCATCAGCATGAAAAAACCGGGTCGGTATTCCGTTACGGTTCCCCGGGGTAAACTGCCCGCAGGTACCTTCCAGGTGCAGGTGGAGGGATGTCGCAAGGCCGATTGGCGGAATTCAGGCGGAGGAGACTGGATCAAATCGTTCAGTGAAGTGAGGATAAAACCCAAAACAGGATCCCGGGCGGGGAAATCATTATCCGTCCGTGTGGGCCGCACCCGCGGGGTGAAGCTCTTTTTCGGTATTCACAAACATATGCATCAGCCCTATTACCGTTCCACCGATCCTGAATACTGGGACGGGGAAAAGGAGGGTATCTTCGGTTCCAGAGCAGGAGCCTACACTCAGTTCATTCCCGATGCGGTAATACAGTATATAAAGGGCGGGCTTGCACACGGGGGTATTTCCACCAGCTGGAGCGGATCGCTCATAGAGCAGCTCAACAGATGTGCCCGCGACGGTTTGTGCGGCGGCACGTTTTCCTCCTGGAACGAAGTGATGAAAGAAATGGCCCGGGAGAAGACTTCCTCCGGTGCCGGACGCATATCTTTCACCGATTTCGGTTTCTTTCACCCTCTTATGGCACTGATTCCCGGCCGGGACATTATGGCTCAGATTGAAATGCACCGCAGGATCATAAGGGAGGCCTTCGGAGTGGATACTTCCGGGATTCTCTTTCCCCCCGAAACTGCGTTTCATGTCAGGATGATCCCCTGGCTCAACAAGGCGGGGGTCAAGGCTGTGATCTACGATTCAGTACACCGCTACCGGGCCTGCAGGGATTATCCCTACTCGGGAATAGAGGAGGGGATGCTTCCGCCCAATCCCGCCGAGCAGGAGAATCCGCCAGCGGGGGACTGGATGAGACTCTCGAATATCTGGGCCCCCAGCCCCATCAGCCCCTCCCTTCTCCGTCCTGAATATCTCAAATACGAGGACGTGGACGGTTCCGTGCATAAAATTATCGGAATCCCTGCCGAGAGATATATCGGAAACGAGGATGGCAGAGGCGGCTACGGTGCGCTTCAGTACGAGCAGGTTCTGGGGCAGATCTATGATGACATGGTGCAGAAGGGGACTTTCGATCCCAAGCATCCTCCCTTTTTCCTGCTTCATTCCGACGGCGACAATCACGGAGGGGGTTCGGACAGCTACTACCGTCACAACACAGGAAGGCTGGTGGAGTGGCTCAGAGAGGATGAGCGGTTCGAATTGTCCACTATAAACGATTATCTGGAGATGTATCCTCCCGATCCGGCCGATGCCGTTCATGTGGAGCCGGGATCCTGGGCCGGGGCGGACAACGGTGATCCGCAGTTCAGAAAATGGTTCAGTATGTACGAGCAGCCCTACTCTCCGGATCTGAACTCCTGGGCGGTGCTTACGGCTCTTCAGAACTGTCTGTACACGCTTGAGGATCTGGGCAACAGCACTGATGCGATTTCGAAAGCCAGGCGGCTGCTTCTGACCGCTGAAACGAGCTGCTACTGGTACTGGACAGGGCAGGATGTGTGGGACAGGCAGGTGACCGAGGCGGTGAATGCCGCCTTTGACCTTGTCAAGCCGGAGGTGGACAAGGTCGTGTCGGCTGGCAGGGACCGTACCGGCGCCACCATTTTTCCTCCCTGGGTGACTCCTGAGAATCCGGGGGGCAAGGCCTGGGGACAGGGCTGTCTGGCGGATGCTCCCAAGCAGGGAACCGTGCATACGTTCGTGTATGATGTTTCGGGGGTATCCAGAGTGGAGCTGGTGGTCAGGAGCGGGGGAACGGAGAAGCGCTATGGGATGAAAGGCGGAAAGTACCCCTCCCGCACGGCACCTTCGGTGGTGGGAGAGTACTACAGAGCTGATCTTCCGGAGGGAGCGGGGGATGTGCGTTATTATATAGAGGTTGAGGATGGCAGGGGCAACCGTTCCGTGTCGTCTCTTGAACGGGTATATGCGGGCTAAGGGTCCCTTCGGGACTTTCCCCGGAGGTGACATTCTGATTCGACAGTGATTCACCTCCGGGGTAGATAACTTACGGCTCCCCGGAGATGATTTTACACAGCACAGAGTCATCTCCGGGGCGGCCCGCATTTT
>JBKGXV010000087.1:0-13064 GCA_046546375.1 Chitinispirillaceae bacterium | reverse complement strand
CTCCGGGGCAGCTCCCGCGGGGAACAGAAAGACCAGGTGAATCTGCACTGCCTCTGAAATCCGATATAACCCTCTCCCTCCTCAAAAATGCCCACCCCCCGGCAGTGAAAAATAAAACGCCACTCCCCCGTTCAATGAGGACCTCACCCACATCCGACCCCCGTGAAGCTCAACGATGCTTCTGGAAACAGACAACTCAAGACCACTCACCCCCAGAAGACCATCCACTCTGTAGAACTCATCAAACACCCTCTCAAGATCCTTCTCCGGTATTCCCGCTCCGGTATCCTCAACAGACACCACCACCTCCCCGCCACTCCGTTTGAATTCCACCCTCACAGATCCCCCCTCAAGCGTGTGCTTCAAAGCATTCCGAAGCAGACTGAACAGCACACCCCCTATCCTTTCTCTGTCACCATGAACCAAAAGGTAACCGGATTCTTTCGAGGGAACGGAAAAATCGATACCCGAAGGAACATCCAGCTTCTCGACAATTTCATCTGCCAGCTCCACGATATCAAAATCATCAAAACTCATCTCATACATCTTACCCTGTATTCTGGAAATCTCCAGTATACTGTCAAGAATACGGGATAATTTCCGGCTTTCACGGGCAACAACATCCAGAATACCCCGTTTCTCCTCCTCTGCCAGGTTCAGATCGTCCGCAAGCAGCGTTTCGGCATACCCCAGAATACCCGTCAGCGGAGTGCGCATCTCATGAGATGCCAGAGAAATGAACTCCGATTTCATTCTGTCCAGATCTTTGAGTTTGCTGTTCAGCCTTCCAAGCTCCAGATTCTTCTCCTGAAGCTGCTCGTTAGCTTCTTTCAGACGCCTGGAGAAATCCCTTCGCTCCACAAGATTGTCATAATCCTTAAGAGCGTGCTTGAGAGCCGGAACCAGCTTGGAGATATTCTGCTTGAGCACATAATCGGAGGCGCCTTTTTTGATCAGCTCCACCGCACGCTCATCCCCGATAGTCCCGGAGATGATGATCACCGGCTTTTCAAACCCCCTGGACCTCACATACTCAAGCGCCTCGCTACCGTTGTAGCCCGGAATGGCGTAATCCAGAAACACCGCATCGAACTGTCCCACTTCAAACTCAGTGCAGAAAGTTTTCCTGTCGGAAGCCGCCAAAACGGAACAGGACATCCCTTCCTCTTCCAGGAAAGCTTCCAGGGCCTCCACATCCATCGGATTGTCTTCCAGATAAAGAATCTTGAGCTCAGATCCGTCCAACAAACATTCTCCTTTTCAGGAGGACAGACTGAAAGAAACAGTCGTCCCCGCCCCCACCTCCGATTCAGCCCACACCAATCCGTTATGGCGGTTGACAATTCTTTTGACTATCGCCAAACCCACTCCGGTGCCCCCGAATTCCCTGTCGCTGTGATATCTCTGGAACGGTTCAAAGAGTTTATCCGCATACTTCATCTGAAACCCCGCTCCGTTATCCTTCACATAGATCTTTTCCCTGTTTCCGGATACCGTTTTCCCCACTTCGATTTTTGCCGTTTCCTCTCTTGAAGTGAATTTCCAGGCATTGCTGAGCAGATTCTGCAGAAGGATATGCATCAGTCCCCGATCAGCCACGACCTCGATACCGGGTTCAATAAACGTTTCCACCCTGCGCTCTGGTTCGACAAGCCTGAGATGATCTATGATATCCTGAGCCATCAGGCTGACATTCACCTTCCGCAAGTCGACAGGAGCCGTGGAAAGCCTGAAAAGCCTGAGCATATCCTCCATCATCAGATTCATCCGGTCTGCTTCGGAGATGATATTACCCAGATAGTGCATCTCCTTTGCCTCGGGAAGCTCGACTCTTCTTCTCTTGAGAATTCCCGCGAAATTGGAAATCGCCCTCACCGGAGCACGGAAATCATGTGAAACCGAATAGATGAATCCCTGAAGCTCATCGACCACCGACCTGAGCTCAACGGTTCTTTTCTGTACCCGGTCCTCAAGCTCTGACATCAGGCGCACATTCTCCATGGCCAGGGATGTCGTGTCGGCCAGAGTCTGCATGAGAAACACCTCCTGGGATGAGGGCTTGTGATACACCGCCCAGTACACCCCTATTGCAGCGATGGGGTCCTGCTTGCGGATTGGAGTCATGATCAGGCTCTTTATAAAGGTGGGTTTATAGACTTCATAAGGTATACGGGCATCCTGAAAAACATTGTCTATCACCACCTGTTCTCTGTTGATCATGGACCATCCGCCGATACATGCTTTTGCGGGAAACGTCTTTCCTTTGAAAATGGGCTTGATGGCATCCTCGTCGGCATAATAGGTTTTATCACCCTTTTTAAGAACAAAGGAGGCTCCGTCTGCATCCACCAGCTCCCTTGCGGTGTGACGCACTATTTCGATAATGTCATCCAGGGAACGGACCGAAGAGAGTTCCTGCATCGCCTTCACCAGACGCAGCACCGACGGATTCTCGCGGAAATCGGCAGTGGGAGCGGAGGGAACATACTCCCGCTCTGCAATCCGTTTCACCAGAAAAGTCAGACGCCACAGTTCATCTTTAGGCACATAATCCGTAGCTCCCGCATTGAGAAAAATCCTGGCCTCCTCCTCGTAGCTGGAACTGCTCAGAACCACAAAGGGCAGATCCGGACGGCTTCTGCGCACCGCCTTGAGCGCATGAAAACAGCTGTAACCGGGAATATGGGAATCAGACAGAACCAGACCATACTCCATCCTGCGAATGGAAGCCAGAAACTGCTCCTCCCCACTCACCTCATCAACCGCATACTCGACTCCGCTCTCCCTGAGAGATTCAGATATCAACTCCACATCAAGGTCTCTCAACCCGATACCCAGTATTTTTTTTGATTCCATCCCGAGCCTCCCGATACACTTTAACCCGATCACAAACATGCACTGCGAATAGTGTTCCTTAACAGACCCGGCCTGACGTTTGCATCCTATAATCAGTAAAAAAGTGTTGTATTCACCGCAAGTCATAGTTATTTTAATTTCAAACAAGTCGATTTCACTTAATAACACGAAGTAAGAAAATCCCTATGCCTATCCGGCCAACACTGATCAGCACCGAACTTCTCAACACCGAAGCTGTCAAAGCTGTCTCGGTCGGTGTCAGTGTCGTCGTCGTCAGCCGGATAAAACAGCCGTAGGGGTACATAATAAAAATTTTGTGAACTGGCCCCTGCGGCGAAAACCGCAGGGGCTTTTTTTATTTACACCTTCAAGGAGGATGTATGAAACTATCGGGGGCAGAAACAATTATTCATCTGCTCGAACGACAGGGGGTCGACACCATAGCCGGAATCCCCGGAGGTTCCAACCTTCCCCTCTACAATGCCCTTTTCAAGAGCACTAAAATCCGCCACATCCTGGTCCGTCATGAACAGGCAGGGGGATTCATAGCTCAAGGCATGACCCGCTCCACAGGAAAAACGGCAGTGTGCTTCGCCACTTCCGGCCCGGGTGCCACCAATCTCATCACCGCAGTTGCCGATGCGCGCCTCGATTCCATACCCATGGTAGCCATTACCGGACAGGTCCCCTCATCCTTCATCGGAACTGACGCATTCCAGGAGGTCGACACCTACGGAATGAGCCTGCCCATCACCAAACACAATTTTCTGGTGCGCTCGGCCTCGGAACTCCTTGAGGTTATCCCTGAAGCATTCCGTATCGCCGAATCCGGCAGACCCGGCCCGGTGCTCATCGATGTTCCCAAAGATGTGCAGAAGGAAATAATCGAGATTGAATCATGGCCCTCGGCTGGACAACGGAATACCTTCCCGGCTTTCGACGCAGACGCCATCGAAAAAGCGGCAGAGCTGATAGATTCAGCACAGCGTCCGGTAATCTATGCAGGTGGAGGGCTGATAGCCGCAAACGGAGCGCAAGCGCTTATCGCACTTGCCCAGAAAGGCAGTATCCCTGTCACCCTGACACTGAACGGTCTGGGGCTCATGCCCGATGACCATCCCCTGTTTCTGGGAATGCTGGGCATGCACGGAGCTCGCTATACAAACCGTATTCTTCACGAAAGCGACCTGCTTGTTTCTCTGGGCGTACGATTCGATGACAGGGTAACTGGCAAACTGGCGGAGTTCTGCCCCGATGCCGAAGTGGTACACATTGATATCGACAAATCGGAAATCGGCAAACTGAGAAAAGCAAATATAGGAATTACCGCCGACCTGGCCGAAGCCCTTCCGGCACTGTGTGAGAAAATATCCGAAAAGAAACGGGAACCGTGGCTTTCTCATATAGAACAGGAAAAAAAGAGATTCCCTCTCGTCCAAAGCTGCGAAAACGGCATGCATCCACTGGAGATAATAAAAGAGATCTCCACTGCGGCCGAAAACGATGCGATTGTCGCCACCGATGTGGGTCAGCACCAGATGTGGGTTGCCCAGGGGTATCCCTTCAAACACCCCCGCACACTCCTGACTTCAGGCGGTCTGGGAACCATGGGATTCGGCCTTCCCGTCGCACTGGGGGCGAGTCTTGCCAATCCCCAAAAACAGGTGATCTGTTTCACGGGTGATGGATCTCTGCTTATGAACATCCAGGAACTGGCCACCATGGCCGAGCACAACCTGAATGTGAAAATCATGCTTTTCAACAACGGGCACCTCGGCCTCGTCCGCCAGCAGCAGGAGCTGTTCTATGAAAAGAACTACTTTGCGGTGCGCTTTCCCAGCAATCCCGACTTTTCAACAATCGCCAAGGGCTTCGGAGTCCCCAGCTTTGAAATCAACACCGTCGACGAGCTGCTTCTGGCTCTGCCGCAGGTGATGACTCAAAAGGGGCCCGCTATGGTCAACATCGCAGTCGAACACAGCCACAACGTTCTTCCCATGGTGCCACCGGGCGGTGCCAATATGGAAATGATAGGAGGGTGACATGGACAACATACAAGCCAATACGGTAATAGAGCTTATCGTGAACAATCATCCCGGCGTGATGTCTCATATAACCGGCCTGTTCTCCCGCAGAGGTTTCAATCTGGAGGGCATACTGTGCGGTGAAATCGGTAACGGGACCCAAAGCAGGATGTATCTCCTGGTCAAAAACGACCATCAGCTTGAACAGATACGCATGCAGCTTGAAAAACTTTATGACGTGATGGAAGTGTCCGTACGGGAGGACTACGACCACACTATCTTCAACCGTCTGCATGAGCTGGTTTGCGGACCGCTTGTCTGAATTGTTCCGGAGGTGATATGATGTCACCTCCGGAATATCCGCCGCCAGGCACTGAAAATGGGGATTCTGATATTTTTACCCTATTCAATTTGAAAAAGGGGCCGTTCAGAAACCATATTATGCTCTACATTACTCCAGCCCTCAGGAGATGCAGAATATGGGAAAGATCATCGAGTTCTTGAAAAAACACGGTTTTACGCTGATGCTTATCGGGCTGTTTATCGCCATAGCATCAGTAATTGTAATGATTTCGATAAGAACGCCCCGGTATGCGGGCACTATCTACCCCCAGCTTGCCACCGGCGGAGCCATCGCGGGTTTTGTAATCTACTTCATAGGCCGTATAGGGGTACTGATCCAGCGCAGAGATTCCTCCAAGCAAAAAGACCGGTCTTGATCAAGCAAAAAGGAACCAGTGTGAAAATTCAGGACCTCATCCACAAAAACAGCATCATCATCGACCTGAAAAACACAAACAAAACTGAAGTGCTTGATCAGATGGCCAGGTTTCTCTGCTCCATCCACAGCATTCAGGACCCCGATGCCATATCAAGCAACATTCTCGAACGCGAAGCAGATATGTCAACCGGCATAGGGTTCGGTATCGCCATCCCGCACGCCCGTTTCAACGGCATCGACCGTCTCTACATGGTAGCGGCCCGATCTGTGGAGGGAATAGAATTCAATGCACTTGACGAGCAGCCTGTGCACCTGATTTTCATGATGATATCCCCCGCAAGCACATCCACGGAGCACACCCAGATACTTTCATCCCTGTCGAGAATAATGTCCTATGAAGAAGTGAGAAAAAAGCTTCTCCAGGCCGACACTTCGGAAGCTTTTCTGGATATCCTGACCAAAAGTGAAGACAAGTACGTGGAGTAAACTCACAAACCACCTATCACATCAGTCACAAAAAGAACATGAGCAGCGATACCGGTTTTCATTGCTGATTCATCCGGCAGAAAACGGGGAGAATGAATTCCCTCCATCTTCTTTTTCCCGGAAGGCCTCACTCCCAGATACAGGTAAAGTCCCGGCACAAGCTGCTGGTATCTGGCGAAGTCCTCGGCATACATGCTGGGAGAAGAGCGGATCACCACGTTGTCCTCTCCCAGATAATTTCTGAAAACGTCTTCTGACCTGCGGGACAGTTCCGGATAGTTGAAACCGGGAGGATAGGATTTGTCTATGCTGATTTCCACCGAAGCCCTGAACGAAGACGCAATCTGCTCGAGAGTATCACGGATGCGTTTCGAGAAATAATCCCTCATTTCTTCGGTCAAGGCCCTGAAAGTCCCCTTGAAAACAGCGGAATCCGGAATGATATTTCTTCGGGAACCGGCCTCTATACACCCCACGGTAAGCACCGCCGGTTCCACTGAAGGCTTTTCCCTGCTGATAAGGGTCTGAAGCTGCATGATCATGGATGAGGCGCATACAATGGGATCAACCGTGTCTTCCGGTGTGGCGCCGTGCCCCCCTTTCCCCTTTACTTTTACATCGAAGGTGAGCACCCCGGCATAATCCCGGCCCTCCTTTATCCCTACAGTTCCGGTCTGATGGTCCGAACTCACATGAAGTCCGAACACCGCATCAGCTTTCTCGGGAAAAACTCCAGCCCCTATCAGAGCATACGCCCCCCCGGGCTCCTGCTCCTCTGAAGGCTGAAAAAGAAACACAACGCTGCCTGTCCAGCTTTTTCTCATTCTGTCCAAGACCCGTACCGCACCCAGCAGGATCGCCGTATGCATATCGTGACCACAGGCATGCATTACCCCGTGTTTTTCAGATGCGAACATAAGCCCGGTCTCCTCCAGCAGAGGGAGTGCGTCGATATCGGCCCGAAGCACAACTTCGGGACCGTTTCCGTTTTTCAAGCAGACTGAAACGGCGGTCTTTTCAAGATGATACTGCGGCTTGAATCCCCAGGACAGAAGAGTGGAATACACCAGCTCTGCAGTTTCCGTTTCCTTCCCGGAAAGCTCGGGGTTACGGTGAATCGCACGACGAAGGTCGACGGCCAGAGGATAAACCTCCTCTACTTTTTCAGCAAGCACTTTCTTTATATCAGCCGCATTCATTTTTTTTGCGCATTTCCGATCAAAGGTAAATCCCGAACCACTATCTGTACATCTTTTCCCGTTTTCTGAAAAACTTCACTATCGGTTCCACATAACCGGTTTTTGTTGACACCCTGATCTCATCCACTCCGGTCGTACGGAGCAGATCATCAAGGGCCTCGCGTCTCTCTCTGCGTTCTTTTCTGTACTGATCAAGCATCGCTTTGCTCCGGGTATCGATAAGCACTGTTTCCCCTGTTTCGGCATCCTCGAGTTCTATAAGCCCCACCCGGGGTAATTCATCCTCCCGGGGATCCCTGACCGACACCGCCACCAGGTCGTGACGCTTGGATGCCACGCGCAGAGGAGCATCAAAGCCACTCGACATGAAATCGGAAACCAGAAACACCACACTGTTCTTTCTCTGAATCTGGTTGAGGAATTTGAGAGCCCCGCCGATATCAGTACCCTTCTGACTCGGTTTGAAATAGAGAAGCTCCCGGATTACCCTCAGCACATGATTTCGTCCCTTGCGCGGAGGTATAAAGGTCTCGACACCGGAAGTGAATATGATCAGTCCCACTCTGTCATTGTTGCGGATGGCTGAAAAGGCCAATAGCGAACAAAGCTCAACAGCCATTTCCCCTTTGAACTTTTCAACCGAACCGAACTCTCCGGAGGAGGAGGCATCCACCATGAGCATGACGGTAAGCTCACGCTCCTCCACATGTTTCTTGATATAGGGTGAACCCATGCGGGCGGTCACATTCCAGTCTATGGTACGCACATCATCACCGTCCATATATGCACGCACCTCGGAAAATTCCATTCCCCGCCCTTTGAACGCACTGTGATACTCACCGGAAAGCACGGAATCCACTATACGTTTGGTACGGATCTCTATCTGACGAACCTTCTGAAGTACTTCTTTTGGTATCATAGCCTACCTGCCCATATCAGAAATGGAATCTTCAATAACGTTGAGATGTTCTACTCTGGAGCGCGCAGCGGAGCTGAGCGAAAAAGCAAGTACACATAAGCTGCTTGCCGCTATTCCTGCAGAAACCATCCACCAGGTGTGTTTTCGGGCTTCTGCAGTTTTTTGAGCTTTTCCCTGCGCCTGCTCAAACACCATTTTCGACCTTTTTTTCAGCGTCTGCACCGTTTTCTTATCCAACCTGCCGGTAGGTTCCAGGTTATTCTGCCTCTGAAACCTCCGTACATTGCCAACCAGGTCCTCCTCAGTGTAGCCCAGTATGCTGAGAAGATTGATCACCTCCGCCCTGATCCGCCCCTTCTGTTCTTTTGCAACAGACATAAACTCCATATCATTGGAAAAGGATTTCCCGAACGGATACTGTTCAGCCAACTGCGTGTAGGCGTTGATTGCTTTTTCATAATCCCCTGAAGTATGATGATAGAAGGCGATTTCAAAAAGAGCATCATCTGCCACGTCACTCTCAGGAGTTTTTTCCAGAACGCCATTCATTATATCCAGCATCTTTTCAGAATCGGAAAGCTTGCGATAGGTTTTACCTGCCCACAGTTTATAACGAGGTTCCGGCTGAACGCTGTCGGCGTAAAGAAAATTTTTGAGTGCGGTCTGATAATCACCACTTTTGAAAAACTCGAGCCCGGAGCTGAAATAAAGCTCCGGAGGATCCTTTTTTCGGTCGATGTGCAGATCGGTTTTGGCCCGGATTTTTCTTCTCTGCTGCGGAATGATTCTGGGCTTTGAGGAGGGAGAAGGTTTGGCCGGCTTTTTTTCCTTCACCTGGTTTTTATCTGCAAAGATTATCCCCTTCTGCTCATCATAGATCATTATTTCATCCTTTGCCGCAGCGGATTGCCTCACCGCAAGCATCAGCCCCATGACCATCACCCATTTTTCTATCTTCATCTTCTGCTGTCTTTTCAATTGCACACGTTGGAGTCAAAACGATCCGGAATTGACTGCTGCTCAAATCATCCGGGGCAAACACACTTTCAAGGAACTTCCACGCTGTCGAATATCTTCTGCACGATCTGCTCGGGAGTGATGTTTTCAGCTTCAGCTTCGTAGGTAATTATGACCCTGTGGCGCAGAATGTCCATACCTACCGATTTGACATCCTCGGGAGTGACATACCCTCTTCCTCTGATAAAGGCATGTGCGCGGGCTGCCCGGGTAAGAAAGAGCGTGGCACGGGGAGATGCACCGTAGTCTATCAGATCCTTCACATCAGACAGACCGGCGGCTTCAGGTTCACGGGTTGCGAACACCAGATTGACAATATAGTCCTCCACCCGGGAATCCATATAGATTTCACCAACCAGTTCCCGAGCTGCCAGCAACCTCTCCACTTTGACCACGGGAGACACCTCCGGCACGACTCCCGAACCCATGCGGCTGAGAATCTCTTTTTCCTCCTCCCTGGTGGGGTAGACAATTTTGAGCTTGAGCATGAAACGGTCCACCTGAGCTTCCGGCAGGGGGTAGGTACCCTCCTGTTCGATGGGATTCTGGGTGGCAAGCACCAGAAAAGGTTCATCCAGACCGTAGGTGTCATCCCCGATAGTCACCTGACGCTCCTGCATGGCCTCAAGAAGCGCGCTCTGCACTTTTGCCGGAGCCCGGTTGATCTCATCGGCCAGGATGATGTTGGAGAAGAGAGGGCCCTTTTTGGGAACAAACTCTCCCGTTTTCTGATTGTACACCATGGTACCCACAATATCGGCGGGAAGCAGATCGGGAGTGAACTGTATGCGTTTGAAACCGGTATCGATCGCTTTGGCCAAAGTTGAAATCGCCAGTGTTTTCGCCAGCCCCGGCACACCTTCCAGAAGTATATGCCCCCTGGTCAGCAGTCCGACCAGAAGCCGGTCCACCATTTTGGACTGTCCCACAATCACTTTGGCCATTTCAGCCTTAAGCAGGGATACAAAGCTGCTCTCCTCCTTGACTCTCTCATTCAACTGGGAAATATCCACACTCATGACTTTATTCCTCCTGCATCGGAAATGATTAAAGCGGCAGTTATTGGTGCCGGGAAAACGACAATTATATATTTAATTGGTACAAGGACATGATTTGACCTGTCCTGAAGACCATAAAAATAGCTTATTTTTACATTTTTATCAAAATTTGCCCACACATGTCCAATTTAATCGTAATATTGCTCATATATGTCTTGTTCAGAGTTGTCTGGTCCGGGATGAAAAACCTGTTTTTCAAGAAAAGCAGCACCCCGCCCCGCTCCTCATCGAGACATAATCGTTACGATCTTAAGGGAAAAGATGTAACCGATGCTGATTACGAGGAGATTTAAACATTAATTTTCCGGGAGTGTTTCGTGGAACTTTCACTTACTACCATAAGCGATTACAAAGTAATTAAACCCTCCGGCCGTATAGACTGGGACAACGCCCGTCTTCTGGATAAGGAGATTCAGCAGTTGGTGGATGACGGATTCTGCCGGATCGTTTTCAATCTGGACGAGGTCACCTTCATCTGCAGCGGTGGAATAGGTGCGTTGGTCTACAACTTAAATAAAGTAAAAAAGATGGGCGGAGCGATTTATATTATAGCTTCCAATGAGTACATCAACTATATATTCGAGACTCTCAAATTCGACCTGCTGTTTGAGGGATATCTGTACAAGAGATTCGAGGATTTTTCCTCCGAAGTGCTGGAGCAGAAACAGAACCTATGAACTATGACCTGACCGAACCGTTTCTTCTCAAACCTCTGTTCAAAGAGAAGATCTGGGGGGGAACGGCACTCGAGGAGAAGCTTGGAAAAGATCTCCCCGACTTCAAAGTCGGTGAGTCCTGGGAGATAAGCGGCCTCGACAACGAACAGACTTCGGTACTTAAAGGATCGCTGGCCGGCACGCCTCTGGGTGAGTTGTATTCAAGTGAGCCGCAGAAACTTGTCGGCGACAGAGCATATACCCCCGATTTCCCCCTCCTTTTCAAATTCATCGATGCCGAAGACAGACTTTCGGTTCAGGTACACCCAACTGACGAACAGGCTGTCAGGAATAACTGGGGAAGTTCAGGCAAATCGGAATGCTGGTACATAGTCGATGCTCATGAGGATGCCCGGATAATAGTCGGTTTCAAGCCCGGTGTGTCCCAAAAGCAAATCAGAGACGCAATCCTTTCCAACTCGCTTCCAGAAATCCTCAACTATATCCCCATAGTTTCCGGGGATGTGCTTTTCATTCCTGCCGGGACTGTGCATGCCATCATGGAGGGGACTCTTATCTATGAGGTGCAGGAGGCCTCGGACATCACACTGCGCCTCTATGACTGGGACCGCACCGATGAACAGGGCAGAAGCAGAAAGCTGCACACGGAGGAAGCACTTTCGGTTCTGGACACCTCCACGGACGGCAACTATAAAATCGAACCCGTCATAATCGACGAACCCAACGGTATCAAACACTCCTATCGGGCAGCATGCAGATATTTTGCCCTGGAGCAATACGCTTTTTTCAGAGACACTCAGACCCACCTTCAGCCCAAAAGCTCTTTCAGAGCCGTTTCGGTCATAGGAGAAGCTGTACAGCTGGTGCACCGCACCGGAAGTCTGCAGGTACCGAGAGGCCAATCCGCTCTGATTCCCGCAAACCTGGAAGATGTCTGGGTTTCCGGAACGCCCGGCTCCCGTTTTCTCCTCACATCCATTCCGGATCTCAAAAAGGAAATAATTGAACCCCTGCAAAGCATAGGTCTTCCCAGGGAAGCCATCGCACTTCTGGGAGGGTTCGAGAGTAAAAATGATCTGCTGAAAGCAATGCAGCAGTAAGAATATCCCCAACAATTCTTCTTTCAGACACCGGTTTCAGCCCTGTCTTTTATACGCATTTTGCTAAAAGAGGGGATTTCAATTTATTCGGTGACAGGCTGTATTGGTTGGGTGAACGGCAGTGAACCCTAAGGGGAACCTACGGGATGCGGATCCGCCCCAATCACGAAGGCCCTCCGAGCCGCCGCCGACCCGGCCCGCTTTTCTAAACACGTATTCAGAATGTAGATTCTTTGGTTGAATTCTCCTATTGAAAAAGAAGGCATTTATGGGTAAACACAACGGCTACTATGGGATAGGAATCGAATGCTGCAAAACGTGGAGCAATTACGGCGTTCTGTGGAGAACGGCTCACATTCTGGGTGCAAGTTTCGTTTTTCTCATAGGGAAGAAATTCAAAAAGACCTTCACCGATCCCCAGAGCTCGTGGAGATCCATGCCGGTCTACTCCTATGACTCCTTCGATGAGTTCTACAAAAACCTGCCCTACTCCTGTGTTCTGGTAGGAGTGGAGATGTGTGATGAGGCGCAAAAGCTGGAACAGTTCAATCACCCCGAGCGGGCCTGCTACCTTCTGGGTGCCGAGGACCACGGTCTCAGCCGCAAAGCGCGTGATCACTGCCACCGCAAGATAAGGCTCAGGGGCGAACGCTCGATGAATGTGGCGGTTGCGGGGTCTATCGTGATGTACGACCGGGTGGTGAAGAGAGAATAGGCAATTACGAATTACGGGTGATTACAAATTACGAAAAGCGGACAGTGAACCAGACCGGGGACAGAAGACATTGGGATAGAACGGCGATTAGCGAGTAGCGAACAGCGAAATATGAATTACGGAGCGGAAACGTCTTTTTTCTTCACTTCGCAATTCGCTGATCGCCGTTCGCTATTCGCTGTTCTGGAGTGGGGGGCTCCTTTTGGCCTGGCATTTCAAAGGTCGACAATGCAACGATTTTCCTCCCCGTGCCGGAGGGACGGTCCTGATATCGAAATCAAAAGACTTGTCC
>JBKGXV010000086.1:0-13132 GCA_046546375.1 Chitinispirillaceae bacterium | reverse complement strand
TACCCCGGAGGTGATTCTGTACCGAATCAACAACTCACCCCGGAGGTGGCCCGGGACTGGCAAAAAACAATAAACCCCGCCTACAAACGAAATAGTCCTCTTTCCCAACTCAAGGTGACTAATGAAACTCAAAAAGTATTACGACTGTATTGTGGTGGGAGGCGGTCCGGGCGGGGTCTGCGCCGCTGCCGCCGCTGCCTCAAGAGGCGCTTCCACGCTGATTATCGAACGCTACGGATTTCTGGGCGGCATGGCAACCGCGGGCCTGGTAAATCCTTTCATGGCCTACAGCTGCAACGGGCTGAATCTGGCTTCTCCTGTTTTCAAATCCATTCTCAACCAGCTTGAATCCCGCAACGCCTTGTGCAGTGAGGGACTGATTTTCGATGATGAAGTACTCAAATACGTTCTTGACTGCATGATGGAATCATACGGTGTGGATGTTCTTTTTCACACTGTTCTGAGCCGTGTGGATAGAAGTGAGAATAGTATAAAGGGAATAGAAATTCTCACAAAATCCGGGGCAATCAGGCTTAACGCTTCTGTATACATAGATTCCACCGGCGATGGGGATCTTGCTTCCTTGGCTGGTGTGCCGTATGACCGGGGCAGAAAATCCGACAACACCTGTCAGCCTTTCACCCTCTGCTTCAGGATTTCCGGAGTGAGCGGTGACCTTGCCGCATGCGAATTGAGAGAAGAACTTTCCGATATTCTCACTGAAGCCAAAAAGAGAAAAGTAATAGATCAGCCCCGCGAGGATGTACTCGTTTTCGACACCCTCACCCCGGGAACATACCATTTCAACACCACCAGAGTTATCGGCAAGGACGGGACCTGTTCATGGGGACTTACAGAAGGGGAAAAGGAAGGGAGACGGCAGACGTTCGAACTTCTGGACTTGTTCAGAAAGTATTCCCCCAGATTCTCCCGGGCAAGCATTGTGAAAATGGCCACTCAGATAGGAGTTCGGGAGACAAGAAGAGTCAAAGGGCATTACACACTCACCGAAGGCGATGTCCTCAGTGCCCGCAAATTTCCGGACGGCATCGCCAGGAGCTGCTACCCTGTTGACATTCACAACCCTGACGGACCGGGGACGACTCTGCGCCATCTGCCCCCGAACCACTACTACGAAATCCCCTTTCGTTGCCTGGTTCCGGTATCGATGAAAAACCTGATCATCGGCTCACGCTGCATAAGTTCCACTCACGAAGCGCACTCATCTTTGAGAGTCATGCCGGTAGTGGCCGCGATAGGAGAAGCTGCGGGATCTGCAGCCGCGGTTGTCAGCTCTGACTCGAAGCCGGATTTCAGCAGAATGGAGGGGCAAAGTATAAAACAACTGATATCGAAGGAATGTCAAAAGCAAACGATCTGATTCGATTTTAGAGTGCCGGCAGAAACACAATGAAAGTTGCTCCTCCCATAGTGTTGTTCTGAACCTGTATACTCCCTCCGGCACTCTCCAAGATATCAGCACATATGGAAAGTCCCATTCCAGAACCTCCGGGCTTGGTAGAATATCCCGGCGCAAATATTTCCTGCTCATCAAGAAGATCGATCCCTTTTCCGGAGTCGGCGATTTCTACAATTACCCAATTGGAGACGGCCCCCTGCGTACACCACGCTTTTGTCAAACGGCATTCCAATCTGATTGCACCTCCATCAGGCATTGCATCACGTGCATTTATCAGAAGATTGAAAAAAACTCTCATAAGCTGATGGGAATCTATTTGACAGACCATATTCCGGTCACAGACGGAATATTCGATTTCGATATCGGATCTTTTCGGAAACAATTCAACAGCATCCTTGAGCACTTCAGTGACACTTGTCTTTTCTTTTTTATCCTGTGACGGAACAGACAATCTTAGCATCCGGTCGATCAACCCGGACAAAAGCATCGCATTATGTCTGGCGATCCTCAAAGAACCGTCTTTAGCTTCTCCGGACGCGTACATGAGTGCGAGATCCAAATGTGAATAAAGCATGGTGAGCAGATTTTTGGCATCATGGGAAAAACCTGCGATCACCTCATCTACAAAGCCCTGTTTCTTTGATTCCAGCATTTTACCACCTGAATTCATGTAAATGTTACTGTGCTTTTTCAAGTGCCCAGGAAGCTATGTCATGTATGGACAGAATCTTCTGAGCAGCTCCTATTTTAACCGCCTCCCCCGGCATACCCCATACCACACTGGTTTGTTCATTCTGAGCTATAGTAAAAGCTCCTGTCTCCTTCATCGCAAGCAGCCCTTTTGCACCATCCTTTCCCATACCGGTAAGAATCACTCCTACTGAATTCGATCCGGCATAGAGTGCTACAGAGTTGAACAAGACCTCTACTGCAGGGCGCTGATGATGCACCAGAGGTCCGTCTTTTATCTCCACACGATATCGAGCCCCGGAACGCCGCAATACCATATGCCGGTTTCCGGGAGCAATCAGAACTCTTCCGGAAACCACATGATCCCCATCTTCGGCTTCCTTGACTTCCATTGCACATAAATCATTCAGTCTTCTGGCGAAAGACTGGGTGAAATGAGCCGGCATGTGCTGCACCACCACAGTCCCCGGAGCATTGGGAGGAAACATCGCAACAACACTGCGTATAGCTTCCGTTCCTCCCGTGGAGGCACCTATGGCTATTATCTTGTCTGTAGTACGAGTGAGCGAAAGTCTCTTCAAAGGTTGCTCTTCCCTTTGCTCCCGCATAGCCATTTTCTTTCTGATATCCACCTGAGCTGCCGCTTTTATTTTCTGAATCAGCGATTCGGACATATCTCCAACCGAAAAAGAGCCGCTCGGTTTGCACATGACATCCACAGCACCCGCTTCAAGAGCCTCCATAGCCAGATCACTTCCCTTACTGGTCAAAGAAGAAACAATTATCACCGGAAGCGGAAAGTGTTTCATGAGTTTGCGAAGAAACGTCACCCCGTCCATGCGCGGCATCTCCACATCCAGAGTAATCACATCCGGCTTGAGCTCGACGATCTTATCCCGGGCAACATAAGGATCGGGTGCAGTCCCTATCACCTCGACTCCATTATCCCTGGACAGTTCACGAGCAAGTATCTGTCTGACCACGGCGGAATCATCCACTATAAGAACTTTTGTTTTCATTCACGCCATCCCATTTGTCAGTAAACCGCAGCCATGTTCAGTCATCAAACCTGAGAGCCAGAACAAGAGCTTCCCCTTCAGTATTGAACAACAGCGTCCCCTTGTGCAGCAACAGGTCCTGTATATAAGAGGACTCTTTGAATTGAAATTGAGGTGATGACAGATTAAACACCATATCCAAACCGAATGCATCGGAAAGAAACCTGCCGCAGATCACATTCAGCAGCTCTTTCAGAGAATCGTTTTTGAACTGAACGGATTGCGGTTCATCGGGTTCTGTTCCCAGAATATTGGCAGCCAGCATTATGCAAAAATCTCCGCCCGCTGCAATCTGCAGGTTTCCCTTCAGAGGGCCACCGAAATCCATGCTCCCGCAATGCCAGTTCACTTCAGTTATTTTGCTGATCACATCCTCCTCCATCGGCTCACAAAACATGAAAGCCATTTCCTCCAAAACTGCTTCGGAAGATGAACGCAGAACTGAAAGCACATTGAGATCCATTACATTTCCTTTGCCTGTTGAAATCGGGTTGTCAATCTTCAAGAACATCACAGACCACTTTTTCAAATTTTTCAGGTGTAACAGGTTTGCGGAGAAAAGCTTTCACTCCCTTGGAGGTGAGTTCATCCAGCCTGACTCTGCTTCCTTCGGTAGATACTATCACCACGGGAGTGGAATAAATCTGTCCTTTATTCACCATGGAATCCACCATTTCCAAACCGTTCATCACCGGCATGTTTATATCAGCAAAAACAATGTCCACCCATTTTTCATCAAGCAAATTCAAAGCTGCCCTGCCGTTTTCAGCCTGATATATTTCTTCTACCGGTACCCCTGTCATCTGTATGGTTCTCTTCAACACAGCGCGCATGGTTTCGGAATCATCCACAATCAGTATGTTGTATGCCATCTTTACCCCTTTCCACCCTAAAGTGCAGTTTACAGATTACGCTCCACTCCCCGGGATCTGACTATTGTTCTGCCTGTGGAGATTTCAAGTGTCAGAGTCCTGGATTCACTACCGCCTATATCTTGAGCCTTGAGCAGTATACTGTTTTTCCATAAAATTTTTCTCAGTACAGTAAAGTTCCTCGAACCGATTTTGAAAAAACCCCTGGGATCCAGCAACTGAGAGCATCCGGCGGCCTTGACAATCATACGCGAATAGTCTCCGCCCATTGCGAAAAATTTGTTAAAAAGCAATGGAACTCCTGTATCCACAAACATTTCCGGGTTTCTTTTTGCTTTTTCAGGATCTGTTGAAGAAAGCGGAAGCATACAATGTATCATTCCGCCCACACAGGCAATACTGTCATAAACAGTCAAACCCAAACAGGAACCCAGTGAATATGTAACGAGTTTCTCTTCAGAATCATTGGACACTATCATATCAGAAATTCCCACTGTACGGAGAATCATTGACGTCTCACTATTTTTAATCGATGATAAAGAAAACATATCGGCAATTACTTTTTCAGATATATTGATGGTTTCACAGTATTCAAAGTACATAAGCTACCGGCAAGGCTCTCGGCATGGCCTACAAAGAGAACACCCTGAGGTTTAAGAAGGCGTTCTATTTCCGACAACAGTCGCCTGCGTACCGTATTATCGAAATAGATCATGACATTACGGCAAAACACTCCATCCATGGGACCCCGCATGGGGAAAGGGGGATCTGATAAATTGATCCTTCTGAAAACGATACTGCTTCTGAGCTCGTTTCCGGCTCTGAAGTATTTCTTTCCATTTACATCCACATGTTCGAAATATCTGCCGAGCAGCTGAGGTGGTATCGCTTTGACTTTCTCATGGGGATAAACTCCATCCAGTGCTTTTTTTAGAATACGGGTGGAAATGTCTGTGGCCAGGATTTTCAAATCAACATTATATCCTGCCGTACACTCCAAAAGCACCATTGCCATTGTGTACGGTTCTTCCCCGCTTGAACAGGCCGCAGACCAGAATCTGAAGCGGCGGCATCCCTGTTTCAACCAGAAAGCCATTCTTTCCTTCAAATATTCAAAATGCACAGCTTCCCTGAAAAAAGAGGTCACATTGGTGGAAATCACGTCTATGAACTTGGTCAGCTCATCACCGCTGGAATCTTTTCTCAGAAACGAAAGATAGTCCTTGTAATCCTTCATTCCGAGCTCCCTGATGCGTTTACTTACACGAGCAGACACCAAGGAGCTTTTTTTGCCCCCCAGCTCGATACCAGCTTTTTCATACACTATTTTTTTGAACTGATCGTATATACGTTTATCCACCTGCGGCATTCTCTTTTCTATTTTTGCTCTTCAATCCAGTCGGTCTTTCTCAAATCATGAACTTTAAGTATCGCCACGTGTCCGGTAGAAATGTCGAACATTATTTTCCTTCCAACACTTCCCCCCACATCCTCACTCACCACCTCGACACCAAGACGTTCAAGATTTTTTCTTGCTGATTCAGAGTTCCTTTCTCCCAGATCCTGATCCTTATCCCAGGCGGGGCTGGCACCTCCCAACACATGTGCCACGATACTCTCTTTTCTGCACCCTGCATCCTTCATCATTCTCAAAGCCGCCAGTTGAGCCACATTGCCATACACGGCTGTAGCATCCTGCTTTTTATCCACATAAGGATACAGGAAATGATTCATTGCCCCGACTCTGAGCTCTCTATCCCAAAGACATACGGCAACACAGTTTCCCACAACGGCCTGAATAACCATAGGCGCTCTGCTGATGTACACATAACCCGGCTGAAGAAAATATGAAGGTTTTTCGATTTTATTCATAAATCCGATTCAAAAGCCCCCTTCCCATAACGGGAAGAGGACCGTAGAGAAGGGGTTTCAGAACTGACTCAAATCCTTTTCATCCAAGGGAATCACCTGTTTGGGATTTACAGACTTCTGATCTTTATTGTCCCGTACAGAATTCGAATGCGAATCCTGAGCGGAAATCATAGCTCGTCTTTCCTTGTGATCATGCTCCACCTGACTTGTACTTCTATTCTGTCTGGGTTTTCTGGATGATGAATAACTGCCGCTTGCCTTCTTGAACGAATCCCTCTGAGAATTGGTGCCCCTTACAATCTCTACGAGCACATCCACCATATCATTGAGCTCCTGGGCCTGTGAGGAAAGTTCCTCACTTGCAGATGCGGACTCTTCGGCATTGGCGGCGTTACCCTGAGTGACTTTATCCATCTGTGCGACGGCAGTATTTATCTGATCGATTCCCTGAGCCTGCTCCTTTGAAGCAGCAGCAATCTCACTTATCAATCCGGCCACTTTCAGAGAACTTTCAGATATCTCCTTCACCGCCTCTGCGGCATCTTCGGATACCGTCACACCCTGATCCGAATTACTCTGAGACTCCTCTATCAAAGCCGAAGTGTTCTTGGCCGCTTCAGCGCTTCTCTGTGCAAGGTTGCGCACCTCTTCGGCAACCACCGCGAAACCCTTTCCCGCATCTCCTGCCCGAGCTGCCTCCACTGCGGCATTAAGAGCCAGAAGGTTTGTCTGAAACGCTATCTCATCTATGGTTTTCACAATCTTGGCAGTCTGATCAGATGATTTTTTGATCTCATCAATCGCGGTATTGACTCTGCCTATGGCCTTCTCTCCCCTGCTTACAAGCTTTTTCGATTCCTCCATAAGGTTATTGGCCTGAACAGAATTGTCCGCATTCTGCTTCACCATTGAGGACATCTCCTCAAGGCTGCTTGACACTTCCTCAAGGCTCGAAGCCTGTTCGTTTGCCCCTTCGGCCATCTGCTGGCTTGAAGCCGAAACCTGATTTGATGCCGAAGCCACCTGCTCGGAGCCGTTATTGAGACCTTCAATTATTTTATTGAGCTGCCGGGAGATGGTGACACTCAAGAATATCCCCAAAGCAAGAGCTATGAAAAAACCGCCTATCATGCCCACCAGGGCAGTTACGGTCGCACCGCGGGCAGTCGAAAACCCGCGCTCTCTGGATTTTCCGGCATCCTCAATATTGTAATCCACCAAAGAAGTCAAAACCTCATCCGATCGTAAATAATAAGTACGGGCAGTCATATACTGATCATTCATTTTCTCATTTATCTGTGCCTGCTGAATACTGTCCATACCCTGCTCCATGAGGCTTTCTTTTTCCCGTGCCACCTCGATGTAATTTTCATGCTCTTTTCTCCACCTTTTGTAGGGGGAGAGAAACTTTTCCCAGTCATCCTTTTCCACATTGTTTTTCGGCAGATCTTCATATCTTTTGAAGCTTATTTCCAGCTCTTCCCACGCCTCCTGTATAGTTTCATACTGAGCTTTTCGTGTAGCCGGATCTTCAAACATCTCCCTGTTCAGTAATCCCCGTTCCCCCACCACTATATCAGATTGAGACACACTGATATTCAAAAGTGCCTGAACAGAGGGAAGATTGACCGATCCAACCCGGTCCAGACCGTTTCTGATATCTGTCACTCCATTCAGACCGAACCATCCCACCACCAATGTGATAAAAGCCACAATCACAAAACTACCGATCAGTTTGACACTCAATTTCATTTTCATTCTCCTACTCCTTTTGCTGATTTGCGGGTGAACTATTACCTGATGCAGATTTCAAAGTGTCTATTTCATTTTTGGACATGACCTTGTCCACATCCAGAAGCATGATTACCTTCTGAGAAGCTTTTCCCATTCCCAGAATGAAATCGGTATCCACCGAGGAACCGAATGAGGGCGCGGGTTCGATCTGCTCGGCCTGGATATCAAGTACTTCAGAGACCTCATCCACGATTATTCCCATAATGACTGAATGGTCGGATGTACTCTCGACCTGCACTACTATTATACAGGTTCTGTCTGTATCCTCTTTTGCTTCAAATCCGAACTTCAGCCTCAGATCTATCACCGGAATAACTTTGCCTCTGAGATTAATTACTCCTCTGACGAAATCCGGAGTTCGGGGCATGCGCGTAATACTCATCATTCCGATTATCTCCTGCACTTTCAGAATTTCAAGCCCGTATCCCTCATCGGCCAGTTTGAATGTGAGATACTTACCGGCCAGATAAGCCAAATCCGGTCCGTGTTCTTTTTTTTCTTCCATACAAGCTCCTTGAGAAAAAAACTGTTCAAATTACCGAAATTCATTTATCCGCACTCTCATCCCATATGTCCCCGCCGTCGTTATCTCTTATCAAGGCTGCCACATCAAGAATCAAGCTCACCTGCCCGTCGGGCATGATAGCCGCCCCTGCTATGCCCCTCACATTTCCGATTCCTCCTCCGACATTCTTGATAACCGTCTGCTGCTGCCCGACGATTGTATCAACCAGCAGGCCAATACGCCTTGCCTTGTCCTCAGTTATTATGATTATCCCTTCGGTGAAATCACTAACAGCCCCGCTCACACCGAATTCCTCACTCAGCCTGCGCACCGGGATGAGAGCACCATGGGAAGAAACCATCTCTCCATTCTTCATTGCCGTTGAGATATTTTCTTTTTCAGGGCGGAAACTCTCTATTACTGACACAATGGGAATGATATACCTCTCTTCTCCCACCGTGACCACCATTCCGTCCATTATCGCGAGTGTCAGAGGAAGATGGATAGTGAAAACGGTTCCAGCCCCCTTTTTGGATCTGATACTGATTCTTCCCTTCAAAGCCTCCACATTGCGTTTTACCACATCCATTCCCACACCTCTTCCGGAAACATCGGTGACTTTCGCAGCAGTGGAAAAGCCGGGATGGAAGATGAGCTGGTAAATTTCCTGCTCTGACCGGGTCTCGGAGGCATCAATCAGATTCCTGTCCTGAGCTTTCTTCAGTATTGCATCGGGATCCAGCCCCTTTCCATCATCCTCCACTTCTATACAAATGCTTCCATTTTTCTGATAAGCTCTGAGATGCACAGTGCCTGCTTCCGGCTTGCCTGACTGCAGTCTCTCCTGAACCGTTTCTATACCATGATCGGCGGAGTTACGTACCATATGCACTAACGGATCTCCGATATTCTCTATTACCGATTTATCCAATTCCGTGTCTTCTCCGGCGGTGATGAATCTGATTTTTTTGCCGCTCTTGTTCGCAAGATCACGCACCAGACGCGCCATTTTCTGGAATGTCGTTTTGAGCGATACCATACGCATGGACAACCCGATTTCCTGAAGCTGTCTGGTTATTTTATCCAGCTGACGGAGATTCCGTTCCGCCCGTGGACTCAGGTTTTCCTTCAACTCCTTATCACCCGTCACCATAGCTTCCGTAATAACCAGTTCCCCTATGTAGTCAACCAGATGGTCAAGTTTTTCGGTATCTACTTTGATTTTCTCCTTCACCCTGACAGTCTTCTGTTTTGCGGACTGTACACTCAGAGCTTTGTTGATCTCCCGGGGAGATACAACTCCCCGGTCCATCAGCAGTTCACCCATTTTGGCATCGGGCTTTTGCTGCTGATCGGACAGGGCTTTGGCCACATCCCCAGGAGTCACCTTTCCCTGACCTATCAAAACCTCTCCGATTTTGGGGCGTTTCTCACTGTTCCCTTCGGCAAGGTGATCCATGGTACGGATAAGACTCTCTATGGTATCCTGGCTTCTGTATTTTCCATTTCCGGTTAGAGCTTGCTGAACAGATTCTATTTCCCCTTTCAATGTATCCACAGAAAGAAAGAGAAATTCCATACGCTGCTCGGTAAGCTCGATACTGCCGTCTCTGGCATTGGAAAGAAGATTTTCGGCCGAATGAGCAAGAGACTGTATTGCACTCAAGGATAGAAATCCCGCTATGCCCTTGATGGTATGAAAAACTCTGAACAATTCGTTGATAAGATCTCTGTCTTCAGGAGAAGACTCGATCCGCAGAAGACAATCATCGGCCTGCTCCAGATGATCCCTGCTTTCACAAACAAAATCCTCCAGAAGAGAAGTGTCTCCCACTGTTTCGGAAAGCACAACTTCTTTTCCCGCATTTGATTCAGAAACGCCCTTACCGGATGAACCGGAATCCTGTTTGTCTCTTACTTTCAGATCCAAACCACTCTGTTCATTGTATTCCAGATATGAAAGTATTCCATCCACCTCACCCGGAGGATCACATTTTCCCGAATAGGCACTGAATGTATCATTCAACCAGTCCTTCACTTTAAGAAGAACCTCCACCGAACGGTTAGTCTGAGCAGACTCCAGATAATCCTCCGTGGCATGACAGAGTTTCTCCACATCTCCCAGACTTAGCGCTCCTGCTTCTCCCTTCAGAGTATGGAAAATTCTTCTGATCTTACCGGGTTCAGTACCTTTTTCCAGAGAAAGAATCTCCTCCTCCAGTTCCTCCATCACCGATTCCTGACGTGACAGAAAGGTGATGAATATCTCATCATCTGAAGATATCTGAGGCAACGCGGCAGCCTTTTCTGTTTCAGACGGACCGGATGAATAATCGCTGTTCTGATAGTCACATAGAAATTTTTTCATATCGGTAATGGAATCAGCCAGAATACGCATCGATTCGGCACCATCCCGTTCCTCCAGTATCACCTGTTCAGTCAGCTGCGCACACTTGCGCGCTGTTGTCTGTAAATGGGGATGTGCGGTCAGTTTTTCCAGATCCTGATAATGGGTATGTATCCGAGCCAAAGCCTGAAGATCTGAAACATCGGCCATCACAAATGCCGCCGACAACTCCTCAAGTTTCTCCAGCGCTTCGTGTATCTCCTCAGCAGACATTCTTTTCCTCCTGCCCAGGGATTCTCTTAAAGAGGTATCATCGAGAACCCGGCTGTTAAAGGGTTGTTTTGAGCGAGCAGAATCAGTCTGCAAAAAGCGTGCCGGAAATGTAAAGATGCATATTGACTGATTTTCAAAGCTTCCGCTCTATCAGAAAGATCCTGTATACCATACTGAACTGTTCAGAATCCGGCACCCCGCTCTCACTGCCCCTCGTAACTTTTATAAAATCAATTACTTACAAAACCGGAAGAACATGTTCAATTATCAACACCTGTCAGAGCAATTCTTGTCTGTGAAAAAAACAATCCCGATTTGTTCTTTTCAGTGAGCAAATCTGACAGTTCTGATAAAGTAAATCTGAAGAATGAATATCCTGAATGGTTTTCAAACAAATGATGAATTTTCGACTATTTCAGCAAGTACGATTTCATCATCCGGTAGAAGAAGGTACAGATCCGCTTTGGCCACAGCAAGCCTTTTTTGGATGTCCAGTTCCTTTCCTGCAACTACCAGGGGTACTGAAGATCTTTCTTTTATTTGGGCGATCGGTTCTTTTTCATATTCATGAATGCTGCTTCCCACCACGATAAGAAGCAGATCATAGTATTTCTTTTCAAGCTCCGCATGCAGAGCATTCTCATCATATACGCACAGCAGCTTACAGTTAACAGACTGCAGATATTTCATCTGGTTCCAGAACAGCTTATCAGTTGCCGATGCCGCCATTATTACTCTCGGTTTCATATAATTTTTTGATTCCTTGAATTTGTTTTACTATCGGTTCGTTTTGTAGTTTCGAATCTTTTCAGGAAGGGTATAGGGCAATTCCAATGCCAGATGATGAAATCTCAATTAATGGCAGATATGGACAGGGGTAAAGCGGATTCAAGTACCTGATTTCAGTCAGACTGTTCAAAAACCGACAGGTCATTTTTATTTTTTGTGAAAACGACAGATTTTTCGGGGACTTGCATGCATTTCACAGACTGTTCAGTTTCCGACACCGATCTGACAGTTGCAGAATGTGTGATACTATTTCAAATTCTCCGGACCTGACAAGGAATATTTTTCGATAAGAGAGTACAATGTACCCCGGGAGACACCAAGCATCCGTGCGGCTTCGGATTTGTTGTTGCGGCTTGAAGAAAGCGCCTCCTGAACCTTTTTTCTCTCCAGATCCCTTAATGTTTCATGCGTTCCGAAACCATCTTCGCAGAGAAGTTTTTTGACCAATGCGGATTTGACTGTGCCGTCGACAGTTTCATACACACAGCGCTCCACCACATTTTTCAGCTGACGCACGTTTCCCGGCCACTCGTATTTGCATAATTCACTTTTTGCATACGTTGAAAAATGAATTTTCCTGAACGCTGTTTTTCTGTATATATCCTTTATGAATGTATCCACCAGGAGAGGAATATCATCCTTTCTCAGACGCAGGGGAGGCACCTGTACCACAGCTGAAGTCATTCTGTAGTACAGATCCCTGCGGAATTTCCCGTTCTCGCACATGGACAGCAGATCGGCATTGGATGAAAGGAGAATTCTGGCCCGGCACGCCCTGGGTTGACTGCTGCCTACAGGGGTATACTCCTTCTGTTCCAGCACTCTTAGCAGAGCGGACTGAACCAGAGGCGATGCAGCTTCTATCTCATCAAGAAAAAGGGTACCCGTCCCGGCCGCTTCAATAAGCCCCGGTTTTTCGCTGGCCGCCCCTGTAAATGCCCCCTTTACATGACCGAAGAGCTCACTCTGAAGCAAAGTGTCTGACAACCCGCCGCAGTTCACGGCCAGAAACGGATATTGTGATCGTGTACCTGAATTGTGAAGAGCTCGAGCCACCAGTTCCTTGCCCGAACCGGTCTCTCCGGCAATAAGCACATTGCAGTCCAAAGAGGCGATCCGGGAGATGCGCTGGTACATATTCTTCATTATCTGACTGTTACCGATTAACCCGAAATATTCTTCTGTCAGTTCGCTTCTGGAATAATTTGCCAATACATACTTTACCGCAAGATTCAATTCCTTGAACCTGACAGGTTTGAGAAGATATGTGTCGATATCCAGAGATTTCGCCCTCAAGAAAAGACTTTCATCGGAAGATCCAGTTACAAGAATAAAAAGCGCTGTATCGTAGAAATAATTGTTCTCTATCCAGTCAAGAACCAATCCGTCAGGCAGAACCACATCCGCAACCACCACATCCGGCTTGAAGGAATCCATCAGGGCTTCCGCCCGGGCCAAGCAGTGAGCACCTTGAGTGAGATACCCCTGTCTCTCAAGCACATCCTGCACTAA
>JBKGXV010000085.1:0-13132 GCA_046546375.1 Chitinispirillaceae bacterium | reverse complement strand
GGCACTTAACCGTTTGAAAAACGACAGCCTGACGGTACTAACTGGCTGATAGTACCGGAGTTAGGCGTGGTCCGACCCCTCCCGGGAGACTGCTACTTTGTCAGAAGAAATCTGGAGACACGAGAAAAACCGTTTTCACTGCCAAGCTTCACCATATAATAACCGTTCGATATCCCAGCCAGATCGAAGCTTCTGTTGCAGATTTGACCCGGACTGGTCCGCAAAGACCTACTCCTTATCACGTTTCCCTTCAGATCATAAATATTCAGAGACACCGTTTCACTTCCGTGAGCTCTGAACTGTACTTTTATTACAGAGTTGTCTGCATTCACTCTCACGGACGAAAGCGGGACACTCATATTTGTCGGGAGAGCAGATGTGGATTCAGCGATTTTCACGGAAACGTTATCGATCGTAACCGCCTCGGTGGAAGCACCCATATTGAAACCAAGGCGACCATTGACATCGGTAGGATGTTCCATTGTGAATCTGAAAGAGAACGTCTGTTTGGCATCAGTCAGATCGAACTGCCGCGTTTCGGTCAGATAACTTGTCCAGGGATCATCAGCCATCTCCACATTCACTTCCAGAGACCTGTCGGAAGCTGCATAGGCATCGAAAGTCACCTCATAAGTCTCGCCGTTCTGGAGAAAAAGTCCAGGCTGGACAAGCTGGATATGATGATTTTCGGCACCTATACTATCCAAATCCATATGGTACTCTCCATTCACCACACTCCCGGCGGCACGTCCTTCCCACACATTGAGTGTCCATTCGGAATCATCTGAAGAAAAATCGCCGTTAAGCACCAGGTTGCCATCCACTGCGGAGCGGGAGAAAAGTGCAGTTACGGTCTTGTCGGAATCCATGGTGATGGCAAGAGGGTTATCACTGCTGTTTACCCCCTCGCCGCTCCAGGAGTGAAATTCCCAGCCCGCCTGGGGTTGAGCAGTAAGTGTGACGGATGTCCCCTCCTCGTAACCGGAACTGTTGGGAGAACGGTCGACACTTCCTTCACCGGTGGTATCAACCGAGAGAAGATACCCGGAGGGACCGCTGAACCGGTACCAGTTGAGCCGGAACGGTTCGTCTGTGCCTTTGAAAACAAGATACAGATCCTCTACACCACTGCAGTTTGTCACTTCGCATTGAAACGTTTCCCATGTGTTCCATCCACCTGTACCGGTGATGTCACAGGTGCCGACAAGCGTACCCTCCGGGCTGCCCAGCCGAAGCTCGATGGAACCACCCGAAGAGCCGCTGGCAGCTCTTACATTGAAGTTGGAGGCTCCCGCACCGAAGTCCACCCCTTTCACACGTATGTAATCGCCATCTGAAATGGAGGTGACCATGATGCCCCCCTCGCTGCAGCCGGCGGTTTCTATACCGGACTGCAGATTGATGGTTTCGGCCTGAACCGTGTCGAAAGGGTTGAGATACTTGATCTGAGAAGGTCCTTCGGCGGTGACTGCTGTTTCATTCATGGTGCCGTCTGTGTTGTAGGTTACCAGATCGACACTTACATTTCTGAAATATGTTTCATTTGACAGTCTGCGGTCATGATAGAATATGTACCAGTTTTCCTGGAACTCTATTATTGACGCATGGTTGTTATTGTAGGTGTTGATATTCTGGCCATCGAGTGTTGGATTGTCAAGCACGGTTCCCACATATTCGTATCCGGTCAGGGGATCATCACTCATCATATAATCTATTCTGGCCGAGCCTTCGGAAAAATCCGAAGAATAGGTGAAGTAGTATGTGCCATCGTACTTATGCACATATGCCGCTTCGAATGCATTCGGAGCCCCTATGGTAACAGCACTTCCGGAAACGGAGATCATATCATCATTGAGTTTTATTCCCTGCAGGTTTTCATTGTGATTGTCTCCCCCTCCGCCGAAATACAGGTACGCCTGTCCATCGTCATCGATAAACACTCCGGGATCAAAAACCCACGCCACCTCATCAGTAACTCCGGGAGTACTCCTGTCTACCAAAGGCCCTCCAAGGGGATCTGTGAAGGGACCTTCAGGACGGTCCGCAACGGCAACTCCGATATTGCTGGCTCCGTTGGGAAAATAGAGATACACTTTCCCGTTACGGGCGATGGCAGCCGGAGCATAGGCAAGTCCCGCCCAATCGGTATTCTCGCCTGCATGAAACACCTCTCCATGATCGGTCCAGTTGACCATATCGTCTGAAGAAACAAGCGTATAGTCGACAATGTCGTAGCCATCGTCGTTGTTGTCATCACGGGAACAGTAGACATACACTCTTCCGTTCCAGACCATGGCGTTGGGATCGGCGGTGTAGGTCTGGGTTATGATGGGATTGTCTGCAAATGCCAGCTGAATGGAAAAAAGTACAGCCAGATACAGACACGGAAACAGAGTTTTATTCATTTCGGCACTCCTTGCAGTTGAAAATCCAGACGTTCAAAAAGCTTGAACTCACTACCGGAACAATTGACACTGAAGCAACACTTATGTTTTACCTATTTTTTTCAATACAACCCACAATTACAATATAACCCAAAAAGCCTCAGTTTACTCCATAACGAATAAAGAAAGCGTTGAATTCTGGTTCAACGCCTTGTCAAAAAAGTAGCTTAAAATCAAGGTTCTGCGACTTTTCTGCAGGTTCGATCCGGGTGGGAATTTCCCAAAAAAGTACCTCCCCGGCAATACTGCACGCCGGGGAGGGCTTGGGGAGGTGGTAGTTTTTTACATTACGTATTCATGTCTGAATTCATTTATCGGAAAGTAAGGAGACCCGATCTCCTTACAACATCTTCATTTACGACTTTCAACATACAATACCCTTTGAGCATTCCAGCCGCATCAAAACCGACAGTTACAGGTTGATGCTGGCCTTCGACTCTGTTTTCCCGCAAACCAAAGAAATCTGTTTTGTTTGTTTCCGGTTTGGCAGACAGATTTCTGAGATAATCTGTTTCTTCATCCCAAAAATCAGAACTTGACCATACTGCTGACAGCAACTTTCCTTTTTTCATCTGACAGCACAATGAGGTACAGTCCGTTTCCAATCTTTTCAGATGAATCGATTACAAGGTTATCATTACCCGGCATTATTTTAGATACGAAAACTCTTTTTCCTGCCATATCGTACAGTTCAACTTCCATGTTCCCTGATGGGTTCTGACCCCGGTAAAAAATTTCCACATTGTCCGAAACCGGATTTTTCACTGCCCACACATTGTATCCGCCAACCCCATCCGAATTCCGCCCGGAGACAGATGTGGCCTCCGACCTTTTAAAATCAAACCAGTCTATATTATACAGATAATCGCCATCTCCTTCATACTCGACAGTAATCTCCTGCTCACCAGCTTCCAAGTCTACAAAGAGAGAGTCTGTATACCAGTCATGCCATCCGTCTGACAGTGAACCATCCACTGTGAGCGTCCCGATTGTAGTATCATTCTGGTTCTTGACCACAATCTCGCTGTTCTCATCAGCTCCCGTAGCAACTCTGAACCGCATAACAAAACGCCCTTCTTTCTGAACATCAATTCTGTATCTGCTCCAGTCACCAGAGTTTATGTAACCGATATGTCTGGCGGCAATATTTCCGGGATTGGATTCCACTCTTATTCCTGACATGGATTCATAATCTTCAGATTCTATTTTGCCGGATATTACCTGACTACCGTATGATCTAAAATTTTCTGCATATTGAGGCTGCCATTCAAAATAAGCCTGTGCTCCTTCTGCCGGACTCAAACTGCACTCATACGGCCTGCTTTCGTTAAGATCCTCGACAAGATCACCAATAAAACCTACGATATATGAAACATTGCCCTGGTTATCAATCGCGTTTTTAACATTGTTTCCGAAACCATCCGTATGCCCGTTGACAAGATTCCATGGATCATCCGGATAGGGTGTCCAGAACATTTCTGTAATAATTATAGGCCAGAGGTCGGCGGCTGGTTTATATTGTCTGTCCCACAAGCTCTGCAGACTCTCGGCATCATCGAAGACTCCGCCATAAGTAGGATAAAAATGACACGCAACCCCGATATTTTCACCGGTGAAAGGGTAACGGGCCCACTGATGCGGAGAGCCTTGCCAGTCAAGAGTTGACACCCAAATGATATTGTCAGCACCTGCATTGCGGATAACATCGATAACCGGCTGAAGCCAGTTTGTGAAGGCCTCAAAATAGACATCACTCCCGTTTCCCCATTCGCCGTTACCGGGAGATGATTCGATGTTAACCGGCTCGTTCATCAGTTCGAACATTATGTTGTCTGCGCTTTTGACCCCGGGGTGATTTGCCACTCTCTCCCAAAAAGTGCGCAGACGCCGCCCTTCCTCCACACCTGCATTGTCCGTACCGTTATCAGGTGTGTTAACAGGACCTGTAGCGCTCAGCACCAAATATATACCGCGGCTCTTCAGATAATTAGCATAAGGAACTATGAAATTTTCAATCCAACCGTCGAACTGATCAGAATCATAAAGCCCGTCTTCAGCTGACCAGCCACAGATTGCATCTGTATTGACACGAGAAAAACTGGCATACCAGCCATGACCGTTTCCGTACCTGGGAGTAGTATCACTCATAAGATCGGCGACTTCATATAAGTAGTCCAAAAAGCCTGCCACATCATCCGGATCTGTCCAGTCCCGGGGATCACTGTATAAATTACAGTGTCCATTGAAATAACAGGCCATGGGCTGCATCCAACCGTGCAGCAGTACGTTATTTCCCGCTGGATCTTGGAGTTGATTTCCTTCAACGTGTAAAGGTGGAGTAGGCATGCCCTGCCGGGCAAAAATTTTACCCGAAGACAATCCGATCAACATCAGAACCAAACATGTTCTGATTGATTCTTTCATTATCCTGCATGTTGTTTTCATATCACCTTCCCCGCTCTGTTAACGTCTGCTTTTCACCAGTAAGATTGAAATATTCAGGTTGAAACAAATAAGCGATAAACGGATCCCGGGCCATTCCTACAATTACTTCCAGTTCCCGTTTCCGCAGAAGCATGGCATTACGGAAACAACTCTTGAATGAAAGATGAAAGTTCCAGAAAAGATTAAGATTCCACATTCTGTTCTGAGCGAGACTAGATCGGCAAGCCGCTTGCCAGAAAGCAGCTTACCCGATTGCATGTCACACAACTGCGCATACTCTTATTAGTAATAACAGATCTGCACAATACGATTTTATTCTCCCGCAATCAGAAGTTTCGATTTCATCACATCATTTCCATTCTGTAGTTTCATAATGTAATATCCTTTCGGCATGCGGGAGGTATTCAAATTGCAGATTCTACGCCCTTTTTCCATTCTGAAATCTTTAGACTCAACCAGGTTCCCTTTCAAGTTGTATACCTGAAGGGATGTTTTCCCATTGCAGGTTCCATGCAGAACTGCTGTTATAACATCGGCACTTTTTCGAATCGTCAAATTGCCAAGCCTGGAACGGAACTTTGGCGCGGAAAAGGCGGTTGTCGGTTCTACTTCAATCATGGAAATATTGTCTATATACACCGCAGGAGTATCGGTACCCACACTGAATTCGATTCTCGAATCATCATAGGTAGGCTCTTCCATTATGAATTCAAAGCTGAAAGTCTGTTTCGATGTGGTAAGGTCTACCTCGGTTTCACCTTCTACACTGGTCAGAAACGAAGTATAAGGATCCTCCGGCATTCCCACATTCACATTCAGTACGCGGTCGGATGATGTATACGCATCGAATACCACCCGGTAGGCCTTGTTCTGCTCAAGCAGAATGCCGGGCTGGACAACCTGGATATCGTAATAATTCTCGCCAACAGTATTAACTGTTAACTGATACTCACCATCCGCCACGATACCTTCCCCGTCTCCATTCCAATTATTGAAATTCCAGGAATCTGCTCCTGATGAAAAAGTTCCGTTCACAATGAGATCCCGCGTTCCGTCTTCGGTTACAAAATTGGCCGTTACTGATTTCGCAGCATCCATAGTAATTGTTAAGGGGTTCTGATTACCATCGGCGTCCCCGCTCCAGCTGTCGAAAACCCACCCGTCAAACGGAGAGGCTGTGAGAGTTACCTGGGAATCCTTCGCATAACTGCTTTCATCAGGACTGTGACTGACGGAACCCAATCCTCTGGTAGCGATAGCCAGCCTGCAGCTCGAAACCCCTCCGTTGAGGAAATCGGGATAATCATTCGGTGGATTGGGATTATCGTTAATGTAATCTCTAAGCCATGTCAAGGCTGGACGCTCCTGACCGTCTCTGATCAGACCGGTTCCCTCAACCCAGGTGGAACCTAGTATATAACCCCATATGGTGATTCCTGCCACCCCCGGGTGATTCCACATCACAGGAATATGAGCCTCATAGTTTTCAAGCTGGACCTGGTCGTCGTTATCGCCAATATCGTACTCGGAGATGAGCATCGGAAGCTGAATCGTCTCATAAATATCATCCAGGCGTGACTTGAGGACATCGGCAGAGGTACCCTTCAGCCCATGCGCCTGAAACCCAACCGCATCAATCGGAGCTCCTGCCTCGACCAGCCTTGGTATTATCTCCTTTATCCAGTCAATCTCATTAGGCCATTCGAGAGTATTATAATCATTGTAGATAAGAATGGCATTGGGCCAGCGCTCACGTGCCATTTTGAATGATTCCACAATCCAGTCAAACCCGGTTGAGCCGATTCCTCCAAGGGCATCACGAAAGGGAATAGGTGCGTGTTTTCCGGCATCCCAGTCATTGGGATCGGACATATAGGCTTCATTCACCACATCAATCATCTGTACATCCGGGTAACGGTCCGCGGCAGCATCGAACCATTCGATAATCTCAGCTCTCTGCTCCTCGGTGGAAAGGCCGTCCATCCAGCTGGGATACTGACTTCCCCATACAAGTGTGTGGAATTTCCAGGGCATATCATTCTCGCGTGCGAAATCGGCTATGGCATCGGCGCCACCCCAGTTCATACTGTCACGAGTGCCTTCCACAGAACTCCATTTGTGTTCATTTTCACCGGTGATCTGGTTCCAGTATGTCCCGAAATCGGAACGGACCTGGCCATTAGTGGTGATATTGCCGAGGAACTTGCCAGCGCCTTGAGCAAGTTGAGCATGAGAGGTTGTAGAAAACAACAACATACCTGCGATCACAGAAGCCCAGATGAATGATGTTTTTTTCCGACTCATAAACAAATCCTTTCACTATGAAGCTGCAGTCCTGAAGAACTGTAATTGTTATATCTATTTGGCCACCATGAATTTCGAGGCCAGAGGACAATCCGTTTTGTTTCCCCTTTTCACTATGTATAAACCGTTCGGCAAATTGTTCACATTCAAGTAGTGAGTGTTGCTTTTCCCCGCGACAGCACGGACAGCAGCTGTTTTCACAACATTTCCCTGCATATCGAAAATTCTGAAAGACGCCAAACCGTCCTGTGGTGTGGTAAACTTCAAACGCAGAAACGGATCTCTGAAATCCGCGACTAACGGAGACGTAACATAGGGAGCTGTTACCGAACGTGCTCCAGTGGGATCATAAACAGACACATTTACATTATCAATATTGATCCCGTCAGAGGACGCACCCGCATTGAAACCCAGCCGCCCATTGACATCTGTCCGGTGTTCCATAGTGAAGAAAAACGAATATGTCTGTTTTGAAGTACCCAAATCAAACTGCTGAAGTTGAGGCAGATAGCTTGTCCAAGGATCATCCGCCATTTCCATATTCACTTCAAGGGTTCTTTCCGAAGCAGCATAGGCATCAAAGCTTACCAGATAAGTTGTACCCTGTTCAAGAAACAGACCCGATTGCACAAGCTGAATCTGGTAATTTTCTTCACCGATATTTTCAATATAGATTCGATATTCACCATCTGCAACACTTCCATCTGCACTGCCATCCCATACATTGAGTGTCCACTCGGAAGCATCGCTTGTGAAATCGCCATTCAATACCAGGTTACCATCTTCCGTTTCGCGTGCAAACAGTGCTGAGATATTTTTATCCTCATCCATTATGACATCCAAGGGATTATCACTATTGTTTATTCCCTCACCACTCCAGCGGACAAATCTCCACCCGTCTTCAGGCCGGGCAGTCAGTGTGACAGGTGTACCTTCCTCATAGCCCAGATTATCGGGAGAACGACTTACCGTTCCCTGACCTTCCGTTGTAATCGTAAGGCCATAACCGTTATCAATGGAAATGACTTCATCATGCGAACCCCCGATTCGAAACCAGTCGAAATCAGCATAGCCGCCTGTAGAACTTGTCGCATAACAGAATAATGCAAAACGATACCCCATGAAATGCGCCAGGTCGTAGGTCATCTGAAGCGTGTTGCCTATCGGATACCAGTCAGCTCCATCAAGACTGTAGAAGAATGTCGCTCTGTCTGTTCTGTTTTCGAAATTCATGTCTATCCGCAGATAGACAATATCCTGAGCGATAGGAACCGATTCCATTTCTGTCGATTCATTCACCATAACCACGGCACTTCCGTCAGCAGAACGCTTCACGCCGACAAAGCCATACCCGCTCTGCAGCGCCCCCAATCCCGCGCAGTCCCCGTCTTGAAGCCCACTTACATCAAGACGGATCCGACCTGAACAGGTGGGACCGAAGGTTCGTTGAGTCAAAGAGTTTCGTGCGTTGACGAATTCGTCATCTATGCGCCCCGTAGTGATTCGGTAAAAACCCGGACGGTCTGTTAAAGACCAATTGCGATTGTCGGGATTGTGATTGAACTGCCACTCAAGCCTCAGCTCCGTTCCACCAAAATCATCGGAGGTGAGAATTCCGGTTCCTGCAGAAGAAGAAACCGAGGGAAGCTCGAAACTGGTTGGCGCTGTACCGTTGTTGAAAACAGGCCAGCTATTCTCCCATGTGACCGGAACCAGCCAGGGACTGCGCCCTACGGAGCCATTGTCCTGGAAAAGATACCCCATCCAGCTGTCATCAGTCATCTGAACCACACTGCCCTGGGCCACACCGTTGCTGTTTAAGACGACTTTTCCTTCATAAGGACCGGTAATCGACCTGCTTCTGTGGCATATCTGAGTTCGGCCCGAGCCATTGGGCCAGCAGATATTGAAAATGTAGTAATAACCTTCGTGCTTGAATACATGTGTGCCCTCTGCTCCAAGAATGAAACTCGAGCCCGCTACGTTTTCAGGATTCTGAAGCACCACAGTGTTCACTCCTTCATCTTTGACATCGCTAAGATCGGCATTGAGCTCCACGCACCTGATGGTACCGTTTCCGTACACGACATAGTTGCGCCCGTCATCATCGAGAAAGAGAGAAGGGTCATGCCAAAACGGCAGCAGCGTTTCTTCCCAGTTCCCACTTCCGGGATCCGAAGTTTTGAACAGGTGAGAATGACCGGAAGTTGATGAAAACGTTAAAAGATAAAACACACCATCTTTGTATCTCAGACTGCTTGCCCACGTCCCTTTTCCGTATGCATTCTCTCCCCCAGACAGATTCATCTTGTTATTATCGCAAAGAGTCGAATAGCAGTAAGAGACGGTTTTCCAATGTACCATATCATCCGATTCCATTATCGGCACACCGGGGCTCATGTGCATGGTGGTACTGCTCATATAATATTTATCATCAACCCGTATTACGGACGGGTCGGGAATATCCGCCCATATCACAGGGTTGGTTACCGTAGCAGCCAGAATACGCGATCCCGCCTGGAAACTCAAAACGAATAAAGTCAGGATTTTCAGCTTGAAAAATGTTACTTTCATTGACTTTTTCCAATAAAGGTTTAACCGTTCCCATTCACCAATATAAGCTTAATGGAGCTGATCCGCATCAGGCTGAGCGCAAAAAGTGTTGAAGAATTGTTCAACACTCCCGGTTGACATATATCCTTTTATCACAGATTCGTACTCTGTATGCTTATATTCACTTGAAAACGTCACAACCCACTTCAACACCAGAAAACCAAATGAAACGGTATCGTTATGAACGGTAACAGCCTTGGCGTATCGCGAGGCAAATCTCGAAGAGAACCAAGACGATGCGGTTTTCAGAGATGACCAGGTCGATACTGTAATGGCAGGAGATGAGACGGGCATTATTCAGTCGGTAAAGACACGCAAATACCTTTAACGTTTCGATATCTTAACGCTTGGAGCAATCTACCGACGAGGCGTTCTCGGAGTGAAATCCAACACATAACTACCGCAGCCGAGGCTTGACCATTTCACTACCGGGGTGCTGGTTACGGTGACAAAGGCCTATCCATTCCGCCGATCGAGCAACATGCTCTATGCGAACCTCGTCCATGACACCCCTGAAGTATTCTCCATAGCGCCCTCCGAAGAAAAGGACATTATCGCTGCCACCGGGATTATTGGCTATACTGAGAGTGGAGTCTACCACCTCCCCGTTTACATACAAACGAATTTTGTTTCCATCGTACGTACTGGCTACGTGGTACCATGTTTCCAAAACAACAGGATTCGGTATAGAATCCGGGGTATCCTGGTATATTCCCCGCCAGGTGAACGCGGCATTCGTATCTGTAAAATGCTCAGCCCGTATACCCCCGTATTCGGTATCATACCACAGGGTATAACAAGGCTCTTTCATGATGAACCGCCAGTTTGCATTTATGTTCTGATAAGGCTTGACCCAGCAGCTCAGCGTATAACTTTCGTCCAAATCAAGAAGTCCGGCGCCTATAGAATCTCTTCCGTCAAACATCAGCCCCCGGCCTATAGCGGCCGAAACCAGATTATCGCTGCTCATCGTATTGCCGGCAGTTCCATTGAATCCGTTGAAGGTACGGTCTTTTATGGCACCAGCACCAGCAGCCGGGTTTTCATTGAAGTGCCATACACCGGCAAACCCACTGGCCGTATCGAACACCGCTGCACCATTTGACTGATCAAATGCATCCGATTCACCCCACTTCATGACGATATACTGTTCGGAACCGCTGCCCCGAATGGTATCCATCTTTATCCAGATTGCCGCCTTCCCGGACACCGGATCCCACTCTTCGATTTCGTAGTGAAGGGGTTTATTGTCTTTGGAATAGAAACGTGCATCATCTCCTCCCAAAAGAGCTGAACCGAAATCAAACGTTGAGGAATTGAGCCTGACAAGCAGAGGAAAATCGGTGACAGCAGCGTTTGCAGGAATGCCTGCAGCCTCCGTATTGAAATAGATGTATCCCGAGTATTGGTAGCCGCTTTTCATCTCCACTGAAGCAGTGTCGGCGGCATTAGCTTTCACATATTTTACTACCTTTTTAGCATCAGATCCGCCATTTGTGCTAATTATCACATCCAGAAATCCTTCAGGCAGATCATAAAAGACGAATTCTCCGTTTGTATCAACCGGCACCACACGCTCCAAACCCTTTATCTGTGCATACAACTGTCCTGAGCCTGTTTCGTCGATATCAACAGAACCGGTCAGGACCGCGTAGGGAGAAAGAGAATCAGTCCCCAGATCGGCAGTGTCCATCTCCCCCACGCTGCAGGTGAAAAGCACCGCACCCTTATATGCACCATCATACACCTCGATGCTGTAATCTCCCGGATCGATTCCGGAAATATGAAAACGACCTGACGAATCTGTAACCAGATCTATGCTGCTTACCGGGTTTTGCGCCGAATCAGCGGGCGAACTGAGATAATCCGCCCGGCGCAGACGAACTGCACTTCCCACAGCAGGAGAACCGTCTGCATACCGTACACGGGCTGTTATTCCGTTTGTAGTCTCGGAGCCGCCGGCGAGATCCTTGCCCGCGGAACATGCGAGCAGAAATGCCAAGCATACTGGAAGAATTCCGATAAGCAGTTTCATTCTTCATCTCCCAGCGGATTTGACAATGGAATAAGTTGAATATTGACCTGGAACACCGTGTCGGGTTTATTCTCGTGTTCATGAGAGAGGATGGATTGCCTGAGCTGACGGATCTTCTCCCGGATCTCCGGCAGGTCCCTTTGGGAAAGGGCTACGGTCACAGTGGAAATATCCCGGATTTCTTTGGGATGCAAGTCCAGAGCCTGGGTGGACAACTTGATTGTCTCCTTCTGATATTCCCTTATGGCAGCGGACTGCCACTTTTCCCCGGTGGTAACAAAATCGTCGGTGGGATGGTAAATACCATCCTCCCCGCGCGTCACCAGCCCGATTTTCATCAGCAGGCGAATCGACTCCTGTGCCTGTCTGGCTGTGATAGAAGGTGTGAGCAGCGAGCCCAGTTTTTTGAACCCCCCTCTGAACTCATAAATGGAGAGAAGGGCATGAATCGCACTGTGATACCACTTCTGGTAAAACGCGTACTGCGACGCCTGGACCGGCTTGGTGTTGGCCCCCCTGAGCGTCATCAGTCTTTCAAAATACAGTTTAATATCCGAATTTGTCTTGGCCTTGCCATAGCTGACCAGAACATCGAAATACCGCGATTCCTTTTCCGAGAATTTGAAGAACCTGCAGACCGATTCCACGGATCTTTTGGCCAGATGGTGCTTTCCCTGAATCACCTTGAGCAGAAAGCCCGGATCGAGATCCATGCGGTTTCCAAGATAACGGAAGGATATATGGGGTTTATGGCGCTTCTCCTGCTCGTAGAAATCGCGCATATATTTCTGATAGTCGAAATATTCGAAAATCTTCTTCATATTATACTATTATATACTAAAACAGCCCCGAAGAGAACGGTTGAGAAGCAGAAAACGTTGAAGAAAAGTTCAACGCTTGTGAGAAGGCAGATTAGCTGCACTCAATGGAAAAAGGGAAACTCAGACAGATCTGGTGGGGTCGAACACCGAAACGGTGTATATCGACAATATTTCCCTTTTTGAGATCGACCCCAGCACTTCAGTTGTGCCGGCTCAGAGCAGAGCGGCAGAACAGATCAGGGTGCGCCAGAGAAACTCCAGGCTGGATATCACCCTTGACAACACCTCGGAGGGTGATGCCACTGTGCGTCTTTTCGACCTGAAGGGCAACGTGATCCGCTCGGCCGAATTCAAAACGGGAGCGACTTCATCCCGCACCGTCAGCCTGAGCACCGAGGGTCTGGCGAAAGGATATTACATAGTAAAAGTTCACAGCGGAAGATCTTTAAAGAGATCCGGACTGGTCCTTA
>JBKGXV010000084.1:0-13185 GCA_046546375.1 Chitinispirillaceae bacterium | reverse complement strand
ACATCCTCATCGGACAGTGCCGCAGCGGATACGTCCTCCTCGGACAGTACCGCAGTGGATACGTCCTCCTCGGACAGTACCGCAGTGGATACATCCTCATCGGACAGTACCGCAGTGGATACATCCTCATCGGACAGTACCGCAGTGGATGCGTCCTCATCGGACAGTGCCGCAGTGGATACATCCTCCTCGGACAGTGCTGCAGCTACTGCAGAAGAAGCTGTCATCCTCAAAATCAGAACTGACCCTTCCGGCGCGGGTGTATACTTGAATGATAAAGATTATGGATCAAGTCCGGTTCAGATTTCTGACCTTGATACCGGCACCTACAAACTGGAATTGAGGAAATCCGGTTACTACAGGCGCAAAGCCAAAGTCAGAATCGAATCTTTCGGTGTGACAGAACTTGATTTTGATCTGCTGCAACCCGCAACTTTGGTAATCACAAGTGATCCGCCTCAGGCTTCGGTGAGTATTGACGGCAAATCTGAGGGGAAAACTCCTTATAAGAAGAAAATGCGTCCGGGTGAGTACAGTATCGCATTGAATTTAAAGGGATATGAAAATGTAGAAAAGAATATTTCGCTTGAATCCGGGGTTGAAGATACACTGGTTTTGTCTTTGGAGGCTCAAGAGGTTCAGGCCGAAGGGAAAAAGAAGAAATCGTTCTGGAATCCTGGATTTGTTTTGATTTCATTTTTCATTTTCACAGCCGTATTAATCGGTATAGAGAAGACATCCATTTGAAAGCAGTTTTAGGAAAATATATCCCGGAATCGATAATTTGGACAGCCGCTGTTCTCGTTTTAAGCAGTTCGGTTCTGATTCATGCCGATTCAAATTCGGTGAAAGTTTCTGCCGGGACGTTTCTCAGGGGAAGTGCCGATGGGGAGGAGGATGAAAGACCTGTAAGCAGAGTTCGGGTTTCATCCTTCAGCATGATGTCCAAAGAGGTGACGTACGCTCAATACCGCAGGTGTGTCAAAGCCGGAAGGTGCACGCCTGCTCACTATGATGACGGCAAATGTCTCAGGTGGACGGGAAAAACATTCAAAAAGGCCAAAGTTCCTCGGAAGTACAGAAAAGCGGATATGCCGGTTGTGTGTGTCACCTGGCATCAGGCCAAGGCGTACTGCAGCTTTGTTGGCATGAAACTTCCTACGGAAACTCAGTGGGAGTATGCTGCCAAGGGTGGAAAACAGAGCAGGTATTCCTGGGGGAATGCGTCTCCGAGCGGCAGTCGCTGTGGATTGAAGGCGCCTCATTCGGTTGGTTCATTTGCTCCAAACGGTTTTGGTCTTTTCGATATGACCGGGAATGTATGGGAGTGGACGGCCGATTATTACGACAAAAATTCTTATGCTGAGTCCGGCAAAGAGGATTCAGAAGGGTCAGAAGCCGGTTTTTACAGAGTTTTACGGGGTGGAGGCTGGTATAGCGGATCAGCCGGTCTGCGTGTCTCCAACCGCCACTGGTTTTCTCCCAATTTCGCCGAGGCGAGTGTCGGGTTCAGGTGTGCTCGATAAATCCGGTTCATCCCACTCAGATTTGATAAAGGGGCAATTTGTGATGAAAACTCTTCTGGTTCTCCTTGTGCTGACTGCCGGGGTTTTTGCTGAAGATGTGGATATCAGTCAGAAAGGCAAAAGTGTTCAGGTGGACGGGTTTCTCATGGAGTGGAATTCGGAAAATGCCCGCAGGTGGGAGAATTCCGACTGGAGCTGGGATGCGATGAATACTCCTGAAGGTGTTGCGGGGTATTTTTCATCGGATACAAGCGAAATCTGTTCGAGTTGGGTTTTTGAGATAGTTCCCGAGGGCAGGGATGAAAGGTTCGAGATTAGAATCCCGGAGAAGATTCAGGGAGAGTTTTATGTTGTTGATGAGGCCAGGTATGACAGTTCGGGCAGATCCACTGTGGAGTGGCTGATTCCCTGGAGTGCTTTGGGAAAGGAAAAAACTGCCGGAACGTACACTGTACATATGAAGGCTGGAAGCGGGTGTGATGATCAACTGAAACCCATGATTTTGACGGGGGTACGTGAAAAAGAGGTGAAGATTATCACACCTCAGTTGATCTCGAAGGGTATCCTGATCGTGCTCTTACTGATTCTGTATGTCAAAGTGAGAAAATTCGTGAAAAAAGCTGAGACCAGAAACCGATAGAATTTTAGAAAATCAACAGAATACCGAAACGGGGGTAGATTGAGTTCTGCCCCCGTTTTCAATTTATCAGAGGTTTTCGTAGGGAATGGCCTCATCTATGAGCATTACCGGGATGTCTTCCCGAATGGGGTAGAGGTATTTGCGGTCCTCTCTGAGCAGTCCTGCATCGATCGGTTCCTTGATTACTTCTCCGCTGCGGTTTTTGACCTCTCCGTTTTTGATTCTGGCGTTGATCTTTTTGATCTCCTCGCCTTCAATTAACGTGAGATCCTGTTTCGTTTCGGGACAGCAGAGGATATCAAGCAGTTCTTTGTCAACCATTGTGGAGGCACTCCTTTTATAATGTGAACGCAGTTTTGTAAAACTACATTTTAGAAACCTTGGAATGCAAAGAGAAAGGCTGTATTATCTAGAATTTACCTGATCGGCATCGAAACGGTGTTTCACGCAGAGGGGAAAAGATGCGGAACGGGGCTGTATCCTTGAATCAAAAATCTGAAATCTGAAATCAAACAGTTAGTCCGTCCCCCTTACTTTTTGCCATGGTGAGTCGGGCCATATATTTTGTGTTCATCACCTTGTGCAGGGGATCAGGAGCAGTGTATGTTCATACCGTATTCCACAGACGAACATGACGGAAAAATCGGCATCGTATCGGTTGCGATTGTGCTGGTGTGCTTGCTTGTGCATATTGTGATTTCCGTTCATGACCGTTCCGTCAGAATGGAAATCATGGAGCTGGAAAGGGAGTTGACCAGTCTGACACGCTCGGAAGATCATCTGGGGCGCGTTCTTTCGGAAAAAATGAAGAAAGCTGCCGGAGATACCGACCAGGATCCGGAATACGAAGCATACAAACAAAGAATGAAAAAGAGAGTGGATTCTGTGGTGGCCCGGGCCAAGGAACTGCAGAATGAAATGTGGCTTAGCAGATTGGCCTTTGTTCCTGAAAAGAAGAATCTTCTGTCGGCTCTTTTTTCAATGTTCACTCACGCCGGTTGGATGCACCTTATAGGTAATATGCTGTTTTTCTATGTGGCCGGTGTGGTGATGGAGAAATACTGGGGGCATCTCAGATTTCTTCTGGTGTATTTAGCATGCGGACTGGTCGCGGTGCTCTTTCATATTCTTCACGGCTACCTTCTGGCGAGCGGTAGCGAATGGGCCTCCAGGCCTCTCGTGGGGGCATCCGGAGCGATCGCCGGAGCTATGGGAGCACTAACCGTTGTGTTTCCGAAAAGTCGGGTGCATATCTTTTACTGGATTTTCCGGTTTATGGGCACATTCAAAATGAAAGTGCTCTATTATCTGGGTTTCTGGATAGCTTCTCAGGTTTTCTACATCATTCTTGATCCGGGAATGAATTCAGCAACTGCGTTTTCCGCTCATGTGGGAGGATTTTTCGGCGGAGCTCTTTTCGGTCTGTTTCTGAAAGGAAATGAACTGAATCTGGAAAACCAGACCAGACCTAAAAGGGGCGGAAAGGCTTCTGGCTTTGTGATGCTTTCCTCCGATGGTCAGAGCATCAGTGAACCCACCCGTAATAATGAACTGAAGGAACCGGAGGTCAGTGTTCCGGAAGTGGTGCAGGGTTGGATAGCACTGGAGAAGGGCAGAATCGAGGAAGCTTCGGCGAAGATCGTGCGGGGGATAGATTTTCTGTTTACCGATCCGGTGGAGAACCGTTCGGAAATCTCGGATAATATACGCAGATTCGCAAATACATGGCGCCAGCTGTCATTCAGCGGTACGCATGTGTATCAATGGGGTAAAAAGCTTCAGGAGATGAATCTGGGGATATGTGCGCTGCTGTGCTACGACATAGCGTTTCAGGCGGATGCTCCGGGGCATGTGAAAATCAATTCACTTTTCACTGCCGCATCTCTGCGGATCGGGATGCACCATGAAATCGACAGGGCACAAAGGGATCTTTTGTGGATCATAAAGGTTGCTCCTGATTCCATTCCTGCCCGCGAGGCTCGGGGGCTGTTGAATTCACTTCAGCTCTAAATTGAATCAGGTGAAATTTTAAAAAGTAGGCTTGCTCAGCGTTTCTTTCCCTTGCCTTTACCCGGTTTTTTGGGTGGTCTTCCTTTATCTTCGTGTTTTTTAAGTATATAATCTGGGCATTTTGGATAGAAAGAATAATGTCTATGTACCTGTAACGCTTCGGAGTGCATAAAGTACAATCCATTTCGTATTTATTAAAAGTATTCCAATTTTGCAGATTTGTGTCCCTCTTTATGCCTCACGACAGACTCTCTCCCGAGCGGCGTTCCTGGAATATGAGCCGCATCCGATCAAAGAACACCAAACCCGAAATCATGGTGCGATCGGTTCTGCATCGGATGGGCTTTCGGTTCAGAGTTCATTATTCCAAGCTTCCCGGCTGTCCCGATATAGTACTGCCCAAACATCGGGTGGTGATATTTGTTCACGGCTGTTTCTGGCACCGCCACCCGGGGTGCAGAAGGGCGACAACTCCAGGCAGCAACAAAGCATTCTGGAAAAAGAAATTCGAAAGAAATGTAGCCCGGGATCAGGAAAAAAGAAAAGATCTGGAGGAGCTTGGCTGGAGAGTGCTTACAATCTGGGAATGCAGTGTTCTGGAAGATCCTGACAGAATCGCGCAGGTGGTTGAGGAATTCATGGGACGGAGGGGAGAGTACACCTTTCCTTCCAAACGGGAACTGCTTCGGGCAGCACAGGCCGGGGCAGATTACGGGAAGTGTACTTGACTGCCACTTCCCGTTTTTGGTTCTATTTATCCCGGGCGATCTCTTCGGGAAGCGGATCCACAATGTCTTCTTTCTTTTCTCTGAAGATTCTGCTGAAGCAGAAAACATTGAGTGACAGTATAAGCGTCCAGGATCCGATGAGAAATACCCATCCCGCGGCGGTGATCTGACTGCTCATTTGACAGCCTCCTTATGTACAGATTCCGATGATTTCAAGTCGAGTTTACGGTGTTTCCAGGCAAAGTAGATCACCAGGTTCAAACCTACCAGAATGAAAAACAGCAAAGCTCTGATAAAAACAATAAAGTGAATTTTTCTGCCGCTCCACCAGAGAAAGGATACCTGTTTGTCAGGAGAAATGCCTGCGAGAGTGATCACATCCCATCCGTCAGTTATCAACCATGCTACCAGAATCAGAATAAGATAGGTGGGAGTGACATATTTGATGATGTACTTGAAAACTTTTGGGATATTGAACTGGGCCCCGCTGAGCAGTTCTTTCCATCCCCTTTCGGCACCGAAAATCCAGGAGAAAATGACCGCCTCGACGGTTCCGAAGAGAACCAGAAGCATTGTTCCGCCCCAGAAATCCATTTCGTCAACTGCCCCGGCGGAGACGCCGAACACCGCCACCAGACTCATGAACAGTGATATGGCGGCGGTGATGGCTACTGAACCTCTTCGTTTGCAGCCCAGTTCATCTTCGAAAAAGGAGATCGATGGCTGTACAATTGATATCGAGGATGTTAAACCGGCAAAGAACAGAAGACTGAACCAGATGGACTGAAACAGAGAGGAAAGCGGCATGTGTCCGAAAATGACCGGCATGGTATTGAATCCCAGACCGAATGTTCCCATCTGTGCGATCTCTTCAATATTCGCGGCTCCGAAAATCACAATCGACATGGGTACCACAATGGTGCCGCCCAGAATCACTTCGGTGAACTCATTCGCACCGCAGGCCGAAAGAGAGGATAACGCCACATCCTGTTTCTTTTTGACATAAGATGCATAGGTGAGAATCGCACCGATACCCAGACTGAGTGTGAAAAACATCTGTCCGGAAGCTTCCAGCCATACCCGCGGCTCCAGCAGGCGGGAAAAATCGGGATTCCACATGAATCCCAGGCCTTTACCGATATCGGGGAGACTCAGAACCCGGACCAGAAGCACCAGGCCCAGAACGACAATCAGAGGCATCAGTATTTCGCTTACTATCTCGATTCCCCTGCGTACACCGAAGGATATTACCCAGAAGTTCAGTATGAATGTTATTATAAAGAAAAAGAATGCCGCCGGGAAAGAACCGAAAATAGTCGTTTTGAGTGTGATGTAATCATTGAAAAATGTGCTGATATCTCCCGCACGAACAACTTCCATGAGCTGACCGGTAATGGAATAATAGGTGAAACCGAGCAGCCACGATTCCACGAACGTATAGTAGAAAAAGATCAGAAGCGGGCCGAAAACGCCTATGGAGCCCACATATTTGGCCCAGGGCTTCTTTACCACTGCATTGAGTATGCCGGGAGCGCTTCCGTGGGAGAATTTACCCCCGTATCGCCCGAGAGTCCACTCCATCCAGGCCAGCGGGATACCAAGCAGAAGAAATGAGATGAAGTAGGGGATGAGAAATGTCCCTCCACCGTAAGTTGCAGCTTTCACCGGGAAGCGCAGGAAATTGCCAAGACCCACCGCACTTCCGGCCACCGCCAGTACGACTCCCAGTTTACTTCCCCAGTTTTCTCTTTGTGCAGCCATTCTTTTTCGCCAAACTCCTTCTTAACATTTCATATTCAGGTCTGAAGGTAAACTAAAAAATGAGTTTTCAATCAGGCAAATTCAACCCTGTTTTCTGTATTTAAGCTTTTGGAATGGAATAATGGACCGCATAAAAAAAACGGCTCCCTTGAAAGGAGCCGCCCTGTGCCTGTCACGACTTCCGATTATCTAGCATCGGAAATACGGACAGAAAAAGTCTGTGTATCAGATTACGTGTGCTCACCCCTTTTCATTGCGGCTCTTGATAATCTGTCGTTTATTGCCAGGCCAAGACCGTACGAGGGAACCGGAAATGCAGCAATCAGATCAAGATTCTGGGAATCAAGCTTCCGCATCGATGAAAAAAGACTGCACGCAGCTTCTCTCATGTCACCTCGGGGAGATAAGATCTCCACAGCAGCATTGGGAGGTATATTATTCACTTCATTATCGGAAAAGAAAATGAACCCGATCCGTTTATCCTTGGGCAATTCATTAATGTTTTGGACAAGTTTCAAGGAGGTGTTGGGAGAATAATGTTGACCACCTCTTCCCGGAGACTGGTTTACCAGCTCGTCCTTTGCGGGAATCTTCACCGGACCCACTATCTCCTCGATTTTTTCCAATTCCAGTCCGCCCGGGCGCAGCAGTGCCGGTGTTTCGGTCACAAAGGAAACTATCGTTGATTCTATCCCCACTGCACAGGGCCCTCCATCGATTATCATATTAACAGAGCCGCCCAGTTGTTCGCGGACATGTTCGGCTGTAGTGGGACTTACGGACCCGAAAAGATTGGCACTGGGTGCGGCAATGGGAACTTGTGCAGCACTGACGATCTGTCGGGCAATATTGTTGAGCGGCATTCGGACCGCCACATTGGGCATACCGGAAGTGACGATGTCGGGAACGGTTTCCTTTTTGGGCAGAACGACAGTGAGCGGTCCGGGCCAGATCTGTTCAATGAGCTTGCGGGCCTGAGGGGGAATGTTCTCTACAAGATCATCAAGCCAGCCTTCATCCGCTATATGCAGTATGAGCGGGTCGAAATGCGGCCGTTTTTTTATATCGAATATTTTGGCGACTGCTTTTTCATTTAAACCGTTCGCTCCCAGACCATAAACCGTTTCAGTGGGGAATGCAACAACTCCGCCGCTTTTAAGAAGCTGTGCCGCGTTTTGAATCTGCTGAGTCATGTTCATTGCCGGATCCCCTTGCCCGAGAGATGGATTTCTCCATTCAGAAAAGGCTGAAAAATGAAACTAAAGATACTATTGAGGCCAGAACCGCCGCAAATACTGCGTGGGCATTTTATTCAAAAAACCTTAGGATTCATTACCTCAGGGGTGAACCATTGATTTATTTCAGTTTCACTTCTGGGGCATCGATCCGCAGTGTTATGAATTAAAATGCAGGAGAAAAGCATCTATATCGCGGGCTTTTCTGGTGTCGCACCGGGGCAGAGGTGTTCTGACATGTTTCGGATAGCCGGGGACTGTTCTGGAAAGAGCATACTTTATCGCGCTGATCTGTTGAGGACCGCTGAAAAGCTCCGAGATGTGTAGGATTTTATCCTGTTTTGAGGTGATTTCCTCGAGGTCGTCTTTAGTGAGAGCGGATTCGAATTCTTTATAATACTCGGGCAGAATACCAGCATATCCGCTCACAAATCCCTTCGCTCCCTTCTGGATTGATTCCCGAATCAGGCGATCCTTGCCTGTGAAATAGCGCGGGGTGGAGTCCATAAGCGGGAAATCCCCTGTTGAATCCTTCAGGGCAAAATGCTCAACTGAAGATAGAACGTCGCTGGTGAGAATGTTTTTCGTGAAGTGGTGATTATACAGAATAAGAGGTATGGTGCAGGATTTTCTGATCTGAGTGAAATACTCAATCAGTTCATCTGCAGGAATGTCTGGAACATAGAACGGGGGTGGTACGAGAAGCGCATCGGCTCCCGAGTCCTGAGCGGATTGTATCTGTTCGAGCGTGCTCCCCAGTCCCGCTCCACCGGTTTGAATACACAGAAAACCATTCCAGTTTTTACGTGCTGTTCTTGCAAGGTCGGCCCTTTCCTGAGAATCGAGGGAGAAGAATTCGCCGGTTGTGCCGTTAATCAGAATTTTGCTGATACCGTGTTCTTTGAGGAAATCCAGATGTTTCAGAAAATGATGCTGATCAACATTGCCTTCATGATCAAAAGGGGTGGGGACGGCGACCACCATGCCAGTCAGATCGGTGAGGGGTGCATAAACCGATTCTTTCAGCAGGGGTTTCAGTGATTCCGAAACGGATTCGATCTGCAGACAGTAGTCATTTCTGCAGTACAGAACCACATCCGCCCACGTTTTGCTTTGTTTTCCGAACTCTCCGAACTCTTCGATATTGCTTTGCAGAAAAGTGCGTATAGCTTTTTGTGGAGTGTAGCGTCTGATATCTATATCTCTGGTGATTCTTGTCGCAAGCTGGGTCCGCCAGTCGGAATCAATAAAGATGGAGAAGTCCACCAGATCGCGCCACTGTTCATAAGTGGAGATCTCTCCATCCAGAAGTATGATGGAACGGGGGCGAAAGGTTTCGGTCTGAGCTGTGGTGCCGGTTACTGAGTCGTAGACTGGTTTGTCTATGGAATGGCCATTTCTCAGGGCTGCGAGGTGGGTTCGGACGAGGGCGCAGTCGTTTGCGTCGGGATGTGCTCCGAACAGTCCGCTTTTCTGGCGGACCTTGCGGGGAAATTTGTAGTCGTCCAGGGTGAGTATCGAGCAGGCTTTGAGTTTAGTCTGAAGGCGTTTGCAGAAACTTGATTTCCCTGTTCCGCCCGGTCCACCCACTGCGATCAGTGCCGGAATTTTCTGTTCACTGAACTTCTGGCTCAGAAGTCGGGCGATTGTGTGTTCACAGTTTCGTATTTTCAGGTCTTTGCAGGATATTTGTATATTGATCATGCCGAATTCAGATTTCTTTTAGAGTTCAAAATAGTACGTGTGTGAATGAAATGAAACTGGGAAAAAATTGCTGGATAGTGTTGAATGTGCTAATTAGATTTTCTGTTTGCTTTCTGACCGGTGAATTCGGGCACTCATTTTGCATTCAGAGATGCTTTTGAACGCAGTAATTATTTTAATAGTTGTGCTAACCCGTTGATTTGTTGGTATCTATAGGTACACTCTTTTGTTGAGCGATATGTAAGCGGAGATATAAATGCGAAAATTATTCAAATATGCCATGTGGGTGTGCGGATTTCTTTTCCTGTTTCACACCGCCCTGATGATCTTTTTGTTTCTCAATTCCTGGTTCAGCTATTCTGTTGTAGTTCATCCTCACTCTCTTCAGCTGCCGATACTGATTGCCGGTCCCTTGTCTTTGGTTTTGTTTGTCCTCTTTTTTCTTTTAAGGCTCTTCACCTCAAACAAACGCTTTTGGATTAAACTGGTAGCCTATTCGTTACCCCTTGTGTGTCTCGCTGTCGGTATTCTCTATGGTGCTCTGATGTATGTCTATCATAAAAGTCATCCTCCTGTAGAAGAGCTTCGAATGGTGTATTGCTGTCCGGACAATCCTGACGCTCGGCTGGTGAGCATACGCGAGGCCAGCGGAAGACAGGACAGATATCTACTGATAAAGCAGGAATGGGGGGTATTCAGGTTCACCAGAGTGATAACCGACTATACTCGGCAGAGGTGGGAATCCGACACTCCGGATGAAGAGCGCTCCGAACTGAAAACGGATGATGATATCTACATGATAAAGATGGGAAAATGATGTGAACGGGGAAGAGAGAGCCGAAGAGTTTCTCCGCAGTGCTTCGCCGGAGGAAAAGATAGGTATTCTTTATCACGGGGATCCTGACGGGATAAGCGGGGCTGTGATGGTGTATCTAACTCTAGAAACCCTTGGCTTGAGGAAGTTGACACCCGTTGCTCTGGGAAGAGGGGAGAATCCGTTTAGCGAGGCCACGCTCAAAGAGGTGGATAGAGTTTCTCCTGATCGGTTGATCGTTGTGGATTCCGGTTCAAGGGAGGGACGTTTTCCTGAGGGAATCAAAACATTGATCATAGATCACCATGTTCCTCAGGGCAGCCCGGATGTAGAGGTGTTTTTCAGTACCTTTCAGGACCGAACAGAGCGGATTGCCAGTGAGGCTGTTTACGATGTGGCCCGGAGGATAGTGGATCATCCCGATTTCGGGTTCTATGTGTTGATAGGAATCGGGGGTGATGTGGGATTGGACAAGGTCCCTTCCCGGTTCAAGACAGAAATGAGGACCTTCGGCCGAAAGAAGGTCCACCAGTGTGTGACCCTGATGAATGCTGCCCGTCGTCACCGTGACTACGATGCCAATGGACTGTTCAGAATGCTCCGGCTGTCCACTTCGCCGGAAAAGTTTCTCAAGCGGGCCCAGAGTGAGGGGCTTGAGAGGCTCAAGGAGGAGGTGAACCGGGATCTGCGCAGGAATCTCAAGGTGCCTCCGCGGTTCAGCGGTATTTTCGCATTGCTGGATTTCAGGAGCCCTCATCAGATTCATCCACTCGTTGCGGTTATCTGGGCCGGTCGCCTGGAGGGCTATGTGGTGATTGCCGCAAACAGGGGGTACCTTCCGGGAATGGTTAACTTCAGTATGCGCACCGGTATGGATATGGACCTTCTGGAGCTTCTTGAAAAATATCGTCTGGAGGGTGAGGAGATCGGCTACGGTCACAGGAAGGCAACCGGGGGAATCCTTCCCAAGTCCGGTTTTGATAGGTTTTTGAATCGTCTGGGATTCTGAATCGAGCTTACTGCCTTTGCTGCATTTATACCCACAATTTCATGTGATTTCCATGCAGAACGCAATCAGTTCCATATATACGGGGGGGGCAGAACACCTGGTCGGATTCGTGGATAGGAAAACGGGAAAGCCCACAATGAGTGGTTCAGGGCATTCCCGTTGAATGTCTCAGTAAGTCACTCTTCCACGGTAAATCACACCCTGTTTCGGTGTGCTCAATTGTATGATTCGTATACCAGAGGCACCAAATTCGTTTTTTCTGATCTTGTAAGTGTTGCTGCCGTGTTGTGGTATGTTTTCTTTAAACAGAACCCGTCCCATGAGATCGTAGATTCGACAATTTATTGATGCTCCCACACCTTTTAGACCGGTAAGACTTATTTCTTTCTGGTTCTCCATAACAGAGATTGGGTGTTTAGGTCGTGATTGTGTCGCTACTTTTGTAGGCTCTTGGTCCAGATAATAAGCATATTCATACCTTGTACGTTCCCCATAAGTCCAGACGGAATTTTCATGTTTCTGTCTGAGCTTCAGAACAATATTGCCCATGAAGTCATAACTGAAAAGTATCTTTTGTTCATTCTCCCATTTTTCCCCATTCCACTTCTGTCTGAGCTGTCCGGTTACTAGCCCGTCAACACCTGTGGTATCGAAAATCCTTCTGACATTCTTCCACTCGTCATCTGTTTTTCTTAAAGAATGTTTCTCCGTAATGAGTTTGCTGTTTTTTGCGGTGTAGGTATAACGGGTTTCTCCAGCTTTGACCCATATCTCCTCTTCTCTGCTCCACTCGTAACTAAAGCTGGTGTTTATTCTCTCATTCTCATATGTTGTTACTGATTTGTGGACATTTACAAGATGCTTGTCGCCCAGTTGTTTTGATTGGTGTATGAACAAGATAACATCCCCCTGCTGATTGTACTCGTAGGTAACGCGATTTTGCGCCACCCACTCATCATCCTCCCTTATGTATCGCGTTTCATCGGTGACCCGTCCGGCTTCATTGTAATTGGTTATTTTAAGTTTTGCCCCGGATATTACAGTGTCACTGAGCGGGTGTGAGAAGATACTGTCCCTGCCAACTATTGTCCAACTTGAGTCGAAAGTTTCAACCAACGTCACCTTCTCTGCCCTTACGCCATCCTCACTATACTTCCAAAAGTATCTCAGTTCCTCTATATCTCCAATGGATACAAATGACCTGAAAATTTTCCTGTGATGTTCATCGTAGCCCAGAATTTCCCGGTCAATGAAAGCCCACCGGCCTTCAGTCTTGTATTCATTGATAGTGGTTACTACAAGTGAAGTATCAGGGCTGAAATGCCCGTTCACCTCTAGTGAGAATCCGGTAAAAACAAGTGCTGCCAGGAGTAGATGAATTTTCCTCATAAATACCTCCGATGTGTGGATTTGAAGATGGACTGTGTATTTGTCTCTGGATGTTTGTACTGCTATAGGTATGCCGGAAAGAGCAGCTGTCCTGAATGCCTGTATAATGGTGCTGTTGGTGTGTGAGAAACCATTTTTGTTTTTCTGGCACAACATGCTACTCTCAATCTGATTCCGGAATTGAGAATGCAATCTTGCTTCTTGAATCACTTTTGTGTTCGGCGTTCCGCAGGGACGTACTAACCGATTTTTTCTTTCCCGCGGGGACGAATTCCTCCAGAAAAACAGAGCGCTTAAAGGTTTATGATCTATTTTATAAAAGAATACCCGATGAATACTGAAAGGACAGAACATCATGAACATGAAAAC
>JBKGXV010000083.1:0-13798 GCA_046546375.1 Chitinispirillaceae bacterium | reverse complement strand
ATTTTCAGCCCTTGGAGAAATCGTGAAGGTTTTTTAGTCCGGGGGACGGACTAACTCCTGAGGCTTGCCGCCGGGGGACGGACTAACCGTTTCCCCCATCCTGCCCCGGAAGTGCAGAACTGATCTGGCATCTCCAGGTAAAGACAACCCGCCCGACCTGTTACCCCTCAATAAATCTGTTACTATACCATCACCCAGCTGGACCAGGCGAAAATCATTCAGAACAAACATACCAGTCACCTTATTGGAATTGTATTTGCTTTTCATCATTTAACCGGTTCTCATTCAGAACTATGAACCGATGTATTTCTCCCGGGAGGAGCTATGAAGCAGGTCTTTGTCATCGGACTTGATGACTTCAATGCACAAAGGCTCAAAAAGATAAAAGGCGCCGAAGAAGTAAAGTATCACTGTCTTATTAGTCATGCTGAGGCTCATGGAAAAGGATTTGGCTCCTTTGAAGAATTACGGAAAGTCGGAGAAAAACGCCTGTCCCAATCAAGTGTAAAACCGGATGCCATTATCTCCTGGTGGGATTACCCCTCCACCTGTCTCGCGGCGTGGTTCAAACGAAAGTATGACTTACCGGGTGCAAGTCTTGAAAGCGTTCTCAAATGCGAACATAAATACTGGAGCCGCTGCGAGCAGCAGAAAGTAATACCCGACAACATACCCTTTTTTCAGGCACTCAATCCTTTTGCCGATGACCCGCTCTCAGAACTCAAGCTCAATTTCCCTTTCTGGATAAAGCCGGTCAAATCAGTAGCATCCCGTCTGGCGATGAGTGTCAACAATGAGCAGGAATTCCACAAGGTAATAAACCGCATACGCAGAAAAATTTATCGCTACGGCGGACCCTTCAATGAAGTGCTCCAGCATGCGGATCTTCCGCAAAACATCCGAAACATCGATGGTTTGTGGTGCATAGTAGAGGAGGTGATTTCCACAGAGGCCCAGTGCACACTATCAGGATATGTCTATAACGGCCGTGTTCACCTTTACGGTATTGTCGATTCCATCAATTACACTCATGTACCCTCCTTTTTCCGATACGAATACCCTTCCCGTTTGCCAGAGAAGGTCAAAAAGCGCATACGAAAACTGGGTGCGACCGTCATGGAACAGCTGGGATATGACAACCAGGCATTCAATATAGAATTCTATTATGACCGTAAAAGAGATCATCTGTGGCTTCTGGAGGTGAACCCGCGCATATCTCAATCACACGCAGAAATCTACAAACATGTGGATGGGATGTCGAATCTTGCCATTGTCCTTTCACTCGGACTCGGGCGCCAGCCTCATATGCCTCATCGGGAAGGGGACGCTGCAGTGGCAGCGAAGGGATTTTTCAGACATTTCAGTGACGGCATAGTCAGAAAAGCTCCCACAAAAGAGGAAATCGAGCATGTGCAGCAGCAGGTTCCGGGTACGATCATCTTCTGGGATGCACCGGAGAATACACGCCTTTCGGAAATGGTCGATCAGGACAGCTACAGCTACTCGCTTGGAATCATCTACCTTTATGCAGACAGCCGCGAAGAGTTGATGCAGAAGTATATCCGTGTGCTGGAGGATCTGCCCTATTACATAGAAGACATATGGTGAATACTGAATCGTGGAGGTTTTCACGTGAACTTTGTTACAGATTTCCCCCGTCCCTACAAAGTCCTGGAAAACGAATGGATACCCATGAGGGACGGTGTGCGGCTTGCCGCCCGCATTTTCATGCCCGAGGATGCCCTGGCAAATCCCGTCCCGGCTATTCTGGAGTATATCCCCTACCGTAAACGTGACTACATGCGTCAACGTGACACCGGCATTCACGGATTTTTTGCGGGTCACGGCTATGCATCCATACGTCTGGATATCAGGGGAAGCGGGGAATCCGAAGGGCTTATCACTGACGAATATCTGCAGCAGGAACTGGATGACGGGTACCAGGCGCTCGAATGGATTTCGAATCAGCCATGGTGCAGCGGCACAACAGGCATGATCGGAATTTCCTGGGGTGGATTCAACGGGCTGCAGATAGCCGCCATGCGTCCGACATCACTCAAAGCGGTCATTTCACTCTGCTCCACGGATGATCGGTATGCTGATGATGTGCATTACATGGGGGGATGTCTTCTGGGCGACAACCTTAGCTGGGCATCAACCATGTTTGCCTATAATTCAAGTCCTCCCGACCCTCAGATTGTGGGCGAGCGCTGGCGCAGCATCTGGCTGGACAGACTGGAACACAGCGGTCTCTGGCTTGAAAACTGGCTTCATCACCAGCATCGTGACGAATACTGGAAACATGGATCGGTCTGCGAAGATTTCAGTGCGATAGAGATACCGGTACTTGCCGCAAGCGGATGGGCAGACGGGTATTCAAATGCGGTATTCAGACTTGTGCAGGGACTTCCCCATGCCCCGGCTTACGGCCTGATCGGTCCCTGGAGTCATCGCTATCCTCATTTGGGAGTTCCCGGGCCGGCCATAGGTTTTCTGCAGGAATCGGTAAGGTGGTGGGATCAGTGGCTCAAAGGCCATGACCGGGGAATAAAATCAGAGCCGAGGCTGCGAGTCTGGATGATGGACAGCATAGCTCCGGCAGCACGGTATCACAAACGACCCGGCAGATGGGTAGCGGAAGAAAGATGGCCCAGCAACAACATCATCGACACCAAATTTCATCTTGACGGCGGAACATGGCTTCTGAGGGAGGAAAAGGCGCAGGACGAAACACCTCAACCGATACAATCACCCTCCACAGTTGGTCATTATGCCGGAAAATGGTGTTCATACAGTGCCACTCCCGATCTTCCCGGAGACCAGAGAGATGAGGACGGTGGATCGCTTGTCTACGAAACTCTGCCCCTGACAAGTCCTCTGGAAATCGTGGGAAGGCCGACTGTGAATATTCGGATTTCCTCCAGTGAGCCCGTAGCCATGGTGGCGGCCAGAATCTCGGATGTGGCTCCGGACGGGAAAGCCACCAGAGTCACTTACGGCATTCTGAACCTCACCCACCGTAACGGACATGAAAAACCCGAGGTTTTACCGATAGGGGAGCCCGTGGATGTGAAAGTGAAGCTCAACGGAATCGCCCAGTCATTTCCGGCTGGTCATAAAATCCGCCTCTCGATATCGTCGTCATATTGGCCGCTTGCCTGGCTGCCTCCGCGAGCGGCGATGCTGACCATCTGGCCTGCACAGTCGGTACTGGATTTGCCGGTACGGCCAGCCCGGGAGTCAGATACTGCCCTCCGGAAATTCGGTCCACCCGAATCGGCACCCATATCTCCGGGAACCCAGGTACATGCCGGAGAATCCACCTGGAGAGTGGTGCGCAATCTGGCAACTGAAGTGGACACTATGGAGGTGATAAAGGATGACGGTACTTGGATTCTGGAGGATATCGACATGCAGATGCATCAGAATTCAGTCGAACGGTATTCGGTCACAAGCGACAACTTTGATTCCGCAACGGGAGAGACAATCTGGGAACGGGGATTTCGGCGCAGAGAGTGGCGTGTCCATACTCTGACCAAAACGGTCCTCACCTGCGACGAACGGAATTTCTACATCCATGCCCAGATGGACGCTTATGAAGGAGAACAGCGCCTGTTCAGCAAAAACTGGATGGTGCCTGTAGAGCGGAAACTGGTATAGCGGATCGGAGAAAGATTGCCGGCCAGTTCCGCAAGTTCAAAGCAGCAGCCAGAGCCGGAAAAGTTTTCCCGGTTCCGGCCTTCCCTGAAACGGTGACCACACGGATATCATCATTCATGAGAGCATCGAGAGCAAATGTCTGCTCCGCATTACGAGGTATATTTCCGTAAGCAGCTGTCTTATCCGCCTTCAGCAGAGACTCTAACATGGGGACGGACTAACTAGTTTCTCCCAGGATAAGCATAAACCAGTTTTCCCAATATGGGAGGAAATAATCTCAGAATTGATAAAACCACCCTACTTTCACCTTATTCTAAAACAAAAAATCGCATATTTGTGTCCCTTCCAATAAATAAAGCATGGTATGCTAGTTGCAGATACCAGACATCGGCCTCGGAGAGTTCATCTGAGAAGGAGAAAATATGCCCCGAATGCACCGCATCCAATCTCCCGGATCTCTCGCCCACATCATGGCCCACTGCATAGAAGGAAAAAACCTTTTCGTTGACGATGAAGACAGGAATGAGTTCCTTTCCCGACTGGGTCATTATTTGGCTCTTACCGGGTACAAATGCCTTGCATGGTCTCTGATGGACACTCATTTTCATCTTCTGGTACGGACCAATCATCTCCCCATGGCGGAATTGATGCAGCCGCTCAACAGTGGGTATGCCCGATACTACAATAAGAGACACGAAAGAAGAGGCTACCTTTTCCAGGACAGATTCAAATCCGTTCTCTGTCAGGATCAGAACTATGCAGCCCAGCTTATCAAGTACATACACCTCAATCCCCTGCGGGCACGCATGGTGAAGAGTCTCAAACAACTCGAAAACTGGAATTGGTGCGGACACGGCTTTCTGATGGGGTCAGAAAAATCCAAAGGACAATCATTTCAGAATAAAGAAGAGTGTCTGCGTCGTTTCGGAAAAGAGGAGAGGGAAGCTGTTGAAAATTATCTTAAGTTTCTGTCAGAGGGACTGGATGAATCCAATATGGAATCTGCGGGTCTGCTGCCGGAAAGAGAGAGTGCTGAAATAGAAGGGTCCTGCAGGGGGTGGCCGGCGGTTATGGGAGATCCCGAATTCGTGAGAAACGCCATGGAGCAGCATGAAATCGGGATGCGCAGACTGCATCGGAAAGCTGATTATGATTACGTACTGAAGAAAATTGCCGTTGAAATATGCGAAAAGTATAAGATCACGCGTGACGACCTGCTTCAAAGGGGCAGAAAGAAGAAACGTTCTGATGCACGCGCGGAGTTCTGTTATCAGGTTCGCATGAAAGAGCTTCTCCCCGCAACGGTGATAGCCGAGTTCCTCAGGATTTCTGTTTCCCCTGTTGCAAAATTGGTTAGGCTGGGTGCAGAAATTGGAAACAAAGCTTCTTAGAAAATTCTGATTTTCTCAATCTACCGTTTGAGCCAGGTAATTCACTACTAAAAAAACTTCTGTCAAAGAGGATGACCTTCCCGAAATCAGATCAAATGATACCCCACATTTGATTTCTCTACAAATCATCTTTTTTCTACCTTAAACTCAAATCTGGTTGTTGCTTATCTGTTTGCGCCCTATCCAAAGGGTCTAATCGTACCCTTACAGCTATCCTTTTTCCGATAGTTACGACTAGTACGTCCCTTCAATTTCGAAAACGAACAAATTAGTCCGTCCCCCCCTCCCCGCCCCGCCGCAAATATAACCCACCGAAAAACCGAATTATTAATGGGAAGGAGTAAGTAAAGTATCCCTTCCGGATAGCCGATATTAATAATAGAAAAGATAACTGCAGGCGATCTGCTGACTCGTAGTGGATACCTGCTATCCAAGGATGGGAGGTAGTTATGATGCACCAACGAGTTGAGCCTTACGTAACGCTCGACGATCGCCCCGACAGGGATACCGTTATCGAAAAGGACGAAGTAATGAGCCTTATCATCGATATGGAAACGATGTCGACAACGGATTTCTATGATAAATACTTCAGCGTGGAGGACTGAGGTAGGGTGCGTTTATCCTGATTTTGGGGTATGGTGAATGTCCTCGGCGGCAGTTGGAGTGAAGTGAGGAGCAGCAATTTCGAGGTGTTTTCGAGACGGAAACCTTCGTCCGGCTCGAAAACCCCCAGATCTCGCTGATCAAACCTTCCGGATAACTCGCCGCCGTTATTTTTTTTATTTTCCTTGACCGCTTAAATTCCGGATCGAAAAAAGACAGCAGCTCAATGTGCCGCTGTCTTTCAAAAATTATCACATCCCCTCGATCAGCCTTCTGATCGTGTTCTTCTCCTCATCAATTTTACCCACCAGACCGGTTATCTGATCCTCGAAAGTGGAAATATGCTCAAGCCTCTCCTCAATCTCATGCCGAGCATATCTGAATTTTTCCTCGTCGCCTCCAAAGGTCACTTTACCCTCTTCTGTCTCCCTCTGTTCAGGAGTCACATGCTCCAGCTCCGCCTCACGGACATGATAGCGCTGACGCCCGAACTGAGGTGTCTCGAACGTCTCGGGAGGCAAAGCATCCTTTGCTCTTTTTCTGCTGCTTCCTGACATTTCCATTTAATCAGTCCTCCGCCTCAGGTCCAACCAATATATCTATAAATACTACGGTTATGGAGATGCGAAAGTTGACCGCAGCATGAGGGAACGGGAAGGTTGGCTGCACAGATGACCCGGATCGGCCGGTCATTACTTTTTCTTTTTCTTCTTTCTGGGAGTGAAAAGCATTAGAAGCACAGTTACTGTCGCAGCTATGACAAAGAGTCCTTTTCTGGAAAGAGTAGATGAGGCACAGAAATATTCGGGAAGTCCGGTTTCCGGCACTCGTCTGAGGACAGGTTCGGACTTGTGAGTAAAAGACTCCTTCTCAGAACTCTTTTCCTCCTTCTGCTGAGCCTGATCCTGATGAAGCCGACAGTAGCCCCCCACCAGATTAGCCGTAATCTTGCACCTGTTTCCGCTTTTAGTTTTGCCCAAACAACGTTCACTCATTTCTTCTCTCCCTTCCAAAGCAAAAGCAGCTGTATCTCAATACATTATATTTATATTCAGCACGTTATGCAAGCTTTCCCGCAGGGCTGAATAGAAGAGTTGAAACGGCTTCAACCTTTTTTCGCGTTTGATTAGGATACTACATCAAAACACAATGTATTTTAATAACCAGCGGCAACCGATTCTGTTTACGTGACTGCAGAGGAAAAATTGCCGCAAACCGTAATTTTGTTAAGGTTTCTGTTATGCCCGTGCTCGCTTTCATTCTCCTTTTATTTCTCTCCTCCTCGCTTTATTCTCAAATCCCCTCCAGCAGTAGATCAAAAACCGCAATCAAAAAAGTCAGACCGAAACTGGAAACCCGGCTTGCTTCCCAGAAACTTGCATTCGGCTCCCCCGTCCACATCAGGATCTTCAAAGAATCGATGGAACTGGAATTGTGGATAAAAGACAAAAACTCCTATGTCCTTTTCAGAACCTATGAAATCTGTACATACGGCTCAGAAGGCTTGGGCCCCAAGCTGAAACAGGGTGACGGAAAAGCTCCCGAGGGGTTCTACAAAGTGTACCCGCACAGTCTCAACCCCTACAGTTCGTTTCACCTATCCTTCAATCTGGGCTACCCCAATGCGTACGACCGGGCCCACAAACGCACCGGAAGTGCCCTGATGGTCCATGGTTCCTGCTGCTCCATAGGGTGTTACGCCATGACTGATGAATCGATAGAGGAAATTTATGCCCTGGTTGATGCTGCATTGAGAAATGGTCAGAAAACTGTACCTGTTCACATTTTCCCCTTCCGGATGACTGACAGCAACCTGGAGGATTTCAGGGATTGGGAGTGGTTTTCTTTCTGGAATATGCTCAAAAAAGGATATGACCTCTTTGAAGACAGCTTTATCCCTCCACGTGTAGAGGTGAAAAAAGGCAGATATGTATTTGCAGATGAAGCTGATCAAGAAAAAGGATAAAACCCATGGTTCTGACTAAAATACGCGAGGGGTACCAGTCCCTTGATTCTTTGGTGACAAGGATTGGCGATGCCATCCCTTTCCGGTTCAAAATCGAATTCGAGCTTCGTCCCGATGAGAGCAGTGCGCTTCTCAGTAAACATAAAACGCTCACAAAGGTGTTCAACCGTCACAAACCTCCCATAATCATCGGAAAACACATGGGATCGGGAGGCTTTGCAGATGTATTCGCTGCCACCTCAGACTACAACGGTGTGACCGATTTCGCCATCAAGATTCTAAGAGAGGATCTGCTGAAAATCCGCAAAGGTGCCCAATACAACGCAGAAGAAGAGGAGATGCGCATCAAGGAGGTCAAGCAGCGTTTCAAAAACGAATCCTACGTACAGTGGGATCTGTCAAAAAGTGTTTCGGAAAATGTGGCAAGCAGTGTGGTTCAGGTGTATGATCATGGTGAGTTCGACTGCGAACATGAATACCGTTTCATTCTGATGGAGCGGATGGACATGACACTGCGTGAATACATGAATACATGCGAAAAGACATCAGACCCCGAAATACTGATGTGCAAAGCGCATATCATGCTGAAAATTGCCGAACGCATCTGCAATGTGCACAAGGAGGGAATATTTCACCGGGATATCAAACCGGAAAACATTCTTTTTCCCAAGAACAAGTCTCCCAGAAACATCTGCAGGAACCGTAAAGAGAAATGTCCCTGTGACGTCGATGTGCGTATCGGTGATTTCGGTACTGTAAGATGGATCAAATCCTACACCAACAAATACGATGCGGTCATTATCGGATCGCAGTTCTATATGTCCCCCGAACAGATCTTCAACCCCAAAACCATTGACAAGAGAACCGACATCTATTCTTTCGGGATCGTCTGCTACGAGCTTCTCTACGGGGAACACCCCAAGGAAGTCAACGTGCACACAACCAACGTTCTTGAAAAGCTGGCCTGCCGGGCCATCCGTCCGCGCACACCTCCGGAGGGTTTCGAGAGGCTTGATCAGATTGTCACCAAGTGCATGAATGACAGGTGGTCAAGATATCAGAATATGGATGAAGTGATCGAGGATCTGAAGAATTTCGTGGAATGATTCCCGGAGAGGTTTTTCAGGTACGGCCGGCACTGATAAACACCCTGGTGTTCTCTCTGTGCAGGGGATTGATTTTCCATAAGTGAGCCATACTGAAGTTGAAGGATGCCGCCACGACTGAATCAGGAAATTTCTGTATATGCACGTTGTAGACGGTAACGGACTCGTTGTAGAACTCTCTTCTGTCGGCAATCTGGTCCTCAAGCTCGGAAATGCACGCCTGAAGCTGACGGAAATTGGCATCCGCTTTCAACTGAGGATAATTCTCGCTCACTGCAAACAAACCGCTGAGAGCAGACGAGAGTGAATTGCTCGCTTTTGCCTGCTGCTCCGGCCCCTCGGCCTGTTCTCTGAGAGACCGGGCCTGAATCACTTTCTCCAGAGTAGCCCTCTCATGCTTCATGTAAGCCTCGCAGATCCTCACCAGATTGGGGATCTCATCATAACGCTGTTTTAAAAGCACACTGATGTTGCTCCAGGCTTTCGCAACATTGTTTTTAAGCTGCACCAGACCGTTGTAGGTCACAACGGTATATACAACCACACCTGCTATGAGAATAATCGGAATGTGGGAAGTGTCTATCAGATTCATGAGTTTGTTTCCTGGCAGTTGATCATGGAAAATAATTGATGATCATATTGGACAGCATAATCAGAACCAGACCGGAGCCGATCATCACAAAGCCCTCGACCGCAAGCTGCTTTATAAGAGAACGCCGCGAGCTTGAAACGACGAATGGAATTCGGCTGAAAGGAGCCTTTCCCACAACCACCTCCAGCTGCGGTCTTATACTTTTTTTCCTCTTGTGACCGAAACGCAGCTCTGTTTCTATTTCTCTGGCAGCGCGCATTCTTTCATAGTCATCGATTCTGTGATCCCCGTTGAGATCGTAGCGGGCCATTGCGGTTTTGCTGTACTTTATTGATTCCAAACGCTCGCGGATTCTCTCCCTGACCGTTTTCTAAGAAGATGCAGCCCATAGAGGATTGAAAGAAGGCCTCCCGCATTTATCAGAAAAGTCAGAACATCACTGCTTAAGGACAGCCAGGTGGCGGTCACTTCCAGCAGCAAAGGAAACATTGTTAGGAAAACCAGGGGCAGCAAGGCCATGGATTCGGGAAGACTTACACCGATTGTAGATCTTTCCACCGAAGGCGGGGGTGGGACTCTGCGCAATTCCGCTTCACTTTCCCTCCCCTTCTCCTCTTCACCACTTTTCTCTTGAGCAGTTTCAGTTTCAGAACCCGCTTTGAAATTGCGGGCAGGATCTGTCAGCATGAGAGCGCCGTAAATATCCAGCAGAGAAGAACTATCAGAGGTGACACAACCCGCATTTTCCGACGCGTCAAACTTGTCATCAAAACGCAGAGACCGGCTGCACGAATCAATTTCCCTTATGAGATTGGCAAAACAGAAGCCTCTGGAGACCCCCAATTTATTCTCAAGACCTGCAAAAGCAAAGTCCCTGGAATCAATTCTCACTGCCGAACCATTCTTCTGAAGAGAATAGATATCCGCAACCGGTGTGAAACGGGCAATACCATCCAACACCTCTTCAAGATTACACCGATTCGCTTCGGACTTTCTCGCACGCAGTAACCGCGCCTGATATCTCCCGCTGACGTCTGTCATGATGATATACACATCAGAATCCGGATCTATTTCAAGAAGACAGTTTCCCTTCCGATCGAAAAGGCTGACTTTAGTTTCGGATAATTTCACTGAACGAGCTTTTCGGTTCCGGGATGGCGAGAACTTTTTGTCATCAATGATCATTGATGACAGCTGATGTTTCAGCAGCACCGAATGAATATCGTTTCCGGTTCTGGTATCGGCTGCAGGAAACTCATATAACCCGCTTCCGACAAGTATTCTGCGGAGATCAAGATTCTGCAGCGCAGGGATGACACTCAAGTCCTGCACCAGCGGGGCGACTCTAGGATCTTTTTGGGGGATTCTGGTGAAAAACAACCGTTTCCCAGGCATCTGATCTCCGAAGGTGAAAGACTGAAGAATGTCTATAATTACAAGAACACAGGCAGGGAGGAGTCAATAAAGAGTTCAATATTGAAGGAAATTCTGCCGCCCGTTTGACACAGTAAAATAAAACGCTGAATTCAGAAATGAAACCCCTGAATCAGACAGTTTTGGAATCCGAAGCCTTCAGGACCGGCATAATGTATACTACAGTTGACTTCATCAATCATCAGACAACATACAGAGGAGATGAAACCTATGCTTCCCGAAGGAACAGCAGCTCCCGCCTTTACCCTTCAAGACCATTCAGGCAATAGCGTTTCACTGGAAAACTTCAGAGGAAGCAAGAATGTAGTTCTGATATTCTACCCCGGTGACCTTACCCCCGGATGTACAAAACAGCTGTGTGAGATAAAGGACGAGTATTCCAAATTCAAAAGCTCCAACACAGTAGTATTCGGAGTCAATCCGGCCGGCGGCGAGTCTCATGCAAACTTTGTCAAAAAGAAATTTCTTCCGTTTCCCCTTCTGGTGGATGAAGGCGGCAGGGTGGCTCAGGCCTACGACTGCAAAGGGATGATCGCCACGAAGCGAACGGTATATGTAATCGACAAGAACGGGGTAATCACATTGGCTCGGGAGGGAAAGCCACCTGTACCGGAAATACTGTCCGGGATCAAAAACTGAAGAAGAACTGCCCGGAGATCCGGGCAGCATATGTGTGATCAGTTGCAGATTCTTTCCACTGTTTCTCTGTCGACATTGTTCCTGAGAGCACTTTTAAACGATCTTTCCAGGCGGATACCTGTAGGATCATCAATACTCCAATCCATAATGAACGCGCTGTTGGGCTGATCCAGATAACCCTCGACGGCAACCGGATCCAGAACAAGCGAGGTGGATGTTTTCACATTGCGGACCTCTGACTTCTCAACCCACCCGCTTCTTCCCCGGGAATCCAGGACTTCATAATAATTCCGTTTCTCACCGGTAACAGTAAGCACCTCATCGGAAGAAACTGTAAACACAGCATTATTGAATCTTTTGTCCGATGATGAATAGACTTCAGCACTCCCCCCTTTCACTTTCACCATCTCGGAGGCGGACACACCGGTTACAAGCACGGCCAACATGATCAGCACTACTTCTGCAGTTCTCATAAAGAACCCCTTTCCTTGATATGAATGCTGTTATCTGAAAATGTGCCCGTCCGGACGGAGCAGCTTTTTTCTATCGATTCCAGAACGTCTCCCGCTGACTTTCTCCTCAATAATGCACCAGCCTATCCAGTACATGGCATCTTCTCTGTATCGGCTTTCAGGAAACGCTTTTATGAAACCGTCATACAACTTTATTGCACGTTGATAATCTTCTTTTTCTTTTCTGATACTGTTAGCATAAGAAAGCACCACCTCCTGACCTCCAATATCATCCGGAGACATCTTCAGATACACACCCGCGATACTGTCTCTGTTCGTGCCGTACGATTCGGCATTTCCGACTTTCAGAATACGGTCCAGAGACTGGGCCCCTGACAGTCCATCCCACGCCAGATCGAAAGCCGCTCTGAATTTCTTCAGAGCCGAAGCCGTATCACCCAGACCCAGACTCACATCACCGCTCCTTAAAAAGATCAGCTGCAGAGCAGAGATGTCCTGGATGATAACTTCAAGAGAATCGAGTATCGCCAGAGCGCTCCCGGTGTTTCCCGATACATGTCTGGAAATGAAAGCTGATATATTTTCATATGTATGCAAAGAATCATGCAGCTTTCTGAAAACAGAAGCTATTTCTCTCGGTCCTTTATTCCCGTCAAACAATGCGGAAACGGAATCCGACTCTGTTTTTTTCTCAATTATCTCACCATCCGTTCCGAAACCGGTTACAGATATATCAATCACTGTGCGGTTGAGAAAATTTTCAAGCAGCTGCCTTTTTCTCACTTCACCAACATCAAACCCCGGCTTGAAAGAAATTACGGAGTCTTGCCCAGCTACGACGGAAGAGGGCGCATGCACTTCCCTAACTCTGCCATCACCCGTGTTCAGCTTTACAGAACCGCTGTCGACACTGATTACGGTCATATCTTTTTCGGCACGTATACTGGCCACGACTTTGGCGTAAGTCAGTTGAACCTGGGGAGTAACAACTCTGAATTCTTTTTCACTCTCTCCCTGTGAAACAATAAGAAGCTTTCCCCTGACCAGCTTCAACTCGCGAAACGCATCAGCAGAGTGACCTACTTCTGCAATTGAATTTTGTTCCACCAGCACAGCCCCGTTCTCATGGGGCATTATGGTGTCGCTTTCAATAGCTTTACCACTTGTTTGCGATTTCTGAAAAGATTCGAAATCATTTTTTGTTTCCTCTTTGATATGTTCAAAATAAAACGCTCTGGCCACATAACCAGCAGTTACCATTGCCACCAGGCAGGCAGCCAGAAGGTATTTGAAATATCTGCGGAAGGGAGTGTTTTTCTTCTGCCCAGCGTTCCGGACCGTATCGAACGCGCCGTCTATAATACTTTCCCAATCATCTTCGGAAAATTCTCCCTCTTCTGCTTTCAGCTCTTTTCGGGTAGGTGCAAGCACAGGTGAATCAACCAGGAAGTCCTCCACTGCCTTTTCCTCTTCGGCCTCGCCTGAAATCATTCCCATGGTGAACAGATCTGCCTCAAAGGACGTTCTTTGATCAACCTCTTTCCGAAAGGTTTCATTTTGAGCTATAAGATTTCGTAACAGGGAGAATTCCTCTCCTTCCAAGCGGCCGGAAAGGTATTTATCTATAAGAAAGGTCTTTTCGGAGGAGATCATAACCCCCAACCTTTTTTTGAAAGCCTGGATCTGAGAGTGTCTCTTGCGGCCTTGAGTTTCATGAAAAAGTTCGCTTCGGATACATGCATGATTTCCGCCGCTTCCTTTCCCCTGCAACCGGCGAAATAATAGAGTGTAAACGCGGCTTTCTGTTCAGGAGTGACCGTCCGGAGTACTCTTCCCACCTCCTGTTTGAATTCGCGTCGGGTGATATCATCCATTTCATCCGGTGCATTTAGGTCAACCCAGCATTCATACGGCATTTCACTTCTAAGTTCATA
>JBKGXV010000082.1:0-13982 GCA_046546375.1 Chitinispirillaceae bacterium | reverse complement strand
GGAACCGGAAGATGACGGCCCTATGCCTCAGTTTGAGGAACATCAGGAAAAAGGGGTGGATGAGAACACCGGAAGGGTTCCAAGTGAAACCGGGGATGATTTCAAGGTTTCCAATCTTGCCGTATCAAGCAAACCGTATGTTGTTCCTTTACCAAAAATTCTGCCCGACCCGCCACCGCTCTCAGGTATGGTTGAAAAGGAGACAATTGAGCACAATTCAGTAACTCTTGAAAAGACCCTGATGAATTTCGGGGTGGAGGGCAAGGTAGTGTTCGTCAGTCCCGGACCGGTGGTGACCCGGTATGAGATCGAGCTTGCCCCGGGTATCAAAGTGAGCAAGGTGGTGAACCTCCATGATGATATCTCCATGGCTGTCGGGGGCCAGCGCATTCGAATCGAGGCTCCTATCCCCGGAAAGTCGGCAGTGGGTATCGAGCTTCCCAATCCTGAACGGCAGATAGTTCACTTCAAACATATTCTCACCTCTGATGCGTTCAAAAAATCCAAAGCCAAGCTTCCGGTAATAATCGGAACCAATATTTCGGGGGCGGCGTATGTCACCGATATCACCAAAATGCCTCACGTGCTCATTGCGGGTCAGACCGGTTCCGGTAAGAGTGTCTGCATCAATTCTGTTATCTGCAGCATGCTCATGACCAAAAAGCCCGAGGAGCTGCGTCTTATCATGATTGATCCCAAGAAGGTCGAGCTGGCATTCTACGAGCGGATACCTCATCTTCTCTCGCCGGTGGTGACCGAGTCAAAAGAGGCGGTGAAGGCGCTTCAGTGGGGTGTGAGGGAGATGGAGCGCCGCTACCGGGTGCTGGCGAAAGTGGGTGCCCGCAACATCGATTCGTTCAATACCAGGGTGGAGGCAGGAAAATTAAAAGGTGTTCTGCCCGAAGAAGACAATAAACAGCTCCCCTTTATCGTTATCATAGTCGATGAGCTTGCGGACCTGATGATGACCGCCTCCAAAGATGTGGAGGGGCTTATTCAGCGTATTGCCCAGCTTGCCCGTGCTGTGGGTATTCACCTCATCGTGGCCACTCAGCGCCCCTCGGTGGATATCATCACCGGCCCGATCAAAGCCAACCTCACGTCCCGAATCGCGTTTCGGACCATTCAGTCCACCGATTCGAGAACGATTCTGGGGCATGTGGGGGCCGAAAAGCTTCTGGGTATGGGTGATATGCTCTTTCTGCGCAATGGTGCACCGGAAATCGAGCGTTTCCACGGTGCGTTCATCTCCGAAGAGGATGTGGAGACCATTGTGGATGAAATCCGGGATCAGCAGGTTGAAATCGAGAAAATCGACAGCTTTCATGAAATTATGGGAGGTGACGATTCTGACAGTGGTTCAGGAGATGAAGTTGTGCAGAGTGGAAATCGGGATGAGCTTTTTGGAGAAGCTGCCCGCATCATAGTTTCCACCGGTCAGGGATCAACTTCTTTTCTTCAGCGCAGAATGAAGATCGGTTATGCTCGTGCGGGGCGTCTTATGGATGAATTGGAACATGCGGGGATAGTCGGTCCTCAGGAGGGCAGTAAAGTCAGAGAGGTACTGGTCCGCCCCGACACACTTGAAGAGCTGCTTGCAAGTCTGCGCTAACAAGGAGAGTGAGTAATGAAGGCGTGTAAGAAAATCATATTCACAGCTGTTTTGCTGTGTGCCGTATCTTTTACGATGGCCAAGGAACCCGAAGTGATCAGCCTTGTGCGGAAAAACTACAGTGGCAAAACTACCGTCACTGCTCAATTCGATCTTACTATATACTGGGCCATACGGGAAAGAGAGAGTGAAAAAAGGGGTGAACTGTTTCTTGCTCCCGGAGAAAAATTCCGGGCAGATCTGGGGAAAGAAACATTCGTAAGCGACGGCAAATCCTTCTGGCAGTACAGTGAGAGAAATTCACAGGTCGTTGTCAGAAACCTTTCCGAAATAGACCTTTCGATGCAACCCTCTCATCTTCTTTCCACATTTCTGACCGGACGCACATTCACTCAGAAAAGCAACAAAGACGGAGTGGTGGAGTTGGTCTGGAAAAACGACTCTGTCGGTGCGGATTCATACAAATCAGTTACTGCCCTGGTCGAGGAAAAAACCGGTATCGTGAAAACTCTTGAATTGGTCGATAAAAACGAAAATGTGAATACTTATACTTTCAAGAACACGGTAGTGGGCAAACCCATCGCCGATAAAGTTTTCCGATTCAAGGCACCGAAAGGTGTCGAGGTTCTCGATATGAGGGAGAATAATGCGCCGAACTGATCGGCGGACCATTTGTGGTTTGCCTTATCTGCTTTCATTTGTTCTGCTGACCGCAGCAGCGCTTTGCGCGGCACCGCTAAAAGCTACCCGTCAGCTCACAAGCAACAACATAATTGAACTTGCCGGTAGTGGTGACACGCTGTGGCTTGCCACCGAACGGGGGTTCAATTATCAGCTCGATCTGGGCAGTGAAGAGTGGTACGGATTTGAAAAGGATAATCATAGTTTTGTGAGTCTGGCATTCGGGGGAGGAGGGGCAGCAGCCCTGTTTTATGAAGAATCCCCTTATGAGAAGATCTCTTTCTGGTACTACGATCACGAAGATGATCAGCAGAAAGAATCTTCTTTCAATTTCGATTATGAGCTTCGCCAGAAAGAAGACGTCATATCCCCCAACGGTTTACTATATTCTTCCGGTTATTTCTGGACTGCGTGCGGTAGCGGGGGGCTGATCCGCTTTGATCCGAATTCAGATGAGATCAGGGCGTTCCGGCCTGATAACGAAGGCATGGTTCCTGAAGATCTGCTTCCGGACACGACGACTCCTAACAATACGTCCGTGCGTGCTGTTTCCGATTTCGGGAACTCTTCCACTCTGCTCGTAACATCACCTTCCATGTTGTGGACCTTTGATCCTTCCTCTAGCGAGTGGGATACTCTGGTTACCGATACCGTTATCGCCTCAGGTGATGAGTTTAGTTCCTTTCACGCTGCGTTCACTCCGCTACGCGGCCGAGACAGCGTTCTTTATTCCTACATCGATGTTAAAATGCAGGATACCACGGAAACAGGGCTTTACCGTTTCGGAAAGAGAACCAGTTCGTGGTCCAAAGTCCTGCAGCGGACACCTCTCCTTGTTTCTCCTGCTGTAGAAGGCTACTACTATACAGTTTTTAAAGACAACCAGCTTGCTTCCTATAATGACACCCTGTCCGACAGTGCGGATGTGGATGTTTTTCTGGATGAACAGCTCGACGGAAGTGAGTTCCGCAACTGGTTGACCAAGGCTTCAAACGGGGTGTTCCCTGATGTGAACGACATGCTTTTCATTCCGGAAAGTGAATCGGCGGGGACATTTCTGGTTGCCACTTCCGGGGGATTGTTTATAATCGATTCGGAAGAACCTCTTTCCGATTCCCGGAGTGAAGCTGCTCTGGTGAGATACACCCGCAAGATCACCTCTAAAGAGTGTTATGCTTTGCCGGGAGTGATCAGAGCATCACAGGACGGAAGGTATGACAGGGCGGTATTTGTGTACCGGCTCAAGCAGGATGGTGATATCACCATTAAAGTTTATGATTACAACATGAGTCTGGTGAAGACTGTGGTGTCCGGGGCGCGGCGGGAAGCCGAGAACAGCATCGGGCGCAGTACAGAACCTCAGGAAGATTATTGGGACGGCACGGACGGTTCTGGGCATATGGTATCTCCGGGCGTTTACTATTTCAAAATCACCTCCACCGGCGGAGAACGTTTTTTTGGCAAAGTCATTCTGGCAAAATAGAACGCGGCTTTCTGCTGCGGGGATAGTTTTCGGCATTCTGCTCTGTTCAACTCTCATGGCATCTCAGAACGGCGGGCTCCCGGGCAGTCCTTTGCGGCTTTCTGCAGGAGCGGTTGCCTCGGGAACGGGTGGAGCATACAGTGCCGATCCTGAATTCATGCTTTCCTGGTACAATCCCGCTCAACTTTCCCTTCTTCGGGACACCAGAGCGTCTGTGGGAGCCGGGCTGCGCTCTCTGGGCAGAACTGAAGGGTGGGCTTCATTTGACTTCAGAGTCCCTCCGCGCATGGGGATGGGGCTTAGCTTCGTGTACAGAGGGGATCCCTTTCTGGATGATATGTATGACGGGTACTATGATCAGGAAACGGTGGTGGAGGAAAAATCACTGGGTGCAATGAACTACAGTTTTCTGACCATGAAAATAGGGGCCGGGTATCTGGTTTCCAAACGACTGACGCTGGGGGCAAGTGTCGCCATTATGCACCAGAGTCTCCCTGCGATTCCCCAGGAGGGAAAAATGCTGAACTCCACCAGCACTTCCATTGGAGCTTTTGACATCGCCGCAGCATACAAAATCAACAAAAAGATGATTCTTTCTGCGGTGCTGAGAAACATCGGGGCGCGCAATACCTGGAATATTTCATCCGAGGACGGGTATGGTCAGACTGTAGAAGAGCAGATACCGCTCTCCTTGGCATTGGCCGGTTCCTATCGGGGAAGTCTGCTAGGGAGAGATCTGGTGTGGAATCTGGATCTGGTAAACTACATTTTTGATGCTGATCTGACGCTTTTCGATCATCCGGAAATGGTGGTCGGTACCGGGGTTGACTGGAGTTTCAGGGATGATCTGTGTCTGCGGGCCGGGTTTAGTGATCTGGAGTTGTCAAGTGAGCTGTACCGCAGAAGTGATGAGTACTGGGACGGCTTCTCACCACGTGTCACTCTGGGATTCTCCTATCAGCTGGATAAACTGAGCGAGGGAATGGCCTTCAATTATGCATTGACAACCGACCGTGTATGGGCTGGTATCGATCAGCAGTTCGATATTACATTTGTCTTTTGAGGATAATTCATAATGAATTTCACACTCTGCAGAAAATTCGGATTTGTTCTTCTGGTTTCTACTATGGTGCTTTTCGCCAGGGGAAACCGCGGGTATGGGTTTTTGATGCTGGAGGAACCAATCAGTCCCCGCGTTACTGCTATGGGGACGGCTGGAACTGCTCTGGGCGGCGCAGGCTTTCTTTATTACAACCCGGCTCAGCTCTTTTTCTCTCAACTTCCCCTGGTATCACTTGAGTTCGGTCAGATGCCGGGAGGTGTGACCAGAGGGGGGCTCGAATCCTCTGTACTGTTTTCCAAATATTTCATGGGACTGGGTATCTATTCCAGTGCCCTTGATTTTGAAACCAGAGACGAGCATGGATTCGGATCCAGTGTCGCCAACAACACCACCATGGGTGCACTGAATGCCGGGCTACTGCGTGAGCGCTATGCTTTGGCAGTGAATTTCAACGGTGTACAGGACCGCATCGGGCATTTCAGTACAATGTACGCTTTGTCTATGAGTGGAGGGGTTGCTCTGAAGGTCATTCCGGGTAGACTGAATATGGGAATTTCAGGTTTTCACGGTATCGGTGTGAGCAAGGGCTTTCTGAACAGCGATTCCACATGGCAGAAGGGTCAGATACCCCGCTGGGCACGGATCGGTGCCGCCTGGAAGGATACGCTGAATTCTCTTCCCTATACTGTGGCTCTTGATGCGGTGTACAGAGATGAGGATGGCAGTATGACTTTCCCTCTGGGGGTGGAAGTCGAGGTGTTGCCCTCGGTTTCACTGAGAATGGGAAAGCGTCTGGGAATGGAAACGGAAATGATTTCCCTGGGGCTTGGTCTTGATATTGATAATATTTCTTTTGATGCCGCGTTTGTTCCGGTTGAGCTGGTTGATGATTACGATACCAAGTGGAGTATGGCATTTACCTATTCATTGGGAAGCAGTTGTGCCGATGATTCCGTCAGGAAGCAAACGTCTGCTTCGGTTTCCGGAAAAACGGAAACCGAAGTGAAAGAATCACCTCAGGTGCAAGCCATAGAAGAGGTGGATAAGCCCCAAGGAGAATCTGATACGGAACCTGCCGACACGGCCGGAACCGATGAGTCTCAACAGCAGAATGAAAAGCCGGAGAATGAGAAATCTCAAGGTGACGAAGAAAGCTCTGCTGACAGTTCTGAAGATGATGAGCATCTTGATATTCAGCAGATTCGGGAGGCCCGGGAAAGAGAATCAGACTCCGAGGAGTAGGTTTTTCCGGGCGGTTCGTTCATTTTATTTGATATTTGACTACCGCAGAATAGCAAACTGTTGTATTTTTAGTAGTTACAATAGTATAATTTTTACATGTTTCTTACTTGTAAGAAATTTCAAACTTGAAAAATTTTGAGGCGAGGATATGGCACTTTTCCCTTTGTTGTCAAGTGATCTTGGAATAGATCTCGGTACTGCCAACACACTGGTTTATGTAAGAGGCAGAGGTTTGTTGATTGATGAGCCCTCGGTGGTGGCGGTGGATAAGCATACAAAGAGAGTGGTGGCCATTGGTCTGGAAGCCAAGCGCATGCTCGGTCGTACTCCCGGAGAGATTGAGGCTATTCGTCCCATGAAGGACGGGGTGATCGCGGATTTCGATCTTGTGGAGCAGATGCTCAAGTATTTCATCCGCAAGGTGCAGAAGTACCGTTTCTATTTTCGTCCGCGGGCGGTTATCGGTGTTCCTTCGGGTATCACGGAGGTGGAAAAGCGTGCGGTGGTGGATTCTGCGGAAAGTGCCGGAGTGCGTGAGGTGTATCTTGTTGCTGAGCCTATGGCCTCGGCAATAGGAATGGGCATTCCGGTGAATGAGCCCTCCGGTAACATGGTGATCGACATCGGTGGTGGAACTGCCGAAATCGCGGTTCTGGCTCTTAATGGTATGGTCTGCGATATGTCGGTGCGTATCGGCGGGGACGAGATGGATGAGGCCATCGTTTCCTATCTCAAGAAAACGTATAATCTTCTGGTCGGGGAGAGTACTGCAGAGCATATAAAGATCCAGATCGGATCGGCATTCCCCCTGGAGGATGAGCTCGAGATGGAGGTTAAGGGGCGTGATCTGGTTGCGGGGATTCCCAAAACTCTCAGGATCACCTCCACTGAGGTTCGTGATGCTCTCAATGAACCGATCTCTACTGTTATCGAAGCCGTGAAACAGGCTTTGGAGCAGACACCGCCAGAGTTGTCCGCTGATATTCTCGATAAAGGCATAATCATGACCGGAGGCAGTTCGCTGCTGCGCGGCCTTGATGAAAGAATCCGTCAGGAAACAAACCTTCCGGTCAATGTCATAGATGATCCCCTTACGTGTGTTGCACGCGGATCGTTGAAGATCATTGAAGAGTTGGAAATATACCATCCTGTTTTGATGTCTACTGGTAGAAGAAACAGATAAGAGTGCACCTGGAGGGTGCGCTGTACAATATTGATCTTTAAAAGGGCCGGAAGCTTTTGGTTTCTCCGGCAGTGAAGTGCTCCCGCATGCATTGGATTCTTGAGTTTGTAATTCGTAACCGCAATATCTGCTCACTGCTTCTCACAACAGTGCTCAGTTTGGTTATGATATCTCAAAGCCCTCAAATGCAGGCCACCACAGCCCGGTATCTCAAATTCACACTCTTCTACCCGGCCCATTTCACTGTCAGTCAGGTTTCACGCATCGGCAATATTTATTCAGAGAATAAAAGGCTGAAAAAGCAATTGGCACAAAGCAATGCCAACCTGCAGCTGCTCAAGGAAGATGCTTTGGAAAATAAGCGGCTGAGGGGGTTGTTGCAATTTGCAGAGCAGATTCCTTATGAACTGGTTCCGGTGAGAGTTATTGCCCGAGATCCCTCCCATTTTTACAGAAGCATAGTGGTGGATGCCGGACGCAAGCAGGATGTGCTTTCGTATATGCCTCTGGTAAGTGAGCACGGGGTGGTGGGAAAAGTGGTACAGGTCATGAATAATATGAGCCTGGTGCAGCTTCTCAAAGATCCCTCCAACCGTACCAGTGTCCTTTGCCGTAGAACCAGAACCGTTGGTATCATGGAAACGGAAGACGGAAACAACTTTTTCGTACGGCTCAGGAGTCATGAGGAGGTTCTGGCTGGAGACACCATCGTTACTTCGGGACTGGGAGGTGTTTATCCCAAGGGGCTGGTGGTGGGCGTGGTTTCATCGGTAAAGGATAATCACAACCCTCTTTTCAAGAAAGCGTATCTTGATCTGACGGTGAAATTTGATAAACTGGAAGAACTTTTCATAATGCGTTTGGCTCCTCGATGGGCAGCGTTTCGTTCTGAACTGGATTCTCTTGAAGTGTTGAAATGATAGCAAAATCTTTCAAATGGGCCGGCCTTTTCATTCTCTGCTTCATTCTGCAGAGCACGTTGGTTCCGTATGTTAAAATTTTCGGGGTCAAGCCGGATTTGATTCTCCTGGCTCTCTTTGTGCTCTCCATAAAGGCGGGAGTGATGCCCGGGGTATATGTGGGTTTTCTGCTGGGTTTGGGACAGGATCTTTTTTCTCCTGAAATCCTCGGTCAGAATGCGCTGGCCAAAACCATTATCGGTTTCATCGCAGGATTGTTCAACGAAAAAGTGATACGTCTGGATCCCTTTCTGCAGGCTGTACTGCTGATTATGATGTTCGTGGTCAATGATGCATTGATGATGACAGTGCAGGTGATCAAAATGGGCAGTCAGTTGAATCTGGTCGCGGGCGAGCTGCTTTCAGCAACTCTGCCGCGGGCCCTGTATTCTCTTCTTTTTGCCATTATTCCCTTTATTTGGGACAACTATATCCAACCTGCCACCAGGCAGTAGTGTAGCAGATGCCGTTTGGAAAAAGATTACAGGACGAACAGACGGAGCGCCGGGTAAAGAGTTATCTTCTCTCGGTTTTTGTTACACTGTGCTTTATGGTCCTTCTGCTACGTCTTGCCCATATTCAGGTCGTCGAGGCGGAAGACAACATCCGCCTTTCCAACGAAAACAGCATGCGTCAGAAGGTGATTGTTCCTCCCCGGGGGCGGATTTTTGACAGAAACGGCGAAGTTCTTGCCCGCAATCGTCCCTCCTACTCAATCTGCGTTCTTCCATATAAACTGCGCGACAGGGATTCAGTCATAAGCTCTCTCTGCCGTATTCGTGATATGAAAGGGAACGCTGTATTCGACAGTCTTGAATTAGTCAAGAAGATCGGAGAGGCATTCTCGCGGCGCTTCGATGCCACCAGAATAAAGGAGGATGTCTCCATTGAGGTGGTGAGTATTGTGGAAGAGCACTCTATGGATCTGCCCGGAATCATAGTGGAAACTGAGTCAAGACGGGAATATCCCCTTAGAGAAGCCGCGTTTCACGTCGTGGGATATATGGGTGAAATTCCCGAAAAGGAGTTTGACTCCCTCAAAACAGAAGATTATTTCTGGGGTGATCTTATAGGAAGAGCGGGACTGGAGCGTGAATATGAATCAGTGATGAGAGGTACATGCGGCAGGGAGTACCTTGAGGTAAATGCATACGGACAGAGTCTTGGGCCTATCAAAGATATCACCAGAGTGGAACCTTCTCCCGGAAAGGATCTCTATCTCACTTTGCATGCCGGACTGCAGAAGGCTGCTGCTGAGGCTTTTCCCGATTCGCTTAAAGGGACCGTTGTCGCTTTGGATCCACGCAATGGAGAGGTGCTGGTCATGTTCAGCAACCCATCCATTGATGCCAACATCTTTTCCGCCGCCTCTTCGGTAAGGAGTAAAACGTGGGCAAAAGCCGCTACCGACCGTAGTCTGCCCCTCAATAACAGAGCTGTTGGCGGAACCTATCCTCCCGGCTCAACTTTCAAGCCGCTTTCCGGAATCGCAGCGCTTGCAACTGGTAATGTTACCCGGGATATGCGCATGCCCGTCCCCTGCAGAGGCAGTTACCGTTTCGGAACACGTGTCGCCAGATGCTGGAAACCCAGTGGGCATGGAAATGTCAATTACGTATCGGCCATCAAGCATTCCTGTAATGTGTATTTTTATCAGTTGGGAATCAGGGTGGGGGACGAGCTTATAAACCATTATGCCAGAATGTTTTGTCTGGGGCAGAAGACGGGTATAGATCTTCCTTCTGAAAAAGAGGGTTATCTTTCAGGCGAGAAGGCGTATAACAGACGTTTTGCTTCAAAGGGGTGGCGTTGGACTCGGGGGCTAGTGCTTGATCTTGCCATTGGTCAGCAGCAGATCTTTACGCCTCTTCAGCTTGTGTTGATGACCGGGGGGTTGGGCAATGGAAAAGCTATTTATAGACCTTTTCTCCTCAAAGAGGAACGGAGTAGCAACGGGCTTGTAGTACGTCAGAATACCCCCTCTGTGCTGAGTGATTTGAATGTCGATGAAAAAAGCATACAGGTGACCCGTGAAGCTCTCGAAGCAGTGGTCAATCCGGGGGGCACAGGCTGGAGAGCGGCGGTTTCCGGAATACCGGTGGGAGGGAAAACCGGGAGTGCTCAGAATCCACATGGAGACCTCTCTCATGCGCTTTTTGTAGGAGCTGCGCCTGTTGATGATCCGGTGATAGCCATTGCTGTGGTGGTTGAGAATGCCGGCGGTGGAGGAGCTATGGCGGCTCCGGTTGCAGGTGAAGTGCTTCGCTATTTCTTTTCCGAAACAGAGGAAGGAAAAACAATTTACAAGAAGTACAATCCGGAAGCGCAAACGGAAGGGGAGAAGGCTTCAGCAATGAAAACCGTGTCTGAAAGTGGGAGTCGCAGGTGAAGTGCCCAAATCAAAAAAACTTCTGCCGGTTGAAGGGTGGTGAGTACTGATGGAAGAGCTGCGTAAAAAGGGACGTTTTGACATTTCGCTTTTCGTGTCTGCTGTGGCCTTATGGGTTATCGGTATCTTTATGGTTTACAGCGCCACCTATATTCATCACAGCGGCCCGCTTGCCAGCATCTATACGCAGCAGATCATTTGGGTAGCAATGGCTTTGGTGATTGTGCTGGCAATAGTTTCTATTCCAGGGCATCTGATTTTCGAAGCATCATTCTGGTTTTACGGAATTTCTCTGCTGCTTTTAGGTGTGGCAGTCGCTACCGGTATCGAGGCCAAGGGAGCAGAGCGTTGGATTTCGATCGGCGGCATTCGGGTACAGCCTTCGGAATTCGCGAAAATCGGGCTTCTTTTGGCTTTGGCCCGGTATCTGAGTGAAAAGACTGTTTCCCTTTACAGGGTTACAAGTTTCATAATTCCGGGATTGATTATTCTGGTCCCTTTTGTTTTGGTGATGAAACAGCCTGACTTGGGTACTGCGCTAGTTTTTTGCGCAATGGCACTTCCCTTGTTTTACTGGGGAGGACTAACTCTTTTGGAACTGTTTTATATTATTTCACCGGGCATCTCTCTGGTATTGTCCGCAATCCCGCTTCTGCTGACTTACAGCACCAGAACCGACTGGGGCTTTCTGGAGGCTGTCCCCTGGGGAGTCTTTTTTCTGGCTGTAATCGCTATTCTTTATTTCACCCGTCCGCCTTTGTTTATCTGGATAGGGGTGATTGTCACCAACCTCATCGCCTCCACTTTTATAACTGTTGTTTGGAATTCATTTCTCAAGGATTATCAGAAACTGAGAATAGTCAGTTTCATCAATCCCCAGGCTGATCCTTACGGGGCAGGTTATCAGGTAATTCAATCGAAAGTTGCGGTGGGGTCAGGTCACATTTTCGGCAAAGGGTATCTTCAGGGAACTCAGACCAGGCTTTCTTTTCTTCCTGAACAGCATACCGATTTCATCTTCTCCGTTCTCGGTGAGCAGTTTGGTATGATTGGTTGTTCAGTGGTGGTGTTGTTGTTTCTGTTTTTGATAATTCGGGGCTTTATGGTGGCTCAGTCGGTGCGTAATCGTTTTATTAATCTTGTGGCGGTCGGGGCATCTTCAATTTTGGCATTTCATGTATTTGTGAATATAGCCATGGCATTGGGGATGATGCCGGTGACCGGACTGCCTCTGCCGTTTCTCTCTTATGGAGGTTCTTTCACTATCACTGTGGCGCTGTTAGTGGGGCTGTTGCTGAATGCAAGGTTGACCAATCAGGATTTTTGAGGTGAAGGCCTTTTGTCGCGGCTTGCTTTGTGCCGGCCAGAACCGGCTGTCCCGCAGGTGAAATTCACCTCCGGGGGGTTATCTGAAACGTTTTTCGTATCCGCTCTTAGTGAGCCTGCCGAAAGTTTGAGCTTTCTTACGAAAATGCTGAACTTTCAGCATTGAACCGCCCCAACTCTTTTTTTTGATAGTTTTTATTTCGCCGCAACGTATTAAATAGCTATTTTATCTGTGTTCCTGGATATTCTTTCGGGGAAACTGAAAATAACCGCCTCTCAAGGCCGTAACTCTTTTCTGATCAGAACACTTAAAAGTGGAAAGGTATATAAATGCATCCCGAACTGTTCAAGATATTCTCGTTTTCGGTTCCTGCGTATGGGATGATGCTTGCACTGTCATTCCTTTTCGGTATCTGGTTGGGTAGCTGGCGGGCAAAAAAGGCCGGACTTAATCCTGATGTGATCTCGGATGTGGGACTGTATGTGATCCTTTCAGCAATTCTGGGCTCCCGGTTATATTATGTGTTTCTCCATTTTGAGGAGTTTCAGGGTAACCTTCTTGCCATAATCAATCCTTTTCACGGGGACTCGATGGGAATCGGCGGGCTGGTGATGTACGGCGGGTTTATCGGAGCTATTGTCGCCGGTGTCCTTTTCTTCAAGTTGAAGAAGCTGCCGTTTCTGCCCTATGCGGATGCATCTGCTCCAAGTATCGGTTTTGGGATTTTTCTCACCAGGATCGGCTGCTTTCTTAATGGGTGCTGTTTCGGGGCTGCTGCCGAGGCGGGAAGCGCCTGTTCGGTAAGCTTTCCGGCTCACAGTCCGGCGGGGAGCTATCAGGAGCATATTCATGCCAGCGGACTGCTTCCGTCTCAGCTTTTCGAGTCAGCTGGAGGGCTGCTTATTGGAATCATAGTGCTTCTGGTTGGAAGGAAAAAAACATTCGCGGGACTTCAGTTTTATCTGGTAGGCCTTCTGTATTCTGTACTGCGTTTCATGGTGGATTTCAGCCGGGTCTATACGCCTTCCGAGAAGTTGGGGCCGCTTTCCCACAATCAGGTCGTGTGTATATTCCTGTTTATAGTTTTCGGCGGACTCATTCTTAGAAATTATCTCAACAGGGAAGTCGCCGCACAGCCTGCTGATCAGTCAAAACCGGTGGAAACAGATGAGCCCTCCGAATCTGCGGTGGGTCAGAAATAGTTTTTCAGATCTCTTGAAAAGGGTGGGGGACTTTCTGGTCCCTCAGCTTTGTGTCGTGTGTGACAGTCCGCTTTCCGATCTTTGGTTTTGCTCTCATTGTCTTGAAACTCTTGAATCCAATCATGCCTCACGGGATGCCTGTCTTTTCTGTTCTCAGAACAGAAAAGTGAAGGAATGTACCTGCGGTATCGTCTGGGATTATCCGTTCGAGAGGGTGTTTTCTTTCTATGATTTTGATGATCTGCTCCGTTCGGTGGCTCATCAAATAAAATATAAAGGCAAAAGAAAACTGGCATTTCATATAGGGCTCATATCGGCTCCTCGGCTTCCCCAAGGGTATGTGGAGAATGCTGATCTGATTATTCCCGTTCCACTGCATCGATCGAGAATGCGCCAGAGGGGGTATAATCAGGCGGAGTGGTTTGCCCGGGGGGTGGCATGCGGTGCGAATTCCGGATGGAAGGTGGAAACGGAGCTGCTTTCTCGCAGAAAGAAAACCGCTACTCAAACCAAACTGGATAAGGAAAGCAGGGTGAAAAATCTGCAAAAGGCGTTCGGTGTGGATAGGAGAAAGGTTCATCGGTTGAAGGACAGGAGCGTTCTTTTGGTGGATGATGTTCTCACAACCGGTGCTACAGTGGAGGCCTGCACCAAGGAGCTTCTGAAAGCCGGATGCGCAAAGGTGAGAGTGCTCTCCTTGGGCAGAGATTGAAATTGCGCATGGGGGTTGCAGTTACTATTTTATGTCCCTGAAGTTTGGAGGACTAGGATAATTGGTAATCCAGCGGTCTTGAAAACCGCCGGCCTTGCGGCCTTGGGGGTTCGAGTCCCTCGTCCTCCG
>JBKGXV010000081.1:0-14566 GCA_046546375.1 Chitinispirillaceae bacterium | reverse complement strand
GAAACCGGTCTGAGTTCTGGCCTGAAATGGCGGGATGTGCGTTGAACGTATCCCGGAAAAAATTAAAGATTCAAAAGACAAATCCAGACATCACGGATATGGTGCCTGTATCGGTCTGAATGATCATATTATTGCTAGAATTACAAAAGAACATATGGAATCGCAGTGCTACAGTGGTTTTCAGCTGACCAGCATGGCGGGGTTCACTCCGGAGTCCTCAAACTGCGGGATTTCCACAAGCTGCCCCCTCTTGGCCAGCGATTCATTGCACGCCTCCAGCATCCGTACCACTCTCAGTCCGGAAGCACCATCGTTGATGGGCCTGTTGCCTTTTTCAATACACTCGATAAAGTAACTGCACTCGAGACTCAGCGCCTCGGTGCCGTCAAGCTTGGGTGCCCAGATGTCGCCGGAACGGTAGGAAACCAGAAGGTTGTAAAGACTCTTCAGGTTGTCCACTTCTATACCTTTATCGTAAATTTTGATTTTTTCATCGGGATTGAGATCGTTCCATACCAGCATTTTCTTCTCACCGCCGATAAGCGTGTTGCGCACTTTCACCGGAGAGAGCCAGTTGACATTGAAATGAGCTATAAGGTCATTTCTGAAATACATGGTCACATAGGAGACGTCCTCCATATCGCTCACATGCGCAACACCGTTAGCGGTAAGCGCCTCGGGCTTTTCCGTGAGAAGATAGTCCATGATGGAGAAATCATGTGGAGCCAGGTCCCATACTACATTCACATCATGTTGAAAAAGCCCCAGGTTCACCCTGGTTGAATCGTAGTAGTAGATGTTTCCCAGCGTTTCTTCCTCTATCAGCTTCTTTATTCTCCGAACAGCTCCGGTGAAAATGAAAGTGTGATCCACCATTATACAGAGGGATTTGCTTTCTGCAATTTCGATGAGCTCTTCTGCCTGTTCGCTTGTGGCGGTGAACGGCTTTTCCACAAACACGTGTTTTCCGTTGAGAAGCGCTTTTTTGGCAAGTGGGTAGTGAGTGGATACGGGTGTCACCACAGCGACCACATCGATATCCGGGGCCGCCAGAACGTCATCGGCGGAGGTGGAAATTTCAATGTTGGGATTTTCTTTCTGCAGAGCCTCTAGAGCGTCTTTACGCCTGTCACTGACTCTAACCACCTTCGCTCCGTCTATTTTGGAGAAATTGCGTACAATGTTCGGTCCCCAGTAGCCGTATCCGACAACACCTATTCTAAGCATCAATGAAAACCCTCCGTGAGAAGGTGAGAAATGTATGTGATATGAGGTTTGATATCATTGAAATGTATAGTGCCGAGGTTTCAGTAAGCCCCTTTGATTAAAGCGATGGGGGTTTTGATTATCATCTTGAGATCCAGAGCAAGAGACCAGATATTTATATACTGCAGATCCATTCTGACCATGCCGTCGAAATTTGTGGTAGAGCGCCCTTCCACCTGCCAGTATCCGGTGATACCCGGTTTGAACTCGAAAATCCGCCTGCGGTGCCAGAGGTCGTACTCCTCCACTTCGTAGGGAATCGGCGGACGCGGACCCACCAGAGACATATGACCCAAGAGTACATTGAGAAACTGGGGGACCTCGTCCAGACTGGTCCTTCTCAAAAAACCGCCGATACGGGTGACACGGCTGTCATTTACAAGTTTGAACACTTTCTGTCCGGACTTGTTGCTTACCTTTTCTGCGCACCCCTTGATGAACTGTTTCATGTATTCTTTGTGACACGATTCGCTGTTGCCGGTGGTCATGGTGCGGAATTTATAGATTCTGAACACTTCCCCGCCTCTTCCCACCCGCTCCTGACGGAAGAATACCGGTCCGGAGGATGTCATTTTGATAATAAAGGGTATGAGCATGAAAATGGGGGCGAAGAGTATAAGGCCGACAACTGATCCTATGATATCAATGGTTCTTTTCAGAGCCAATGCCGATTTGCGCCCGATTGATGCAGAGCCGTAATTGGGATAGAATATCGCATTGTATTTGGGATCATCTTTCTGAAGATCCGAGGGATACCAGTAGGTGCTGATTCCCACTTTGCTTATTAGTTCCAAAGACAGGGTGGAAAGAAAGCTTTTTCTCACTTTTTCCACGATCAGGAATCTGCTGTCTTTCGATATTTCGGTGAATATGATTCCGATGGCTTCGCCAGCGGCATACCATCCTTTTATGTCGATTACTCTGGTGCCTTTGCATATACTGTCAATAGCCTGCTGTATTTTCAGTTTGCTGTTTTCTTTTCTGAATAACTTTTTTCCCTTATGAGCCAGAAGTTCCCTGAGATCGACGATCATCACCATGAAAGGATTGCCGGATCGTTCAGATCGGCTCCGCTCGACTGAAAGCAGTGTTCTGAATGCTTCCTGTGAGATCAGTTTCTGATTGGGAAGCGTGGAGATTTCCGAACGGGCACGAATCGTTTCGTCTGATACCTGATTGTCTTTTCCGAACACCAGCACTCCTCCTTAAGATTGTCTATTTTACATAAGGGTAAAAAAGGACAAGTTAGAATATATAATAATGAATGCAAGGCAGTTTGTTACATTTTGCATACATGGGCAAATTGTCGATCGTAACTTTTTTGTAATCTTGTGTTGATATGATCTGTAGAACCGTTCTCTTTAGAGTTTTGTATGCAGATCGTACAATTTTTTTTTGCCGTGGGAAGCGGACCAATCTATTCTTCTGTATATTCCAGTTTGCAGTTTACCTCTATTGTGAACTTTCCTCGACCGTTCATGATAATGTTCAGCTGGGGAAAGCTTTTTTCAAGCACAGTTGAAAGCCGTTTCAGTCTGATTGCGATATTGGGGTTGTTGGAATCAAAAATGATGTCACTCTTTTTGGAGAAATCCTTGTATTCATAACGGGTTTTTCCGAATTGAAGATATGATTTTATGATGTATCGTATGATTTTGGCAGGGACCGATTTGACCAGGTGATTACCGTTTACAGATATGCTTTCATCGGCTTTGAAATATGTGACCTGTGCTTTTGTCCCTATCGTTTTCATCAGGAGAAGGTGCTTGTGATTCACTTCCTTATCCAGAGTGGATGTTTCTGCTGTGGCGGTTTCTATAAAAGATTCCAAGCCGTGTATGGTGTTTGTTTTCTGAGACTTGTATCTGAATCCATAGATCGAAACCGGTGCTCCGTAGATGCACCCCTTGTGAAGAATGATACGACCTGTCCGGGGACAGGAAAAGTCTTTATGCACTTCAATACAAGGGGAATCCGGAATTCTCTGTTTCAGTACCTTGAACAGTATGGATTCCTTTTTACAGAAGTCATAAAAGTGAGTGGTTCTGCCATAAATATTTTCATTAATGATCAGAAGATTGTTAAAAATGCGAGCCGAGGGAATGATTTCACTTACAGAGCGGCAGTCGCACAGCATGTAATGATTTTCATACGGATCAAGTGAAAAGAGAGTGGGAAGGTATTTGATAACAAGTACGATCCACAATTCGCTGTTGAATCCGCAGCAGCAGTCATCCTGAGGATAGCTCAGCAGAAATCTGGTTTCATGCAGATTGTCACGGGTCGTATGGTCCAGAAGGAGATTATGTATGCCGGATGAGAATTTTTCCGTTAGGTGTCTCACGTAGTATAGAAGTTGTTTGCGGGTATCATCGGCTGTAAGAAGGTCCTGCAGAATGGGAGCACTGTGATGAAGAAAAAAACGGGCGGATCCGGTATGGTTGCGGCCGAAGTGGAACGCATCGTCAATCAGACGGGCTATATCGATATTTTGTCTGGTGGCGATTGAATCCAGGTTTTTTGAGAATTTCACAACCGTTATGAAATCGAAACGGGTCTGTGGCTGCCAGAGTCTGAAATAGAAATCGGTTTTGTTTGGAAACAGTTCTTTTGCGCTCTCCCATTGGCTGTTCCAGAAGCTTCGGACTTGGGAGGCCTCCATATTGTGAAGCATGGAGGCGTAGATCTGTTTAAGGAAAAAGGCCGAAACAGATGCGGATGGTAAGATTCCGGGTTTCTTTTTCTGGTCAATTGATGATACAAGATTCATTTCCATGTACCCCGGTGGGTATTCAGGTGACCCAGCTCTGTCTTATCAGTATAGTAAGAAATATTTGTGTGCAAACATAAGGCTCGGGTTCAGATAATTCAAAGCAAAATGTGAAACTTGTCGTATCTGTCTTATAACCTTTTAACATTCGATGTTAGGGGTGTAAATACAACCGTCGGGTGTCGGATTTTTTTACAGCTGTCGGAATTGTTTTCTGCTCCAGCCTGGATAGAGAATACACTGTGGGAATATACAGAAGCAGTACCAGCGCGTAGAAAAGAATACCCCCGCTTTTGTGAAGAAAACTGTGGGTCAGAAAAGATTTGTCCACATGCTGGGCAAAAAGAGTTATGGTGCAGATGCGGACGGCGTTTTTCACCAGAGATAATGGAATTATCATCAGCACAGCTGTCATTTTGGCCCACCAGGTTCTGAGCATGATCTGTGCGGCTATTGCCATGGTGATGAAAAGTGCCATGGTGGAGCGGATTCCGCTGCATTCGGGGGCTATGTGAATGCTGATGTCTTCAAGGTGGAAGTCAAGGCCGTCGCGCACGTATACCTGTCCGGTGAGAGTGAGAATCCAATCTACCATGAGAGCTGAACCGCTCTGCAGAAAAGTGATCGTGTGGTTCAGAACGGAGGCAGGCATGGGAATGGCAAATACCAGAATCAGCAGGGAGAAGAGCGAGTGATAAGCGGCTCCGAGCCCGAAAAGCAGAATGAAAGATCCCACTGTCACAATGAGCACCGCGGATGCTTTGAGTGATATCGGCACAAGCGGGTCTGCGGAGAGTGTGTTTCTGACAAACAGAAAAAGTGCGAATCCGATAGAAATCAGGATAATACCCCAGATTCTGTTTCCTTTTGCGGTTTTCAGGTGTTCTCTGCGAAACCAGAGAAAATAAAGACTGATGAAGGGGATGATGGCTATATGGGTATAGGCGCTTTCGTTTTTCACTGTTGTGAAAAGCAGCCCCAGGTCTCTGCCGAGCATTATTGTCGCGGCAGCAGCACATAGAGCCAGTGCCGAAAGTGGTTTGGTGAAACGGGCAATGTTGATCCGGGTAGAGTTGGGCATCAGCGGGACTCTTTCAGAGTGGTTTCCTTGTGCAGCTCGATGGAGTGCTTTTTGATCATGTCGTATAGAGTCGGTCTGCTGATTCCCGCGATGCGTGCGGCTTCAGACATGTTGAATGTGGTCTGACGCAGCAGATTTATGATATAGTCTCTTTCAAACATGCTTCTGGCGTGTTTGAGTGAGATGTTTGAGGCATCCGAGGCGCTTAAAGAAAGATCCTCCGGTTCGATCACCTGGTTTGAGCAGGTGATGGCGGCCCGGCTGAGCTTGTTTTCCAGCTCACGGACATTGCCGGGCCAGCTGTAGTGAAGCAGAGCCTGTTCGGAGCGGGAGCTGAGGGTTAGTTTCTGGAGGGAGAACCGGGTTCTGAGCCGTTTGAGGATGGACTGTGCGATGAGCAGAACATCCTGTTCCCGATCCCGAAGGGGGGGCAGGTCGATCTGGAATTCGCTCAGACGGTAGTACAGGTCGCTTCTCAGTCCCCGCTGGGTTCCGTTGTCGTTAACCTGTCTGTAGTTGGTAGCGGCGATGATACGCACATCAACGCTGCGAAGCTGGGTATCGCCCAGGCGCTGGACTTTCTGATCTTCAAGAAAGCGGAGCAGCTTCACCTGCAGGTGCTTGGGCATTTCGCCGATTTCATCCAGAAGGAGCGTTCCGCCGTCAGCCAGCTCGAGCAGTCCGGCTTTGTCTGTATTGGCCCCGGTGAAAGCCCCTTTTACATATCCGAAGAGTTCGGACTCGATGAGGTTTTCAGGAATAGCTCCGCAGTTTATGGGTACAAATGCGTTGTTCCGACGGGTGCTGTGGTAGTGGATGGCCCGTGCGCACAGTTCCTTTCCTGTACCGCTTTCGCCTCCGACAAGAACGCTTACATCCGTCTGGGAGAGTCTGCGGATCAGTTCGTAGATGCGCTGCATGCTGTCGCTTGTGCCGATCATGGAGACTTCTGACCCTATGGGGAGACTGTCTGTTTGAAGTGAATCGTTATTGCTTTCAAGGGAAAGCATCCTGAAGGCACGGTCGATTATCACGGTAAGCCGGTCTACATCCACTGGTTTGACCAGAAAGTCAAAAGCTCCCCGTTTGACGGATTCGGGGCCCAGGGTGTCACTCGTATTGGCCGTGATGACTATGATTTTGGTGCTGCGTTCTTTCAGTAACAGAGAATCGATCAGCTCGAGTCCCTTTTCAGGAATATTGTCAAGCCCCATATCCAGAAGAACCACCTCGGGACGGAATGTATCGAATACTTCGATACATTCCGAAGCCGTTCCAGCCTCTTTAACGGAATAATCGCAACTCAGAGTCCACTTCATCTGTTCTCTGAGGCCAGCATTGTCATCTACTACCAGGACTGATTTCATAAGGGCAACCAATCGGAATAGTTTGTTAGTCTCGTGAAATTTGTCTCCTGTGAACCAGCAATTTGGTCTGTAGGTCGAAACAACATTTTTTCAAGACGATTCATAATATAATACAGAACACACTGCCTTTGGCAACTTCCGAACGACAAATAATTTTTCCCCCCATTTGTTCAACAAGGGTTTTGCATTGATAAAGCCCTATCCCTACACCTTTGTCTTTGGTGGTTGAAAACGGATGGAAAAGTCTGGTTTTCAGAAAATTTTCATCCATTCCGCAGCCCGAATCCTCAACGGATATCAAAACAGAGTGTTTACTGAAAAGCTCTTTGCGGGAGAGGAAATTCGCTTCAAGCCACCTCTGAGCATTTTCAATTCTTGCGAGTCTCAACGTGAGTGACTTGTCAGCACCGTTCATGGATTCGAGTGCATTGACAACAAGATTTTTCACTGTATAGTAGATAGCCTGTTTATCCACAACTGCAGACACATTTTCGTCAATACGGGTATTCAGAGTAAGATCTTCCATTCTCTCCAGTCCGGTTTCCTCGATTACACGGGTGATTATGGGAGTCAATGCGGATGTGGACAGTTTGAGTCTGTCTTTACGGGGCGGCTGCTGAAGTTTCTGGACAAGGGAGCTGAGATTGTCGGAGCAGTGCCGCAGCGATACCAGAAGGCTTTTCTGGAATTCGGGATTGGAGATGTTTTTTTCGGCGTTGCGGAGAAGCAGTTTCAGGGTGGAGACCTGGTTTTTCACATCATGGGCGATGAATGATGCCATATGGGAGAAAGACTCGAACTGTTTCTGCTCAAGTCTTTCCTTGAGAATTCTCTGCTTGAAAAGAAGGTCTCCTATAGTGGTCGCATACACTTCCACAAGGGCAATATCCTCGGTTTTCATTGGTATGGAAGAGTCTCGGCGCATGCCCAGAATCGCAAGCAGTTCGCCACCATGAAAAACCGGTGCTACATCCGTGATGAAAAGAGTGTCGAAATCATCAGGTCTGTCCGATGCAACGCAACCGGCTGGCAGGCTGTTCGTGCGCAGAACTCCGAAGTAATCCCCTTTTTCATGCAGCATTTCTATCAGTGCGCTTTTGTGCTTGAGCTTCAGCTCTTCGGGAAGATTTCTCTCTTTGGGTTTCTGAAGAATATAGCTGTCATGGTGTTCGTCGGAGAGAAACAGATAGGCGTGCTCCGCATTCAGTGCCGCGCGCAGGTGTTCGAGGATCTCCTCGAAAACATGGCCCTCCTCCTCAGTCTGCATGGACATGCGGTGGAGTTCGTAGAATTGTGATCTGTAGTCGTGTTCGGCTTTGTATATCCGTCTGTTGATGAATTTCTTCACTCTTCTGCGCATTCTGGCCGAACCGCCTATGATTACCAGAGTTATGGAGAGGGAGATCCCCAGAACCCTCAGATCATAGGAATCGAGGGTAATTCCCATGTGGCGCAGAATGAGCATGGATATTCCCACAGCTGTGAAGAAGGCTCCCGCAAACAGCAGAGAAAAGGAGGAATAAACAGCTCCTCGGGTTACTTTCACCCTTTCATCGGCGATACGGTATTTGACTATGCCCAGAAGAACAAGACCCAGGCAGATTGCATTAACAATCCCGAAAGAGTTCATCCAGGCTACAGGCAGCCACCCGTAAAGGAGCCAGCGCGATGAGAGAATCAGCTGATAGCCGATAATGATCAGAAGTCCCAGAAAAATAAGCCGCCCGATGCGCCTTTGGTAGGACAATGCATATCGGTATATGTTTTCAAGAAGGTAGAGTGCGTACACGGCTGTAATGATATGAATTATTAGAATAAAAACGGAGAATTGTGAGGTGGAGACCAGCTTGGGACCATTGATGAAGAAGAGAATGTCATGTCTGAAAACAAAAATCAGCACTGCGGCAGAAGCGATGCCGATGATGACTGCTCCGAAACGGTCAAGATAGGGAAACCCTCTGACACTGTTTTTACCGGCGAGTATGACCGCCGAAATCATGACTATGCAGATTGTCACGAAGATATAAAGAAAGATTAGAATCCTGGGCAGAACCTGATTCGGTGACAACAGAAATATCTGAAAGGTGAGAAGAGAGCCTGCAAACAGCAGGAAAGTTGCGAAGATAAAGGGAATGATCGGGCGGAGGTGGTCTTTGCTAAACGCGGGCGGAATTTTCGGATCTGGTTTCATATAGGCGAAAATTTTGGAAAAAAGTATTATAGAGTGAAATCGTGATTAAGTAAGATAAATATTCCGGGGTGGTATGTCCTAATGAATGTTGTGTTAGTTGTTGGAAGTGTGCCAGTCGGGGATGTTAAGTAAAGCGGTGAACAATGAAGAGTGGCTTTTCTGCTTATCTATGATGAGATAAACCATTCGTCGTCTTGCGAAACCTTCATCCGCTCACCCGATTCCAGGGTTTGTCCGGACTTGATTACATCCGTAAGGGACCAGTTATCAATCTCTTTTCCCAGTCCATCTTCTGCTGGAATTTTAGAGGTGGTGAGATCCTTTGAATAATTGCGGACTACCCTTTGACTTCGGCTGATCCCGCTTAGCGGGATCAGCACAGGCAGGGGGTGCGGATGGGGGGGTTATGTGCAAACCAAGTATACTAATCTGAAAACAAAAATGGGAAACCAGAATCCATGCCAATATCACCTATATAATATGTATAAATAAACAGAATTGTTTTTCCTCACCTTTTCATATATTTTGTAGTTCTTACTGATTTGGGATAGTCTGCGGAGTTTATGTGATTTAGTATTGGGGTCGGAAAACCGGAAATTGATTTCCGTACAAGAGGGCAAATAGAATGAAAGCAAATTATTCGTATGGAGGAGTAGCCGTGAAGGTTTTCGCACCGTTGTTTCTGTTTATTATTGTAGTGATGTCTGGGGCACAGGAGCAGAAGAAAAATAATGAGGGTGACTCTTCATCTCAAGTTGTATTCCGGGCAGGTGATGCCTTGAAAGTACAGGTGTTTCCGGATACCAACGGATTTCCCAACGGAATTTATTTTATTGACAGCGAGGGATATGTTGATTTTCCGGTGGTCGGGCGCATTTCTGTAGTGGAAAGATCCCAAAAGGAGATATCCGAATTTCTCAAAACTGAATGGGCTCAGCATTTGAGATATCCCAATGTGCAGGTGCGTCCTATGTTGCGGGTAAACTTTCTGGGAGGATTTTTCCGGCCCGGTCTGTATTATGTTGACCCTCGTCAATCACTATGGGGAGCTGTTTACATGACAGGGGGACCCAAAAGAAGTGACGGGTTTAAAAAGATGGTCTGGGAAAGAAGTGGAAAAGTGATAAAGAAGGGACTGGTCGATCAACTGGAATCAGGAAAGTCTCTTTATGCCCTGGGTTTTGTGACCGGAGACCAGATCAGGGTGACGGGCAAGCCTGAACGGGGACTTTGGGATGTGATCCGTCAGGATGTCTTTCCCACCCTGACACTCCTATTGTCCGTGGCCACAACTTCTTTGACTCTATATAACAATTACACTGATTGAGTGAAAATCCCCCTTCTGGAAGAGCACGGAGCGTCGTTTATACATGGAAGAGCAGAAGAAAACACTTAAAGATCTTGATATACTTTTCTACGTGACAAAATATCTCAATCTTTTCTGGAGATGGAGATGGTTTATAGTCATTGCCGGTCCGGTGATAACATTGGGCGCAGTTGTATATGTTTTCAAATTCGCTTCACCCAAGCCTGAACTTCCGGCAACTATCGTGGTCGGTTTTGAGCAGACACAGGCTGGTGATGTCTTTTTTGCCCAGGATCCCATGGATATCAGCAAAATGGAACTGATGAAGAGCCGTACCCTTCTTTCTGAAGTGGTCAAAAAACTCTCACTCACTATGGTTCTGCATGATGATCTCTCCCGGTCATCCGTGTTTGATTCCGTATTTACTGACTCGACTGCAGTGGTAGGGAAATACGAGTTCGAAATTGAGAAAGAGGAGGGGAAGCGGTATACGGTCTTTTTCACCAACAAAAGAGCGGGGATAGAAAAACGGATAGTTCAAAGCGGGTTGCTTCCCAATCTTTCTCATCTCAAGCTGCAGGGAAGTGAACTTGATTTTGCCTCTCACTTTTTGAAGGAGCCTTATGATTTTTCTTTTTCGATAGTGAGGAATCGTGACGCTGTTGATATGCTGACAGAAAAACTGGTGCTCCCCAGAGTTGACAGGAGCTCCATGGGCGCGGATTTCGCCTATGTTTCCCTTCTGGGCAGGGATTATGAGCTTCTGACAAAAACGATCAACACTATAGGAGATGAATTCGTTAAGAGAAATCTGAATTTCAAAAAACGAAAGACCAGTGAAGTAATCCAGACTCTCGAGAAACAGCTCTCAACAGCTACACGTCAGCTTCGTAAGGCTGACAGTGCAGTACAGGCGTTCATGCGCCTCAATCCTCAGGTGGGACTTGGTGTGGATACCAGAAGCGTTCTGGAATCTATGACACAGATTGAAAGTTCCAATGCTATGACATCCATTTCCGGAGAAGAAGCCAAGGACATCCGCAAACGACTCAGAAAAGCCACCGGGGAGAACAGGGAGCTGCTCATCAACGAAGCTCTCATATTCCTGAGCAATCAGGGGAGCTCGGCTGCTATGGCTCTGAATGAAGAGCTTAAAAGTGCAAAGCAGAGAAAGGCTTCAATGGAGCTCGATTATTCCCAGGATCATCCTTTGTACCGTGAAGCGGAAAAAAAGATCACCTCGGCGGGGAAGAATGTTGAAAAACTGCTGCTGGAGTATGAAGCCAAACAGGATTCCAGAATCGGACAAAAACGGGATCAGATGGGTGAATACTCCCGAAAAATCCAAGGATTGCCCCTTAAAGAAAGGCAGCTTGCCGAATTGGAAAGGCGTCGTCAGGTAACGTCTAAGATTCACTCCACAGTGCTTGGTCGCTACAATCAGGCGAAAATCGCCGATGCGGTTGAGGTGGCCGATGTCTACATAATGGATTACGCTATCCCCCCTGAGGCACCTCCCGATTTCATGAATAAACTCAAAATGCTCGCGATCGGACTGGCTGTTGCGTTCGGTTTTTCCTTCGGCGTTCCGGTAGCCTTTGACATGTTCGATAAAACTGCCAGAAGCGAAGAGGAACTGATGCGGATGTGTGGATATCCGGTGCTTGAGTCGATCCCGGTCATAAAGGAAGCAGCCAGAAGAAAGCAATCCGGAAAATCTGAAGGAAAAGGCCAAAAAATACCGGATGTCGACCCCAAATTGGTCGCTGCGGATGGGAATAACAGCATTGCGGATGAATTCTTCCGTATGCTGCGTTCAAAGGTGTTCATGCGAATCGATGCGTGTGAGCGCAAAAGCCTCATCGTGAGCAGCTATGATGCAGGGGATGGCAAGAGTCTGGTTGCCTCAAACCTTGCAGTTGTAACTGCTCAGCAGGGTATGAGAACATTGTTGATTGACGGAGATGTCAGGCGGGGTGTGCTTCACAAAACGTTTCAACTTCAGAAAGAACCCGGTCTCTCTTCTCTTCTCTCCTCTGGCAACCCATTGGGCGGGAGACTTGTTTCAGAACATATTCAGCAGACTCATGTGCCCAATCTCCAGGTAATCACTACCGGCTCAAATCCGTTCAATCCCTCAGAGCTTCTCAGTTCCAGGCGGTTTGAAAATCTGATCACCGGGTTGTACTCTGTTTACGATTTCATTATTATCGACACGCCGCCTCTGGCCGCTGTGGCTGATGCCGCGACTATCGGTAAACTCTTTACAGGATACCTTCTCGTATCCCGCGCCGGCGCCACCAATAATGTGGCATTGAGGAAAAAAATTCAGGAGTATCCCTATGTCACAAACAGAGTCGTCGGTACGGTGCTCAATCAGGCCCATCTTGAACCGAAACTCAGATATTACCGTTATTCATCGTATACTCAATCGTAAAAGAAAAGTTTAGAGATTAAAACCGCTTATGCAGGGAAAAACGATACCACAGACCAGATTTCCCGAAAGGCCCATCGAGCAGGCTGAAGCTCCCTGGTGGATTGCAAAGGTCAAACCAAAACAGGAGAAAAAATTCGCCCTCGACCTGTACCGCGAGGGAATCGAATACTATCTGCCTCTTTATGAAAATGTTGTTCGGAATGAAAAAATCAGGAGAACACGGGTATATAAACACCCTTTGTTTCCGGGATATGTGAGTTTCTCGCAAACCACTCCGAGTCATATCTATACATCTGGAAGAGTCGTTGATATAATCAGAATCAGCAATCAAAGACGTTTTGTTTTTGAGTTGTCCAGAATATATCAGGCCTTCGAGCAGCGCTATGCTATCGAACCGGTGGAAAAGGATGTCAAAGTGGGCGAGGAGATCACAATCTGCGCCGGTCCCCTCAGGGGTTTGAACGGGAGGGTTATCCGGTTGAAAAACCGTCTCAAGGTGATTATCTCCGTTCATGGATTGGGGTGTGCGGCTGCTGAGGTGTCGCTTAATGAAATTGAAAAGACAGAAAAATAATCTGTTGGAAATGAATTTAAGCGCCTTTTGTCCAACACGGAACCGACTTGAACGTTTTTCTCAGACTGACGGTTCCGCTCTTATCCATCACGATTTCCAGCCTGGGACTCTGCTGATTGCCTTCTGCATCGATCGATTCGCAGAAACTGTCAGAAGTGCTGAAGGCTTCGGGGCAGTGAACATAGAAACTGTCTGCGCCGGCCTGCTCTGAAAAGGTTCTGATAGCCGGTATTTCGTGTTCGTTGTGGGATCTGACCACAAAATGCAGACTGATCTCGGGAAAAGGCGTATCGGACTTGCATCTTGCCCTGCATAGTCGGAGAACAGTAGCTTTTTCCTTTTTGTAGGGTTGGCCTGCTTTGTACTGTTCCAAAGCTTCCCTGGTGGCACCGTCAAACAGAAGACAGAACTCGCTCAGCCCGGAATCTGCCAACTGCTGCAGCTGCCCGTTATTGAGGTTGTGGGCGTTTGTATAGAATTTTGTGTGAATGTGTTTTGCTCGGGCGTGTTTTATCATCTCAAGCACTCTGGGACGGTGAAGGAGGTTTCCGTTTTCATAAAGTCTGACGTGAAGAAGATCCGCTCCTGCTTTTTGGATCAAATCCCTGTAGCAGCTCCAGACTGTTTCATCGTCAGTTTTTTCCGCACTGTTTCGCTGACAGTACGGGCAGTCAATAGCGCAGCTTCCCTGATCTGCATTTTTTGTTTTCTTGGGTATCAGATCCCGTTTCAGTATATCCAGATTAGGCATTTCGATGAATTTCTCCGGTGACGGGAGGCAAAAGAGCATCGCATTCAGAATGTTTGATCTGGTCGGGTGTTTCGCACGCGTGGTATTGTCGGAATCAGACCTTGACAATTCACCTTCCCCTTTCTGAAAGCAATTTGGAATGCGCCTGTGTGATGATCCTTACAATTTCAAATATAATTAAGGTGCAGAACGGGAAAAGGTTACATTTTACTTACAAAAAACGTGGGTGGGGCAGGGCAGGATTTGGGGGGAGTGCTATCCGCAGGCTGTGTTCTTTTGGGTGAGGCATTCCTGGATCTTGCGGTGAATCTCCCTGCGCGTGAACGGTATCTGAAGATATGCGCTGACCCCCTCATTGAGAGCCGCTTCGACCTGCCTGGCCGAGGTGAACCCGGAGGTCAGTATTATGGTGACGTCGGGATTGATCTTTTTGAGAGCGAGGTGGAGCTTGTTTTTTTCTGCAAATCGGGAATCCAGCAGAATCGCATCCGTATCCCTCCAGGAATTTTTGTACAGTTCCACAATCCCTTTCTCATCGCAAGAGATGGTGGTTCTGTAGTTGAGAGATTCCAGAATCACCGAAAGCATCTGGCCCAGATCTGAACCGTCCTCGCCTATCAGCACATGTTCGCCATCCGCTGCATCCTTCAGTTCATCAATACAATCCTTTTCATCATTTTTTCTGGAGGTGACCGGAAGCATCACTTTGAAAGTGGATCCCTTTCCGGGTTCGCTGTCGACAAGTATGCTCCCCTCATGACTTTGAACGGTTCCATAGACCGCGGCAAGTCCCATTCCGGTACCCTTGCCCTTTTCTTTAGTG
>JBKGXV010000080.1:0-14756 GCA_046546375.1 Chitinispirillaceae bacterium | reverse complement strand
GCTTCGACAAGCTCAGCATGAGCGGACCGGTTTCCCCGCCAAACGGCCAAGCAGCTAATGACAGACGCCGAGTTCTGAACGCTTACCGCTCTCAAGTATAGCTGAATTGGTCGTAGTGCACCGCTGAAGTCTTTGCTTTTTGCACCTGCTTGGGAGCCTCGCACAGGGTGATTGCTGTGTCGATCAGTCCCAGGTGGCTGTAGGCCTGGGGGAAGTTCCCCAGAAGACGTCCGGTGGTGAAATCGATATCCTCGCTGAAAAGGCCCAGATGATTTGAATAGGAGAGAAGCTTTTCGTACATTTCGTGGGCTTTTTCCACCTGTCCTGTTTTGAAAAGCGCCGAAATCATCCAGAAGGAACACAGCGTGAAAGAGGACTCGGGGGTACCGAAGTCATCCTCGTTTCTGTAGCGGAACATGAGGCCGTTATGGCACAGGCGTTCCTCTGTCACTTTGACCGTTGAGATGTATTTGGGGTCATCTGCGGAGATGAAACCGTAAGGTTCCATAAGCAGATTGGCCGCATCGAGGAATTCGCTCCCGTAAAACTGTGTGAAGGACTGTACTTTGTCGTTCCATCCGTTTTCGAGGATGTCCTTTTTTATCTGGTTTCTGATTTGTTTCCATTCATTGGAGTTGCTGCGCCGTTTGAGCAGATCCGCTATCGAGCTTGCTCTGTCCATGGCCATCCAGCAGAGAAGTTTGGAGAATGTGAAGTGCTGTTTTGAACTTCGGTATTCCCAGATACCTCTGTCTTTATCCACCCATGTGCGGGAGACGGTTCTGGCTATGGATCTCACCACGGTCCACAGGCTTTCCTTTGTAACTGCATCACACTGGAATTTTTTGAGGAAATAGTGAATCACATCAAGCAGCACACCGTAGATGTCGTTCTGCTTCTGAGTGAAGGCGGCGTTGCCGACTCGTACCGGCTTTGAACCTTCAAAACCGCTGAGATGGGGCAGGGTGCGCTCCTCGAGGTTCTTCTCACCCCTGATTCCGTACATGATCTGGATTTTTTCATCTTTGAAAGGTATCACATTGAGAATGAACTGGATGTATCTTTTGGCCACACTTTCATGACCCAGCTTTGCCAGAATGGAAATGGTCATGGAGGCATCTCTGATCCAGCAGTAGCGGTAGTCCCAGTTTCTCTCTGTTCCGATTGATTCGGGAAGTGAAGTGGTTGCTGCTGCCAGAAGTGCGCCCGTGGGCTGAAAGGAAAGAAGTTTTAGTACCAGAAGGCTTCTGGTAATCTCTTCCTTGTAGGCGGAGTTGGACAGTTCGGAACGCGCAGTCCAGCTCATCCAGTATGCTCTGGTTCGCTGATATTCAAGATCCACGAAATCGGTATCGAGCTGCTGGAGTTTCTGATTGTAGCTCAGTATAAAGAAACAGTCATCCGTGAGTTCAATGGACTCTTCATCAAGAATGCTGTTGAAATCAAGATCGGTATAGAGATATACCGATTCGTAGGAATCGTTTTTTGAGAAGCTTTTTATGAACTGATTGTCGATGATACGGATCTGGGTTTCGGACACCGCATAGTTGAGCTGAGGGTTATAGCTCACCCGTATTCTCGGAGTGCCGCTTCGCACCTTTATATACCTGATTATATCCGGGGGGCAGTGATATCCTCCATCATCGTATTTATACCGGGGCATGAAATCAATCAGATCGAACGAACCGCTTGCGGTTTCAAATGAGGTTACCAGTATGTTCGTGTTGCGTATATAGCGCTGTTGCGGTTTGCATTCCGGATCTGAAGTAATGGAGAAATGGCCTCCGTTTTCAGGATCGAGAATAGCCGCGAAGACTGATGCTGAGTCGAAGTGCGGAAGACACAGCCATTCAAGTGAACCCTCTTTTGAAACAAGAGCCGCGCTGGAACAGTTGCCTATAATACCATAATCAAGATTTCTCAAAGTTCCCTCCAGATCAACTAAAGCTCATATTATACTATTAATAATAAAACCCTCGGAGTGATCATGCAACCTTTCTGTGACCGAAGTCCCGTCAAGTCCATATTTTTTCAATACTTATGTGTGATTTTGACCCCCTTTTCAGTTCAGTTTTCTGCTCTTCGCCCGTAGTTTAAACAGATGAATTCGGGAAAGGAAAAAGCTTTGTGATCATGAATTTTTTCTGCAATTAAATCTCAATTCATGCGTATTAGTTCTCAAATCTGCAGTTTTGATGCAATAAACGGGATTTAAAAGAAATACTGAAGAAAAGGGTTGACACCGTCTGAAAAATTCATTATTATTCAGTTTGCAATTTGAAAAGTAAAACAAGAGAGGCTAAGGGAGGTGATAGACCATGATACTAGATGAACAATTCGATGCTGATGAAATTCTGCGGGATGTTGATGAAAAGTACGTCGACGAGGGCCTCGAATATGACGATGATATGCGTGAGTTGAATTTTGGCAACCTTCATGATGAAAACGCCAATTTCAGTGACATGGCAAGTGACCTCGATACTACCGATGACCTTTGGGAATAGGATCTGAGGTAAAATTCTGCCCTCATTCGGAGCAGACTGCTTAAGAATTTGGAAAACTATGAGGGCGAACGGAAAATGTTCGCCTCATTTTTCTGTTCTTAAGCCTGACAACTCTTTTAAGCTCAAATCACACTCTTCTCCACTCCAAAAACTTGATTGATACATGAATCCAGATCGCGATACCGTTTATTTCATCTCCGATGCGCATTTCGGCATTCATATGCCCGGATACGAAAACAGGGAACTGCTTTTCAGAAGTCTGGTAGATCGGATGCTCTCAAATGCCACTGATCTGTTCATCGTCGGTGATCTGTTTGACTTCTGGATCGAGTACCGATTTGCTATCAGGCCCGACTATTTTCCGGTCCTTTATGATCTGGCCAGGCTTGTCCAGGCAGGTGTGAGGGTGCACTATCTGGCCGGGAATCACGATTTCGCGCTTGGTTCGTTTCTGGAGAAAAGGGTGGGAGTCACAGTACACTGTGATGAAGTGAATCTTCAGATTCAGGGAAAGAGTGTACACCTGTTTCATGGTGACGGCATTCTCAAAAAAGATGTGGGCTACCGCATTTTAAAAAAACTGCTGCGCAACAGAACGTGCCAGAAGCTTTATAAAATTATTCATCCCAACCAGGGAATCGCATTCGGCATTTTCTGCTCCGGTTCAAGCAGGAAATACACTTCCCGCCGTCTCAGACCTTCCATGGTCGAGGAATACAGGATGGCCGCACGTCATGTGCTTGAGACGCAGGGCAATGATCTGGTAGTTTACGGCCATACTCACCATGGAGAACTGATTAACTTCGGTGAGAAGGCTTACCTCAATACCGGAGCGTGGCTGGTGCATCAGAACTACGCCACGCTCTTTAAAGGCAAGGTGAGTCTCTGGAAATTTGTTCAGGATTCAGAACCTGAGCCCGTAGCGCCCATAGATTGGAAAAGGGGATGAAGAGTTTCGTAGGTCTCCTCCAAAGCCTGTGAGATGACTTTGGTCTGCCCCACCACAGGCATGAAATTGGTATCCCCGTTCCAGCGGGGGACGATGTGCATATGGATATGCTGATCGATTCCTGCCCCCGCACCTCTGCCCAGATTCATACCGATATTGAAACCTTCAGGATTCATGGTTTTGCTCAGTATCTCTTTACTCAGCGCGGTTAGTTCCCACAGTTCTGAGGATGTCTCCTTATCCAGATTCAGAATGTCGGAGGTGTGCTGATAGGGAATGATCATGAGGTGGCCGTTGTTGTAGGGGAAAAGATTCATCAGCACAAAACATTTCTTTCCTCTGAAAAGCAGAAGATTTTCTTTGTCGCTGTCCTGTGTGGGCTTGTTGCAGAAAACACACCCCTCATCCTTGGTGTCGTCAACTCCTTTGATGTAGGTCATTCTCCAGGGTGCCCAGATTCGATCCATCGTGAAAACCTCCCGTGCCTGTCAGGGTGCATGTTGAAAAAAAGTGATATAGGCGAAACTGCCCAGTGCCACTGCAATACAGTAATATCCGAAATAGTGAAGCTTCCCTTTTTTGACGAAGGTGAGCAGCAGCTTGAGTGCCAGAATCCCCACCACCAGACTTGCTGTGAATCCGCCGATCAGACTGGCAGCAGAGAGAGACACTGCACTGATACCCTTCATCTCAAGCAGGGCGGCTCCGAAAATGGCCGGAAGTGACAGAAGAAAAGAGAAACGCCCCGCTTCTTCCCGTGATACACCGATCAGCAGTGCCATGGCGATAGTCGATCCGCTCCGTGATATTCCGGGTGTTATTGCTGTAGCCTGAATGAGTCCAATGGCGATGACTTTCCAAGCGGTGAGCGTTCCCGGACTGTCCTTGCGGTTTCCGGAAAAGAACAGAAGAAGCGCGGTCACCATAAGCATCCCGGAAGCCAGAAGCGGGCTGTTGAAGAATCCTTCGAACATATCCTTGAGAAACACACCGGCGAAAGCTGCAGGAATGGTTCCCAGAATGATCCATCCGGAATAGGTCAGAGAATCTTTTCTTTTGAGTTGATCAGTGGAGAAGATTCCTCTTATCAGATCAATAATATCATTGCGGAAAACATAAAGCACAGCTATTCCGGTTGCCAGATGAAGCAGCACCTCGACGATCAGACTTTGCTCCTGTTTGATACCGAAAAAATGCTGTGCCAGTACCAGATGCCCTGAAGACGAAACAGGCAGAAATTCCGTGAGTCCCTGAATGATTCCCAGAATAACAGTTTTGAAAAGCTCCATTGATTCTCCATACTCAAGGTAGTCAAACCCTGAGGGTCAGGTTCAGATTGAAAGAGATACACCCGCATTGAGCAGAAATCCTATTCCCTTCAGATCGGCATCCGGATCAAGTGATCCCAGCGGAAACATGATTTTGCCATCCATATAGAGTCCCGCAGGAATAACGGGCAGTTTGAACTTAGCCCCCGCGAGCAGGTGAGCACCGAATGAGGGGCGGCTCAGCCCGTCAATAATACGTTCCACCACCTTCTGATACAGTGCATCGGTATCACCGGGTTCCATACCGGCCAGTTCATCATAGGTGATATTCTGATCCGCAAGCACCTCCTCCACCAGTTTGCTGCTCAGAACAGGGGTGGCGAAATGCATGCTCAGCCCCGCTCCTCCATACAGTTTCAGAATATTGACCATGGGAGGGAACGCCAGAAGTTTCTTTTTGACCGAGGCGTCCAGATGAAACTTGGCATAGGGTGTGTTTTCAACTCCCCAGTACCCCAGATCGAAGTGATCGATGGTCATGGGAGTGGAGGCGTAGCTGTAGCTTGTACTCTTATAGGGATTGTTCTGAATTGTCTGGGCCTCTTCTACAGATGCGTTTCTGAGGGCGGTCACATCTATGTATTGAAGCGCACCCTGGTACTCCCACATACCGAAATTGCAGGAAAGCTCCACAGCATCTATGAAGGGCAGCATATCCACATACACCTTCGCTCCGAGATTGAAGGGGGATCTCTGCCAGTTTCTCCGGGTTACAAAAAGCAGGGGAAGGGAGTCTGCACTCACGGTTGTGGACTGATCTCCCAGTTCAAGTTCGACCTGCCCGTCGAAGACAGATACTTTTTCGCCCAGAGCATCGGTGGGTTTCATATCCAGGGACAGATCTATTCCGTAGTGAACTCCAGCCCCGATTATGGCATGGCTGAGTGTGACTGCCGAGATTACCAGTAGTGCCGAAACTGCCAAACGAGCTCTGTTCATACCGATTTCTCCTGCCTGGAGGGTGAAGTATAAAGATTTGAGGAACAGATATAAAAAATACATCAGAAACGGTGCCATTTACAAAAAATGGCGAGGGGAGTTGGGGTATCCTGTTGGAACGCCTTGCCATGGCGTCCCAACAGGAGCCTCGTATTAAAAAAACACCACCCTCCCTCCGATCTCCAGGCCGTACCTTTCCTCCGCACTCCCTCCGTTGATTCCGATCTCCATCAGCCCTCCCGAACCGGGATAGGCAACCGGGCTGCCCTGGAGTACTTCCTCGTAATGATACCCCAGAGGAATCGTTTTTCCGTTCATTTCCACCCGACCGAAATCATGGCCGGAAGAATTCAACTCCTGCGCTGATACCGATGTCACCGCATTTCCGAAACGGTCGATATAGATAATCTCAGCGGTGATGCTTTTTTCTGAGATTTCCGGTTTAGGCCAGGGAAGTTCGGTATATTCCGGAATCAGCGTACCGCATTCGGAAAAATCCATTCCCTCGTGAAGTTTGCCACCCAGGGGGGCCAGAAGGTCTCTGGCGGGGAACGTGCCGCATCCGCTGGGGTGCATGAATCTGTGTGTGTCTATCTCCCGCAGCTCAGTATTCTGCGTCTGCTTGAGACTCCAGGAGAGCAGGCCGTTGTCGGGTGAAAGAAAGCAGTAGCTGTCGCTGTGAACGGCGATGGCTTTCTGGTGTATGTTGCCGTAGGAGACCGAACAGAGAAACACGGTTCCCGGGGGAAACGAGCGGTAGGAGCAGAGGAGCGCACAGGCTCCCTCTCTTATGTTCCCCGGTTTGACCGAGTGGGTAAGATCGATTATGGTGGTCTGGGGGGAGGTGGAAAGGATTGCGCCTTTCATCTCCCCGGCAAACCAGTCCTCATTGCCGAAATCTGTGAGAAGTGCAATGGGCATAGAAGAATCCGGAGACGGAAGAAGTGTTCCGTCTCCTGAAAAATGATGATCAGCTTTTGTTTTCGGTTACCTTCACCATCAGGTCATTCACTCTCTGGGAGTAGGCCATAGGATCCGGGACCATCTGTCCCTCGGCTATGAGTGCCCCTTCGAAGAGAAGCTTTATCCACTGTTCCAGCTCGGGATCCTTGGGGTTTTTCTCATAAAGAGTGTTCATGTTCTGCAGAATGGGATGGTCGGGATTGATCTCCAGAATCCGCTTCTGAGCCGAAATGTCCTGACCCATGGCTTTCATGATTTTCTCCATGTGAGCGCCCATGGCGTGTTCGCCCGCAACCAGGCAGGCGGGGCTGTCCTTGAGGCGGGTGGTGACCCGGACCTCCTCCACGGATTCGCTGAGAACATTCTTTATTCTTTCGGAGAATTTCTTGTACTTGGATTCCGCCTTTTTCTTCGTGGCAGCTTCATCTTTTCCAAGCTCTCCCAGATCAAGGTCGCCTTTGGTGATTGACTTGAGCTGTTTGCCTTCGTAGTTGAAGATGTCGTTGACAATCCATTCATCTATGGGATCCGTCAGATAGAGCACTTCGATGCTCTTTTCCTTGAAAATCTCCAGATGAGGACTTTTTTCCACAATTTCCCGAGAATCTCCCGTGATATAGTAGATATCCTTCTGATCTTCACGCATTCTGCTCACGTACTGCTTGAGCGATACCAGGTCATCGGCATTTTCCCCCATGGAGGATTGAAAACGGACCAGTTCGAGCAGTTTTTCCTTGTTCTCGAAATCGGTGTGCAGTCCCTCTTTGAAAACAGGGCCGAATTCCTTCCAGAAGTTTTTGTAGACCTGGGGTTCGCTTTCGGACAGTTCCTTGAGTTTGCTCAGAATTCTGGAAACGACAGCTTTGGATATGCGTTCAATCACCTTGTTTCTCTGAAGCGTTTCGCGGGAGACGTTCAGAGGCAGGTCTTCGGAGTCAACCACACCCCGCACAAAACGCAGATATTCAGGGAGAAGCTCTTTGCAGTTGTCCATAATGAAAACCCGTTTGACATAGAGCTTCACTCCGTGTTTGCGCTCCATGGAGAAAAGATCGAAAGGTGATTTTTCCGGTATGAACAAAAGAGAAGAGTACTCCAGCACTCCTTCGGCACGGTTGTGCATGATGCTCAGGGGTTTTCCGAAACCGCCCAGAACCTGAGTGTAGAACTCCTCGTACTGCTCGGGAGTCACCTCCGAAGGTGACCGGGTCCAGAGCGGTTTCGTCTGGTTCACCACTTCCTCTTTTCCTTTTTCATCCGGCAGATAGATCGGAAAAGCGATGAAATCGGAATACTTCTTTATAAGTGATCTGACCTGATGATAGTCGGCGAATTCGCTTTCATCCTCTTTGAGGTAGATCGTCACGTCTGTTCCGCTGCTGTCGCGTTCCGTCTCACTCAGGGTGTATTCGCTCTCCCCGCTGGATTCCCACACGACAGCAGGTTCGTCGCTTCCCGCTTTTTTGGTGACAACCTTCACACTGCTTGCCACCATGAATGCCGAATAAAATCCCACACCGAACTGACCGATGAGGTTGGAGTCGGCTTTCTGGTCACCGGTCATCTTTTCCAGAAACGCCTTGGAGCCGCTTCTGGCTATGGTTCCGATGTTGTCGATCACCTCCTGGCGGGTCATGCCGATACCGTTGTCTGATATGGTGATGGTTTTGGCCGTTTTGTCCGCTTTCACTTTCACCGCCAGCTCTTTTCCGTCGCTCAGGGAGGGGTTGGTGAGTGATTCGAAACGCAGCTTGTCCAAAGCATCGCTTGCGTTTGAAATCAGCTCGCGAAGGAACACTTCCTTGTGGCTGTAAAGAGAGTGGATCATGAGGTGCAGAAGCTGTTTGGCCTCGGTTTGAAACTCCATGTGCTGAGGTTCTTTTGCTGTGTTGTCTGCCATGGAATACCTCCGTTTTGAATTTTTGAATTTATGTGTTGTGATTTCTGCTTTCTGATCAGTTCTGGGCTCGTATTTTAATTCCGGGATGTTCCCGGAAAGAGAATCTGTCAGTGTGGACGTTATAATATAAGATTTGGAAAGGTCGGAGTGGTAAAGGGATGAGAAGCGTTTTATTGCAAGAACAATAATCTGTCCCGGACGTACTCGGAAGCGGGAATGTGCAATTTAACGGGATTAAATAAGATTGGGCCGGCGGAATGCGCAGGTATTATTTTCGGTTAAAGGATTAAATAAAATGGGCCAGAAAATAGTAGTATATGTGATTGCATTCGCGGTATCTGTATGTTTTCTTATCGTTTCACCTGTTTTTGGGGAGGATTCCCTCCAGGTGCAGAAAAGTACAATGAAGCTGCAGATGCCTTCGGATGAAGAGATGAACAGGAAAGCCAAAAACGCGCTCACGTTATCGGCGGTGCTGCCCGGAGCGGGTCAGTTTTACACCGGACATCCTTTCAAAGGTGGTACGTTTCTTGCGCTCGAAGCCATAACAGGAGGTGTGGCTCTGTTCTGGCGTGCCGAGGAGCACAACCGCACAGATGAGGTTGAGCGGTTCAGAGATTCGATGAGTTTTTATCAGGATGCCGCGCTACAGCTGCAGGGTGATGAGTATGATTCGGTTATGTCCAGGGCGGGTAACTTCTCAATCTACCGGGACAGGGCTCAGTATGAAGCCCGTCAGGCCAGATTGACCTCCCATAACGCGATGGCCTGGATGCTGGGAGGGTATGTGTTCAATCTCATGGATGCGGCAGGGGAGAGCGGTTTGTGGGTCGAATCCGGACCCCGGGATCCTCAGAAGGCCGGGTGGCTTGCCGCCATACCCGGGCTGGGTCTGGGACAGCTTTACAACGGTTCTCCGAGCAAGGCGGGGATGGTGATCATGAGCCAGATATCACTTGGAGTGATGTCCCTGAATCATCACCGGCTGATGACCGATGCTCAGAACAGGTACAATCAGATGAGAGATTCCACATCCGCGCAGTATGATCATCGGCTGGAGCATCTTGGGTACTGGAAAAGCAGGTATGATCAGGCTTTCTCCAGACGTAACACCTATCTGTGGTATTCGCTTTTCTTTTATCTCTATTCCATTTTCGATGCGGTGGTGGATGCGCATCTCAGTGACTACGAGGAAAAAATGGGGCTTGCTCCCGATCTTGCGGTAGGCATGAATGAGGCGATGTTCCGTATCACCTTCAAACTGTAGACGTTCGGTTCTGTATCAAAGTAAAGGTGGTGGCTTATGACAGTGACTCTTAAGGATATCGCGGAGAAGGCGGGAGTGACCTCCGCAACGGTATCGATGGTCATCAACAATAAACCCAATATTTCCGAGGCGACCAGGAAAAAGGTTCTCAAGATAGCAAAGGATCTCAACTACTATCCAAACGTTATCGCCAGGGGACTGGCAACCAAGAAATCAAATTCCATCGGGGTGATCGTGCCCAATCTGGCCTCGTCGTTCGTGGTGAGAATCCTTCAGGGCATAAAGAGCACCAACAGGGATATAGACTACACCGTGCAGCTTTTCGACACCATCGGTCAGAGAGAGAGTGAGGCGGAGCTGTTTCAGCGTCTGGCCCGTGAGCGGCGTATAGACGGTGTTATTCTGATCAGCTCCATTGTCACCGACGAGGAGCTCACTATTTTCCGCGAGGAGAGTGTTCCCAGTATAGTGGTGGCGCGCAACTGCGAGCATCTGGACAGTGTGTATGTGAATAACGAGGGCGGGGCCATGGATGCCACCGATTATCTCATCGGCAAGGGGCACAGGAATATAGCGTGTGTCACCTCGAGCAAGCAGGGCCTTCCCACCAGAGAAAGACTTCAGGGATACAAACTGTCGCTTCAGCGCAACAGCATCCCCTTTCGCCCGGAGCTGGTTTTCGAGCTGGAGGATGATCTGATGGGTGACGGTATCAGGGTTTTCGACAGAATCCGCGAGGTGGAACCTGCCGTTACTGCCGTCTTTGTTCCCGCAGGGGACATGGTGGCTATCGGTATCATAAAAGAAGCCAAGCGCAGGGGAGTGCAGGTGCCCGGAGACTGGGCAGTTGTGGGGTATGATGATCTTCCTGCCGCCATGGTGATAGAGCCGGGGCTTACAACCGTGCGCCAGCCCAAGCTTGAGATGGGCGATTACGCCATCAACATGATCGTGGACAAGATCGAGGGGCGCGAATCCGGCACAAAGCACAAGGAGCTTCAGACCAAGTTCATCATTAGAGAATCGGCGTAGACAATTAAAAATTACGAATTACGAATTACGACGAATTACGTTATGAAGGGAAAGCTGTGAAAGAGAATGTTCTGCAGGACAAGAGTTATGCTTTTGCGCTGAAGATTGTGAAAAACAGTAATTGATTCGGCAGATAATAACAGGTTGAGCATTCTTTTCGATCAGCTTCTCCGGAGCGGGACATCTATCGGAGCCAATGTGGAAGAGGCCGCCGGTGCTTATTTCACAAAAAGATTTCCTGTTTAAACTTACCGTCGCATACAAAGAGGCCCGGGAGACGAGGTATTGGTTGAGGCTTTTAAGGGACAGCGGTATTCTGCGCAACAGTGAAATCCTGATATCTGATTGTGAAGAACTCCTCAGGATAAGCGGCAGCATACAGAAAACAATGAAAGATAAAATGGGTATAACCGGTGTTGCGGAAACCGCTGAATTTTTCTATGAATCCGAAAATATCAAAGGTATCTGACCGTATGCTTATAGATGTGCGAAACCTATATTTAGTCATTCGACAGTATAATCGGGTATTCATAAACTTTCAATAATTCGTAATTTGAAATTGTCCGACTCGTAATTGAATAAGGGGGTGTACTGGTTTTCGACGGGAGATGAAAGGTATTGGACAGCATGCCGAGGATTATCGGTTGGCCTCGTTAATCATCCGATAAAAACTATAATTGCCGAAGATCATTCTTTCGCAATGGCTGCCTAAATAAAGGCGGCGACTCGGCTGCGGAGCGCACCCGTACGCAGTCGGGCAAATCAGGGTGCTGGCTCGCAGGAGGTACCGGCCTGCGGGTGAGATTAAGGTACTGGTCTCTCGGGCAGCCTGTCTGCCGGCGGTTCGGGGGATGAGATCAAAAGGTGGACTAAGCATGTAGCGGTTCGTGCTGATTGTCTCTCGGACAGGGGTTCGACTCCCCTCACCTCCACCATTGCGCGCTCGGAGTATAAGCGAGGAGCGTGAAATGGAGCCCTCCCTGGCGGTCTTCCGCCGTGGAGGGCTTTTTTTATGCCCGAAGCCTGGATCCGCAGGGGTCGGACCTCGCCTAAATCTTCACCCGGCAGGGAGATACGTTCTTCACCGGGCCTCTTCTGAAACGGTTAATCATGATGTCTGTCAATGAAGGCGGGAAACGGTGATAACCCGTGCCGCTGCCCGACTGCTCCTGAATCATGAAGAGAGCATCTGAGGTATCCAAAACGTTTGTCTCCCTGCTCCTGTGCCTGTCACTCAGCTCCATCGCGAAGGTATCAGCATAACCCCGGGTGGAATTCCCGGTACCGGCGCCTGTATTGATTTCTCCTGCAAATATGTCCGATGAATGTGAAATACCTGTTACCGTGGATTGGGAGCAGGTGACAGGCGCAAAAGCTTATGAGCTGATTCTGAGAACAGAGCAGGGAGACTATTTTCTGAACCAACGCAATAACTGAACCCATGGATTTCTCCCAGCCGTGATACTCTCAGGACATTGCACTTCTCTGTACAGCCGGTGCATGAAATATCCATTCCCTCACGGCGTGCCCTGCTCTGCTCGCCGGCTGCGCTCTCATGCAGCCTGGAACAAGCACCACTCGCTCGCTTGTGTTTTCAAACTGTTCACGCAGTCCCCGGTTCATCAACTCCGATGCAACCATGTTCAGAAAATATTCGATTTTCTCTTTGCCGCAGAACAGTTCGTCTTCGCGTCCGCGGTATGAGGGGTGTTTAACGGTCAGAAACTCGCTTACCCCGGCAGTGCAGATATGATCCATGCATGTGGTGCTGAATTCCCGCAGCATAGTATAGAAGGTATCCGATGAACGCTCTCCGGCTCTGAGATCATAGGGGATGGATTGAACTGATTTTTCAGGCATCATTTATAAGCTTTTTCTGAAAATTGCGCGCTGACTGGATTCGCTTCACGCGGCTGATGACAGTCACGGTTTCTGACTGGTGAACAGAAGTCTTTTTTCACTGTTTTCGAGTTGAAAAAATGGGTTTCGTCGTTTTGATTGGCAAGGGAAATGATCGGTGGTGAAAAAGAATATTACCCGATTTGCGCTCTGAGCTTTCTCACCGCTTCAACAGAACAGATCCCGCCGTGGGAGGTGTAGATGACTTGAGGATCGTGTTCCATGATCTTGTCCAGTGTCGTTTTCAACTTTTCCATACTGGTGGCGAACATGGGCCTGCCGGCTTTTCTCTTCATCCCTTTTCCAGAGAAGAGATCCCCGATGATCGCTTCACCCGTTGAGAGCATGGCAGATACGGAGCCATCGGTGTGTCCCGGAGTATGAATGACCGTGCCCTCGATGCCGAATTCATCCAGGGATAATTCTTCATCGATTTCGATATCGGGTTTTACTGATCTGAAGGAGGAGTTTCTCAGAAACGGAAATACGATCCTGCCCAAAAAACTGGATGGTTTGATATCTGCACTTCTGCCCTGTTTGAGAAAGCCGGCTTCGCTTTTGTGAACGGCAACTCTGGCACCTGTACGTTTCTTTATTTCATACAGCCCGCCGGTATGATCGGAATGCACGTGGGTGAGAACGACAAGAGAAATGTCCTCAATCCGAACCCCGGCATTCCTTATCTCATTGAGCACTTTTCTCTCTGTTCCCGCAATTCCGGTATCAACCAGAATGTTACCTTTTCCCCTGATGAGAAAGGCTTTCACGATGCCGACCGATATGGTTATGACCTGCCGGTGTGTGGTGTCCATGGTACTCAATATAAGCAAAAACAGCCCCCGTTGTCGAGCCGTTCCGGGGTCGGACCATGAGCACTTCTTTGAAATCAATGAGTTAGCCCGGACAAACGGGTGTTTTCGGCGCTTAGAGAGCATTTTTATGCGCTTAAAAGGAAGGTTTTAGCATCCGGCCGAAGAAATGCGCCCGTACCCTTAAAAGGGCATTTCCGGGTCCCGAAAAGACCTTCTAAGGGGCAAAACAGGCTGCTTTTCTCATATGTAATTCAGGAAAATCAGCGGGTTACGATTCAGACTGATGGTCCGACCCCGGATCCCTCCCGGGAGCTACGAAACGAATGTCGTTTTCCTTTCCGGGCGCGGGGCCTTGATCACCATGAAACGCAGGTCCGAACCGCTTTCGTTGTACCAGCAGTGAAGAATATCCCTGGGGCTTTCCACCAGTGAATCCTTCTCCACCTGCATCTTCTCATCGCCGATCTGCACGACACCGGTTCCTTCAAGCACGTAGAAAGCGACATCAACCGGGGTGATGTGTTTTTTAAGCGACTGGCCAGGTTCAAGACGGATCACCGTCACCATGGCATCGGAGGTGTTGTAGAGATTGCGGGCGTCCACATTGTGGGCCGTTTCCATGACCGGCTGTTCTTTCAGTTTTTTAACAGTAATCATTCCGGACTCCTTTCATATGATTATCGAGATTGTTGCGGATTTCCCGTATCGTTCTGAACCACGGGCAGTTTCCACAGGTTGTCCAGAAAAGCTCCGCCCTCCGCTTCCAGATCAAAGGAGAATTCAGAAAGGCGCCAGCGGGTGACCAGAAACCGTATCGCCCCCAGAAGCATCCAGCAGATGTGCTGTGCCGGCAGTGTGCGGGAGAGGGAAGACTGACTCAGTTGCCCGGTCATCGTCTGCTCGGTACCATACATGAATTCTTTCACTTTCAGGGCAAGGGACGGTTCGTTCCGAAAGATCTCCTCGGAGAAGATGACCGAGCTCAGCGCCGGTTTCCGGGTCAGGTTTCTGATGATTTCCAGGACAAAACGCCTGATCTCTTCCAGGTCACCATTCAGCAGGTATTTCTGAGCCAACTCCCGGTGATATTCACCCAGATCGTCGACAAGTGCCTCGAGAATGGCGATTTTGTTTGGAAAATGACGGTAGATTGCCGGTTCGCT
>JBKGXV010000079.1:0-14860 GCA_046546375.1 Chitinispirillaceae bacterium | reverse complement strand
AACTGCTTGATTCTGCAGAGCGACTTATGACAAAACAGGCCGGATTCGCCTCTTAGAGGTCCCTTTTCCGGGCAGAAAACAGCGCTCTAAGGCATTCCCACTCCGGTTTACCGCGCCTCCCCTGCCCGAAACAGCACTCCAAAAGGGTCTGCATTTTGAATCTCCATGAAGATACGGCACGCTCCCCCGATGATTGAGGAGCCGCCGAACAGATCCACAGAACACCCGCCGGATGCCGGCGAGGTCACCTGTGTTTTAACTTCGAATCCACAGACAAGGGAGACCCATATGCTGAAAGATAACCAGGCTGTCACTATACTCCCCGCCACCGATCTTATTCGGGCAAAAAAATTCTATACCGAGAAGCTGGGGCTGCCAGCTACCGATATCGATACTCCCCCCATGGTGATGCTTGAGTCCGGCGGCGGCAGCAAGCTTATGCTCTACAAGCGGGATGAACCCACCAGGGCCGAACACACGGTTGCGCTCTGGATGGTCGATGATTTTGATAATACGGCGAATACACTGCTTGAACGCGGTGTGGTTTTCGAAAAGTACGACCTTCCCGGAATAGTCACCGACGATCGCGGGATTGCCAGGCTGGGTAACGAGAAAGTGGCCTGGTTCAAGGATAGCGAGGGTAACATTCTGTCCATTTCCGAACAGCGCTGAATTGATTGCTGTACCATGTTGGAGCATGGTGCAGTTTTTCAGCTTCCAAGTTCACTTCAGAGCCCAGAAGCACGCAGAGGTACTATGCTTTTGAACAGGCAGAGCCATGTGGCATCTTTACCCATCACTGCACTTTTTCCTGCCCTGCAGAATTGACTTCAAAACCTCTGTTGATTGACCGATTTACCACATCTTATTTATATTGATAAAAGCTGGCAAAACCCGTTTCACCATACCCCCGAAACTCCAGCGACATCAAAAAAAGCGGGGGATAAGCTGGTTTCAAAACAAAAGAAAGGTAAATCAGTCATGAGAAGATTTTTTTTATGTCTTGCAGCTGCGATTCTTTTCTGTTCTTCCATAACTTTTTCTGACTCAAAAACCAGTCTGAGTGCAGGAGGGTGTTTCACTGTTTCTACTCCGTTTGCGGATGAGTTCTCACCTATCGGAGCCCACCTGGGCATTTCTCGTATTTTGAACAGAAACTAATTACCTTGAACCAGTTTTTGTATCTGGAGAATTCTGTCAGAAACTGGAAGCGATTGACGTGGTGGGGCATATTGCCAAGAAATATTTTGATTTTTCCATGAAAAAAACACTGGTCGACATTTATCAATCCACTACAGAAGAGCTTATGATCTGAAGACTGCTGCGCGCCTTCCAATCATTCAGATCAGAATCAATAACAAGCATCCTGAAGAGCGTGATTGAAAAGAAGAACAACAATCAGATGTTTGTCCAGGAAGCCAAAAGAAGCTTGCAGAGGATCACTGCCCGGTTTCCTCCAATAAATCCCCTCCTCAACACTTGCAGATTTCGGTAGGATCAACGCCCGGATAGCTATCCGGAAGCACTTTTGTCACTCCTTAAGGATTCGCAGATTGATTTCAGCTGGGAAGAAAACATATTTTATAATGAATTTCAGAATTATCTCACGAAGGCAATTGTAAATATCAAAAATGAACTGTCGCAAACAGTTTCATATATCAGATTTGATTCAAATAGGATCAGCATAAGACCACGCTTGTTATCTGAACAACAGAGATGGATTCCGTTCCAGCATTCTAGAATAGAAGGAAAAAGCGAGATGCGTCGGATATTAATTCTGAAAGTGATATTTTTATCTGTTCTGATAAATTCATGTGCCACTCCTCGCTATCTTGTAATGCCCAATGCCCCGTCCCTGAGTGAAAAACACACAGATTTTTCAGATATAGACCTTTTCATAACGTCCTTCAGACTGCGCAATCTGTCCGACAGTGACAACCCCGGAGACGTTTCTTCGGTAAAAGCCAAATTTATAGAATACATCAAAGCTCAATGCCGGTTCAGATCCGTGCAAGACCTCACCGGCGACCACCAGCAGATAGAAAGCAGTACTTACATCACTATGGACATTGTGATCGAACCCAGCATGAGCCGTTACCGGACCTGGGTACTCGATGCACTGTTCTTCTATCCATTTCCGGGCTACTGGCCTCTCACTCCATCCTGGGGTGATGCCAAAGTATCCTTGACAGCTCAAATCTATGATGACAGCAAAGGGGAAATCGAACGTATTGAAGAGAAGGCTCTGCAGAGCTATAATGTCATGTTCTATTCATGGTACAGGGTTGAACCGGTCGAAACAGCATTCCGTTCTGCATTTGATAAAGTTTTCGATCAAGCAGCCAGAAGTCTTGCCTCTCAGGAATATGCGATCAAGGCTGCAGCCGGTAAGAATTCCGAATTTACACATTCGGACGTAGTAACCCCGGATATTTCCAACTCACTTGCAGCAGACACCGGCAGCCGGAAAAAGATCAACATTGCATTAGTGGATTTGGAAGGGAAAAATGTTTCAGCAACTGAAGCATCAATTGTTTCGGATTTCTTAAGAGAAGAACTCTTTAAGACAAACAAATTCACAGTGCTTGAACGAAGTCAGATGGATGAAATACTCAAAGAACAGGGATTTCAGCAAACTGGATGTACAGACAGTGATTGCGCGATTAAGATTGGAAGAATACTCAATGTTGAAAGTATTGTTATCGGCAGTTTAGGCAGACTCGGAAATTCATATATAGTTGCGGCTCGACTGATTGACCTTGAAAAGGGAACCATGATTTTAGCAGATCGTGTCAGTCATAAAGGACCGATAGAGGATATTTCACAATCAGTACGCAAGCTAGCTGAAATCATGGCATCACGCAGGATCAAGTAATCTGTTTTAATATCTCCTGTTTCAGATATCAATTTCAATACTAAATTCCGTTCATCAGCCCGGTCCGCCGAGCTTGGCTTTTTCAGTGACGGCGTTTACGCTGTTTCTGATGAAACCTTTCTCTTCTCTCCCAGAACATACAGACTGGGTATCACAAAAAGGGTCATCACCATGGAAACCGTAATCCCCCCTATCGCGGTGATTGCAAAGGGGGCCTGGAAACTGGTGAAATCAAGGGCCTGGGGGAGAAGTGCAAGCACCACCGCCAGGTTCATCATGAGAATCACATTGAATTTCACCTTGCAGGCACGGGAGATGGCCGCAAAACGGTTCAAGCCCTCACGCTGCTGCTTGTGGGCATAGTCAATTATCAGAATGGCATTGTTCACCACCACACCCACCAGCATCACCATAGACATAAGCGAAAGCATGGATATGGACTTGCCGCTGAGAAAAAGTGCCCAGAGCACACCGATAAGCCCCAGAGGAAGAGTGAGCATTATGATAAAGGGCTGAGTGAGCGATTCGATTGATCCGGCCAGCACCAAAAAAGTGAGCACTATCGCCAGCACAATGGTAAAAAGCAGCGTACGCAGCGACTCGGCCCAGATCTCCTGCTGACCTCCGAAATAGATACGGTAACCGGGCTTCACCTCTATCTGGTCAACCAGCTCCTGAAGCTCCTCGGTGACGGTCCCCACCGCACCCGATGACACATTCACACTCACCGTGACCAAGCGCTGCCTGTTCTTGCGCTGGATACTGGCCGCTCCCCCTTCGCGGCGAACTTCAGAAAGCACCTTGATCGGTACCATTCCCCGAGGAGTGGGAACGGAGATGTTCTCCACCGCATCCACATTCTCCCGGTCCTCTTGCGAATACATCAGACGTATGTTGTATTCATCGTTTTCCTCCCTGAAAAGCGCCACTTCGTTTCCGGTAAGCGATCCCCTCAGAACGGTACCCATGGTTGCCACATTGGTATGATACTCGTCAACCAGCATCCGCTTGGGAACAAACTTCACCTCCGGCTTGGCCTCTTTCCACGAGGTCTGTATGTCCACCAGCCCGGGGACCTCCTTCATCCTGACTTTAACCGAATCAGTCAGTGCGAGAATTTCCTCCATCTCATCACCGGTCACCTCAACGGAGATATCCCCCTCACTTCCGGTGCTCATGAATTCCGCCTCGGACACCACGATTCTGGCCCCGGGTATATCGGTCAAAAAGTGTCTGACCCTGTTGGCATTGCTTGCAGTGCTTGCCTCGCGCTGTGCGCGGTCTTTGAGCTGCAGGGTGACAGAAGCATGATTCACTCCGGTATTGATTCCGCTGCCGCCAAGAGACGCATACATGCTTTTCACATCGGGCAGCTCCGATACTCTCTTCTCTATTGTCTCCAAAGCCCTGTTACTCTCCTCAAGAGACGTCCCCGAGGGCATTTCGAGATTGATGTAAATAATCCCCTGATCACTCTGAGGAAACATCTCCATTCCGACTCTGGGACCGATGAGAAACAGAGTCAGAGCAAAGAGAACCGCCGCTGCCGCCACCATCGTCTTTCTGAATCTCAAAGCTTTGTCCAGCATGGATGAATAGAGATTCGAAATGGAATCAAGCACCGGCTGAAGCAGATGCTTTTTTTCGCCTGCACTGCGGGTGGAAAGGATGCGGGATGCCGCAAGCGGAGCAAAGGTAAAGGACAGAAAAAGAGACACCAGGGTAGCTGTGACAATGGTCAACCCCAGCGACACGAAAAACTGCCCCGTTATCCCCTCCATATTCGCCATGGGAGCGAATACCGCCACATTTGTAAGCACGGATGCCAAGACCGCAATGGCCACTTCATTGGCACCCACCTCGGCGGATTTCCGCACAGGCATGCCGGTATCCCTGTGACGCACGATATTTTCAAGCACGATAATGGCATTTGTAACAAGCGTTCCCACCGAAATGGCCAGTGCCATAAGGGTCATTATGTTGAGGCTGAATCCGAACGCATTCATACCTGCAAAGGTAATCACCACCGATGCGGGAATGGTGGCGGCAGCGATAATGGTCACCCGCCAGTCACCCAGAAACAGAAAGAGCATCAGTGCGGTCAGCCCCATACCGATAAGAAGGTTGCGGTACATATCATTGACAGATTCCTCGATGTACTCAGACCTGTCCTGGGCAACGCTGATATTTACCCCGGAGGGGAGATCGGTCCCCAGCTGCTTTATCCGGACATGAATCTCCTTTGCCACCCTCACCGTATTGGCATCGGGGCGTTTGTAGATTGCCAGTCCCACAGAATTCTTCCGGTCGAACCGGGCGAGCTCCCGCATCTCCTCGTAGCCATCAACCACATCCGCAAACGTATGAAGCGGCACGACAGAACCGTTTACCGGAATACCCAGATTGCGGATCTCATCCAGACCGGTGAACTCCCCCTCCACCCTGACCGTATACTCCTTGCGTGTGCCGGAAACATGTCCTCCGGGAATACTCACCGTCTGAGAGGCGATCACCCCGGCCACGGTCTGGTAGTTGAGCTTGAGCGCATCCATGCGGTTTTTGTCGAGAAGGACTCTGATCTCCCGCTCGCGCCCACCTCTGACATCCACATTCGCCACTCCGCCGATCTTGACCAGCTCGTCCTTGACCCGCTTGTCGGCGATCACCCTGAGCTTCTCTGCGGATACCGGTCCGGTAAGAGCCAGGTTTATGATAGGCTGCTCGTTTATATCAAACTTGCTTATCACCGGCTTGAGAAGATCTTCGGGCAGTTCGAAAAGAATCGCATCAGTCTTGTCCTTTACATCGATAGCCGCCAGATCGGGATCGACACCCAGATTGAATTCGAGAATAATGAACCCCACTCCCTCATTGGCGAAGGAGGAGATGTTCTTTATATTGGGGATAGTGGCCATCTGCTCTTCGAGGGGCTTTATCACAGATGTCTCGATCTCCTCGGGACCGGCACCGGGATAGATGGTCCGTACAGTGACAAAAGGCACCTCGACATTGGGCATGAGATCAATGGGCAGCGCCAGAAAACCTATCACCCCGAAGATGATGAACGCCGCAATCACCATCAGCATCATAACCGGCTTTTTTATACTTATGTTGGTCAATACCATTTTGTCTTCAGTCCCGGTTGGTTGTCAAAACCTTTCAATTCACCACTTTCACTTTAACACCGTCATTGAGAAGTCCGGCACCGCTTGCAACCACCTTCTCACCGGGTTCAACCCCCTCAAGAATTTCCACATCATAGCCGTTCTGTATTCCGGTCCTGACATCAGTCTTAACCGCTTTGCCGTTGCGCACGACATAGAGGTACTGCTGAGAACCATCAGAGATAACCGTCTCCAGGGGAAGCACTACCGCATCCTTTTTTCTGTCCACCACGACGTAGACCGGAACATACATTCCCGGCTTGATGACCATGTCAGGATTGTCAAACACTGTTTCCAGAGTGAAGCTGAGCGTAGCGGCCGAACCTGCAAGCGGCACCCGGTCCAGTTTTCCGGTGAGAGTATCATTGCCCACCACGGCCATGGCGGTCTGCCCCACTTTGAACCTGTGGACAAGAGCATCGCTCACGGTGGAAACGATACGCACTTTGTTCAGGCTCGCCAATTCCAGAAGCGCACTACCGGGTCCCACAGAGTTGTTCTCGTTCTGAAACACCTTCACCACTATGCCGCTGAAAGGAGCCAGCACGAATTGGGCTTTACGGATATTCTGAAGCCCCCGCTTAGCTTCGTCAATCTTAAGCTCCACCTGTTCAAGCGCCTCGTCTGATACGGCACCCCTCTGGGAAAGGGCCTGAAGCCGCTCGCGTCGTCTGGTGGCATCCTCGAGTTTCTGTTTTATGAAAGAATAACTTTTAGTACGGTCATCGGGGTCGATCACCATGAGAGAACTGTTTCTCTTTACCCTGTCACCCACCTTCACTTTCACTCTGGATATTCTTCCGGGCATGATCGCGGTTACTTTGGCCTGATGATACCCTTGAGCAACGCCGCTTACTCTTTCCATATCGGAAACGGGTCCTCTCTGAGCGGTAAGCACCCCTACCGGAATCCCCTCACGCCTCTGAATGTCCTCTATACTCTCCGCGGGCTCCTCCTTTTCACTGCATCCCGCATACAGCAGAACAGAGAACAGCAGCGCCGTTTTCAGAGAAAATCCGAACACACGTGATTTGTCATTTTTCTTCATTTCCATATCCTGTTAATCTTGACTACAGATCAGCGGTGAGCACCTGGAGATCCACCACCGCCTTGAGATAGGCAAACAGCACCGCATTGTAATTTGTCCGGGCCCGGGTCATTTCAAGCTCGGCGTTTCTCATATCAATAAGAGGCCTCTGCCCCACTTCGTATGCTTTCGCAGCGATTCCGTAGCTCTTCTCAGCCAGATCCATGACACTGCGGATGGCTTCCAGCCGGTTGCGGTTGATCATCACCTGTTCATAGGCATTCTTTACAGCCAATTCCAGATTTTCAATGATCTGCTGCTCATTGATATAAGTGATGGAGCGGTCCATCTGAGCCTGACGAAGCTTCTGGGTTCTCTGCAGACCGCTGAAAAGAGTCCAGTTCATTCCAACAAACACCTTGTGATCATTGGACCAGTTGCTGCCCTGGTTCATATCACCGAAGTCAGTGAATCGTCCCACCCTTCCAAACGACGCCCCGGCAAAGATCATCGGCCGGAAATCACTCTTTGCCAGTCGGACCATGTAATCGGAAAGTTCGGTGCTGCCCTTGAGCTGATTTACAGTGTAGTTATTGCTGTGCAGATTGTCGATTGCCTGCTCGAGAGTCATCTCGAACGGCATATCGGGGATTTCACCCTCAAGCTGGAAATTCTCGGGGCTCACACTCAGGCCAGCAGCAAGAACCAGGGCTTCCTTGGCAAGGCGCAGATCACTTTCCGCCTTGTACAGATCAGCCTTGGCATTCTGAAGGTAAAGCTGTGTGGAAAGAGTGTCGAATTCGCTTCCGTTTCCCACATTGAACCGGGTGACTGAAATCTGATGTGATTTTTCAAGCAGATTTAGATTCTGACGTGCTACCTCGAAATTTTTCTTCGCAATGAGCGTGGCATGATACCGGGTGATGACCTTGGCTTTGACCCGGAGTTTCACTTCATTGTATTTGCACACCAGCATGGACTGATGGGTTTCGGCAATTTTGAGCCCGATCCCCACCTTGCCCTGAGCATAAATAGGTTGATTGATGGAGAGGCTGAGTGAAAGGGAGTTTTTCCTTTTGTCCTCGGCTATGGAATTGAGCGACTGAAGCATCTGATCCATTGCCCCCGCCACCATATACATGCTACGCCCCAAGGAGTCATATGGGCTGATTCCATACGCGCCAAGAGAATCGACCAGTGTGACCGGTTCAGAGGAGGAGGGCATGGAAAAGGGGCTGTATTGGGAAATGGAATAGGCATAGTTTACCGAAGTGGAAACGGTGGGAAGCGCGGTTCCCATGGCTTCGTTGACCTGAGCTTCGGCTTTCTGAAGTTCCTTTTCGATGGTCCTCAGCTCATTTGATGTCTTGTAGGCATCCCTGAGCAGCTTTTCCAGTTCGAATACCCTGGACAGGGCCGTTGAACAAAGAACTGTGACTAAAAACAGCGCAAGAGTTGCTGTTTTGCGCATTCTGATGATCTCCATGACTATTCATTGGCTCTGAACAACATTCAAGCAGCAATTCATAAAATACATTCAGTGCATCCGTGAAAACTTTCCGTTCACTTTGGGCAGACCGGGATTTCCGCAAACCGGCCCTGTGCTGACAAGCGGCTTTACCCGAAAGACCGAAAGTGAGATGCAACTAACGTTCCACTTCAGGCAGGTGGCGGTATTGTGTCAGGGAGCGGTAAATCCGCCTCGGCCCAGTAAATTATAATAGATCATTACCGTTTGAAAGTCAAAGAGTTAAGTACAAATCCGGCTGTACGCAACGGTGCCTTTTTCACTGTTCGCAACGTGACATCAACGTTTTTTCATTGGAACAAAAGTTGTAGTACTGGGAAAGCATCCACGAACCGAGCGGAGGGCTGAAATGAATAAGATTCTGGTGATTACTGATATGCAGAATGACTTCTGCCCCGGAGGGCGCCTGCCCACGGAAAACGGGGCAGGGATCATCCCCAACATAAATGCATTATTGAACCGGGGTTCCTTTGACCGCGCCATCGCGCTTCAGGACTGGCACCCGGTAGGTCACATATCATTCGCATCGGCACACCCCGGGAAGAAACCTCTGGATATAATAGAGGCTCCCTACGGAGAGCAGCAGTTGTGGCCCGATCACTGTGTGCAGGCCACAAAGGGCGCCGATTTCCACCCGCTGCTCGATACCCGCAACATTCACTTCGTCGTCAGAAAAGGGTATCATCTCAGTGTCGATTCCTACAGCGGTTTTTACGAAAATGACAAAAAGACCGCAACCGGCATGAACGGAATAATCGACCAGATTGCCGGAGGAGACCCGTTTCTGCTTGTGGTCTGCGGAATTGCCACCGATTACTGCGTGATCAACACCGCCATGGATGCTCGGGAAATTTTAGGCTACAGAAACGTGGTGGTGCCGGTGGACGCATGCGCGGGGATAACGCCCCAGAGCACGGAACGGGCACTTGAGGAGATGAGCAAGGCTGGAGTTGAGCTGGTAGGCACGGATACTTTTCTGTGATTTTGGATTTCGGAAGTCTGATTTTTGATTTAAGGATTATTGCAGCTTTCATTCAGAAAAGGACATGGTCGGGGGCGACCATGGCACCCGGCATTCGAGACGTGTTTCTTCCAGAATGGCTGCATGCAACGTGAGGTTCAAATATGAAACCCATATTCGTGACGGGATCTTTCCAGAACGGCTTGTGACACACGTGTGGCGGGGTCCTCCACCGGGAAAATGAACACTTCCAGAGAAATGCCGTTTGGCATACACCGCAATCAGAAAACATATTATGCTTCAAATCTATTCACGAAAACCATCCCCAAGGAGTCTCAATGGAGTGGCGTCTCTTTTTCAGCACCTTCGCACTGATCTTTCTGGCCGAACTGGGCGACAAGACTCAACTGGCATCAATGGCGGCATCGGCGGGAACCAAATCCCCCTGGTCTGTGTTCGCCGGAGCAGCAAGCGCACTGGTGCTCTCGACACTGGTGGCGGTGCTGGCGGGGACCTTTCTTCAGCGGGTCATCCCTCAGCATTGTATCCAGGGCGTGGCGGCGGTTCTGTTTCTGGTGTTCGGCATAATACTGTTCATTACCGCTCTGCAGTCCTACAGAGAAGCCCAGGCGACAAAGGAAGTGAAAGTCACCCGCGAGGTCCCTCAGGGCATTCTGGCCACCGCGGCATTCAAGGCTGCGCAAGGGTTCGAGAAAGGGGCCGCGGAGGATTATTTAAAAATGTCCAAAAAAACGGATTCTGCACCTCTGCGGGATCTTCTGATTCATCTGGCCGAGGAGGAGCAGGGGCATCTCGCCCGTATTCATCAGCTGACAGGAAAACATGAACCTGAAACATTCATCCCCGCAGTTCCATCGGTTCCCAGCACATCACCTGAAATCAGGGGCAGAGATTCGAACAGCGCGATTCTGGAATCCGCGATCAAGCATGAAAAGATAACCGCCGGGTTCTACCGTAAGCTTGCGCAGAGTTCGGTGGTGGCGGAGCTTCGTCACGCCTTTGCCCTTCTGGCCTCAGAGGAGGAGAGCCACGTGGCGCATCTGGAGGAGTTCAGGGATACAGGGTCGACAGATCTGGGAACGGAGCACACGTGATCAAGACACGATTACTGATGCAGTGATGCAAAGCGTCCCTCACCGGAACAAAGAATCAAGCTCCTCTTCATCCTGCGCTTTTCTTTCCAGATGTCTGGATATAAAAAACACAGCAGTACAGCTGACAAGGTGCAGAACAAACATTATCACGACTTTGTGAAGATCGTATGCTGGTATGGTAAACACCCACAGGAAAGCCGCTGTAGTCAGAACCGCAATAATCAGCACGCTTGTTTTGGTAATGGAGATTTTCACCTTTGAAAAAACCGCACCTGCAAAGAGCAGTCCCAGTTCGATGGCAACCAGCCAAAAAGACATCGCCTCCGAATCCCTTCGCAGGTACTGATTCCAGAACGGCGGAAAAAGCAGCAGCAAAGTGGTAACCGCAACTACCGCAGACGGAATGGTCAACAGAGTGATTTTTGTTTTTTCCTTCATATAATCTCCTGTTTTGATATAACTTCTAAACTCCCGTCGTCTCTCTCACCCGCAGCTTCTCCTCGATGCGCCCGAAAAGTTCCTCTGCCCACTCTCTGCAGAAGCAGTTGCTGTCGTAAATCATGGTAACCGCCATGCGGCCGTTTGTGGTGTTCACGCCGAAAATCCGCTCCCCGTCGACTGCACTGAACACGGGTCCGTGCAGCTCGAGAAGTCTCTCTTTCTTGTCATGAATATTGATCCGTCCCAGGTTTGAAAGCGAGAAATCGTAATCCATGGAATCATGACGGGGGCTGCTGTACCAGAATGATTCCGGATCCTCTATCTCCTGAAGCATGTAGGTCATGAAACTCAGATAGAATTTCAGCTTTTCGGTGGTATTGATCTGGGTGCGGAACCCGGAATGGATCTGAGAGGCGATTTCCCCAAGAGAACGCCCCGGAGCGCAGTCCACCTTCTCCTTCATTATTCCCATGAATATCCCGAACGCTTCGGAGCACTCCTCTTTGAGAAAATGCCTGAAACTGACAGGACTCTGGATGATCCGCTCATGGCCGGTACTCCGTGCAAACCTCTCGGCAAAAGTGGAAAGCATCACTGCACCAAGATAGGAATGCACCGAAACGCCCCACTCTTTTGCACGATTGGCAAGCTGGGAAGTTTCCTCTGCGTCCAGTTCAATGGAACGGATGTCAAACGAAGGCTGAAGAAAATGAAACCGGGGACAGGGTTTCATCTTGACCTGGAGGTGGAGCTTGTGCTTGAGCCAGACAGGAAGCTCGCTTTTTTCAAATTCTTCCTGTACATCACCTCTTATTGCTTCTGTAAGTACCGGATCCCATTTGTCCGAAGCCTTTTCGCCTGACATCGGTTCACCGTTCAGAGTGCAGAACAGATCCTTAATGAAATACACTGCGGACATACCGTCGCACACCGCATGATGAAAAAACACCAGAAGATCCGATTTTTCCTTACCCGGAATAAGAGCGGCCTTCACCATGGGCCCGGTGCTTTCATCCCATTTTTCATTCAGCTTTTCAGAAACGGTTTCTCTCCAGTCAGCACCCTGTGTCAGAACGGTTACCGGGTACTCCGGAACATCATCGGTAGTTATCCATTGACTCCTGCCCGGACCGGAACCGACCCTCACCGCAGAAAGCGGATAGCGGGGCCTGACCGCTGCCAGAGCCGTCTTCAGTTCATCTGCCCCGATTTCTTCCCTGATCTTCAGATGGAAAGCAAAGTACATCGGTTTCTGACGGGCATTGAAAAACATCACCCGTTCGTATGCGGAAGTCTGGCGTTTCATAATGTATCCTTCAGGTGAAATTTGTGATTCCAATTGTTTCAGCCGGATTATTTCGTCCGGCCGGTAACCGGGACGGATCGGCAATGCAGACTTTTACGCCTGAGATTCACGTCCGTTCTTCTTCTCTTTCGCGTTTCTGAATTGAACTACGCTATTCTCTTCACGTCCACACCTCAGGCCGGCACGATTTTCTCTTCTGCCTGCTTCTCCACGGAAGTGAAATTGTGAATCCATTTACGGGACATAAGACGCGCAAACGCCACCATCGCCTTGGTAAGCTCCTCTGCGGCGGCCAGTGCCACTATGTAATGTACAGGCCACTGCAGCACGAAAGCGCCGAACGCGGCAAGTGGCACTCCCACCAACCACACACCTCCCACATCCACAAGCATACTGAACAGAGTATCACCGCCGCCCTTAAATATTCCCATATGGAACACAATATTGAACGCCTTGGCAAACAGCACACAGGCCATCACCAGCAGAATTCCGGACAGATACTCCTGACCCAGAGGAGTCAGTTTGTAAAATGATGTGAGATGATCCCGGATGAAAAAAAGCAGTATACCTATAAGCAGCGCACCGGTCAGGGCAAGCTGCAGAAAATTCGCCGCATACCCTCTGGCCTTATCCTCCTCCCCCGCTCCGATTCTGTTTCCTATCATAATCGAACTAGCCGCCCCCAGCCCCACAAAGAGAATAAGACAGATACGCTCGACCGAACCGGCCAGGTTGTAGGCGGCCAGGGACTGCGTGCTCACATGTCCGTAAATTATGGAATACATGGTATAACCGAAACTCCACCCCGCCCCCTGAAGAACAATGGGAAGAGAACATTTCACGTATTTAACAAACAGCTCTTTTTCAATCGTAAAAATATCCCTGTATTTCACCGCGGCAGGAGTGTTTTTCAGATAGGAATATCCCACAATGATGGAAGTCTCCACTGTTCTGCTCACCACAGTGGCGATAGCCGCTCCCTTGACTCCCAGCTGAGGAAAACCGAACGCCCCGAAAATAAGGCAGTAATTGCCGAAAGTGTTCAGCCCCACTCCCACAAAACTCGCATACATGGGTAACTTCACATTTCCGGTGCTGCGCAGCGTGGTGGCATAGCTCATGGCCACCGGAATAATGAGATAACAGGGAAATATGTGAAGCATGTACCCTGCACCGATCCGTATGACACTGGCATCATCGGAGAACATACCCATGATCGACCGGGGAAACAGCACTACCGCTGTTGTGAAAAGAACCGAAATGGCCGCACTGAGCACGATTCCTGTACCCATCACGGAGCGGATACTCTTCACATCCCTTTTTCCCCAGAACTGAGCCGCAAAGATTCCCGCCCCGCTGGATATCCCTATCATTAACATCAGGTAAAAAAAGAAAAACTGGTTCGCTCCCCCTACGGCGGCAATGGATGCCTCCCCCAGACTGCCGATCATGAACACATCCACAAAATTAAGAGATGCGTTCAGCAGATTCTGAAGCAGTACCGGAATCACCAGCGACACAAGCGTGGGTACGAAATCTTTATCTTTGTAAACAAGCATAACTGATTCTCATAGGGTGAAGTACAGCTATCAGCAACGGCAATAATATAAATGATGAAAGGCGGGGGGGTTATTAATTTGCGTTCAGAATACGGCATTGCCGTATTATACCCCTCCGGTTTCCGTTTCCTTACCCCGGTTCACCGGGATTTTCATTTCCCGGGGCCGGAATTTATGCCGGTACTGCAATAGCGGCGCGGGAATAGAGTTTAAGACTCTGGGCACCTGCCTCGGAGGACCTCGGCACCGATTCTCCCTCGGGATCAATCCCGCTTAGCGGGATTAGTCGGTGAAGACACCGCTGTCGTATTTTTGTTCTTCCCGAAATCTTCGGGATGCTTCGCTTCGCCTTCAGTCCAACCTGGTGCGACGGAACGACAATGGGGGTTCGTTTTCATAGTCGAGGGGATACATTGAACCAGAACATCAACCTCGAAATGGGAAACGGCTGCGATTGGTTCGAAAGTATATCTCGCATGGCCGAGGGTTTCCGCCCCCTGAATCCCCCGAGGGGGGGGACTTCGGAGATTCGTATTTGCAACGGGACTTATTCGGTCGACAGTTCCTCATAGCAGCGTCTCAAAAATAAAAACCTTACGATTCACAAAGTATCTTGGTGACGAATGAAAGACGAACCTCACGGCCTTGGCCCTTCTCCTGCGGGAAAGGGGTGGCCGAAAACCGGGGTGAGGTCAAAATAATCAAAACTCCACAAGTTGTTTTCCCTTCATACCAGAAAACCAGACATCATAACCGAAATTCCATTTCCTCTCTGACCCTTCGACTACGGAGGACCTACGCTCAGGGTGAGCGGAGCGGGGCTGCATCTTAAACAGGACCCTTCGACTGCGGAGGACCTACGCTCAGGGTGAGCGGAGCGGGGC
>JBKGXV010000078.1:0-14934 GCA_046546375.1 Chitinispirillaceae bacterium | reverse complement strand
TCGGGCGCGGCCAAAACCGGTGGAAAACGTAGGCTAATCTGTAAGTCGTGCCCTTAGTTTTTTCTCCCCAAGCCGTTGATTTCACCGGCATTCTTTTCTTGCTTTGATGCGAAAACGGGTCTTAAAGCGGTGTTTTCGAGGGGATTTCCGGGCTTTTAAAGGGAAAAACGGCATGGTATGTTGCTGGCGATTCCACATCCGGCAACCGGTGCTCATGACCTGCCTGGCGGCATTACCGTTTGTAGCAGCAGATGTCTTAAACACCGGCCTGAAACGCTTAAAAGGCGGCTCCAAGGGGCTCAAACGGGGTAATTTCAGGTGTAAGTCGTTGATTTCAAAGGGACGGTCATGGTCCGACCCCGATATCTTCTCAATCCGTCTGCCTATACCCCTCCATGAACTTCCCTATCCGGCCCATGGCCTCCGTGAGCTCACCGGCTCTGGGCAGATACACCACTCTGAAATGGTCGGGGTCCGGCCAGTTGAAACCGGTCCCGTGAACAAGCAGAATATGCTCGCTGCGCAGAAGATCGAGCATGAGCTTCTCATCATCGGTGACATTGAATCTCTTCACATCAACTTTGGGAAAGGCATAAAAGGCCGCCTTGGGCCTTACACAGCTAATCCCGGGAATGTCGGTCAGCATGGAGTGGCAGATTTCCCTCTGTTCGTAAAGCCGCCCCCCTTTGCAGGTGAGATCATAGATGCTCTGGTAACCCCCGAGCGCAGTCTGGATTATGGACTGACCGGGCACGTTGCTGCAAAGACGCATCGAGGCAAGCATATTGAGTCCCTCCAGATAGTCGGCAGCACACTCCTTGTTGCCGCTCACCACCATCCATCCGACTCTGAACCCCGCAACGCGGTAGGTTTTGGACAGACCGTTGAAAGTGACAAAGAAAAGATCATCGGCCAGAGAAGCAAGAGCGGTATGCTCTTCATTGTCGTAGAGAATTTTATCATAAATCTCATCGGCATAGACAATGAGATTGTGCCGGCGGGCGATTTCGACAATCTGCTCCAGAAGCTCTTTTGAATATAGTGCTCCGGTGGGATTGTTGGGGTTGATCACCACGATACCTTTAGTTTTTGAAGTGATCTTCTTTTTTATGTCCTCGATATCAGGATACCAGTCGCTCTCCTCGTCGCAGCGGTAGTGAACAGCCTTGCCCCCCGAGAGGTTCGCAGCCGCGGTCCAGAGCGGGTAGTCGGGAGAGGGAATCAGAATTTCATCACCGGAATCCAGAAGCGCCTGCATGGCCATGGTGATCACTTCACTCACCCCGTTACCCACAAAAATGTCCTCTATATCCACTCCCCGGATGTTTTTCTGCTGGCAGTACTGCATAATCGCCTTGCGGGCGGAAAAGAGGCCTTTGGAATCACAGTAGCCCTGGGTATCACCCAGATTGATCTTCATATCATGGATGATCTCATCGGGAGCAAGCAGGTCGAAGGGTGCGGGATTGCCTGTATTGAGCTTGAGGATGCGGTATCCCTCCTCCTCGAGCCTCTTGGCTTCCTGCAGCACGGGTCCGCGGATATCGTAGAGCACATTTTCCAGTTTTGACGATTTTTTGATGGTGACCATGGCGAAAAACTCTCCTTATATGAAAAAAGCTCCCCCCTTTCGGGAGAGAGCCACACTGCTTTCTGTCCGATTGCGGATGTGACACCGTTGTCTCATCCGGTAGAAAAATACATTATAGGGTTGAGACGTTCAACGTTCAAGGTTCAGGGGTGGAGAACCCCCTCCTTCAGCGGTCGGGGTAGTGCATGCTTCATCTTACAGTTGAGCCCGGGTTGCACCGACGTGCTTTCTCAGCACTCAGCGTCTGGGGAATCCCCCAGCTCACTTTGACTCTTCATTTCAAAGCCGCCTGCTCTAGAAAAAAGAGCGTCCTCATTCAAACCTCGCTACAAACGATATGCACTAAAAGATCAGAACTTTACCGCTTAATTTGAGTGTAAACTGCAACATTCAACCACAGAAAGAGGGCCGTTTATGAAGATCCGGACCATGCTTTTTGCTCTTCTGCTCTGCTCAGCAACCTACTCCCAGTCAATCAGTTGGCAGACCACCCGGGAGGGAACAGCCTCGGGATCCTGCAACCTTGAATCGAGCAGAATGAGTGTGACCATTCACAATTTCCATGCTGAAGTGGAAGAGGAGGCGGTAATACGGACAACGGGAAATGTCTGGCGGGGAGATGAATCGACCCTGGAGATATTCGGTGATTTCCGGCTCTCCTCCGGATCGGCGGTAAGATCTCTTCTTTTATGGAATGGCGATGTCATTCTCAAGGCAAAGCTTAAGACAAGAGCCGATGCCGACAGCGAATATGAAGATGTTGTGGACAGAGAAGAACCGGATGTGATTCCCATAGATCCCGCAATCGTGGAATACCTGGGAGATAACCGCTACCAATTCAAAATCTACCCTGTGGAGATAAACAGATCCCGCAGAATACGTATCAGATACACGGTTCCTCTGCAGTCTCAAACGGAAAATCCTGAATTCAACATCGTTCCGGTTTTTTTGAACGGAACTCATCACCGCCCGTCCCAAATTCCTGTTGAGTTCAAAAAAGGTGATTCAGCTTTCGAATCCTACATATTCCAGTACGGCGACAGTAAAAAAACGATACAAACCGGCGCCACCTACCAATTATCACCCTTTTACAATCTGTTAATACAACCCGATGTGGACAGCCTGACAACGGCATTCACACACACAATCGATGATGGAAAGGGTGCCGGATACTATACAGCTGTCTTTACTTCTGTTCCCGATACGGTAACCGGAGCAATCGAAAATGAAATTATCGGAAGATACTCCACAATGGAGATCAAAGTGAACTCCGGAGAAAAAACCTACATAACCGACCTTCACACATTGGGAGCTTTCGGTATCTACCTGAAATCAGAATCCGAATGGGACAGTACTGTTACCTGGACATCGTATGATGATGAGGGGAGAACAGAATTCACCTACGAACAGAGTTTCCGACCCGACACCTCAAACGGGGAAATGCTGCCATTTGTCTGGGCTGCCAAATACAGCTTGAGCCAGAATCAGAGGTGTCTGGGAGCGCTTTTCGGATTTGTGGATCACCAGATGAGTCTGCTTGCACTTGAAAAAGACAGTATCAGCCGTGAGGATATGCAGCGCTATGCAGATGAGGGTGTTCCCGAACTGCAACCGGAGGAGATAATCATAGATCCCGAAGAAATGCCCTCCGCACCTCAGGATTATGTATTTTTCGAACAGAATCCCACAACGCCGGTTCTGAATTCCGCACAACAGCCTCTTGCCTTCAGCGTTGTTCTTCTCTGCGATGGCGGTGTGATGCTCGAGTTCGGAAACAATATTGATGAAGCAGTCACGGCTGTTCTTTACGATGCAAGAGGAAGGATTGTGCACAGGTGGAAAAATACGAATGTAAACGGAAACACTCTGAAGCTTGAACCTCCTCACAATATGCAGGGTATGTACTTTATTCAGATTCAAAACGGAAAGCATACATACAGAAACAAAGTGATTCTTCACTGATACAGTACATCCGGAGCCTTTCCGGTATGACCGGAAAGGCCTGTTTTCCACAAATACCGAAGGAGGAGTTTTGACACCATCACACTCATCACCACAATCTGAAAGCACACCCGATTTTGAAGCTGCATCTCTTGGCGACAACATGGAGAGGATGTTCACCACCCCCAGAGGAGCGAATATCTACTGTCCCTTTCTGGGCGTAAGAGCTCGACAGGAGATAACCCGGCTTCAGAAAGAGAAGAATGAAACTCTGGAAAGGGAACTGCAGAGAATGTTTGAAATCTATGAACCCCGAGTGGAAGGTGTTTCCTTTTCAGACTGGGAATCAGACGAGGAGGACAGGTGCGTTTGCTGCCGTGTCAGAATGCTTCACAAGCAAAGCGCACGCCCCTTTTGTTTCAGAGTCACTTTCCGTGATAATGTGAGGGAAAACCGGGTGCAGCCAGACATATTCTGAAATTAAATGAACCCGGAAGCCTTTTTTTCCATCTAATAATAGTATGGAGAACCATGCTTCGACTCCGGCGAATTTTTTCGCCGATCGGGACTCAGCATGAGCGGAATGCACACGAAGAAGCATTAAGTGTAAAACAAGCTCATACTTCGACAAGCTCAGTATGAGCGCAACAGGAATCGTCTTTACACCTGAACCTGCAGACGGCTTCTCATGAAATCCATTGCTGTACTGAACTACAAAGGCGGCGTGGGGAAAACCACCTTCACCATCTGCGTTTCCCAGGCACTGGCCATGGCCGGTTTCAGAGTTCTTGCCATTGATAACGACAGTCAGCACAATCTTTCGCTACTGCTGAGCAACAAACAGGACACTCCCACCATCCGCGACGTGTACAGAAGTTCGGTGGGTATTGCGGGCAAGAAACTGATGGACGCCATCCAGGAAACCGAACTGCGCAATTTTCATATTGTCGCCTCCCATGCGGAGCTTTCCATAAACGACATAAAAGATCCCGAAATACTGCAGAAAGTGATCAGATACTGCTCACTTCATAAATTCTACGACTACATACTCATAGACAATTCCCCCGGAATCGATGTGCTCCAGGAGGTGGCGGCTCACGCAGCCGATGAGGTGTTCATACCTACGGAACTTTCCTTTTTCGCGGTGAACGGCATACAGGAACTGCACCGGGTCATCTCCTCCAGATTCAAAGATGAATGTCCCATAACCAGAATAATTCCAAACGGCTATAAAAACACCCACCGGCAGAATGAATACCTTGCGAAACTGATTTCGCTCTATTCCCGGAAGGTGACACGCACACTCATCCCCTACGACCCGGTATTCGACTTGTGCATGAAGGAGGGCAAAACCCTTTTCATCCATCGGCTCTTCTCGAAAGCCGCCGCATACTACCTGAAACTGGTTCATGAGCTGTTTGATCTCAATGAGAAAAATGTCTGGAAACAGGTACATGACGTCCAGCATCTGAAGCTTCGCAGCGAAGCCCGCCAGAGATACTTCCAGCAGCACAGAGAGCACATCCACAACATGCCCGAAGCATCCTCCGATTCGCACCTGCCGGTAACGCTCTAGGCCTCACAGGCGTTTTTTCCGTTTGCCGGAAACTACAACATGACTGTCAGTTCAAAATGAAGAAGCCCCGCACATGAACAGTCACGGGGCTTAACCAGCATACTATCAAGTAACCGAGTTATAATTATAATGCAAAGCGGACGGGACTGTAAATAGGTTGAAAGAAGATTTCGTGTATTAAAATACACGGCAATACTGGACAAGAGGCAAAAAGGGCCTGTAACCGCTTAAAATCGGGGAAATTACACCTACGGAGCTCATTGCGGGTATTCAAAAAAATCCGGTGATTTTTTTCACCCTTCGAGTTGAAGACACACCGGCGGCGGTTACCTAAAGTGCCGCCGGTGTGAGTCGGAGAAAATCAGTCCCAGAAGACCATCTGCGTCTTAACCGCATGCACCGTTTTTATTCTCATAACATACTTTCCTTTGGGCAGCCTTCCCCTGTGCAGAGTCCTTCCGTCCCACACGAAGCGTTCCAGATCCGAAGGTGCATTGGGGCCGTTTCTGCAGAAGCGGTGCGGCATTGCCGCCCTCATCAACTATGGAGTCGTAGATCTCCTGTGCTTTCTGTTTTTCGAATATCTCCGCCACATACACACTGTCTTCTTACGTCATTTCCATGGCATGGACGCTGGCTTCGTGAGGTAGAGGGAAAATACAGGCGATATCATCGATCTCTCCGAAATCGTTTACAAACATCTGCTTGAGAGACACATGTGCGAGCCCATCGACGCACTGGAATCAATCAGCTGGTTTTACTGTGCATCCGTCCTACAGCCCTGCCGGCCAGAGTGAATGTCATACCATTAAGCAGTATTTCTATTCCCACCAGGACACCCAGCATACTGAAACGTTCCACCGGCCACAAAGCCAGCAGAAGAAATCCAAGAAGCAGGGAGACCAGACCGGTCATGATGGTGAATTTATCCGCAGGGATTTTTTCTGTCCAGGGCAGGAGTATTTTCTGAAACCCTCCGATAATAAAAAGTGCCGCAAGCGCCAGAGAAAAAACAGATGCACCTATCCGAGGGAAGATAAGGAGAAAAACGCCAAGCAGAAGACTGACTGCACCGGTGATGATTCTACCGGTTGAACGTCTCCTTTCCACTCTTTTGGGGTGATAGCCCCTGTACAGATCGATTCCTCCCCTGATACCCAGTATAAGAGCCAGAAAGACTACTGTAAACCACGCGGCGAGGCTAGCTGCAATGATGGTTGCTATACCCAGAAGAATCTGAATAAGCCCCAGATTGGATTCTTCCTCATTGACCGAAACGGTTTGCTTTGAATCAGATGAACGCATAACGATTACCTTTTCAATGATGTGAGAGTCCATAAAAATTTCGCACTGAACTTCGAAAAAATTGGTTTTTTTGGAATTTTGAGAAGTGAAGTCATTTTGCACCGAAGCAATCCGTAGTATTACTGAGAGGTGAAACGGATGAAGAATCGTCCTTATCCGTACCAAAGGAGACAAGTATGGATCAGAACATGGCCGCAAAGGAAGAGAAGACCTACAGCCGTTTGAAGAACTGGAGTCTGGTGCTGGGAATTGCCATGATCACACTGGGGCTGGTGACGATCACCATGGCCTCCATCACGACCCTGTTCACCATTTTTCTTCTGGGAATCATTCTGACAGTCCGGGGCGGAATAGACACGGTTTTCTCGCTTGTAATTTACAGGCAGAAACGTTTCTGGCATCAACTGTCCGGAGGAATTCTTTCACTTGTCATCGGGGTCATAATACTGCTGCGCCCCGAAGTCACCGCGGCAGTGATAACATTTCTCATTGCCACATTTCTTATTGCCGGAGGCCTTTTCAGGACCATAGCCGCACCGGTTGAACACGAATCCCAGTGGGGATGGGTGATGCTTGGCGGACTGGTTTCGCTGCTTTTGGGGATCTGGATAATGGGAGGATGGCCGGCAATCTCAGTCTGGCTTATCGGTCTATTGCTGGGAGTTGAGATTCTTGTCCACGGAATGGTACTGGTGACACTCCCCTATGCTTTAAGACAGATCGGAGGGCACGGAGGAGAGGCTTTCGCCAGATGACCCCATTTTGTATACCCTCCATTACAATGGAGGGTATCTATTCCAAGAGCTTTTCCCGAACGGCGCGAGGGTACGGGACCCAAAACGACACCATCATCAGGAATTTTTACAAGCATCTTTCCACGTTCTTCATTTTTTGTTTACAACGCTCATTGCCTGCTCAATATCATCCACAATCTTTTCAACGGGTTCGATTCCTACGGATAATCGCACGGTATTCTGATTCACCCCGAATGAGGTGCGCCGTTCCGGGGGCATATAAAGCATGGTTGTCAAAAACGGAATGCAGATAAGGGATTCGGTGGAACCCAGACTTACCGCGTGGTGAATGAGCTGGAGTCTGCTGATGAACTCTTTAGCATGTTCGATTTTTTCGCCGACATCAAATGCCATCATTCCCCCGTATCCCTTTATCATCTGCTTTCGGGCGATCTCATGTCCAGAATCTTTTATCAACCCAGGGTAGCGGATACTTGAAACGGCAGGATGCTGCGAAAGATAGGTGGCGACAGTTTCGGCATTCTGAGCCATTCTCTCCGCACGCAACTCGAAAGTCTTCAGGCCGCGTTCGAGTAAAGAAGCAGAACAGGCATCGAGGGTAGTTCCGAAAGCCTGTCTGCTGAACCAGAGTCTGTCATAATCCTCCTTGCTGCCTGCAACAGCACCCGCCATGAGGTCATTATGCCCGCCAAGAGCTTTGGTCGCACTATGGACAACCAGATCCGCACCCAGCTCCAAAGGCTTCTGGTGATGGGGAGTGGCAAAAGTATTGTCCACCACCAGCATAATCGAATACTTGCGGGCGATTTGGGACAAATACGAAATATCAAGGATCTTACAGAGCGGATTGCTCGGAGTTTCACAGAAAATCATTCTGGTTCGGGGTGTGACGTGGCTTTCTATCTGACCTGCTTCGTCCGCCTTGAGCCATGTGATCTGCACACCGAACCGTTCAAGGACCAATGATAACTTGTAATGTGCCCCGTAGATGTCATGAAAAAGAATCAAATGATCACCCGCATTAAGATAAGTTAAATACACCAAGGTACATGCCGCCATTCCAGAAGTGCACACAACGCAATCATCGGCATTTTCCATCAATGCGATTTTCTTTTCCACTTCTCGAACCGTGGGATTGTCATCCCGATGATAGGTATAGCCGTCAACCTCTCCATCGGTAACCTGCCGCAGGACTTCAAAGGAAGCATACCTGTAATTGACAGCATTTACTATGGGAGTTACCATCGGTTTATTTCCGTAGGGGGTCAACGGATCGGTCATTTCAGACTCCTTTCAGCACCGCACATTTTATCCAGATACTCGTAAGCAGAAGTCAAAGCCCATTTTACCGGTTCGATCCGGGGGAGAACTGCTGCTATTGTGTCGATATACTTTCTCTTTTTCACCTGAAGAAAGGACCAGGAAAAGTTAAGATCGAATACCCACCCGATCTGAAACAGTTTGAAATCATTGAAGGTTTTCATATCTTCGGTTCTGCAGATTCTCTTTTTCAGAAGATCTTTTATCATTTTATCGGATACCTCAGGGCTTTCAGGCAGTCCGATATGCACTGCATCGCAGGTCTTCACCCCCTGATAACAATCCGTCATGATACGCATGATATCAAGCTTGTCGGCATCCCGAAGCAGTTTCAGAAAAAAAAGAAATTGCCTGTCCCTGCTTTGAGGCACACTTGCCCTGTTATGATGCAGTACAACGGAGAGAATCAGATTTTTTTCATCGGGAGTGAAATCCGCAAGCACATTGTACCTGTCGATGGCACGAATTCCCAAAAGAGCATGGTTTTCACTTTTGGCATCAGAATAGGTCTGATACCTGCTATACTGCTCAAAGCGGCCGATATCATGAAGAAGCGCACAGGCCTGAGCCACATAACACTCCTGATCATTCAGCTCAAGAGAATCAGTTAATTGAACGGTTTCCTTCTGTACTGATTTTGTATGAGCTATTTTCAGACAAATAGCCGAATCGATGCGTTCGTTGCCGGTACAGAATCCCCGGGTATACAGGTCAAACCAATCATATACTTTCTGCAGCTGTGTTCTGTTCATCTTTTGAATCCGCTCAGGAAAAAGAAGAAATCACCCATTTTCTGTTCGGATAAGATAATCGGCAACAGCTTTATGAAGTGTACTAACTGCCAGAATCGCACAATGGACATTGCCTCCGGGAATACTTCCCCAGGCATCGATGACATCCGCCGGTGAGAGATGCAGAACTTCTTTGAGATTTTTCTCTTTGGCAAGCCTTACAGCTGTTGCTCCGCAGAAACGCGAAGAGTTGCATCCATCGGTGAAGAACATGATATCTGTCAGTGTATCGTTTTTAACCACGATGTACATTTCCATCGAATCACCACAGATTCCCTTTATATACGCAGCTCCGTCAGGATCATTCATTCTTCCCATACTGTCAGGAACAATCAGATTGCCATTTTGATCATCAGCAGACATGGCACACATTCCTTTCAAATTGTTACAGAGATTCAGTTATCCTGTTCCAGATATTCCCGATATCACGTGCAACGCTTTCTTCGGTATATTCCACCACGGCCTTCTGCCGGCGCTGAGAATCCGTTACCGCTTTATCGTAACGCACTGTACCCGCGAATCCCAAACCGCGGGTATGCGCAAAATCCCTTATTTTTCCCGTTGCTTCCGGATTGACATCCCATTTATTGACACAAACGTACGTTTTGACTCCCAGCTTTCTGGTCAGATCGGAAATGCGCCTCAGATCATGATCCCCGGATACCGTGGGTTCCGCCACCACCAGAGCGGCATCTGCAGCTGTCAAAGAAGCTATTACCGGACAGCCGATACCCGGTGATCCGTCGATAAGCACATACTCCTTTCCGTTCTCCTGAGCGATTCTCTTGGCCTCGTTGCGCACCAGTGTGACCAGCCGTCCGGAATTCTCCGCTGCTATTCCCAGTTTCGCATGCACCATGGTACCGAATCGGGTTTGAGAAACAAACCAGTCACCGCATACCTCCTGAGGAAAATCAATCGCCCCCTGAGGACAGAAACGTACACATACCCCGCACCCCTCACAGGAGATATCATCCACGGAGTAGGTCACCATTTCCTCTGCAGAAGCACTTCTGTTCATACCCACCGCATTGAAACGGCACACACTCACACACTTTGCGCACCCCACACATTTATCTTTCTGAATGACCGCCTTGTGACCACTGCGAAACTGTGTTTTCTCCTTTATATCAGGCTTCAGTATCAGATGAAGATCGGCCGCATCCACGTCACAGTCGGCAAGAACGGATCTTCCTTTCGCAAAAGCGGCAAAAGAGGCTGTTATGCTGGTTTTACCCGTTCCCCCTTTTCCGCTTATAATCACCAGTTCCTTCATTTTTCGACCTGCTTTCGTATTGTCCGCCAGATTTCAGAAAAAGAATCCCGCAACTGCGGTACTTTATAAAGAATCATATCCCCGCGGGAATACGCCTCCGCAATCCTGCGTTCATCGGGAATTGTGCCTATCACAGAAACCTGATGACTGCGGCAGAATTCATATGCATCCTCATTACTCTCCTCATGCCTGTTAACCACCACACCATGAGGAACACCGACTTCCCTTACCATCCCCAGAGCAAGCTCCAGATCATTGAGACCGAAAGGGGTGGGCTCGGTAACCAGTACCACATAATCGGCATCCCGTATGGATGCTATCACAGGGCAGGAGGTACCTGGCGGAGCATCGATAATGTTGATACCGTTTTCATCAACCTGCTCCAGAACTTTTCTTATGAGAGGCGGACTCATGGCCTCGCCGATATTGAGCTTGCCGTGCACAAACCCCACTTGATCCGCTTTTCCTGTTTGGACAAAACCAATTTCCCTGCTCTTTTCAGAAATGGCCTCGTGCGGACACACCACCATACATCCTCCGCACCCGTGGCACAGCTCCGGATACACCATGACCATTTTTCCCAACCGTATCAGAGCATTGTACTGGCAGAGATGGACACATTCACCACAGGCTTTGCATCCGGATTCATCGATAACAGGCACAGGGATAAAGGCCGCAGCGGTTTTCTCTATGCGGGGATTCAGGAAAAGATGACCATTGGGTTCCTCCACATCACAGTCAAGATATGTCACCCTTTCTCCCAAACTCTTCACAAATAGAGACAAATTGGTAGAAATTGTGGTCTTGCCGGTACCACCTTTACCGCTTGCAATAGCTATTTTCATTTTATCACCTTCACCTTCTCATCCGACTGAGAAGAACAGGAAGAATTCCCGTTTTCAAGCACACTGAACTCAGTTTCTTTTCCGATACGCTTCTCTGCTTTTCTTCCCCCCAGCATTTGTCTGACACAGCCCCTCAGTACCCCCCCGGGGTTCATCACATCACGAATGACCGCTGCTGCAACCGGAGCTGCAAAACTCCAGAACGCGACCTTGCGGCCACCTGCACACCAGCCTCTTCTCTTTCCGGTTCCCGGACCGAGTCCGAGCGGTCCGGTTCCATCTCCAGATGGCATATCACACCTCACTTTTACTTGAGATTTTTATCTCCCCTTGAAACAACAATTCAGTTTTCTTAACATTTGTCACAAATAAGAACCCCGTCCAGATGATCAATCTCGTGCTGAAGCACCCGGGCAAAGAGCTCCTCGGCTTCAAAATGAAGCCGTCCCCCCGAAGCCGTACGGGCCCTGACCTCCACAAAACGAGAACGGTTCACTCTGTAGGAGCGGTCCGGTATGCTCAAACATCCCTCTTCAGCACAGATAAATTCCTTTCTGAATCCGACTATCTCGGGGTTGGCCAGCAAAAGAACCGATCCGCCCACCTCAAGAACCACCGCTCTCAAAGAAACACCGACCTGAGGAGCTGCAAGGCCGATACCGCCCCACTTCTTCATGCTGGAAAGCATCTCCTGCATGAAGGCTTCGAGTCGGGAAGAGAAAATTGTTACCGGTTCGCACTTTTCACGCAAAATTTCATCTGGCAAAACAGAGAGTTTCAAAGGCCGTTTGAATAAATCCGCGCCGATATCACCGCACTGCTCCCCTGATCTCATCCGTAACTACTCCCTAGCCAGGGGACGTCCGCAGTTGGGACACTGTTTCTGATTGCAGGGCCGGCCCTGCTGATGCTGCTCCCGGTAACCGCAGGCCGGACATACACAATCTCCCCCCGGCCCCATACCTCTTCCACCCATTCTTCCCATCCCCTGTCCGTCAGCCATGATATACCTCCTTTTGCGTCAAATGGTTTTCATTACAGACGAAACGATTCTCCTGATCACCACTGCTCTTTATAAGAAACGTTCCCACTGGAAACCCCACATCCCTTGAAATCACCGGACACTTCACCTGCAGAAGAAAAAAGATTTTCTTCTGTTTCACTTCACTTAAAGTCTCGAAATTCCCCTGTCCTTTGGCAATTACAAGATCGGCCTTTTCGAAAATCTCTCTGAAACCGGGGGAACATGACTTCAGAAAAGTACCCGGCACATCGGAACCGTTTGAAATGACCTTTACCGAATCTGTCATACCTGTTTCCCGGGCATCCTCCATGGTGGCATCGTTGATCACCGGTTTCCCCCGTACCGCACAGATGATTCTCTCAAGAGGCATACTTTCCATAAGAAAGCGGTCAAAGACGATTTCCCCCGCATTGTCACACAGAAAGAGAATTCTGGAAGCGGAGTTCAGAGTCTGCTCTAGAAGAGAAACCGCATGGGAATCCACAGGTGTCTGCAGAGCATTCTCAAAGCACTTTTCCACCTCTCTTTCGGTCAGTTCGGTGTTCTTTCCGAAATCGATTATGTTGGCCGCGATGGCAAGCTTGACCTTTTCCTCAAATGTATAGGTACGGGAACAATTCAGAAGATCATCAAGGACACTCAGAGCGAACCGGTTGAACTGTTTTTTCTCATCCCTCAAAGGATCACTGACCCCGGTGGCTTGCACCACCTTCTGATGAATCCTGGTGGCCATGACCGGCGGCGGTAGACAATAATCCACCCGGGCCAGATCCAGGAACACTTCCCGCATTACTCTGTCGATATCTTTATCTGTTGCCCCCGAACGCCTGAGAGCACCCAGAGCCTGTTTAACAAAACAGGAGAGACAGTCATGATATGTTTTCATTCACAAATTCCTGCAGAAAAATACCGGGAGCCCCTGAGAAGAGCTCCCGAAAGCCATACGTTGATTACTCTTTCTCACTTTCAAATGCCTCAAGACGCCTGTTCACCGAATCGAGAGCCTCTCTGAGGTATCTTGCCTGGCTTTTCAGCACCTCCTTTTCGCTCCCGGCGGGAACAGCCGGGTCATTCTCATAGGGCACAGGATATCCAAGCCTCCATCCCATTGCCCTGCCATAACCACGTCCCCGGCCTCGCCCGAATCCAAACCCTCCTCCGTACGCGTTGGCGAAACCCGGCAGATCATACCCGGCGCAGAACCCCGCGCCTCTTCCGGACATTCTTCCCGATCCCACAGGTCCAGTTCCATCTCCACGCGGCATACAAACCTCCTTTTTGTGAAAAACAACATACAGTTTATCTCCAGTCACATATTTTTGCTTAAACTCTTTTCAGCACTGTAGAAAGTTCCCTTCGCACTCACCACCGGAGTGCTTTGCTGCCTGATCATGCTTTCCATCTTGTATATAATTCCGGACCTGGAATGAGAAAGAGATGTGCGGACAACGGCAGGAGAGTCAACCATGACCGGCCTGCGGTACCTGACGGAAAGATCCGCCGTGTAGGCCACGATCCCATGACCCATCAGACACTGAGCCATGGAGGCGTCGATGATGGCCGCGATCACCCCTCCGTGAACCATCCCGTCATAGCCCTGATACTCTCCGCCGCATTCGAATTCCCCCTTGAGAGTTCCCGATTCACTGAAGCGGAAATTCAAACCGGATAAAAGACTCTCTCTGTTGAAAAGACAACGGGAATGGTGGATTTTCTTCTGCAAAGCAAGAGTGTTTTCGAACTGATTTCTACCGGAACCTGCACCCATAACTACAACCTTCTTCCCCGGCGTTTCGGGCCTCCGAAACCCGTTTTTCTGCATCGTCTTTTTCCACATCCGGGAAGGCCGTACAATCCGACCATATCCCGTTTTTCCCTGTAAGCCTCTATCAGTTCACTGACGGGCCCGCCAAGCCATGAAATCACCTTTATCCCTCTGTGGGCCAGCATGGCATAGGCCACATTGGATATTGCCCCGCAGATAAGCACCTCCACTCCCTGCTCTGAGCAGATATCGGCTTTCTGGGCCAGAGTCGAATCACTCACATCCAGCTTCACTCTATGACCGTCGGGCCTCACCACCATAAAACAGCAGGAGGCATCATAGAGAGGCGAAAGAATACTGTTCCAGTCTGTCACGGCGATTGTTTCCATACGCTGCGGGTTCACTGCTATTTTCGTGCCGGTTGCCGGAAACGGCCTTCAGGGGTTCACAGGGCCGATTCTGCCTGTTTCAGATGCTTTGCAGCCATGCAACTGCTGCAAAAAACCTTTGCACGGGTGCAAAACCGGAAGGGGGGGGGACATAGAGCATCCGATGCAGGGCAGGGTCATTACATTCCGTTAAGGCGCATTCCGGAGCAAGCCGGACAATTGCATAGCTGCAGGCTATATATATTTTTATAGGGGACTCAAACCAGATACACGGAGTTGAAAATGAACCCGATCAGAACCGTTCAAGCACTTCTGCTGCTTCTGGTGGCGGGCTGCATCGATCCTGCGGTCACTCC
>JBKGXV010000077.1:0-15290 GCA_046546375.1 Chitinispirillaceae bacterium | reverse complement strand
TTTCAAGGGAGTATCAGTTCGAGGTTGTACTGACTAACCTGAGTGAAGTGAGTACTGAGAATATGAAGCAGTACCCGACCGAGTATTGCTTCCAAGTTTCAAAACATGGCTGACCCTACCTTCCGATCAGCCGCTTTCTGGTTTCGATCACTTCACCCTCAAGCACAGTCCGGATGACATACGTGCCCGCAGGAAAACGTTTTCGTAAAAGATTCATATTGCCGTTTCTCTTCAGGCTTTCCATCCTGCCCACCATTCTGCCCCTCAGATCATAGAGTACCAGATTGTAAGCGGGTTTCCGGGTATTCAGGTTATTGCGGACGACCGGGGAGGATACCCCTATGTATACTTCTTCACGAGTAGCAGAATGTATGTTTTCTATTGTGGGGGTAACGGAAATGAAGCCGTTTTCCACCTCGACCCCACTTTCCAGCCAGATAGTGATCTGCCCCTCTGCAAGTGTGAAAGTGGTTTGGTTTTCTGAGGTGTCACGGGATGCATAGAGTCTGATACCTTCGGTCGCCTCCATAGTGAATTCGGTATTGCGTTCTGTTAACACAGTATCTCCGCGCAGAGCTGTTATCCTGACCGGAATGCGGGTATTCAATTCCGCTCCCAGCTTCATCTCAGGTTCAATACATCTGTTTTCCATTTCGGAGTCGTTATAGAAGATCATCAGCCGATCCCGAACTCGTCCGCACCTCAAAGCTCCGGTGTCGCTGGCACCGTTTGCATCAAGTGTAGCCACCATATCGAAAATCTCACCATATTTTCCGTATATTACTTCAGCTGTGAAGCGGGCTCTTCCCGATTTATCGGACAGAGCCGATGTGTCGGTGATGTCCCCTATAGCGGGAGCAAGACTTGTGATACTCACATTGGCGGAATCCTTAACCAGATTGTCGAACCGGTCTGACACCTGAACGATAACTTCATACTTTTCTCCGGGACTGATAACCGGAGGTCTCGCACCTGCCATGCTTTTGGGAATGGGTCTTATAAACCGCACCTTATCTGCGGGACCGGGTAGGACACGGATCTCATCGGAAAAACCGGGGAAAGATAAAACCTGATTGTCGACAATTTCATGATCCTCGGCGGTAACTTTCACATTTTCCATACCCGCATAGGCGAAATACACCGGAATAACCAGTTCTCCTTGAAACCCGCCCTCTATTCTCAACGGCTGATCAGTTCTGGCATCATATAGGTTTGCGCTTGCATCTGACAATAGCTTTACTTCCACAGTGTCAATTGTATCAGAATAGACCTCTTCTTCAATTCCTATCACAATCGGCTTCAGGAATAAGTTGACCTGCTGACCCGCTCTAACCGAATCTAGTTTGTTTCCATTATTATCCCGAATCTCAACCACTGTTTTGTGATTATCGAATCGGTAGGGCTGAAAACAGACTGAGGAAGAGAGGTTTTCTCCTGTGGTACTTTCACCTTCGATGACCATCTCGAAAAAACCTCTTTCGTAATCATACATTTGATGTAAATCGATTTCCGGAACTGGAAATGTGATCGTATTCGATCCAGCTGATATTTCAAATTCAGAAATGTCAATATCAAACATATCATTTTCAGAAAGTATGGGAATTGTTGATCCGAATGAAGAAGCCGACTGTATGGGAATTCTGTACACCCATCTGAGGTATTTGATATTCAGATTCCGTAATGTGTTATCATGATCTTCAATATCTAATACCAGTGTTGCCTTGGAATTCCTGTCCACGACAGCTTTAGCCAACGATGCCTGGATCATGTTGCCGCTGTTTTCTTCACAGGAAGAGACTGCTCCGATATCCGCAACACTACCATCAGAGTTGCGGATTCCGATCTCCTGCCATCCGGCATTTTTTATGAACTGCTTCACAAGCGGATCATCCCAGTCCGGGTGCAGAAAATCTAAGCTCTCTGGATCTGTGGATTGAAACAGTTCCTCCGTTTCCAGCCATCTCATTTGGGCTTCTTGAGGAAAACTGCTGATATCGGAAATAAGGGCCCCGGGGCGCTTTGCCCAGTCTGCATCTATGGTATAGACTGATCCGTCGGGACACTGAAAATCGACCGTTTCCCCTTCTGGAGCTATATAGTCATCCGAAATGCCTTCGGATATGCGTAATTGACATACAGCTGTAACCTCCTGTGAATCCGCGCAGGGTACGTAATGCTTTCTGGTTTCGCTAACAGGGGCTTCTTTCTGGGAAGAATAGAGACTGTTTTTACTGCGGTACTGGTAAGATATTCCATCCATGGCCTGGGATGAATTCGTGTAAAGACCACCGGGATAACCCTGGTCCCAATAGTATTTCGGCTTTCCGTAGATGTTGTTGAAAATCAGATGCTGGCTGCCTGGTTTCATCTGACCTGCAAAAATCAGATAATTGTGCCAGAAGGTATTGTTGTATACAGCCAGCGGGGTGGGTTCAATTTCCTTGAACAGAAATGCTCCGCCCGGCTGATGTTCTTTTCCTGGAAGAACGGAAATAGCTAATAGTGTTTCTTCTGTGTGGTAGTTATCATATATCAGGTTGTAGCGGACATTGGTGGACATATCCCAAATGGATTCAAAAAAGAAACCCCAGGAGTTGGAGTGAATGCGACTGTGTTCAATCAGATGTTTACCCATTCTGCCATATTGAGTAATATCATCAGGGGGAGGTGGATCAACCGGATTACTGAACGGTTTCAGAATTCGATCATTTACATAAATTCCGTAATAGGCTTTTCTCACTTCACAATTTCTGATCTGTGCATCTCTGCTCGCAAAAAGACAGATAGCTGCATTACCGTGGAACTGCTCTTGTCTTCCGCCCCAGACATTCGAGTAAGCGAATGGATAGGCTCCACCACCATCAATACAAATTCCGTCAAGAGTAACGCCATTGGCACTGACAACCCTCAGAGCACCGTTCCGGTTGTAGTTTATTGTTTCATCGGGGGGCTGAGTTTCCTCATAAGTGTGGGGATGAGTGTTTTCGGTATCCTGCCACCTGATCACAGGTTTGCTCCTGCTGAGCGGGTTGGCTGATCTGATGGTGATCCCCTGCTTGGTGCTGTCGACCGTCACCTGCTCCTCATAAACCTCCGCATCCATGATTTCGATGATCATGCCCGGCTGGGCGGCATCCACCGCAGCCTGAATACTGCTGAACATGGCATCCGGGTTGGTTTGGGAAACCGTAATGTCAGGGAAACCGGCATACAGCACTGTGATTGAACACAGGACAGCCAGGAACAGAAAACGTATACATTTCAGATTCATACCAGCCTCCGGTTGGGGGTATTTGATGGAGTAGTTCCAGCAATCTAATACTCTTATAATACTTTTCCAGGCTGGTATTGTCAAATGATGCGAGTACGTTGTGTACTCGTTTTGAGAACAGCATTGTTCAGAGGAATGGGCTACGAAGAGAACGTAGCGCAGACTGATTTTTCCCGACTGCGTTTCAGCAGATATTACCTTTTTACAAATCTGCGGGAAAGCCGCTCACCATGTGAACTTCGAAACTGCATGATATATGCTCCGGCAGAAAGGTTTGAAACATAGACCAGTCTTTCGGAGTTTTTATCGAATTTTACTTTTTTGGGCCTATGAAGACAATTCTACCGCTACCAAGTACAACTGGCGTTTCACCAGAGATGAACTTCTGCGAAACCGGGTGGAGATGCGGAACGGATATCCCATAACATCTGCCGACATATCAGCCTCCTGGAAAGTCGACACCGACACGCTCAAATTCTGGAAAGCTCCGAACTGTGTGCCATATTTAGGGGGCGGAGAGGTTTGTGATCCGGTGGATACGGTGAAATACCACATTCTGCTGGATGAAGGTAAAATGTATCTGACAAATCAGGACAATACGCTGGTGCTTGAGAAAAATTTAGTGTGATCGATTTCTGTAAGAAAAAGTGTCCGCATTTATCAAAATGCAGACACTTTCAAATGTGACTGGACTGAAAAAGGTAAAACTACTTCACTGAACCAGTTCCAGGATATGGCTCAGAATCTCATAGAGATCTTCGCTGTTGTCCGCACAGACAGTGGCATGCCCAACTTTCCGTCCCTTTCTGGGTTTTTTGCCGTAGTTGTGAAAGTGTGCGTTTCTGATTTTAAGCACTGAGGCGGCTTCGGGTATTTCACCTATGAAATTCACCATGGCACTGAATCCCCGCGCCGAGGTGCTCCCCAGAGGAAGACCGAGTACCGCTCTTAAATGGTTCTCGAACTGGCTTGTCTGAGAACCCTCGATTGTCAGATGACCCGTGTTGTGAACCCGCGGTGCCATTTCGTTTGCAAGAAGGGTCCCGTCGGCGTCGAAAAGCTCAAGCGCAAGCACACCCGCGTAGTCAAGCCTGTCAAGAAGTTTTCTGATATAGTCTTCCGCTTTTTTCTGCATTTCATCACCTGGTTTGTTTACCGAAAGATGCAGAATACCACTTCGGTGAGTGTTTTCGCTCACAGGATAATAGGCTGTTTCTCCCGTGACACTCCGGGCGGCTATGACGGATATTTCTCTTGTAAAAGGGACAAAGGATTCGAGGATGCACGGAACCGATTTGAGCTGATTCCAGGCAGGTTCAACTTCCTCGGGGCTGTGCAGCACCACCTGTCCTTTACCGTCATAACCGAGCGTGCGGGTTTTGAGCACCGCGGGCAGTCCGATTTTCGAAACTGCTTCCCTGAGATCGTCCAGGCTGTCGACAGCTGCATACTCGGGAGTGGAAATCCCCAGTTCTCTGAAGAGGTTCTTTTCTGTCAGTCGGTCTCTTGAAAAAGCCAGGGCATCCTGCGAGGGATGAATCGGCACTTTGCCGGTCAGAAAGCGTACACTCTCCGCGGGAACATTTTCAAATTCATAGGTCACCACATCGCAACTTTCGGCAAACTGTCTGAGCTTCTCTTCATCATCGTAAGCCCCTTTAATGTGTTGCGCCACCGCTTTAGCACATGCGTCTTCTGCAGGGTCAAGTACCACGAAATCCAGCCCCAGCGGATGTCCCGCCAGAGCAAGCATGCGTGCCAGCTGTCCTCCACCCAGTATACCTACTTTCATGATGATGCTGTCCTCGGGTCAGGGTTGCAAAGAACTTTCTCTGTCTGTTTTTCGCGGAATTCATTGAGTTTTTTTCTGAACTGAGGATGTTTGCTGCCCAGTATGGATGCCGCAAGCAGAGCAGCGTTGACCGCACCGGATCTGCCGATGGCCATGGTGCCCACTGCGATTCCCGCAGGCATCTGCACTATGGACAGAAGTGAGTCAATTCCGTTGAGCGCTTTGGACTTCACCGGTACCCCCAGAACGGGAAGTGCTGTTTTGGACGCGGTCATTCCGGGAAGATGAGCGGCGCCTCCCGCCCCGGCGATGATCACCTCGATTCCTCTCTGTTCAGCGGTCCGGGCATACTCGAAAAGCTTGTCGGGAGTACGGTGAGCCGAAACGACCTCCACCTCGTGCGGGATTTCCAACTCCTTCATAGTGTCTGCCGCATGATGCATCGTTTCCCAATCGGAAACTGATCCCATGATTAACCCAACTAACGGCTGCATTTCTCTTTCTCCTTTACTTTTTCCAGTCAGGCTGTGTCAACAAGTCGCTGTGCTGGAGATAACTGGTGATTCCGTTCTCTTCTCATCAGCTCCGCACTGCTGCAGTAACCTTTCCGGCAGTTTCCTCTGTTACGGAACTGGTTTCCTTCGGCCCCCTGAATCCAAAATAAATCCAGGCAAATGCCAAAAATACTATGCCAGCACTCATAATCAAAGCATAGAAATAGGAGCCGGAGAAATCGGCGATCCATCCTCCGGTCGCAGGGCCGATCAGTGCAGCTATCCCGTAACCCAGAAAGCAGATAGGGTATAGACGGGGTAGAAAGTGTACCCCGAAACTCTCCACCACTGAAGATGCATATACTACAAAACAGGCCCCGAATCCGAAACCGATCAGCACTGTGGCAGAGAAAAGAGCCGTCAGCTGATTCATGAAAAGCAGGGGGAGTATGGAGAAAAAAAGTGCTCCCAGAGACAAGAGTATGGTTTTTCTGGAGCCGAGCCGGTCGTGAACCTGGCCCCACGCCAGGCGACCTATGGTGTTTCCTATGGCAAATAGGGAAATGGTGAAAGTGGCATGCTGATCGGTAAGTCCCAGACTCATCTTGAGCGGCTTGAGATTGCCGGATATGAGCAGACCCGCAAAGGTGCCGGCGAACATACCGAGGCACATCAGAAGAAATTTCGATGAAAAGAGATAGGGGGCAAGCGGTTCCTTTGCTTTACCGGTTACACCCGATCTGCTGGTTTCAGGCGGCTCGGACATGAACATGGAAGAGAAAAACGCCATCCCTCCCAGACCCAAACCCACTATGCGCAGAACAGTAAGAATATTCATGGTTTCAAGAAGCTTGTCGGCAACCGTAGATAGAAGCACCGCTCCCATTCCGAATCCGGCAACAGCAACTCCTGTGACAAAGCCTTTGTTTTTCGGAAACCACTTCATTCCGACTGTAAGAGGACAGACATAGCCGAACCCTATACCCGCTCCGGCGGTAAGCCCCAGACCGGCCATGATCACCACGTAGCTTCCCTGGGAAAAGGAGGCGATCAGATACCCTCCGGCAAACAGCACGGAACCGATCCCCGCGGTAATCCTGGGGCCCAGTTTCATCAGAACCCGGCCGGCTGGAATGGTGGCAACGGTGAAAGATGCCACCATGACCCCGAAAATCATACCGCATTGTGCTTTGCTGAACCCGTAGGTGTTCACAAAATGAGGCACGAATGTGCTCCAGGCGTATATCCCCCCCAGAGCAGTCTGGAGCAGTACACCTGCGATCAGAACAGTCCACTTTTTCATCGGTTTGTCCCCCTTCCGGTCTCACCGTGTATCAGTTGTACCAGATCTTCAATGGTTCTGTGCATCTCTATGGGATGGCGCAGATTCGCCCCTCCATTCACTTTGTATACATTGCACCTGCCCTCGCGTATGCGTTCGATATAGCCGGCCTCAACCAGATCAGCCACTAAAAGCTGAACTGCTCTTTCGGTGATTCCCACCTCGAGGGCAATATCTCTCATTCTCATCGAATTGTCGCGGGCGAGGCACAGTAGCACATGGGCATGGTTGGTGAGAAAGGTCCAGTGGTGTTTTCCCTCTTTTTCCTTTAACAAAGCGCTGCTTCCTTTCGGTGTGTCGCTGCGGCTGTCTGTGAATGCTGCTTATTCAGAGCGGCGCATGAAAATTCACGTAATAATATACATGAAAAACTTTTCGTGTAACAAGCATGAAATTCTGTCCGGTTTCGGTCGTAGTACGGGGTGGAACTTGAAATAATAATCATCTGAAGCTATTTTATATTGTCCATTTTATTAAATGATTGCACCCGCAGAACAAGGACCGCCCAAAATAACTCAGGACTTGCCTTATGAAACTTTCCACAAAATGCCGTTATGGACTTCGTGCAGTTCTCCAGATTGCTGAAGCCGGTGATCGTCCTAGCAAACGCAGGGATATCGCCGCCGAGCAGAATCTGTCCGATTCATATCTGGAAAACATACTGATCATGCTCAAAAGCGAGGGGATAATCTCCACCACCCGCGGGGTGAAGGGCGGGTATGTTCTGGGACGTGATCCATCCTCGATAACTCTGCTTGAGATCGTGACGGCGCTGGAAGGTCCTTTGGATCTGGTGGATTGTGTCGGTGATTCAAAAGTGTGCGGCAAGTCTCTTGACTGCGTGGCGCGTTCCGTGTGGCAGGAGTTATCAGCTTCCTGGAATAAAACTCTGGGCGGGATCACACTGAAAGATCTTCTGGAAAGAAAAAAACGCAACGAGCCCTGTACACCCTCCACCTGATCCGGACTGTTCATGCCTGATCTGCAGATGTTTAAAATCCGACAGAAGCTGTCTTCGGTTTCTGCCGGCTCTCCTGGTGATCTTCTGATTTCCAAAATTCCTGTTCTTCTGGACCGAATCCAATCGGGAATGTCCGTTGCCCTGGCAGTGGGAAGCAGGGGAATACCGTTTCTCCCGGAGGTAGTCCGCTCTCTGGCGGCGTGTCTCAAAGACAAAGGGGCACACCCTTTCATCGTACCCGCCATGGGCAGTCATGGCGGAGCAACGGCTCAGGGTCAGAAAGAGATTCTGGCTAGTTACGGCATTACGGAATCGGAAATCGGTGCCCCGGTGTGTTCATCCATGGAAGTGGTGCGTCTGGATGAGGGTGAGCTGGAGTGCGCAGTGTATATGGATAAGCTGGCATTTAAATCCGATGGGGTGATAGTGGTAAACAGGGTGAAACCTCACACTGATTATCACGGCAGCTATGAGAGCGGGCTTGTCAAAATGAGCGTGATCGGCCTCGGAAAGCATGCTGCTGCACTTGAGATACACAAAAGAGGGGTTTACGGACTGCGCAATCTCATTCCGGTTGCCGCGGAGAAGGTTTTCGCCTCGGGTAAGATTCTGGGCGGTGTGGCTCTGCTTGAAAACGGGGTGGGGGGGTGTGCTGATCTGGAGGTTCTGCCGGTTGAAAACATCATGTCTGATGAACCTTCTCTTTTGGAACGTGCCCGTCACCTGATGCCTCGTCTGCCTCTTGATGAGCTGGATGTGCTTGTTGTCGACCGGCTGGGAAAGGATATCAGCGGCACCGGTCTGGACCCCAACATCATCGGCCGGACCCGCATACTGGGAGAATCGGAACCGTCATCGCCATTCATAAAGAGTATAATCATCACCGATCTGACATCAGCATCACACGGCAACGCTCTTGGTATCGGGCTTGCGGATATCATCACCAGGAAGCTTTTCGAAAAAATCGATTACGGTGCCATGTACGAGAACGCCTATACCAGCACGTTTCTGGAGAGGGTGAAAGTGCCTCTGGTTGCCGCAACGGACCGTGATGCGTTCAGGTATGCGCTCAGAATGTGCGGATCCGATCAAAAAGAGCTTTCGGTGATGAGAATCAGGGATACTCTTCATCTGAATGATGTGTATGTTTCCGCTTCCGTATATGAAAAGATCGCCTCCAAGGGGGAGGATATCGGAGTGCTGGCAGAAGTTAGCGATGCGTTCGATGCGGAGGGAAATCTTTATCCCTTCTGAAGCGTACTCAAACGAGTATGATGAAATTGTGAACGAATTATGGTAAGCTTGTTAAATACAGGTACATCTGGTTTTGCAATAATATAAGGAAATATTTCAATGAGAGCTTCAGGTATTTTTCTGCATCCCACGTCTCTGCCTTCTCCTTACGGAATAGGCGATCTGAGCGATTCTGCATTCAGATGGGTGGATCTGCTGGCCACCCATTTTCAGAGTTTCTGGCAATTCTGCCCCCTGGGGCCTACCGGATACGGAAATTCGCCATATCAGTCTTTAAGCTCCTTTGCGGGAAACACTCTGCTTATCTCTCCTGATGAGCTTCATAAAGAGGGGCTTCTCACCAAAAAAGATCTCCGGTTCTGTCCGGCGTTTCCGGATGATATTGTCGATTACGGTTTGGTGGCAGAAGAGAAGAAGAAGCTGCTGCGCAAATCATATCTGGGATTCGCAGACACCGAGGAGTTTCTCTCTTTCTGTGCCGAGGAGAAGTGGTGGCTTGATGATTACGCGCTTTTCAGGGTGATAAAGGCAAATCAGAAGGGGCTGCCCTGGTGGGAGTGGGAGCCGGAGTTCAAGCTGCGTTACTCCGATGCTCTCGAATCGGTGCAGGAATCCTACAAGGAGGAGCTGCGTTATCAGAAGTATCTTCAGTACATATTCTCTACGCAGTGGAAAAAGGTCTACCAGTATGCATCATCGAAGAATATCAAACTGATCGGCGATATTCCCTATTATACCGCCTATGACAGCTCCGATACCTGGGCCGAGCCTTCTCAGTTCGAGTTTGATGAGGATGCAAAGCCCATAAGAGTCGCCGGTGTGCCGCCGGACTATTTCAGCGAAACCGGACAGCTCTGGGGCAACCCGCTCTACAACTGGAATGTGATGAAAAAGGACAGTTACAGCTGGTGGATTCGCCGTATTCAGAAAACACTGGAAATGGTGGATTACATCCGTCTGGATCATTTCAGGGCGTTTGATTCCTATTGGGCCATACCGGCCGACAGTCCCACCGCGGTTACCGGCGAATGGGTGGAGGGGCCCGGAATTCACTTCTTCGACACGGTGAAAAGCAAGCTGGGCGAGCTCCCTTTCATTGCTGAGGATCTGGGCGATATCACTCCCGATGTGACCAGACTCCGTGAGCAGATCGGTGCTCCCGGGATGAAAATTCTCCAGTTCGCTTTCGATGCCAATCCGTCAAATCCCTATCTGCCCTACAATATCGGCCATGACAGCATCACCTATACCGGAACTCACGACAACGATACCTCCATGGGGTGGTTTTCCCAGCTCTCCGACAGCGAGAAAAAGAGGGTGTGCGACTACTTAGGCTGTACAGAGGACGCTTTCATGGATCACTTTCAGCGCTGTGCGTTCGCAACGCCTTCCTGGCTGTGCATTATTCCGTTTCAGGATGTGCTCGAGCTCTATTCAAAGCACCGCATGAACACGCCGGGAACCCTGTGGGGCAACTGGCAGTGGAGATTCTCGGAGAATATGCCCGTGGAGGAGAAAATGAAAAGAATCTCGGAGCTGACTGTGATTTACGGCAGAGCGCCGGGGTCCGGGCACTGCCTCTGAAAATCAGTTGCTGCTGATTTTGTCTTCATCGGATTTAAGCGCGACCATCCGTCTTTTGCTGCTGCCTGTCCCCAGGCTGTCGACCAGAACTTTGATTTCATTGGTCTGCGCTTTCAGCCTGGCCAGACGTTCCCCTTTTAGTTTGGGTGTGGCGATCATCCTCTTGCGCAGCGGATCCATCCAGCGGCCGTTGGGGCGTTTGAAACCGAAGTGAAGATGGGGGCCGGTGGATATGCCCGTACTTCCCACTTTTCCGATAATCTGTCTGGCATTCACACTTTGTCCCCGACCTACCAGTCTTCTGTGGAGGTGCAGGTAATAGGAGGTGTAGTTGTCAGGGTGTCGAATGGCGATATAGTGGCCGTTTGCTTTTGTGTATCCTGATTTCACCACTTTCCCGGGTGCAACTGCATACACCGGAGTTCCTGTGGGTGCCCGGTAATCCACTCCCCAGTGCATTTTTCTGGTTCCAAATACAGGGTGAAACCGCATGCCGTAGGGCGAGCTGATGTGCAGCCGGTTCAGCGGGTAACGAAGCCCCGAATGGATTAAAGCCTCACCATCCTCGGTGTAGTGAGCGGTATAGGAGGATTTGGGATCTCCGTCATCGTAACGGAAGGCTTCGTAAAAACCCGCTTTCATGCCTTCATAGCAGGTATAGAGCACTTTACCCTCTATAAATATGGAATCCTGATAAAACCGCTCCTCCAGCAGTATCCTGAACTGGTCTCCGGCTCTGGCATGAGTTCTGAAAGGAATTTTGCACAGAAGGACTCCGTTCACCACCCCCACCATGAAAGAGGGAATCCCCAGTTCCCGTAATGTCTGGTCGAGCGATGAGCCCTGCTTGAGATCACCTTCAATGAGACGATGGCGGATAGTGGTGGGACGGTTCACCCTTTTGTATACAAATGCTGTGTCGCCTTTTATCAGTTTGTGTACTACCGCCGGGTTGGGAGAATAGGAGAAGGACAGAACATTGGTGGAATCTTCTGGGTCCAGCTCGATTGAGACCTTCTCTCCCACAGAGAGATTGAGAAGCTCCACCGAATCGCTCAGAGTGTTCACCAGCTCAAGGCGCATCCCGTGGGAAATTCCCATTTCGTGTAGAACCTGGAACATGCCCTGCCCGGGACCGATCTCACCATGGCGGTGGTATTTGAGCCGTCTGAGCTCGGCGATTCTTTTCTCCTCAAGCTTGATCTGATTTTCCAGAGTGTCAAGATGGGTGAGTGTGTTTTCCAGTTCCACTTCTGTTCGGTCTGCTCTGGAGGTGAATGTTTGGAAGAGAAACACCACTGCCGCAACGGCCAGTAAAGATGTGATTGAGATCTTGAAAACTCGGCCTTTGCTGTTCTGTCTGTAGCTTACGGGTTTAAACTTCATTGAAACCTTCACCTGAACAATTCACGCTTAAAGGGATGAATAAAAAATATCACATGTTTCTTGTTCAACCAAATTATATACCAAAACGGCCCGATTTTTTCAGAATCGAGCAATCGGTATAGTGCTCATGTAGTGTATCAGTTCCGATTAGCGGGGCAATGCGGGTGGTTCTCAAATCTATCAAAAAACTTAATTATAAGTAGATGGTTTATTAATAAAATTAAACTTTTAGAGTGTATTTATTTATTTTTTAAACAAATTGACTTGAGAATTGAAGACGTGGGTGTTATATTGGTAGTGAAAGGAGATCCGGATTATGGAGAAACAGTGGCATGAGCTTGATCAGATGGTCGGCGAGCGGGAAATAGTGGTGAACAGGGTCACTGTCAGGGACACCGGAATCGCCCTGGAGGGCGAGTTCGTTCTCCCCCCCCTGGCTAAACTGAGCTACGATGATCAGGTGTTTGTGGGTATGTTCATCAGATGCCACGGCTCCATAAAGGAGATGGAGCAGGCGTTCGGTGTAAGCTATCCCACCGTGAAATCCCGACTTTCAAGGATCGGGGAGAAGCTCGGGTTTGTGCAGGGGCGCAAAGTGAATCACAAGGAGGAGCTTTTGGCTAAACTCGAGCGGGGGGAGATAAGCGTTTCCGCTGCACTTGAGCAGCTGGAGGGAGCATGATTCCTGCATTCATGATACTGAGGGTGAAAGACGAGGAGGGAAAAGGGGTGCGGCTGTGGCTGCCTCTGATACTTCTCTGGCCTTTCGTTCTGCTTCTGTTTCTGCTTCTGGTGCCCTTTGCCTTGCTTGTCGAAATGTTCACTGCGCCCAGAGGCGTTCATCCCTTTCATATGCTGATTGCTTTGGGGCGGGTACTGGCAAGTCTTGGTGGAATAGATATAGATGTCACGTCAGCCGAAAAGAAAAATGGATCTCAGGTGAAAGTCAAAATATTCTGAAAGGAGTTTGTTAATGGGTGAGGAGCGAAAAAAGATTCTCAACATGGTGGCGGAGGGTAAGATTTCGGTGGAGGAGGCGGAAAAACTGCTCAATGCGCTAAAGAGTGAGGATGTGGCGGTATTTTCCGATGAAGAGATCAGGAACTCCTCAAAGGAGCTCAAGTACCTCAGGGTGGTGGTTGACAGCAAGGAGGGGGATAATGTGAACGTGCGGGTGCCGGTGGCTCTTCTCAGAGCGGGACTGAAACTTTCTGCTCTTATACCTCCCCAGGCCTATCAGAAAATGAATGAAAAGATGGCTCAGAGCGGTATGGACATGGATATCAACGCTCTTCTTAAAAGCGGGGATATCGAACAGGTGATAGAGACCATGGGCGAGCTCAATGTGGATGTCAATTCAGCCCAGGGAGACAAGGTGCGGGTGTTTTTCGAATGAGAAGTGCTGCACGGTGTGAAAACCGTGCAGCACTGATCAGTTTTCAGTCTTCTCTGTAGTCCTGGGCACAGTAGAACTTGCCGCTGATGTCCTCATCAAGCAGTATCGGAACAAGTGCTCCGGGAATGACCGATTCGACCGGGTTGGGTGCCTTGGGGCCGCCCAGATCGGTTCGCAGCCATCCGGGATCCAGAAGATTCATCATCACTCCCGTACCCTTCAGGTGAGGGGCCATGTCGTAGACGTATTTATCCAGGGCTGCCTTGGATGTGGCATAGGGCAGAAGTTCGGGCTGCTCCTTTATCCCCGAAGTGACATTCACGATTCTTCCGAAGCCGCGCTCTTTCATTCTGGGGAGGAAGTGGTTGCACATGGTGATGGGGGCGATTGTGTTGATTTTGAAGCTTGTGATGTAGTCCTCCTGGGGAGTGGTGAAGTATTCCACTTTGTAGGCGGTCATCACTGCAGCATTGTTGAAGAGGATGTCTATTCCACCCGAAAGCTCTTCGGCTTTCTGTGCAAGCTCCTTTACTTTTCCGATATCGGCCATTTCCGCTTCTGTCTGGTGTACTTTCACTCCGGTTGCGCTCAGTTCCTTTGCCAATTTCTCCGTGCCCGCTGTTTTGCGGCTGTGAAGAACCAGGTTGCACCCCTTCTGGGCCAGGGCCTTTGCGACCTCTTTGCCCACTCCGCGGCTTGCGCCCGTAATCAGTGCCCATTTGTCTTTGATGTCGATCATAGATGCTCCGTTTCTTTTATGGTGAAAAAACTACTTTGCCAGTTTCAGTATTTCCAGTACATCATTTCTGTCAAGAGTTACAAATCCTCCCGCGGTTCCCTTGCCGCTGTCGGTGCATTTGTCGGCCATTTCCTCAAGCCTGTCACCTGAAATGTTCATCTCCCCGAGGCTTACCGGCAGTCCTATGGAGGAGAAAAACTCCTTGAGCCGCCAGATTCCTTTGAGTGCCGTTTTTTCCTGATGCAGAAAATCGATTTCCTCGTTCCATACCCTGGAAGCGAACTGCACGAAGCGGGCGACGTTGTTTTTATACACATATTCCATCCAGGCGGGGAACACCGCTGCCAGTCCTGCTCCGTGGGCCACATCGTAGATGGCGCTTATTTCGTGTTCTATCTGGTGGCTTGCCCAGTCGCCTCCCCGCCCCGTACTGAGTATATCATTGTGGGCGATGGTCCCCGCCCACATAACTTCCGCACGTGCATTGTAATCGGCGGGGTCTTCAAGGCAGAGGGGAACGTTTTCTATGAGTGTTTTCATGGTGGCTTCGCACAGTCTGTCGGTAAGGTCCACATGTTCGGTGGTGGTGAAGTACCTTTCCATTATATGGGCCATGATGTCCGCGGCGCCGCATGCGGTCTGAAACGGAGGCAGGGTGAAGGTGAGTTCGGGGTTGAGAATGGAGAAGACCGGGCGCATGATCTCGTGAGTGAGTCCGCGTTTGAGGTCTCCGTCGGTGTTGGTGATGACCGAGCTGGGGCTGGCTTCGCTTCCCGCGGCCGGTATGGTGAGCACCGTGCCCACATCAAGCATCTTCTCGGGCTCCGCCTTGCCGCTCCAGAAATCCCACACATCACCCTTGTAGGGAACGCCCACCGCGATGGCCTTGGCCGAGTCGATGACACTTCCGCCTCCCACTGCCAGAATGAATTTTATATCATTATCTCTGCAGATTTTTATTCCCTCTTCTACCAGATCGAGCCGGGGGTTTGGTTTCACACCGCCCAGCTCCTCGAATTCCACCCCGGCATCCTTCAGGGACTTGGTGATCCGGTCGTAGAGTCCGAATTT
>JBKGXV010000076.1:0-15372 GCA_046546375.1 Chitinispirillaceae bacterium | reverse complement strand
GGACACGGAGGCAAAAGGAGAGGTAAGGGATGTAAGAGAGGCGCTGGGATGCCCGGCATGAAAGAAGGTTTGGTGGAATAGAGAGAAAGGATCTGAATCCCGGGTGCGGTTGCAGGCGGGATTTTTGCAAGCTGCCCCGGAGGTGACTTTCTCATCTCTCACAGGATTTACCTCCGGGGCACTGTTTTCCTTGACAGTAGCAGCTGAGTTTCCCTGACGAAAAAAAATCTCCGGATCATCAAGACTAATACATCCCTTCATCATTTCATGTAGTTTCAAGACAGCCAGACTCTTACTGCCCTCTTTTGGGATACCTCCCCGATATTCAAATCAAAAAGAATAATTCCACCCGCATATACGAAATAACTTTCCAGAAAATCCCGGATTCTCAACTGCCACAAACAACGAAAGGATTTTTTCAATGAGATCCAGACTGATTCTACTTTTACTGACAGCAGCGGTCCTGATTCCCCTGTCGGTCAATGCTGCCGGTTCTGTTCAGAAAAGGGAAACCAAAACGTCAAAATCAGATTACACCCAGCTAGATCTCACACGAGGTCAGAAACGAAAACTAAAAGAGCTGCATAAAAGCATGAAATACAGAAACGAGGAACACTGGAGAAGAACGGCAGCTCTGGAGATAAAGATCAGAAATGAACTTCTTAAATCCAACACATCCAGCAGCAGGCTTTCAAAATATTACAGTAAACTTGATGCACTCAAAGAAAAGAATGCCAATCTGGTTGCTGCTCACGAAAAGAGAGCGGAAAAAGTGATGGGTGAGAAGTACGTTCCGCAGTTTGGTACCTCGGAAGCCCGCAAGCATGCAGGGAGAACCACGAAAACCCGCAGAGTACCTCCCTCCATTCACGTAAGAAAACTGGGAGCGATGAATTGGGGACATTTCCCCGAAGACGGGTCACCGATATTTCTGAGGGGGTATCACCATCCGGGACTGATAAAGAAAAAGTAACTTTCTGCAAGAAAATTCCGGCCGGATTTGTTCAGGGATTTTTTCCCGGAGGTGACTTTCTGATACTGTACTGAGTCACCTCCGCCCCCCACTAAAAGGACCCCGCCTCCCTCCGGGGGAAGCGGGGTCCGAGCCTCTACTCTCTCTTTTGTCTTAATCTATTCTGTGGTCACACCAGCCTTCTTCTGCTCAAAAAACGCATTTCCGTCGATATCTTTTCCGGAGATTCTGACCAGATAAGCTCCCGGACCCACAAATCTGCCCCGGTTATTCTTGCCGTCCCAGACAAACCCGTAGGAGCGCGCAGCTTTGGCCTGCTTGAGCGCGGTGTCGCTTGCAAAAACGATATTACCCACGCAGTCGTAAATCACCACCTTTCCGAAGGCTTTGGGATTGCTGGGATCGGGCTGAAGAGGCTTGGGGGCATCGATTGCCACCAGCAGACCATTGTCATTGCCCTGGATGACATTGCTGTAGAAATCAAGTGTTTTGGGAGAGAAACTCTGGTTGAGTTTGGACTTGCCCGGCACAAAGGGATTGGGACCTATGGCCATGGATTTCTCCCCTATAGTTCCCACCGCGATGGTATCCGGTTTATAGCCTCCACTGGTCACGATAATCTCCGTTTCTTCTCCGATTCCTATGGGACGCTTTATGACCTGAGCAGAAGCTCCCGGCCGGCCATTCACCGAAACGACATTATCATCAAGGCTCAGCCACTGAGCATCAGTGACGTGACTGACATAGTTACCGTACTGATCTCTCAACACCGCCCATATCACTGCGCCATTCTCGTCTTCACTGAAGTAAAGTTCATTGAAATCGTCTTTAGTGCCCCATGAAGTCACCACCGAGTCCGGTTGTATATCCAGCTGAGTGGGAGGGCCGGGTTCCACTCTAACCCTAAGTGTCTTAACGGACGGAGGGCTGTCAGGATTATTGGGATCTTTGTAGGTTGCTGTTATAACCAGGTCTTTATTGGGACCGGTAATCTGAGTCGGGGTGATCAACAGAAACGGATCATCACTTTCACTGGGTAAAGATGGATCTCCCTCTATGGTCCAGGTGACATTCTCGCTCAGATCCGGGCGCCATGTGTCGCTGCTGTCAAAAAGATGAGCGTGAATTTCCATCGGTTCCCCTACTGTCCAGTCCAGTGTTTCACCATAAGCCGGATTATCCGGCGCATCCGGTTCAGAACCTTTGGGATAAAGTCCCATATCAGCAGGTGCGGAGATTATGTTGGTCTGTATATGAATGGTTGAAGCAGAAGAGTGACGTTCAGCGTAAAACACCTGCAGATCGTAACTTCGCCCATTCACCAAACCGGGCAGATTATCCACTTCAAAAGATCCCGTTTCCGCCTCATGTATACCGCCCAGATCAATGACCTGTTTACCATCCACAAACACCCAGACATCATCATCACCTTCAAAGAAAAACTCCATTCCCGGCTTTTTCACAAACTGCCAATGAAGCTCCATAGTGAAGGAATAATTGTGATCAGGATCTATTCCCTCCTGTTCATTCCATTCGTAGTTTTCCAATTCGTGATTCCATTCGTTGCCAAAACCCCGATCGTCTAAAGGGAAAAATGCTTTGTTTTTATACTCGTACTGTCCCTCCCCCAAATGTTCGAAAGGCAGAGAATCTCTGATAACAACATTTTTGAAGGAGGTGTCGTGATCTGTGTCACGTATTCCCCGGTATGTAACTTCCTGACGAAATTCCTTTTCCCACTCTTCACCGCCATACCGTTCTTCATGTCCTGCTCTGGGAGTATAGGTAGGTTCCTCGAAAGTCCCGGGTTCCCAAGGGCGAAACCAATGATAAATGCCGTAATTCATATACGGGCGGGGACCTAACTGAGGCTTGCCATCCGCATCCAAAGTGTTTGCCACCATCCCTGTGCGCAAACCGGCTTCGTGACGCTGCTCGAATTCGGGGTTGGAACGGTCTGAATGGAAATCGTAAAAAGTGACCGGAACCCAGATTATGTCCGGATAATCCTGTGCACACACCCCTGCGGCATACATTAGCCCCAGCCCACAAAGAGAGATGATTCTGAGTAAGCTCGCGTTTTTCATATTTCTTCACCCTCAAAGCAGTTGAATCGTTTAAATTGCCCCCGACCTTGACTTTTTTGTTAATATATTACACTATAATATAAATATTCATAGACCGATCAGGGGAAAATTTCCCCGAACAGGGCCAAAAAGTGTATTCAAGAGAAGTACAGTATGAAACACTCGAGGTTCTGCGTTCGAAGTTCAGTGTTGAAAGGCACCCCACTTAATAGCCCCTTGTAACCAAACTTCTGTCTCTATTTCAGTTGCTCGCTGAGGGAATAGCGTTCATGATTTGGATTGCCCGAATCCATTGGTGAAATCTTGCCGCCTACTTCTCGGCACGCGGGTGCGCCTGACGGTAGGCCTTTATCAGATGCTCTCTTGAGATATGAGTGTATATCTGAGTGGTGGAAAGTGAAGAATGCCCCAGAAGCTCCTTAACCGCCCGGATATCCGCTCCGGAATCAAGAAGATGGGTCGCAAAGGAGTGACGGAGAACGTGGGGGCTCTTTTTTTTCTGAACGCTTACCTGTGACAGTCCTTTATTCACAATTCTCTCTATCTGCCGCCGCGAGAGCCGCGTCCCTTTCTGACTGGTGAAAAGCGGATCACCAAACCCGCCCTTTTCAGGGCGGAGCCGAAGATACTGGGCGATTATGTCGAGCGCATACTTGGTCACCGGCACGATCCTCTCCTTGCGCCCCTTCCCTATCACTCTCACCGTCATTCTGTTTGAATCTATATCAGCTACAGACAAACCGTGAAGCTCCGAGAGTCGGATTCCGCTCCCGTAGAAAAGCTCTATAATGGCACAGTTGCGAATTCCTTCGATTCCGTCCTCTGGCCTTGAATCCAGTTCGTCTGCCTGATTGCGGCTCAGAAATACCGGCAGCGGTTTTTCCATTTTGGGAGTGGCAAGAGTTTTGGCCGGATTGACCGAAATAATCTGCTGTTTCATGCAGTAGCGGCACAGAGACTTAAGAGACGCAATCTTGCGGGCCATGGACCGGGCCTTCAGCCCCTGCTCGCGCAAAGAATAACTGAATGCTCGCAGACAGCCCCGGGTAAGTGCTCCGGTTGCTGAAAGCGGCAGTTTCTTCTGCTTTAAAAATGCAAGGTACTGCTCAAGGTCCCTTCTGTAGGCATCGAGAGTGTGATCGGAATACCCCTTCTCCTTGCGGGCATACTGCAGAAACTGATCCACAACCCCCGCAATCTCTGAAGATCCGGTATATTCGCCTTGAAAGTCCATACAGTTAATATAGTATATTTACACTTCTGTTCAGAATCCGCTTTGATTTTGAATACCAACTTGTTCAACCAGAACAAAAGATCTGCTTCAGGAGTTTTCATGCATAAAGGAATAATACTGGCCGGAGGTTCGGGGACGCGGTTGTATCCAGCAACCATCGCCGTTTCAAAACAGCTCATACCGGTATACGATAAACCCATGATCTACTACCCCCTCTCCATAATGATGCTGGCGGGGATACGCGAGGTTCTTATTATCACCACCCCTCAGGACCAGGAGGCATTCAAGAACCTGCTGGGTGATGGAAGCCAATGGGGAATGAAACTGTCCTATGCCCAACAGCCCAAGCCGGAAGGACTGGCTCAGGCATTCATTATCGGTGAGGAATTCATAGGTAATGATCCCGTATCCCTTATACTGGGCGACAATGTATTCTGGGGACACGGACTGGTTCAGTGCCTGAAAACAGCAGTGGCCCAGCCCGATGTAGCCACCGTGTTCGCCTACCGGGTGAACGATCCGCACCGGTACGGAGTCGTGGAATTCGACAAAAGCGGCAGGGCCATATCTCTTGAGGAGAAACCGGCGGAGCCCAAATCCAAATTCGCCGTGACAGGACTCTATTTCTACGATTCTCAGGTGAGCGAAATGGCACGGCAGCTCAAGCCCTCCGCCCGAGGTGAGCTGGAAATCACCGATCTCAACCGTCTCTACCTCCAGCAGAATCGTCTTCAGGTGGTCAATATGGGACGTGGAATCGCATGGCTGGATACAGGAACTCACGACTCCATGCTCCAGGCTTCGGAATTCGTGGAAGCGATTCAGGCCCGCCAGGGACTCAAAGTGTCCTGCCCCGAAGAGATCGCCTACCGCCTGGGATACATCAACGCTGAACAACTTGTCACACTTGCCCGCCCCATGGAAAAAAACGGATACGGCAAATATCTTCTCGAACTGATTGAAAACCGGGACTGATTCACAATGGAATTCACTAGAACCGATCTGGACGGAGTCTTTCTGATCAAGCCCAAAGTGTTCAATGATACCAGAGGTTTTTTTCTGGAAAGCTATTCAACAGAAAAATTCAAAGATGCTGGAATAGAGTGCGCCTTTGTGCAGGACAATCATTCACGTTCAAACCAGAAAGGAGTGGTACGGGGACTTCACTTCCAAAAACCTCCCTATGCTCAGAGCAAACTGGTGCGGGTAACACGGGGAGCGGTTTGGGACGTGGTGGTCGACCTGAGAAAATCATCCCCCACCTTTGGAAAGTGGCGCGGTTTTGAACTGAGTGAAAGAAATTTCCACATGCTCTTCGTACCCAGAGGTTTCGCTCACGGATTCTGTACCCTTGAACCCGATTCCGAAATGCAGTACAAAGTGGACAATCTCTATGCCCCTGACTACGATGCGGGAATAATCTGGGACGCTCCCGAGCTGGCAATCTCCTGGCCGGTAAACAACCCCGTACTTTCAGACAAGGATGCCAAGCTGCCCAGCTTCAAACAGATGAATTCACCGTTCTGAAAAAAAACGAGGGTGAACGGATACCCGTTCACCCTGTGAAACAGAAACTTTCTCAGTTTCCTTACCGCACATCACCGATCTTCAGGCCACCTTCGCGTGGGTCGATTCAAGAATACGGTCCACTTCCCCGTTTTCAAGCGTCTCATGCTCCATGAGAGCTTTCGCGAGATTATCCAGTTTATCTTTGTTTTCCGTTAATATCTTAATGGTCCTCTCCTCCTGCTCATGAACTATACGCTGCACCTCCTCATCAATCAGACGTGCGGTATGCTCGCTGAAATCCTTCTGCTGAGACATTTCCTTGCCGAGAAAAGGATGGTCCTCGCCCTGACTGAAGGTAGTAGGACCGATTTTTTCGCTCATACCCCACTGACATACCATCTTGCGTGCTATACTGGTTACCTGCTTAAGGTCCTGGGCCGCTCCGCTGGTCAGTTCCTCGAACACCAGCATTTCCGATACCCTTCCACCCAGAGACACTGATATCCTCCCCAGCAGGTAGGTACGGTTGAGATTGTGACGGTCCGTGTCGGGAATCTGCTCAGTGGCACCCAATGACCGTCCGCGGGCGATGATCGTGACTTTCTGAAGAGGATCTGTTTCGGGAAGAAGTTTGGCCACCAGGGCGTGTCCCGCCTCATGATAAGCCACTATTTCCTTTTCTTTCACATTCAGTTTGTCTTCCCGCTCCGAACCCAGCATTATCTTATCCTGAGCCTCGTCGAAATCTTTTGGCTCCACCACCTTGCTTTCCCGTCTTCCCGCAAGCAGGGCCGCCTCGTTGACCAGATTCTTAAGCTCCGCACCGGAGAAACCCACCGTGCGCGCAGCGACATTTTCAAATTGGACATCTGGAGATATCGGCACATTGGAACAATGGATCTTGAGTATCTCCTGCCTGGCTGTCTTCTGAGGAAAATCGAGCTGTATCTGCCGGTCAAAGCGCCCGGGCCTGGTCAATGCAGGGTCGAGCACATCGGGACGGTTGGTTGCAGCTATGACCACTACAGATTCATGAGGCTCGAAACCATCCATTTCAGAGAGAATCTGATTGAGTGTCTGCTCACGCTCATCATGACTTCCTCCCAGACCGGATCCTCTTACCCGGCCTATGGAATCAAGCTCATCGATAAAAATTATTGCAGGTCCCTCTTTTTTGGCCGTATTGAACATATCCCTGACTCTCGATGCACCCACACCGACAAACATCTCCACAAACTCCGAACCTGAGGTACTGTAGAACGGGACCCCCGCCTCCCCCGCAGTCGCACGGGCCAGAAGTGTCTTACCCGTTCCCGGAGGCCCCATCAGAAGAACACCCTTGGGTATGGTTGCACCCAGGGAGGCGAACTTTTTGGGGTCCTTGAGATAATCCACTATCTCCTGAAGATCCTTCTTTGGATTCTTCAACCCGGCCACATCATCATAGCTTATCTTTGACACCTCCTTGCGGAAACGCTTGGCTTTGGACTTGCCCACATTGAACAATCCGCCGCCGAATCCACCTCCGCCACCCTTCATCTGCTTGCGGAACTTGGAGCCGGCATACATGAAATATCCGATTATGAGTATCCAGGGCAGCAAAAGCACAAGCGTACTCATAAGCCAGTTGTCATCGGTGGATTCGGCCGTCACCGTGACTTCATTCTCCTCAAGAATATTCATTAGCTCCTCATCCTGAAACGAGGGCATGACGGTGCTGAATTCAGAATACCGCATGGAATCACCATTCACGGTGGTGACATAATCAGACTGAAACTTCCCTTCAATTTTGCTTCCTATTACCTTCACTTCAGACACATTGCCCGATCTCACCTGTTTTTTGAACTCGGTGTAGGAGATGGAAGCAGTGTCCATCGAACCGAAGCTCCCGAATACGTATGAAAACAGAGCTGTAAGAATCACGGCCCACAGAAGAAAGCGCCACATATTGAATTTGTTTCCTTCATTTGGTATCTGCGGTTTTCGCTGATTTCCTTTTTCTTGATCTTCGGCCATTTGTGTATTCCTTCCTCCAGGTAAAACGATTCAGCACTCATCACCTACAAACGAGTTTGCAAAATACGTGCCATGGAACCGGGGCACTCCGTTTGCTTGCCGCTCTCCTGAGCGGGTCTTTTCCCACCGGGCCCTCAAATCATATATATTACAAAGCGAAAATTTCGAACCCACATCCACAATATTTAAAGAAAACGGGGTGAATCATGAAAATCCAACTCTCCAAATCCCCCAAATTCACCACCCGCGTGGAATTCTTCTTTGAAGAGGCCGACAACCTCCCCACCGATTTCCGGGGGAAAAGCGAAGAGGTGACCGTGCGCTACGGCGAGGACACCACCGTGATCTGCTGCGGAATCGGCAGAATGGAGGAATGCAGCGAACGGATTCTGCGAAGCGCCGGCGCCAGGGGGATTCAGAAAGCTATTGAACTGAAAAGAAGCACACTGAGCATGATTTTGCCTCAAAGTGAGGATCTCGGTGTGAAGGAGATGCTCTGCTGTGTGGAGGGAGCGATTCTCGGCGGATACAAGTTTGTGAAATACAAAAGGGAAAAACCCGCTCAGGTCGAGAAACTGGAGGTGATCGGACCGGACGTGACATCAAAGGACATCAGCCGCACAGAAAAAGTGGCTCAGGCGGTGAACTTCACCCGGGATCTGGTCAATGAAAACGCATGCGAGGTCACCCCGGAGCGTCTGGCAAGGGAAGCGCAGGCGCTTGGACGCAAAAGCGGAATGAAAGTGACCGTTCTCGATGAAAAAGAGATAGACAAACAGGGACTCGACCTGATTAAAGCCGTGGGCAAAGGTTCCTGCCATCCTCCCAGACTCATTACAATGGAATACACCGGCAAAAGCAGCAGCAAGGAGCGGCATGCGGTCGTGGGCAAAGGTGTCACCTTCGACGCCGGCGGTCTCAATCTCAAACCGTCCGGCAGCATAGAAACCATGAGAGAAGACATGGCCGGGGCGGCAGCGGTGCTGGGCTTCATGAAATGCATAGGCGAACTCAAACCAAAGGTCAATATCATCGGTGTCATTCCCACCGCTTTCAACGGAATCGGTCCCGATGCCTACTTTCCGGGGGATGTTCTCAAATCCTACTCGGGTCTCACTGTGGAGATAAACAACACCGATGCCGAAGGACGGCTTCTTCTGGGTGATGCCATCTCCTACTGCAAAAAGAAATACAAACCCGGCACCATCATAGACCTGGCGACACTTACGGGAGGCATATCGATATCCTTTGCCAATATCGTGGCAGGGCTGTTTTCAAATGACGACGAGCTGGCTGAGAGTCTTTTTGAGGCGGGAGAGAACAGCGGGGAGCGTCTCTGGAGAATGCCTCTGTATAAAGAATACAGCGATTCCATAAAGGGAGATATCTCCGATATCCGCAATCTATCCAAATTCAAACGCGGGCATGGCGGTTCCATTGTCGGAGCAGCATTCATAAAGGAATTCGTGGAGGATACTCCCTGGGCCCATCTGGATATCGCCGGGACAGCCTGGAACGAAGGGAGTGCAAAGGCGGAGACTCCCCAGTATGCGACCGGCTTCGGTGTCAGGCTTCTGGTGGAGCATTTCCTCGGAGAAAAATGATTGCGGACTGGGCTTTCGTTCACATATGGCACGTGGGAAAATTATCATAGGGCATCGCGGGATACCCTCCCGAGCTCACGAAAACACCATGGATTCCTTTCTCAAAGCAATCCGATATGGTGCTGACATGGTGGAACTGGACATAAGGATGACTGCTGACCGGATCGCGGTGGCTTTCCACGATCCGGAAGTAGTTACCTCTCAGGGAAGCCTCCCCCTTTCGCTGATATCCTTTGAAAATCTCAACTCGATTGCGCAAAGCCGGGGGTTTTCGATACCCACAGTTTCAGAAATCATCGGAAAGTTATCCGGTAGAACCCGGATTCTTTTCGAATTCAAAGAGAGCGGATACGAAAAACAGATTGTCCAAAAAATTCTTGACGGCTTCCCCAGAACGGATGTCTCGTTTCAATCCTTCAATATAGAGACGGTACACAGAATTCTTCAGACCGACTCCTGTCTTGAAACCGGTTTTCTTATCTGCAAGGACTCCCAGCTGAATGACGCCGCCGGGTGCAGAGCCTCTTTTCTGGCACCTTGTTTTGATCTACTTGAAAGGAACCGTCACTTTTTCGAAACACAGAAACGCAACGGTAAAAGAATCGCGGTATGGACAGTTGATTCCGCCGAGTTGATAACTGAACTTATGAATGACAGAATTCCGGATATGCTGATCACCAACAGGTGCGATCTGGCAACCCGCATCCGGCGACGACTGAAAAAATGATCTGTTTTTATCATTTGACTTGAAATCCGGACCATCATACAGGGTATAATTATAACATGTTGAAAGAAAAAAACATCGTAATCATCGGAACCAACCATCAGGCTTCAGAACTTTTCAGCAAACTGCTGAACCTGAACGGTTACAAGGTTATAAAGGTAATAGACCCATCCGCCGTTGCCCTGGAAAGCCTCAAGCATCTGGATATCGATACAGTTATAAACACCTCAGAAGATCCCCATTTGGAACACCAGCTGCAGGGGTTTAATCTCAAGCGAGCCAATATCATAAACGGACACTGCGCACAGCTACTTTTCTGTACCGGAGTGGAGGAGCTCAAACAGGGGGATTTTTCCTCCTACAGGGAAAAAGTGATTCAGAACCTTCATGAAATAAAGAGAACGCTTTATTTCACCACCAAAAAAGAGGAAGTGCTCAAAACCGTTCTTGATCTTGCACGCCGGACCCTTGATGCCGACAGCGGTTCCATCATGCTTCTGAACAAGCAGAGAAAATGCCTTACGATAGAAATGGCGGACGGGCTTGAAACCACCATTGTCAGAAAAACCGTGCAGAAACTGGGCAGCGGGGTTGCGGGCATTGTCGCCAAAACCGGCAGGGGGAGAATTATCTGCGGCAAGGAAAGTGAGCTTGAAACCCCTGCAGGGAGCAGAAACGATCTTGTCAGTTCAATAAGCGCTCCGCTTGTCATCGGCACACAAGTGGTGGGTGTCATCAATATAAACAGCAAAAGACCGCAAAGAGTATTTCAGGAGGAAGACCTGAGTCACCTCAAGCGGCTGGCCGATTTCACCGCCGATATCATTCAGACATCAAAGGATTACGAATCCCGTTCCAATTATGCCTTCTGCCGCTCGATAGAAGACGGGATTGATGACATTCTGTCAATGGAACAGTTCCCTTTTCTGGAAAGAATAAGTCTCCTGCTTTTAAAGATCTCCAATACCTTCAAGGGTGAAATCTGCAATTTCTATCATTTCGACAGAGAAAGCCGGGAGTTTATTCTCAAGGCATCAAGCGCCATCAGCCGAAATCTTTCCAAATACAGGAAAATCAAACTCAACCAGCGTTTTACAGATCAGATCCTCGGGGAAGGAAACGGGTTCGGTATACGAGTCGAGGACAAGCCCGGTATTGTCAAATGGTATCTTGCTGAACCGTACCGTCTGGAAGGAGAAATAGCCGGACTTGTCTTTCTGCACAAAATCAGCGGCAGTCAGAACCTTGAACATGAAACTCGGATTCTCAGAAGCACTGCAGCTGCCATAAGCGAGAAAATCAAAACCTCCTCCCAGGAGGAGCGAACGAAACTGGAAACCATAAAGTACTCCGCACTCTCGGAGCTGGCCTTTGAACTGGCCAGTGCACGCGACCTCAGGCAGCTCTCGAAACTGATCGTATCCAATGCCTGTCTCATACTGGGAGCGGAAACCTCCGTTTTGAGCCTGTATGATGAAGAGAAAAACGAATTCGTGCTTTCTGATTTCTTCAGCCTGCTCAATGCCCCGCACACAGAGGCAATCAGAAAGATCAATGATGCTATTCTTCTCAGAGCCTCGAAACTCAAAGACGACATCCTGGTGATAGACAAATTCGATGACTTTTTTCCCGAATTTTCAAAAAGCTCCTTCAAGCCACAGAACGCCCTCTGCAAGTGTCTTTCCATCAACCTAAAAATAATTGGAGCGATTACCCTTTTTGATAAGAATGATGCGGACCTCTATCATAAGCGTACCTTCAACCTCCAGGACAGGGTATTCTTCTCCCAGTTCTGCAGCCAATCCCTCCAGGCATTTCTTTCCTTTTCAAAATGCTGCACTTGAATTATCAGCAAACAGCTGCCAACCTCTTGCTTTTTTCAATTTTTTCCGTATACAATTAAGTTAAGATGTATTTTGTATAGCAGCCAGTTCAGAAGTTAATTTCAATATGTGACAGTGTTTCGTTAAGATCTACTACTATTATCAAAGGAGGAGCGGCGTGTTTAAACTGAAATCTGTTGTTACAACGGCCTTGTCGGCTGCCTTTCTGGTGGGGTGCGGCAACAGCGGTCCCGATGTGAAGGCAGGAGACAAAGTGGTTGTCCCTGAGGAACTGCCCAGGGAAAAAATCAACCTCGAATACTCCGGAGGGGAATCGGACGGTGTATACAAACCTGTACCAGAGGGAACTGTTCTGGAAGTGGTGATCACACCGAAAACAGCATCCCCTATTGTGGAATTGATTCCGGTAGAGGTTGAGGGTGAGAAAGATTCCGAAAAAGTACAGGATTTTTTCGTGCCCAACAGATTCAGCAAAAGAGAAGGCTTTCTCGCCTACACCATACCACTCAAAAAAGAATACTTCGGAACCAAAGTGAAAAAACTCGAATAGTTCTACTCTTATGTGATTCCTTTGAAAGCCATCCGAAATTTTCGGGTGGCTTTCTTGATTATGGGGCCTACCTTCCCGAGAAGCCGATTTTGCAAAAAACTTATAATTTGTGGTGTGCGGGGAAACACAGTACAACGGAAAAGCCAAGGTGATTCATACTGTCACCTACACCAAAGACGATTTCGGGTTCAGAAACGGCGAAAGTGAAACTTCCGAACTCACCGTAAGCTGCGGACCGGACAACGATTTTGATCTGGAAGAGCGGTTTGAAAAATGCGATGCGGGACCGGCTGGTCCCGTATCGCGTTTTTTTATTTCCTGGAGTGGCAGAGCTATTGCTCTGTTCTCAGTAGCAACAGATATACTGAGGACTGAAAACAGCCGGGTGTATTCATGAATTCTGCCGACCTCTCCCACATCAGACGGGAATATTCCGGAGGTCCTCTGAGAAAAAAGAGTACTCCCCGGAATCCTTTTTCACTTTTTCACCAGTGGTTCGAAAAGATTTCAGCCCTCAAGCCCGAAGATGTCAATGCTATGATGCTTGCCACGGCGAGCAAGAGCGGTCTTCCGGATGCAAGAACCGTGCTTCTCAAGGAATTCAGCTCTGAAGGATTTTCATTTTTCACCAACTATCAAAGCAGAAAGGGAGAAGAGCTTGAGGAGAATCCGAAAGCGGCGATTCTTTTCTACTGGCCGGAGGTGTTCAGGCAGATAAAAGTGGAGGGCCAGATACGCACAATTCCCGCAAAAGAATCCGATCTTTATTTCAGCACGCGCCCCAGGGGAAGTCAGCTTGCAGCGTGGGCTTCGCAGCAAAGTGCAGTGATTCAGAGCAGAGACGATCTGCACACCAGAGCAAAGGAGCTCAGAAATCATTACGAAAACAGAAAAATCCCCCGCCCGACTTACTGGGGCGGCTACCGGCTGATTCCCTCCCTTTTTGAATTCTGGCAGGGGCAGCCCGACCGTCTTCACGACAGGATTCAGTACAGACTCGACTTCAAAAACAACTGGATCAAGGAACGGCTGGCCCCCTGAGATTAAAACTGCCTGATTAAAACAAGCATTTTTGTCGCTTAGAAGCCTCTGAGAACATTATCTATTTTGCTTCTTAGACTGAACTTGTGCTGATATTGATAGGCGAAAAACCGATATTGAACCCGCAGCGCCCCTGAACTATTTTCTTTTTTCATACGACTGGCGCATAAAGATGGGCAACCATCGGGGAGTTTTCTGCTGGATCTGTCGCGCGCCTGGGCAGGTGTCAGATTTCCTTTATCTCACAGGAGGTCTTTCCATGTCCGATTCAGTCCTGAGCTCATATCTTTCCAAAACCGATCCCCGGAACATCGATTCCGGCCTGGTCGCCTATCTGGCAAACCTCTCGGAGGTCTCCAAGGTAGCCCCGAATGTGGCAAAACTCACTGTAAAAGAACTGGCCGACCAGCGCTCCAATCTCAAGCTCATCGCGAGCGAAAACTACTGCTCCCTCTCCACTCAGCTGGCAATGGGAAATCTTCTCACAGACAAGTACGCGGAGGGTTTCCCCTATCACCGCTTCTACGCCGGCTGCGACAACGTGGATGAAATCGAATCCTATGCGGTTGAACAGGCCTGCAGACTTTTCGGCAGCGAACACGCCTACGTGCAGCCTCACAGCGGCGCGGATGCAAACCTTATCGCCTACTGGGCAATCCTCACCACCAGAATCGAAAACCCTGAACTGGAAAAACTGGGTCAAACCAATCTCGCCAAACTGAGCAAAGAAGACTGGAACAGCCTCAGAGCGAAGCTGGGAAATCAGCGCCTGCTTGGTATGGATTACTATTCAGGCGGCCATCTTACCCATGGCTACCGCTACAATGTTTCAGCCCAGATGTTCGAGGCCTACAACTACGGAGTGGACAAAACCAGCGGACTTCTTGATTACGATGCCATAGAGAAAATGGCAGAAGATATAAAACCTCTCATTCTTCTGGCGGGCTACAGTGCCTATCCACGCAAAATCGATTTCGCACGCATGAGAGCCATAGCGGACAAGGTGGGAGCGGTGTTCATGGTGGATATGGCACACTTTGCAGGCCTTGTGGCAGGTGGTGTGTTTAAAGGTGACTACAACCCGGTTGAACATGCACACGTGGTGACCACCACCACCCACAAGACACTCAGAGGACCCCGGGGCGGCATGGTGCTGTGCACAAAGGAGTTTGCAGAAAGTGTGGACAAGGGATGTCCTCTGGTGATAGGCGGCCCGCTTGCTCATGTGATGGCATCGAAGGCGGTTGCGTTCACGGAAGCCAACACTCCCGAATTCAAGGATTACGCGGCCTCGATAGTGAAGAACTCATCATCCCTGGCCCGTTTCTGCATGGAGGAGGGAATGAGTGTCGCCACCGATGGCACGGACAATCACCTGCTTCTGATTGATGTCACTCCTTTCGGTATCACGGGGCGTCAGGCCGAAAGCGCGTTACGGGAATGCGGTATTACTCTGAACCGCAACTCCCTGCCCTACGACTCCAACGGTCCCTGGTACACAAGCGGTCTGCGAATCGGCACTCCCGCAGTGACCACACTGGGCATGGGTGAAAGGGAGATGAAGGAGATTGCGGCTATTGTCAGGCTCGTTCTCTCCAATACCGCACCCAACACCATCTCCAAAGGACCCAACGCGGGCAAACAGAGCAAAGCCAAATTCACCACGAAAGCGGCTGCGGCAGAGGAGGCCAAAAGAAGAGTAAAGGTGCTTCTTGACAAATATCCCGTCTACTCCCAGCTTGATCTTGATCTTCTGCAGACGCATTTCGGTTGAACGTCAACCGTTTACT
>JBKGXV010000075.1:0-15763 GCA_046546375.1 Chitinispirillaceae bacterium | reverse complement strand
TGGAGAACAAAAAATACCTGGACAAGGTTATTTCAGGAAACGGCCACTACAAAGAAAACATCAAAACTCTCCCTTTCCTTACCATAGAGAGTGATGGCAATCCGTTTCCTGCGATTCTCGAATCGCGCATCGAAGCGTTCTGCCTTCAGGTCGAACGCCTTCATCAGAAACTCAGGGAGGATAAAGAACTCCAGGCATCATAAAGCAGCCGGTGTCTGCTGAGTGTCATCCACTTTCTCAGGCGACGCAGTGCAGTCCAGATTTGTCTGAGGACGGACTATGCTGCCTCTGGCGACTTCGGACAAAGACAATACAAGATGGCGCAGATCGCAACCGGAAGACATAAAGGATACCTCCCGGGGCAGATTCTTTTCTGCGCATTCCGCTGCCAGCATGAACAGAGGCGCATATTCTTTGCTGCTTGGTTTGGATATCCTTCTGTACGGTTCGAAATCGATCCCGTTTTCCTGTGCTCCGAACCACATAAGAATGAGGTCGAACGAACCGTCCAGTGTTTTCGGGTCCAGCTCTGTTGAAATCAGCTTGACATTCCAGTTTTCCTTTGAGAGATAGATATATGCTGGTATCATAATATCATCCGGGACATTAATCATTGCCACCGAGGGTAGGCCCTGATCCAAAACTCCCCCCTTAGCTCCCTCATCTGTTTTCTCCAGATGCAGAAAACGGCGGAACACCTCGATTGAGTTTGCGGTATGATCCATGAACGTGCGGCTTACACCTGCTCCCATCCCCGCGGCGGTCAGCAGATCATTTTTCACCGGAAATACGAATTCGTCACACTCCCGCCCGTACTGAAGAGACTTTGCGATCAGATTTGCCAGCCCTATACACAATGCCAGTTTTTTCTCATCGGAGTCGATTTGGCTGGATGAGCTTTTTAGAATCTTGAACTGATTTGTGATTCCTTCGGTGATGTTCTGAGGAAGCTTCCACACCGGAAAGAGTCCATCGATAAGATCGATATGATTCACCCCCAGCTCCTCTATCTGGCAGTCGGGGAAGTGTCCTGCAGCATTCACCGTCACCTCCAGGGATCTGTCGAACACACTGGGGAGGAATTCATCCAGTATCATCACCCCCAGATCGTGAAGCAGCCCCCCCAGAAACGCATCTTCGGTATTGATCGTTCCCATTTGCCGTGCCAGTCGCTCTGCAATGATACCTACCGCAAGAGAATGTGACCAGAAGTCGGTCCGTTCGAAACCGGTGGTTTTCTCTCTTTTGTCGAAGAGATTGATCACCGACATGCTCATGACAATTTTCTTGGTTTCCTCAAATCCTATGCGCACTATGGCATCCTTTATAGATTTTATGCGCCGGAGGGAGCTGGCGAAGAATACCGAATTGGAGATCCTGAGCAGATGAGCAGTGATGGCGGGATCTGCAGTGATGGCTTTTGCCAGATCACCTGCCCCGGTTTTCTCATCCTGAGTGAGGCGAAGCACCCGTGCCACTGTGAAGGGAAAAGCCATGAGGCCGGCGATATGACGGGTCATTGCCTCCACTTTTTCACTTGCGGGGGCCATGCTGTTCAGGATCAGTTCCAGGTCCTTTTCCTTATCGGAAAGAACCGGTTTGGAGTCCAGGGTCTTGTTTTTCTTCTTGAGTATCTGATCGACCACCTGAAGCAGCTTTGAAAATTTCAGCGGACGATCCAGGTAAAAACCCACGCCCTCTCTGCAAAGACCTCTTTTGGTCATACGGTCCACAGGATCGCCGTAGCCCACCACGGGTATTTTCTCTGTTTTTCTGTTTTTTCTGATCAGATTGGTGAAATGAACCTGATCTGAGCAGGCGTGGGGAAATTCCATAACCACCAGATCGGGGAGATACTTGAGAACGAGCATGTAGTGGCGGTATTTCGGACAGCACACTATCACTTTCACCGCGCGCTGCTCCAGAGCCGTTTTGAGGATCTGCTTTTCCCGTTCATTCACGGAGACCAGTAGGATAGTGACCACTGACATTAACTCCAACGCTGCATTTACTGATGGTCCGGAGGAAAACTGAATTTTTGTTTTTTTGAGTATAGCAGGAACTGATTGAAGAGTCAATGATAAAAGGTGAGGCGGGGATTTGGGAAGAGGAGAAGAGAAATAATCTGCCAGTAGAGGGGATGGGAGGATAAGGCACTGATTTTAGGGGGGATCGGGTTCGGGAAAGGAATCTGATACCCCGGAGGTGATTTTCTGATACAACACCTAAGCACCTCAGGGGAAGGCGACCATGCCACACTCTTTCTTTTATGAATCCATCTGTTTTTGATTCTATGCTGCAGCGGAGGGGAAAAACTGAACGGTTTTTGCTCTGAACTCTCTGAGACACAATCACCTATCGGCAAGGACAGAGTTCAATGACACCAAAAGATGACGAACAGCTTCGGACTCAGCATGGAAAAAAGGAAATCCGCAACCGGATCAGGGATAAGAAGAGCTACAGCTACCTGGGAGATGCGGTGCTGGGAGGAATAGACGGTTGTGTGACCACATTCGCAGTGGCAGCAGGTGCTGTGGGAGGTGGATTCAGCGCCACGGTGATAGTTGTTCTGGGACTGGCGAACCTGCTTGCCGACGGGTTCAGCATGGCAGTGAGCAACTATTTGAGAGCCAAAAGCGACAGAGACGAAGTGGAATCGGCCCGAAAAAGCGAAGAGAAGCAGATAGAGCGGATTCCTCAGGGGGAAATACAGGAAGTACGGCAGATTTTCGAGGAAAAGGGATTTAGGGGCGAGACTCTGGACAAGGTTGTGGAAGGAATCACCAAAAACCGGAATTTATGGGTGAACACCATGCTGACTGAAGAACTGGGGCTTCAGCTGGAGGGACCCAAGCCATCAAAAGCCGGCCTGGTGACATTTTTCGCATTCCTGATGGTCGGTCTGATTCCTCTGCTTCCGTTTTTTGTTCCCGACGTGAACATGAACCAGCAGTTTCTGTACAGTTCGATTGTGACCGGCATTTCGTTTCTCGGAATCGGAATGGCCAGAGGGCTGGTCCTTCACAAGAGAATCGTAACTTCCGGTCTGCTCACGTTTATCACCGGCGGAGGGGCGGCAGCACTGGCATTTCTGGTGGGTTATTTTATAAGGTCAATCTACGGATTATAGAAAAAGCGGCAGTTTCAGTCCCACCGTACAACCGCGTCTCCGGTTGTTTTTTATGGTGATTGATCCCCCGTGTGCCACAACGATTCTTTTCACTATACTCAGTCCCAACCCATAGTGACTCTTTTCGGTAGTGAAGAACGGATCGAAAATCCTGTCAACACCGTCAGGCAGCAGACCTCGACCCTTATCAATGATTCTGACTACGATATTCGTTTCACCGGGTTCAGCGATATCAAATACGATGTCGGATTCCGGATCACTGTGCTGAGCGGCGTTATTGAGCAGATGTTTGATTACTGTTATGAAACTGTTTTTGCAGAGCAGAACGACAGCATTGGTTTCATCCAGGGGAGCGGTGAAATGCACGGTTCTGCCCTGATGAGGCGAATCGGTGTTCCAGACTTTCAAAGCCTCGCTGCAAAGATCAGCCAGCGAATGCGGATGCATCTGTTCGGGCAGAACTGATGATCCCAGCTCAAGAAGCTCTTTTGTCAGTATGGACAGACGTTCGGTCTGTTTACTGATATGCCGGAAGTATTCCTCATACTCTCCATTTTCGCCCAGATCAAGATTCAATGCATCTGAAAGAGAGACTATTCCATTAAGTGGATTGCGCACTTCGTGTGCAAGACCGGAAGTTATCTGGGAGAGAATCAGATCATCATTCCCGCCTGAAGAGGAATGAACTGTGCAAAAAGAATCAAGTTTGAGTGTCAGAATATCCGAAATCGTTTTTAGAAGTTTGAATGATTTGCCTTCGATGATATTGGGATCACTGTCCGCAGCGACAACGACTGCACAGATATGACCATTCCTGCTTTCAACAGGGATTCCTATTATTCCTTTCAGTTTCAGGGATACGAAATCGCTGTTGTCATCGAAGAAATTATTGAAATCTCCCGAAATTCTGCACGGCCGCCTTCTTTCATAAACATATTCACACAAGTGACGGGCCTGCTCGATATCAATGGATTTCATGCAGTTGTTGGCCAGGGATATATGTGAAAGCCGTCCGTTTGCGGCCAATGCCGAAATCGCCAGATCACATTTGAGCGTTGAAGCGATATTCTGAACAGTCAGATCACAATGGCTTTCAAGTGAAGTGCATTCAGATGTACAGAAATCCTGAAGATTATCAAGTGTAAGATCGAATTCAAAAGTTCTTCTCCCGGGAAGAGGCGAGATCTGTTTTGATGTATTCCCCGGTGGAAGAGTGCAGCTTATGGTCTGAGACAGTGAAGAATCGGTGCTTACTGTCATAAGCCAGTAATATTTCGATCTGCAGTACGGTCTTATTACCACTCTTACCTGGTTAACCTGACCGTCTTTGCACCGCAGAGTCAGGAATCCTTCCCAATGCTGGATCCGTCTTTTCCAGAGAGATGAAAGATCGGCATCACCCTGCCTTTTCATCACGAACAGATCAGACAACGAAGTGGATATCAGTTCATCAGGATCATACCCGCATAGATCTGTAAACTCCTCATTCACACAGACAAAAAAGCCTTTGGAATTGATCATTGCACCGGGAGTAATCAGGCTCTGCACTACACCGAGTTCACCTCTGGCTTCTGAAGCATTCTCTCCTACAGGTGTTCGGTTTTGATTTCGAATCCTGATTATCCGACCGGCAGAATCCACATTGATGCCCAGATCGGAAGTTTTATCCGAGTAACAACCCGTTTCTCCGACCTGTACCTTATTGCATATCAGCACCTTATTCTGATTGCCGGGCTTTCCAGATGCGTTCTTTTTCTTTTCTCTGTTCTTATTCATTTTTTCGTATCAAAGCATTTGTTTTTCTCAAACTGCTGTCTGAAAATGAGGCAAAGCAAGAGGCGAGACAGAGTGTAGAATCATATAATAGAAAGTGTAAATTATATTATGGACAGATTAGAGGGAACAGAATATCCTGGTTTTTGCGGATTCAACTTACGGGTAAGGAAGCAGACCTCTCTGTCTTTTTTATGATCCGGGCCTGAAAACCGTAAGCTGTCGTTTGCTGTTCTCCTTTAAAAAATCTCACGTATTGACACAAGCCTCGGCAGTAGAACCGGGAACAATAAACAGACCGGATTCCGAAACACCCAGCCTGTTTATGACACCACCGAAAGAATCTGCTATCTGAACAGCACATGACTGAACCGTCCGACACGATTCCTTTCCCGCCACACTAAAATGTATACGCCCTGATTCAGTACGTGATCATCAAGAACAAACTTGTTCTGGCCATCCGGAACAGATGTTTTCCATACTGTCCGCCCATTAAGATCCAGAATACGAATGTTTTTTACATTTAAAAGGCCCGTGAAGTATAATGCCCCATCGGCTCTGTTTACCAGACTGAAACATTCCAATCCGTTCTCTTTTTTTGCAGACATGCTGCCCGTGGTGTTTTCCGCCGAAGCTTCACTGCTGAACTCGGACCATGAACCGAAATTGTAACATCTCACTCTGAAATCATAGGTTTTGCCGATCTCCATAAGTGTGTCTATGACAGCAGAGGTTCTGTCCGGACCGACAGTTTTGACAAATATCCAATCTGAACGGGAATGCTCCCTGATCCATATTTCCTGTCCATCCTCATCAGTTGCATTATCCCTCCAGGAAAGCTCGACTGCCGCGCTCTGAGTTACTTTCGCCTCAAGGCCATCGGGGGCATCGGGAGCCGGAAGTACCGGAAGACCATCAGAATCGCCGCAGAGAGTTCTGGCCATTTTGAACTTGTAGTTACGGTCAGGATTGAAAGGATCATCAGTCAGACCGAAACATCCATATCTCTGATAATCGGACCAGATACTGAAATGACATGCCAGAGAACCTCCGATTTCGAAAAATCTGCTGTAAAGAAGATACTGCTCCGTTGCTGTGCGCTTCTGCCGGTGTTTGCCGATATCCACAGCCAGATTTTCAGTCAAGCCCAGTTCATTGTGAATCTCACCTTCGTAGCTGACACACCTGCCCGGTAATTCGAATTCAGTAGCGAGCTGCATAAAATTGATGTAGGAGTTTTCATTTCCCTGGTCGAATTTGGACATCATCGAAGAGTGACAAGCATTCAGAGCCTCCTCCACTGTCTCTCCCGTTCCTTTGAAGTAGAGCGAATGAGAAAGGGCATAGATATAATCCTTGGGTGCCCCATGGTTTTCCTCGAGGTAATTCAGATGCTTGACACTTCTTCCCAGATACCCGGCCTGAGCCCCCATCACCACCCTGATCCGGTTGTTCATGGCATCCGCCCCGAACACGTTTTTCAGTACGTCTGACATCCGTGCCACATTCATGGCATGGCATTCATCAAAGTCCATACCAAGCTCTTGAGCCTGATCACCTATCCAGATGCCGTTGGCAGTCCAGGTGGGGCTCCAAATTTCGTTACCGTACTCAAAGTAGATATTGATGCCCGGATTGAGATCTCGCTTGAGCATCTGGGCGGCCCTGGTCATATACTCATCATCGCAGGAAACATGGAAATTCACCCAGATGTCCTTATCCAGAATATTCGCCAGTTCGATAATATATTCCCAGCACCACGCCTCGCTGGTACCGGTTACATCCAGCATCCCTTTTTGACTTGCATGTGAGGGGAGTTTCCGGTTTTGCCACTTTGTCATTTCAGGGTATTCCGGTACCCCGTCCCAGATATTCTGCACAGGGTAATATCTGAAACAGCTGAACGAGGCTTCCTGACACAGCGCGACAAATTCATCGGTGAATATCTGTTCTGTATCGAGAGGATAACCGGGTCGGATCATTCTCAGATTAGTGAAACCGGAGTTGGTGTTACCCGGAGTTCTTTCAGTATTGCTGAATTCGATATGAAAGTAGACGTTTCCCTGCTTCTCTTCACCGACCACCAGGTCGAACGTGGTGACATTTGTATTCTCATCGTATGTTTCGTTGATGATATCCGCACCGGTGACATCAAGTTCCGCCTTTCCCTCAAAAGAACATTTGTAGGTTCCGCTGCGGTTTATGCGGTACTGTTCCGGGTCATCGGCGCTTCCTGCCCATTCGGCAACCAGCCGCCAGTCGAAAATCGCCCTGCAGTCGGATTGAGGCCACCCCAGAGAATCGTAGGACTCACATTCGGTGAAACGATGGGTTTCATCCATTATATTCACGAATGCAAATTCGTGAGAGAGGTTCACTCCGAATTTTCCCTGCGCGAAACAATAAACGAATGCTCCCCAGATCAACAAAAACACCAACATACGCTGACAAAATAATCTGCAAACAACCATCAGCCCTCCTTTGAGAAACATTGGCAAGTATTACCAAACCAGTGCAGTTCATTTCTGTGGAAATGGCCTGGCAATCACCCCGGACCCGCACCAAAACAGGGACGAGCTTCAGCCCGTCCTTTTCTACTCTGCTGCAGTCAAATATATACTACGGCTTCACAACAGGCCTGATCACTTTTTTGCCGTTGCGCACTCTTTCCAGAAAGTACACTCCGCGCGCAAGGGGAAGCTTTCTGAAGATCACTTTCGGATCCGCCTGCGTCTTTGCAGACCAGATCACCCGCCCCGCCACATTGTGTATGCGGACCAGCGCTTCACCACTGCCCAGAGGCGAGAGATGCTTTCTGACCTGCTTTGGATCGAAATCACCGACTACAGGAGAACTGCTGTTTGTCTTGGTTATTCCGTAAATATAGCCGTACAGAGCCGTTTTTCCTCTCATGGTCTGCTGAGGTGTGAACTCGTTGTGTGCCCAGACATAACGGGTGTTGAAATAGCCCTCTCCAATCGGCCATGTGCTCTTGAAATCAGATGGATAACAGTTCTCATACAGCTTACTTGGACACCCCATGGTCATGCCGCAGGACCAGTCATCCAGGTTCATGTAGGGAGTATGACCGGGATGCATTCCGGGTGCTCCGTCATTGCGGCCTGAAGTATACGCACCCTGCACACTGCGCTTGTCTTCAAGCGGTGTGGTCTGCGTTGTCATCTGAATCATGTTCATCGGATTGCGCCCCAGTCCGTAATCGGCCTCCAGAATCATCGCCTTGCGGAAAAACTCCTTTTCAGAGGGGTCATCGGTCACCGCATGAGCGATCATAGTCCGGTGCAGATTCTGTATGGTACGGAAATAGGCATTGGAATTGTTTACAGATCTGCGGGAGGGCCGGGTTTCGAAATTTCCCGCTTCCTTTTCCCGGGCCTGGTGAATCACTGAAGCTTTCATGTTTGATTGCAAACCGGGATAGTTCACTGTCTGAGGAGTCTTCAGATAGGCCGCCGTTGCCCACACCTGGTTGAGACTTCTGTCTCCATCGTAATCATCCAGAACAGAAGTTGCACTGGTGCACTCGCTTTCCTCGTTGACCACGTCCTCATAGGCAGTTTCTCCGGTGACATTGTAGAGAAATGACGCAGCCATCATCTTGAGATCCCTTCCGCGAAAGACAGCTTCTCCGACATTATGAGAAGCATCGAGCATCTGGTCATCTGATGAACTTGCATAATTGTATGCCGCCACTGCACTGTCACGGTATTCAGCCATGAGATCGTCAAGGCCCGCTATGCGGAAACAATCCGCAAGCATGGCGGCATTGGCCGCATTGGCCCATGCGGCCACAGTAGTCGGTGCGGCCTGGAAAAACTCATTGCTCTTGTTGGGATTGGTGAGCCCGTGAGCGTACCCCTGCCCGTCACGAAGACGCAGCCAGAAATCCACCTCGTAACGTGCTTCGTCAAGAATATCGGGAATCCCGTTGCCGCTTTCGGCTATGTCCAGATTGTCGTCATCAATCGCTCCGTCAGTGAGAATGTAGGGTAGCAGCATATCGTAGATGATTGAAACGTGGCCCAGATGACGGTCCCAGTCAAGAGCATCGGAATGTCCTCCCCATGCATTGGGATTGGTGGGATTGCCGTCTTTACGGAAACGGGCCCAGGAGTCGGGTTTATCCCACACATCACCGCTGGAGAAAGTCTTCCACTCGTTATGATAGGGATGCATGGTGGTCAGATACACTTTGGTATCCGAGGGGTCGGATTCCGGAAGGTAAAGAGGGCGGCGGGGAACAGGCCAGATATCTCCGGTACTGTCCTGCCCTATTCTCATGTAGAAGAATCCCTGGACCGAAACCATGTAGGGATGGTAATAGATGTTGTCATCAATCTCGAAGTCCTGACTGCAGCCCACACCCTCGATCACCACCCTATAGGTACCGGGAGTGTTAAAACTGGAAAAGTCCGCATTCCATACATCGGAACGGGTCAGATTGTAGCCGCCCGCATCATCCGCACTGGCTTTCCAGAATGTCACCTGTCCCACTTCGGTACTCTGCTCGCTGTTTACATCATAGACATACACTTTGTTACCCTCGAAAGAGGAGTAGTCGCGTGCTCCGCCGTCGCCCATCCACATATAAAGATCCGCGGACTTGATTGCGGGGTCAGGAACGTATCCCACCAGATTTACATGCACCGCTTCCGAACGACTGCTGAAAATATCATAGGTGAAGTCCACCGTGGTCTGGTCACTGTTGGTGGAAGCTGCGATCTCCAGTGTGTAGCTTTTCCCCTGCTGCATTGATTGAGGCAGCTTGAGATAGATGGTATGTGCATATGTGTACTCGTACTGATAATCGCTGCCTGACCATTCTTTTTCGGCATGCCCGTTCGTTTTTGTTTTGCGGAAGCATTCTTCAGGATTCAAACCTGCTTTACCGTAGTTGGCATCATCGGAGGACTTAAGTGTCCAGGAGTCTGTGGCCTGGGCTGCAGTGACATCCAGAGCCGGGTCGTAAAGCTTCACCGTATCCTGACCCTTCTCGTGATGATGAGCGCTGAATGCGTGTTCTCCCACACCATCGTCCTTGTGAGTGACTTCCCCGTCCAGAATCGTCACCATAAGGTAATCCCTGTCCACCACCTGCACCTGTTGCAGTTTTGCCGCCTGCAGGGTAAAAACCACCATTGCGAGCATCACGGCAGATACTTTCAATTTCATACTACTCCTCCCGAGCTTGTGATCCGGCGCATGTAGGCAGGATCTGTTAAAGCGCTTAAAAATACAATAACATACTTTTTCCAAAGAGTCCAGATACACACAATATACGCCGGAAAAATCCATTTGCAACCATGCCGGGAGCGATTTCTGTGGATTTCCGGTCCACAGAAGAAAGTCGCATCTGCGCTTCGCATTTGACTTCGCAGCGCCTGGGAGGTATTATAGTATATGAAGCGGAATTTTTTTGATCCACAAATGACCGGAAAACGATCGTGAATCAGGTGTTTGAATATCTGGAATACCGCGATTTCATGCGGGATCATTACCATTTCAGCAAAAAGCAGCAGAAATTCCTCTCTTTCCGTTATATCGAAAAGAAAACAGGAATAGACGCCAGCTATTATGCCAAGGTGATAAACAAACAGAAACATATCTCCGCCAGCTCGATTCCCGCCCTGAGCTCCTTTTTCAAATTCTCCAGACAGGAGTCGGATTATTTCACCACTCTGGTTTCATTCTGCAAAGCGAAACAGAAAGAGCAGATAAACTACTACTTCAACAAACTCATCTATCTGAGAGATCCTTCCGCAAAACGCCTCGAGGAGAAAAAGTATCGCTATTTCAAGGAATGGCAGTCGGTGATCATCCGCGAGCTTATAAACATCATCCCCTACAAGGGCGATCACCACGAGCTTGCCAGAAGAGTGGAACCCTCCATCACAGCTCACCAGGCCCGCAGATCGATCAAACTGCTTGAAGAACTGAAACTTATAGAAAAAAACGACAGAGGAATATATCATATAACGGATCAGTTCCTTACCACCGACAAGGAGCTGAGGTCCATAGCGGTGAGGGACTTTCAGAGACAGATGATCAGCCTTGCCGGGGAAGCTCTGGACCGTTTCGAACAAAAAGAGAGGGACATATCATCTCTCACCATAAGCACCTCCAAGGCGTGCCTAGAGCTTATAAGGGAAAAACTCGACCGCACCCGCAAGGAGATTCTGCAGATTGTGGCCGAATGCGACGATGATGCGGAGGAGGTTTTCCAACTCAACTTCCAGCTGTTTCCCGTCACCAAAAACGGCAAAAAGGGGAGTTCATCTTCATGAACAGGTTCATGACCGCAGTCACAGTTCTACTATTTCTGGTTTTATCCTGCTCTCAAAGCCCCACGGCAGGACGGGGTTCGGGAACGGAAACCACCAATTCATTTGTCTACCTGGCATCGGGCGCTCCTGCAGTTAACTGCACGGTCAGAGTGATCGAAAGCTCCACCTGGATACAACACGCATCCATGTCTTCAACGGATTTTGTCATAGATTCGGCTGTCACAAAAGAAGACGGATCGTTTTCCATAGAATATGAACCCTCAGCCGAAAACAACATTCTCAACCTTCAGCTGGATCATGATTCGGCGGGTCTTCTAAGAGGCGATCTGTCATACAGAAGAATGGATTCGGCAGTATACACTCTGGAAAAGTATGCCACTGTTGAAGGCAGGGTGGAGGAAACCAGGGGAAACGCCATGGTTGTGGTGGAGGGAACTGCCTACAGCGCCCCTGTCGGAAATGACGGAACATTCACTCTGCACAAAGTGCCGGCAGGCTCCTATGCCCTCTTTGTGAACAGAAACGGTAACCTCTACAGCGGCAGTTCGGTGAACACCGCACCGGATTCACAGATACAGATCACCCTTCCCTACTACGGTCAGGATGAGTTTCTCTTTGCAGACTTCGAGAGCGGATATTCCGTTCCCGGCATGGAAACAGCGGGCATACCCGTTTTCTGGTATCTTTTCTCAGATTCCACTTCCAAAGCCTACAAATACGAAACAGATACATGGACACTGCTTAATCCCCAAGATTTCGAAAAATCCGGCAACTCTTCGGTAACCAGTTCGATAGTCACCTCTGAAGGGTCAAACACACTGCATATGGATGCATTTCTTGATCAGAATGTTGCGGCATCTTATGCGGGGCTGGGCATCGTGTTTTACACCGATGACAACGGCGGCATAGACCTGAGCAGTCTGGACAGTATACAATGCAGCATTCAGGGACAGGGAACATTGAAAATCAATTTTCTGTGCAGACATCCTGAACACGATTCGGAAATAAGGTTTATCAATTATTACAGCCTCACCCAGGCAGCTGCGAATACCTTTTTCGATGTTGGTTCATTCGAACCCGACCCTCTGACCCCGGATTCTCTGGCCACCTCCTGGTCAGAAGCTCGCTCGCAGGTCCGAATGCTGGAATTCGCCTTCTTCAGATCGGACAACACCTCTGAAAACGTGTACTTCACCATTGACGACATCGTTTTCAAGGGATGCGGAATAGAGGACCTGATCCGAAAGTAATCTTTCCAGCCTACCAGCAGCAGTTTGAATTTCCCGAAGCCGCATTCCAGCAACTAACGCTATTTCACCAACCTTGGTTACAATTTGTTGGCAATAGCGTCGTTTTTTTAGCCACAAGTTTGCATAAATCTGCAAATTTCCTTATATTGTGATTACAGATGTCCGGCAAAACACGTGTGCGGCTTCGAACCGCTTCGCTGTCTTCAGGCCTGGCAAACAACTTTTCTTCAATACAACAAAAGGAGGCTGTTGAATGAAAACACTCAACGGATTTCTGACAGCAACGATCACACTCCTGATCTTTTCAGGTACCATCAGCGCTCAAACTCCCGATTTTTCCCTCGTGGGGTTCGCCACCCAAAACGGGGGCACGACCGGAGGAAACGGTGGAACCGAAGCAACCGTCTCCACGGGAGATGAAATACTGGACCTCATCAGTGAGAAAAAGGACGGCGCATACAGCGAAGGCCTGATCATCAGAGTCGACGGCACCATCACCCAGGGTAATTCCTCCAGCAGCAAAATCGACATCAAAGAGGTTTCGGATATTACCGTTATCGGTGCAGGCACCAATGGTGAGTTTGACGGTATCGGCATAAAGATCTGGAAATCAAACAACATAATCATCCGAAACCTCAAAATCCATCATGTCAGCGACGGAGACGGCGACTGCATCGGCATAGAAGGGCCCTCCGAGCACATATGGGTGGATCACTGTGAACTCTACAACGATGTGATTGAAGATCCTGAAGATGACAGCGACAAGGATTACTATGACGGACTTCTGGACGCCAAACGGGATGTAAACCACATCACCTATTCCTGGAACCACCTCCACGACAGCTGGAAAACGATGCTTGTGGGATCCTCTGACGGAGATGAACACGACAGGCATATCACCATTCATCACAACTGGTTTGAGGCAAGCAATTCAAGACTACCCCTTTTCAGATTCGGACACGGCCACATTTTCAACAATTACTACAGCACCTGCTACAGCACCGGTATAAACAGCAGAATGGGTGCCGAACTCTTCATTGAAAACAACGTCTTCGAGAACATGAACAATCCTGTGGGTTTCTGGTACAGCGATGAAACCGGATACTGGAACATGTCCGGCAACGAATACATCAACTGCACAGGAAGCAAGCCCACCGAATCCACCACCGACTGGGTTCCAGATTACCAGTACGCACATGTACTGCACGCCACAGATGAAGTAAAGGCCACAGTCACAAGTTATGCCGGAGTGGGCGTTATCGATGAGGGCGATACCGGTACTGATCCCCGGATGTACAACCTGGATGTTTCCGTGGGGGAAGGCAGCGGTACTGTTGAGGGAACTGAAGGCGGATCATACCAGAGCGGTACAGAGATCAGTCTCACCGCCACCCCCGCTGACGGCTACAGTTTTGATTCCTGGAGCGGCTCTGTAAATTCTGCTGACAATCCGCTGAATTTCAGCATAACTTCAGATATGAGCATAACAGCCAATTTCACATCTCAAAACCAGCAGGATCCGGACCCGAATGACACGATTCAGATAAACAGCTTCGTCACCCAGCCCTTGACAGAAGCCGTTTTCGAGGAAGGCTGTCATTACATGCTGATCAACCGCTCCAGCCTAAAAGCTTTGGATGTGGAGAATCGCAGTATCGAAAATGATGCGGCCATCATTGCAGCAGAACCTGAAGATATGATTCACCAGCTGTGGCGTACGGAGGATCAGGGAAGCGGCTGTTATATCGTCAACGGATACACCGACAAGGTCCTAAAGGACAACTCGGGAAATGCCATACAGGTAAGAGACGGGAGCAGCTCAACTCACACCTGGAATATCGAACACGTCGAGGATTCATACTTCCGGTTGATTAATGAAAACAGTGACAACGCGCTGGCTGTCAGCGGCGATGCGGTTGTGACTGAAAGTTACAACGGGAATGAAAACCAGATGTGGCAGGTTCTTGAAGTTTCAGCCGAATCCGAGGAACCCAGTTTCGATATCGAAGGTTTTGCCACCGTGGGAGAAGGTACTACCGGGGGTGAAGGCGGAGCGACCGTCACTGTTTCCACTGCCGAAGAACTGATAGACTACATGCAGAGATCCGAACCTTATATCATCCATATAAGCGGCACCATTGAAATGCCCGAAGGTGACAACAAGCACATGTGGAATGTAGCACCGGACAAGACCTTGCACGGAGTTGACGATGCACACATTGTCGGAGGCGGTTTCAATATTTTGGGAACACGCAATAACGGTGAGGGAGATGTGACCCGCACCAATATCATCATCCGCAACCTGACCTTCTCCGATGCCGCCGACGACTGCATCAACATCTCTCAGGGAGCACAGAATGTATGGATCGACCATAACACTTTTTACAGTTCCAATGACGGTCTGGTTGATATCAAACGCGAAGCGAACTATGTGACTGTCTCGTGGAATGAGTTTTACGATCATCATAAGACCATGCTCTGCGGGCATGATGAGTCCCATTCCCATGACCGCGGATATTTGAAAGTGAGTTATCATCACAACTACTTTCATGAAACCCACTCCCGTCATCCCCGCATCCGATACGGCCGGGCACATCTGTACAACAACTATTTCACCAACATTGAAGGCTATGTAGTCGGACCCGGCATAGAATCTTCAACCATCAGCGAAAACAACCATGTGTGGATTTCAAACCGGTTTACAGACTGGTATGATGAAACCGGTATCGTAGCCGACCGCAACATGAACAGTCTTCTGGGGCATATTGATCACGATCATGATCTGGAGCTCAACAGTGTGCAACCGGACTGGGCACCTGAAGACTACTACGACTACACACTCAATTCACCGCTGAATGTAAAGCATATGGTGACAAATTACGCCGGGGCAGGCATTGTCGACCAAACGGTCAACAGCAATCGCGGCCCTCAACAGGTGAAATCCGGGTTTGAAAACAGTTCGGAAATAAGAATGGAAAAGAACGGAAACCTTCAGTGTGCAATGACACTGCAGAAGAACTCCGGAGTTGAACTGAACCTTTACAGCATAGATGGCCGTCTTGTGAAAAGCGCTTCATTCTCCGGATATCCCGGAAGACATTTGTATGCTATGGATGCCAACAGCCTGAGAAGCGGCTTCTATATCGTTTCGGTTGCCGTTGATTCAAAAGTGGTCATGCGCCAACGACTGAGCATCATCCGGTAAAAATCCTGACCCGTTTACAGCATTTCTGCTGTGAACGGGTTTGCTATATCCTCTTGTATATCTCATACAATGCGCCCTCTGCATCCCTGGCGCCAGCCAC
>JBKGXV010000074.1:0-16052 GCA_046546375.1 Chitinispirillaceae bacterium | reverse complement strand
AACGCCGCTGCGGGTGTGGATTGACCATGTCGGACTGAAGTGACTGCGGAGCGGATTCTGCTTCGCTAGAGCATCACCATCCCGGTGAGATCAGAAAGCCCCAGTTCCACCCGTAGCCGGGCCGCTGAAACGGATAGGCGTAATACAGCTGCATTACCAGCAGACCGAAAAGGTTGAACCTTGCAGCGGCACCGGCACTGAATACCGGTATTCTGTCTGTGGTATTGGTCCTGTCCCATTTCAGTTCAGGGTAATCCGCGGCGGTCCAGGCCACTCCCCCGTCCAGAAACGCCACCAGATCCGTGGGCAGATAGGGAAAATTGAACAGCCCGAACTGTTCGGTTCCAAGCACGGGAAGCCTCAGTTCCATATTCACAATACCCAGTCTTGATCCCAGAAGCCGGTTGAATTCGGGACATTCGGAATAATCATCTTCTCCCCTACAGGGGCTCAGATCGTAGGAATAGGCACTGTAACCCCTCACCCAGTTTTCATACCCCAGAAAAAGCGGAGTGAGGCGATCGCTTTCGGAGTCACCCAGATACCTTCCGTAATGAAAAAATCGCAAGGCGAACGTGAGAGGGTTTCTGAACAGATAGTGTCTGTAATCCATCAGCGCGGAAACATAATTCACTGTTCCTAAGGTCTGCTCCACCTCCAGCCGGTATCTTCTGCCGCTCACGGGGGCGGTGAAACCGAAAAAGGAATAGTCACCCACATATGCCGCACTGGCCTGAAAGAGGTCCATTGACGAAGGGTTCTCCACCGGTGTGGGGTCCCGGTCTTCTATAACCCCGTTTCTGACCGTAATCAGTTCTCCTTCGTAGTCATAGCTGTAACGGGTGTAGCCGGCTCCGAATTCAAAGCGTCTGTTTGTGGAGAGAGGGAAGTCGAAAAATCCCGACACGCTGTTTTCAAAAACTCTTTCCTCGACAAGCGTATACAGAGTGGAATCACCCCCGGAGCGGGCCTCGAGACTGCTTGAATAGTGGGGTACCCGGCCCATTGACAGTCCCCAGTTGACTCTGCCGCGTTTGTTGAGATACAAACCCTGTGCTCCCACATCCTCCAGACTTCCGTTGATCTGAGCGGCAAGACCCAGAAGGTGATCTCCCAGAAGGTCACTGAACAGAAAGGATGCACCTCCGCCCACTCCCACTCCGTAGCGGTCCGCGGCAACCCCCGCATACAGCTGCCCCACGTAAAGCAGCTTGAGTCTGGGGGTGTAGTTGTTTACTGAAAATTTGTTTGTATCCGGAAGACCGTTTTCAGAACTGTCCAGATAAGGGTCCACTATCATGGTGACTTTTGAAGAGGTGTCGGAACAGAGACTGACCACCCTCTCATATTCCTCGTAATCCGGCGTGAACGGTTGGGGATCCATATCCGACGGCTGCAGTCCCCGTATTGAATACTCTCCTTTGCTGAAAACGGAAAACACCATCTGCCCTGTAGAAGCCACCGACATGACGGGTGAGAGGTCACTGAGACCTGAAATACCTGTGGCGATTTTTGTGATGCGGCTGACCTCCCCGGTTTCCAGGGAATACTTGTAGATGTCGCTTACTCCGTCAGGATCCGCAACCATGTAGAGACTCTTGCCGTCGGAAGAAAACTGAGGGTTTATATGCTTGGCCCAGGAAGCTATGGAGACAAGCTCGACCGTATCGCCGGAAAGAGAGTAGATACCCAGTTTCATGGGTCCGAAAGAGAGAGAATCCAGATCTGTATCAGCCCCCCGGTCGGTGACAAATGCAATTCTGGAGCCGTCCGGAGACCAGACCGGCTGAAGTTCGGCGTAACGGTCATCGGTCAGTTTCCAGGTGGAATCCCGGGAGAGATCGTAGAGGAACAGGTCGTTTCTTCCACCGTAACTGCCTGAAACGGCAAGTCTGCGCCCGTCCGGAGACCAGGCAAGTCCGGTAATCTCGTTTATACCGTCCGGCCGCAGAGGTTTTCCCACCTCGGCGCTGGATACATCCGCGATCGCAATTTCATTGCGCCCCTCTCTGAAGACCACAAAAGCGAACTGCTCTCCGTCCGGAGACCAGCTGCCCGAGGAGTTGGAGAATCTGAGCGCATCGAAGTGCTCATCGCCCTGTGAAGAGGCCAGTTTATGGATTACTCTGCCAGTACGGGCATCGGCCAGAAAAAGGTCGATGGTGAAAATGTCTCTGGTTGACAGAAAGGCCATACGGGTGCCGTCCGGACTGATGGAGGGTGCCAGATTCATCTGTCCCTGTGAAACCACCTCCTCGCCGGTTTCGTTCGGAAGGGTCCGGCCTTCCAGAGTGGGCCCGTAATGTTTTTCCAGCATCTTCCCCCACCGTAGTGATACGGAATCCGCGGTGGATCCCAGAGAACGCCTGAAACCGGGCAGCCATCCGTGACGGAGAACTCCTCTGAACAGGGTGTAGGCGCAACGGTCACCGTAGCGGCTTCCCAGATAAGCCCAGACGGAGTGACCGAAGCGGTAGGGAAAATAGCGGTAATCGGTATCCAGATCAGCAAATGAGGGGATATCCCCGTGCAGCACCGCATCGCGCATCCACATGGAGGTCAGAGAACTGCGTCCCCCAAGGGAAAGATATTCGGCCATGCCTTCTATGAACCACAGGGGGATTTCAGTACTTCTGGCAAGTCCCCCCTCGCCTGATTTTATCATCTCGTAATGAAAGGCATGGACCAGTTCATGGCCCAGCACATGATTGTCCTGGGAATACACCCCGGTAAGCGGGATCACCACGCGGTTCATGTACCCTTCGGTTACTCCCCCGGTGGACTGTGAGATAAGCCCGCCGATGGCGTTGGTCTGCTGGAAGTCGGCATGGCTGGCGTAGAGAATAACTGGCTGATCGTCTGGAAGGGAGCGGTCGAAAACCTGCCGCAGTCTGGTATACCAGCGCTCAAGCATCCGTGCGGCGTCTTTTGCCGCCTTCTGCTCTCTCTGGTAGTAATGCACCTTCAGATTGTCTGTCTCGAGCACCTTGAAATCAAACGTTTCGTACTGCACCTTGTTTCTGCCGAAATACTGGGCATCGACCTTTAGAACGCATAATCCGGCACACAGACAGCCTATCCAGAAAAACCGTTTCATTTTCTCTCTCCTGATCTGTTTCCGGCACTGCCGCATGCAGTCCGGCCGCTCGGTTTTCAGAGGGATCAAACCGCATGCCAGTCCCGCAGGCGTGTACAATGGCACGGCCTTTGCCCCCTCAGTAGCTCAGGAAGCCTTTGGGTCACGTCTGTGACCCGGGTTCTTAACTGATTATAAAGGTTTTGGTATGAAAAGACAAATTCTAGGCATTCTGCCCTCAATGGTCATACTGCTGGGTGCGTTCAACTGCTACAATCCATCCAACGGAAACGGAACAGGCGGGGAGTATGAATTCGCCTGGCGCTTTCTGGATATCTATTTTCTGTTCCGGGAAAGTCTTCCTGAAGATCCCTACCGGTTCTCCTCTCCTGTTGAGCTTTATGAAAGCGTTGATGAACCCTACACCGTGTACCATCCGCCCTCGGAAGCCAAACAGATGCTCCAGTCTCTCACCACCTCCACCGGCGGTCTGGGAGTGAGACTGGATTCGGTGCCTTCCGGTTATGTGATAGACCAGGTGTTCACAAACACCCCGGCCCGGGAAGCGGGGCTAAAGGAGGGTGACACCATCATTAGGGTAGACGGCAGAAGTGTGGCCGGAGTTTCACCCCCGGAGATATCAGAGCTTCTGCAGGGTGATATCGGGGAGGAGAAAAGACTTGTGATCAAACGGGGTGAGCGGCAGCTGGAAGTCACAGTGACCATAGACACCTTTCTGGCCCCTTCGGTATTCACCGACAGTCTTGCTCCGGATATCGCCTATATCTACCTGAGCTCCTTTTTCTCCCGCACTGCGGTTGCGGGCGGAACAGCCGAAGAGTTCAGTTCCGCACTCCAGCAGACCCGGTGGGCGCAGACCATCATACTGGATGTGCGGGACAATCCGGGCGGAGAAATCGGACAGGCCGTCCAGGTGATAAGTCAGTTTCTCCGGCCCAGCACCCCCATCGTGCAGTCAACTCAGCGGGCACTGGTACCGCGGAGCGATTCCGGAATCACCGTGGATACCACCTGGGTGACACAGGAGGGCTTTTCGGATGCCCTGCAGAGAGAGCTACTGGTTCTGGTGAATGAAAACACCGCCAGTGCGGCGGAGATTCTGGTAAGCAGTCTCAAAACCCACCGGGAGAGAATCACCACCATCGGAGACACAACTTTCGGCAAAGCGCGGGGGCAGGCAGTTTCCCTTACTCCCGATTCCGCCCTGGCGGTAGTCACCTATGCTCTTCTGGTTCCCATAAACGGAGACTCCTACGACATGGAGGGAATCAGCCCGGATGTGAAGGTGGATGAGGGTGAGGATGCTCTGGAGACGGCTCTTGAACTGGCTCGGCAGAGACTTGCACTCGAAACATCCTCCGAAAGCGGATTTTCCTGCAGAAAACAGAAGCTCGTGAGACAGATGTATTCTCTTGAAAACCGAAATCCTCTTGCCGTTATCTTTGAAGGAATTTCACAGAACCCCAAATAACGGAATAAAACGAAACGGATACAGTTATCACCAGGATTTTCAGTACAAAAGAAAGAATTTCATGGGTAAGTTAAGACAGTTTGTTCTCAGAATGAAGAAAATGATCCCGGCAGTGAGGCTCAGCAAAGTGGCTGCCCGGGTGATCGGTTTTTCCAAAGCCCCGGGCAAAGAGGAGGGGCTGCTTATGATACAGATAGACGGTCTTTCCAGAACACAGCTGGAGAAGGCCCTGAACAGCGGCAAAATGCCCTTCACCAGTTCACTTCTGCACAGAAACCACCATACACTGCATTCGATGTATTCGGGCCTGCCCTCCAGCACTCCCGCGGTGCAGGGGGAGATATTCTACGGCGAACCCTGTGCCGTTCCCGCTTTCGGTTTTCTGAACCGCCAAACGGGAGAAGAGTGGAGCATGGTGTCAGCCAAGGCGGCCGTTTCCGTTCAGAAACGTCTGGAGAAGAAGTCCCGCAGCATTCTCACAAACGGCAGCGCCTATTCCGATATCTATAACGGGGGAACGGAAAAGTCCGGGTTCTGCTCTCCCGATCTGGGCTTAAGTCCCTATCTTCAGCTGTTCAACCCGCTGGTCACTTTTCTTCTGGTGTTGATTCACATTCCCACCATCATCAGAACCGGTGTTCTGCTGCTCATGGAGCTGATTCTTGCGCTGGTGGATTTTGCCCGGGGGCTCATAAACAGAGAAGATTTCACAAAAGAGCTTAGTTTCATACCGGCCCGGGTGGGAATATGCGTGATCCTCAGAGAACTGATCACCGCAAACGTCTGTATCGACTGTGCGCGGGGGCTTCCGGTGATTCACTGCAACCTTCTGGGGTATGACGAGCAGTCCCACCGCAGAGGTCCCTCCTCGGCATTTGCCCACTGGACACTCAAGGGCATAGACGATGCCGTGAGGAGAATGTATATGGCATCAGTCAGATCGTGCAGGCGAGACTACAGAGTGATGATCTACTCCGATCACGGCCAGGAGAAGACCCTCTCCTATACGCAGATTCACGGCATAACGGTCCAGAACAGCATAGACAGGATGCTGCGGGAGGAGGGTTTTGAATTCCCTGCCGACAGTCAGGCTCCCCAGGCGCCCCCCGGAGAAAAGGATCTTCTGCGCAGATTTTTCGCCGGGATTGTGTCCGGCCATCACTACCGCTCCATGGACAGAAGCCCCCGGGTGATATCCGTGGGTCCTGTAGGGCATGTGTATCTGCCCGGGAAACTGGACCGTTGTGCCATGCTCCGCCTGGGCAAGCTTCTGGTCACCCGGTGCAAGGTTCCCATGGTCATGACACGAGAGAGTGAAGGGAAGGTCAGGGTCTGGAACAGAAGGGGGGAGTTCTGTCTGCCCCGGGACGGCTCAAAGGTTCTCGGGCCTGATCATCCTTTTCTGAGTGAACTGGGCAATGATCTGGTGAAACTGGTGCATCACGAGGATGCGGGTGATTTCGTGATAAACGGCTGGGATCCTTATCACTTCCCCATCAGTTTTCCATCCGAAAACGGGGCGCATGCGGGTCCGGGAAGAGAGGAAACCCACGGGTTCACAATACTTCCGCAGGGTTGCCCCTATAAGGGAAACGGTTTCCTGCGCCCCTCGGACCTGAGAAAAAACGTGCTGCACTTCACAGGGAAAAGGGAGCGCGGCTAACGTTCACTCCGTCTGCAGGTGTTCGGCAACGGCAGGATTTCTGACCCTTTCGCAGCAGGGGCCGATATCCGGGCCGCAGAAGGACACATAGTCCGGTATCCTCCCCTTTTTCCACTGCACGGCACAACCGGTGCTCTCTGTCTGAGTATCGGGAGGTGTTCTTCCCTGCAGGACTTCTTCAAGCGCCCCTCTCAGAGCCCCCCCCGTGACCGGCACACCGTTTCCGGGACGGCTTGGGTCCATCTGACCGTGATACACAAGCCTCCCCTTTCGGCTGAACACAAAGAAATCGGGCATGAAAACCACCCCGAACGCTTCGGCCACCTCCTGCGTACCGTCGAACAGATAGGGAAAACTGTAGCTGCAGCGACGACTCTCCTCTCGCATCACAACGGGAGCATCCTGAGGGCAGAGAGAAATGTCGTTTGAATTTATAGCCACAGCTTTGACCCCTTTCTGCTGGAATTCCCGGATCAACTTTATGAGCACCTCCCTTATATGTATCACAAACGGACTGTGATTGCACATGAAAACCACCAGTGTTGCCGGAGCGCCTTCAAGGTGGTCTCTGGCCACGATTGAGCCGTCCACATCGGGAAGCCAGAAGTCGGGCAGTTCGCTTCCCGGGGGTAATTTCATTTTCGAGCTGAAAGCCATGATGCGCCCCCTGTATCCACAATGGAAAAAATGCTTTTCTACTTATGGTATTTCTGCAAGAACCGTGCCCCGGCCTTTACTGAAAATAGAAGCCCGAACCTCCCAAGTTTAGCGTTTCAGGGAACTTAGAGCAGACCGCAATTCATCCTCCCTCCATTCTCGCACCAAAAAAACGGCTGCACTTTCACCCGCGCAGCCGTTCTGAAAATATTCCCCTGAAATCAGCAGCTCTAATCCTTGATGATCAGATCCACCCTTCTGTTCTTTGCTCTGCCCTTTTTTGTGGAATTGTCCGCTATGGGTTTATGAAACGCATGCCCCACGGAACTGAGCCGGGCGGCATTCACCCCCTGCTCGACAAGAAAATTCATCACATTGGCGGCCCGCTCCTCGGAAAGCTTCTGATTGTACTGCTCGGTCCCCACATCGTCGGTGTGTCCCTCCACGACCACCTTGGGATCTTTGTAGACAGTCAGGATTCCGGCAATTTTCGCCAAACTCGTTTTCAGATCAGAGGTAAGTGTCGCCTTGTTCACATCAAAAAGAATATCGGACATGGAGATGATGGTACCTCTGGCATCCTTGCTCACCTTGATCAGCTCGCTCTGGAGATTTTTGAAACGGCGCTGGGCATCCTCCATGATCTTTCTGGCCTTCTCGCGCTCCGCTTCCAGATCTTTTTTGAGCTTTGAAGTCTGACTGACGGCTTTGATACGTTCCGCTTCCATATCCTCCTTGAGCTTTGAGGCGTAGCTTCTTTCCAGTCCGCTAATGGTCTCGTGCAGGTTGTGCAGCTCGAGCATGAGCGAATCCTTCTGGCTGTCGAGGGACCTGATGCGGATCAGATTCTGCTCCTTTTCCATGTGCATCAGCGCGGCATTGCTCAGAACAGAGCCGAGTTCGAAGGCCATCGAGGCCTCCTCGCTTTCAGGTTCGGACTGCAGAACCGCCCGGGCCTCCTTTATTTTTGCCTTGGCTTCTGAATACAGAGGAACGGCCCCGACCAGCCCGGTACTCATCAGTGCCGAATAGGAACTGTCCAGACTGCGGTTGAATGCTTCCAGACGGTCGGATCTGCTGGGAGAGGACACGGTTGGCTCGGCATCCTGAGCAGTTGTATCCGATTCCCGGGCATGAACAGTGCACAGAGCCAGAAGTATGAGTGGTAGTATCTTTTTCATGATCAGGGCCTCCTTGATTCTCTGATGTCTTCGAGGATCTTCTGATAATCCCCAACCTGCTGCCGCGCTTTTTTCAAAGCTATATCGGCCTTGTTGAGGTCGACTTTGCTTATGGAGAGCTCATGACGGACCAGAGCCAGTCTGTAGTGCGCAGCCGCCATTTCCGCATAGGAGGCGGCCTTCTTGTCCTTGCCCTCCGAAGCGAGCTGTTGTGCCTTCTCGAGCATCGTATCGGCACTCTGCATATCCTCCCCGGAGAACTTCCTGGCGGAAAGATCCGACTTGAGCAGCTCGGCTTCCGTCAGAGACCTGGTTTTGATGTAGCGGTAGGGCGATCCGCACGAACCCAGCAGAAAAATGCTCAGCGCCAGAATGGACGGCAGCACAGTCCTGATAATCATAAAAACTCCTCGCTCGGTGATTGAGATTTGAATCTTCCTAAAGGGCAGTCGAGAAGAAAAATATTTTCCTGTTGAGGCGGGATCAAACTTTTACCGGGATTTGGGGAAGGCGGATGTGCACGGGGAAAGTGAGGAAGAGGCGGCGGGAAGGCGGTGCCCCGGAGGTGACACCGCACCTCCTGAGCCGCCATTTCTGGCTTTCTCATCATTCCGGACCATGCGCCGGCAGACGGAGGTTGCCATCCGGCCGTATTCCTCAGCCACAGCCAAACGATCAGAAGGATTCACCTGCATTGCCGCTCCCGAAAGATCAAACTGTTTTAAATACATTGCACAGAAGGGAGGTTAAAGAAGGTACCGGACATATGTGTCGGATAGTATTTTGATAAGACCGGAACCAAGTCACAATCCTGAATTTACAGACCAGGTGAATCATCCCGCGATGAAATTCCACGGTAAAATATTCAAAGTATTCCTAAATGAGCGATTTTCTCTTTTCTTCAATACCTGAACCGGAAGGTGGGCTCTCCGAATGCCTGCGGCATATTCACTCCGGAAGGGAAATAAAAATCCGGGAATTCAGAGGCAGATGGGGGACTCTGGCAGTAAGCGGTGGTATGTACAGCGGATTCGATCCTCTTGAAACCGATTCTCACCTGTTCGTGATCATAGGCGGCCCTGTTTTCTATTTCAGAGACAACGCATTTCTCTCGGAGCGCGATTCCTCGAGTGCGACGGAGTCTCTGTACGAGCGCTGGCTTGAGGGGAATCTCAGATTCGATGAGGACATTTCCGGTCCCTTTGCCATACTGGTGGTGGACAAAGGAGAAAAGGTGGTCTTCTGCATAACCGATCTCATGATGTTCATACCCGTATACTGTTTTTCCGAGTTCGGCAAGCTCATGCTCGGCACTCATTCAGACGCACTGGCCAAGGCCGCAGGCCAGGAAAACAGGACGGATCCGGTTTCCATAGGAGATTTCGTGCTGAACCAGGTGGTTACATACCCCTACACATTCTACAGAAACATTCGCCAGTGCAGGCCCTCGACAATACACGCCTTTGACCTTCCGAATCGTAAAAAAAGCGAATCGTATTACTGGCTGCCTTTGGAAAAAAACAGTTTTGCCGGCATACGTCAGGCTGCAGACCACCTCCGGAACAGGCTTCGGGAATATGTAAGCAGCGTGACCGAGCATGCCGGAAGTATCGCCCAGTTCATCAGTGCCGGTGAGGACTCCCGCGCACTGGCGGGCCTTATGCCTGAAAACAGCAGATGCGATTGCTTCGTGTTTCTCGACCGGATGAACCGGGAAGGACGCATCGCCGGAAAAGCGGCCCGGATATACGGACTTGATTTCCATGCACTTTACAGAAACAGAATGTATTATCTGGATATTCTGCCCTCTGCCGCCAGACTGATCGGAAGCGGGCAGCAGTACACTCACGCACACAGTATCGGTTTTGCACAAAAGGCAGCCCTTGATAAGTATTCTGCAGTATTCGGAGGGTATTTATCCGATTCCCTGCTCAAGGGATATCATGGCAGAAAACGGAAAATCCGCAACAGAAAGCATCTGCTCAAACCGCAGGAGAGCTTTACGGAACATTCAGTTCTGAAACCTGATATCATCCGCGAAATAAGAAAACGGCAGTACGCGCATATGCGCAGGGTGAAAAAGCTGCGCCCCTCAAGCGCGCTGGAATGGTTTGTACTCTGGCCGGCCACAATGCGTGCGGGAATGTCCAATTTTCATTCGAGCCGCCGTCTGTTCAAAAGCTATGAACCGTTCATGTGCGGTGCTGCGGTGAAGGTCGGTGCGGCAGTCCCCGCCCGGTGGAAACTGAACCACCGCCTGTTCTACAAAGCCATGAAACCGATGCTGGCCAGAAGCAAATGGCTGCCTTCTTCCGATGGGCGCCTTCCCTACTTTCCCTGGTGGATCAACATATTCCTGCGTTTTCTTGTAAGGCAATGGAGAGATGCAAAAAGAAAAACCGGAATTGAAAGCGGCCATCAGGGTCCGTGGTGTGAATGGAACGACACTGATTTGAATAAAAAGCTATGCGAATCGGTTTTCGTGTACAGAACGGAGTTCGAGCACATAAGCCACATTTTCACGGATGAAAAACTGGATGAGCTTCTGGCCCCGGGACGTCTGTCACCTCACCGGAAGGTCAATCTGCTTCAGATACTGCACAGACTGAATGATTCCGGGATAGAACCGGATGCGGAAAACATTTCGCGAGGCACCTTCCTTCAAACTTGATCGGGTGAAAAATGAAAATCCGTCTGATAAGTTCCCCTCCTTTTCACCTTCAGCTGCACTGGAAACGGAAAGATATCTGCTCTCGAACCGGTTCAGCAGAAATCCCATTCTCAGACTTTTATAGTGCGTCCTGTTCTTCAAATTCAATTACCTGAACAGAAAACTGAACCGGGGCAAGCCGGTTACCGGGTGATTCTGAACCGCTCAAAGCTGCTCTTCCCATTAAGCCCGGGATTGTACATCGCCTCCACCCGGGCCGGAAGCACACTGAAGGTGCCGGGCCAGAGCGCCCGCATCCGGAAAGCAAACATGTGTGTGCCGGAAGACATACTTGTGATAAAGAACATCACCCTGTCCTTATGGTACTCGGCATGTGCCACACCGGAGGGCAATGATGTCTTCTGCGGATCCGCCACCTCCATTCCGGAAGGGAAAGGAAGCTCGACTTTCAAGAATTCAAGGGGATTTTCTGCAGTAATGGTCACAACCATATCGATTTCATCCCCACCTCTGCAGCGGTTGCCGATACGGCGTTTCCCGACTCCGTAATCCAGCCGGTCCACTTTTTCGAAGTGACGGACAAGGTGGGGATCACATCTGTCTGACACCGGAAGAGATAGTTTGTTGTTTTCGTTCCCGATTGCAGCATCATAACTTGACTGGGTCCCGACCAGAACAGGATTGTTTTTCCTATAGCCCCGGAGGTAACCGAATGACGGTTCACAAAATCACCTCCGGGGTGATAATATTCCAGGTATTCCTCCCGAGGAGCGCAATTGACTGCCTGTGGCCATTCAAAAGTCCGGAAATGCTCACACTTTCCGCTCGAATTTTGATTGGCCGGAAAGAATCAAATCTGAATATCCGTGGAAATACAATAATACTGTCAGAGCGTCATCTGAAAAGAAACGCTCTTTTTCATATGCCGATACTTGAACGCTCCGTAACCGGATCAGAAAACGGTCGCAGCCGGGGGCAGGCAGCCGCAGACTGATTCCACCAGATACTCTCTCTGATCTATTCTTTCGTATCTGGAAACCAATCTGGAAACCCCCGATCCGGTTATCCCCAGGTATTCGGCGATTTCCGTAGCATGGAAATCATAGCAGCAGACACCCAGATAGGAAAAAAGCTCCCGGGAAGTGGATTTCTGATTGATCCTGCCCTGATGAAAAAGGTCCTCTTCTTCACAATTAAGGCAAAGCCGCAACGCCTCGTGCAGTTTTTCCGGAGACATACCGGTTATGATATGCCGGGCCAGACGGAGTTTTCTGCTCCGATCCTTCTCCAGAACCATTATGATGAATTCAAAACTGCCGATCACCCACAACTCCGGTTTTGAACTGCCCACCCTTCCCCTGTTTGCATTTCTGACTATCCCGATAACTTCATCATCACCGCAGCCGGGGGCACCCGACGAAAGATAACTTCTGTACTGACAAAGCGGATCTGAGCCGGGGAACTGGTTCAGAAGACAATCTTTATTTACAAGACCATCGTCACTTCCCTGCACAAAGGTTCTGTGACCGCTCCACCTGTAGTGATCGAGGTCTTCTACTGTACAGTCGCCGCAGCGCACAGGATTGAGATGAACGTAGCGGATCAGTTTTTTAAGCTCCGTTTCTTCAGCTATCACCGATGCATACCGCCTGAAAAACACCACTCCCTCGCGGCCGCGTTCACGGTTGAACTTTTTGGCATAGACAGAATTGAGACGCTGCATGAATTTGGAAATGGGAACGTCGCTTGATTTCACCACCATATGGTAGTGATCCTTCTGAAGTGACCAGCAGCAGCAGATATAACCGAATTTCTTGAGAGTCACCGCCAGTTCCAGAAGGAAGAACGTTTTCAGTTCGGAAGTGGGAAAAATATCTTCCCCGAAAACGCCTCTTGAGCAGACCTGGTAGAAGACACCGGGAACGATGATGCGGGGTTTGGTGCACATGGAAGCTCCCTTCGACTGGGGTGGATGTTTGTGGAAGATGCAGAGAAAAAGAAAAGCAAAACACAGGCCTCCCCGGAGATGAATGAATGTTGCCTCAAAGTGTCACCTCCGGGGTGTCTTCATACTTTTGCTGCAGGTCTGAGCGGCTTTCCGGTTCAGGTACAAGCCCCATCTCTGCCGCTGCCCCGATCTGGTTTTCCCGAAATCGGGAAAACCATACTCCCCGGAGGTGCCAAAATGACAGTTCACAAATTCACCTCCGGGGCAGCCCCCATTCCCTGCGCAACACGCCCCAATAATCCACTCCGACTAAACGTATAAGAAAAGCTGCTGTGCCCGAAACCGCAGAAAATCCGGTAAACCGAACCTGAATTTAACCTTTCAGGACTTTTTTGTGTATATTGTAGGTAAGGAGTCCTGCTTGAAATCAAACCGTAGCGAAAAACCATACACTGCAAAAATCCTCCTCTGCGGAGAAGCCGGCGACGGCATTCTGAGTGCGGGGGATGTGCTCATGAACGCTGCCGCCCGGATGGGCTTTTTCTCATCGGTGCACAAGAATTTCCCATCAACCATCAGAGGCGGTTTCTGCAGCTCCCTTGTGACCATCACCAACCAGAAAAGCTGGTCTCCCCGCAGCGAAGCGGATATTTCCGTCTATATCAATGATGCCCGGATATGCCTTTCAGATAAAAGAAACATCGACCTGCCATTTGACAGTCTGTTCCGTAAAAGTTCCCAGAACCCCCTGAAAACCACCTTCGCGCTGGGAGTTCTCTGCAGAATACTGGGGATCGGGGCAGATTTCATTCTGGAGCAGCTCGGGGATAAACTGAAGGGTAAAAGGCCGGATTTGCTCAAGCAGAACAGATCCATAATTCAAAAAGGCCTCGGTTTCGCCCAGACATCCATAGGTCCCCTCCCCCGGTTCGCACTTCCCGACTGCAGGCCCCAGTCCGAAAAAAGAATTATTCTCGACGGCAACCAGGCCGTCGCACTGGGAGCGGTGGCGGCGGGGTGCAAGCTTTATGCCTCATACCCCATCACCCCCGCCACATCCATCGGCGATCACCTATCGCACTACCTTCCCGCTCAGGGAGGCTTTTCCTACCAGGCGGAGGATGAAATAGCGGCTCTCGGTGCGGTGATCGGCGCATCCTTCAGCGGGAGCCGGGCCATGACCGCCACCAGCGGCCCCGGGCTCTCCCTCATGCAGGAATTCATCGGGTACTGCTCCATGACCGAGATTCCGGCAGTCATCGTGGATGTACAGAGAGCCGGCCCCTCCACAGGCATGCCCACCAAACACAGCCAGGATGACCTCCTGGCTGCTGCATTGGGAGGACACGGAGAAGGGCAGCGCATAGTGCTGGGGGCAAGCTCGGTGGAGGACTGTTTTCATCTTGCGATGGAATCCTTCGATCTCGCACAGATGCTCAGATGTCCGGTGATTCTTCTTTCAGACTGCGCGCTGGCGAATCTTAAAACCACTATGGAGCCCCCCGGTCCGGCCCGCAGAGGAACTTTGATTCATCAGAACAGATACAGCTGCGGCTCCGATTGCGGCACAGACCTGGCCGTCACTTCTTCTTTTTCGGAAAAAAACGGCCAGGGCAGAAGAGTGACAGGTGTGGAGCATAATGAAAATTCCGTTCCGGACACCTCTCCCCGAAACCGTTTGCTTCAGCTGCAGCGCAGAGAAGAAAAAATGAGTGACATTTTCACTCTTGCAGCTCATCTTCAGGAGTGGGATGTGGAAGGTCTGGATTTCGGTGAAGCGGATATCAGCGTGGTGTCCTGGGGGCTGAGCGCGGCCGTGACCAAAGCAGCAGTAAAAGAGCTTCGGGCCGGTGGTGTCAGAGTCGCCGCCCTTTATCCCGGGCTTCTCTACCCCGTTGACCGGGAAGCTTACGAAACGCTCCGGCGTTTTTCGGAAAAAATGGTTGTTGTGGAATCAAATCACACCGGGCAGCTCTCCTCTCTTATCCGCATGTCTTCAGGACTGAATGTCCATTCCATTACCCAGTGCAGAGGGGAACCGTTCACCAGTGAAGAGGTTACCGAAAATCTCTACCAGATATACAAGGAAAACATCTGCGCATGAAATACACCGGCAGGGATAAAAGCAGATACAGAAACGGCGAGAAGCCGACCTGGTGCAGAGGATGCAGCTACTATTCTGTTCTGGATGCACTTACCCGCGTTTTTGCTCGGAAAGGTATCGACCCACAGAAAGTTAATGTGATTTCCGGCATAGGGTGCTCATCGAGGCTGCCGCTTTTCCTTGACACACTGGGCATGCACACGCTTCACGGCCGTGCGCTTCCGGTTGCGGTCGGAGCACGCCTTGCCCGTCCGGACATCCCGGTTGTGGTGGTGGCCGGAGACGGGGACCTGTTCTCCATAGGCACATCCCATTTTGTTCACACCGCGCGCAAAAATTTCGACCTTACAGTCCTGTGCCTTGACAACCGAAACTACGCCATGACCAAAAACCAGTCATCCCCCACCTCCCCTGCGGGCCACCGGGGATCTCTCACTCCGTTCGGAAAACTGAGTGTGCCCCTGAACGTTCCGGAATTCGCCATTGCAAGCGGAGCGACACTGGTGAGCAGAACCCTTTCATCGGCTCAGGATCATATGAGAGGATGTATTTCGCAGGCGTTTGAACATAAAGGGTTCTCTCTGGTGGAGATTTTGGCTCCGTGCAGGAAATTCGACAGGGAGGCGGCAGATGACTTATCGGGGTGTACAAGGGATCTGCAGTGTCACCCCTTTCATGACAGGACCGCGGCTCTGAAGGCGGCATCCGGCGCATATGCTTATGATCCGGATGGAAGCAGACCGGTTCCGGTGGGTCTGTTCTGGAAAACGGAAAGGTCCACGTTTGAAGAGCAGGTTGAGAGTGTGCGGAAAACCTGGGAAGCGAAGGTCACGATTGATGATCTTCTGAATGAAGCGGACGTTGGAAATCGGCAAAAAGCAGCAATTTAAGATGCCGGTTACCTCACCCGCGGCCCCGCTCCTTCGAATGAATCAGTACCGCATCAGAAACTCCCCTTTGGGGGAACCTCAAGGCCAAATAACCGGCATTCCGGAAACCTCACTACAGCTCATCAAAAGTCCCTTTCTGCTCTTCTTCTCACCCTGGCGGTCAGTTTCGACACCAGCGGAAAAACGACATCTGTCAGAAGCCCGAAACTGAATATATTCATATAACCGGTAGTCATGTTGTGATAACCGTCACATCAGTGACAATTCTTTTTCCACCGATAAAGCAGAACGCAAAGCCCCTGTTATTCCACTAATAACTAATCACTATGCTTCAATGTGCACTGAAACGGTTAAATTTCTCATCAACACC
>JBKGXV010000073.1:0-16393 GCA_046546375.1 Chitinispirillaceae bacterium | reverse complement strand
CTGGATTGCGATTATAAATGCATATTATTCACCTTTCAGATTAAATCGCACAATAACCGCACTTGATCAATACGGTGCTCCTCGATTCCGAACTCAAAAGGCTTGAAACCATCCGGGTTGTATGAAAAATTGCAGAAAGAGGGGATGATCTTTACAACAACGATGGTTAAGCGCTTCAAACCGGGCGGGCAATCGGGGGCAACCGGTTGATTTCGGGACGTTAGAGCGTGGTCCGACCCTTATAAGGAAGGGGGGCCAGAGCTACTGTATGGCCCAAAACCGTCTCCGCCGTTTTCATCCGGATCGCCGGTGGGTTTGCCCAATGTATTCACAGATGTAATTATCAAAATTAATGCAATCCTTTTAAATTTGAAAATCATTCATTCTCTCCACATGAAATAAAAGTGACCAAGAAAATTTTTAGTTCAAGTTCATGTCTTTGTAGTAAATTCTACAAGGTGCCTGACCCAACAACCTAATAGCATTTACATTTACTTGTTATTACTGTGAATAGTCATTAATTTGAAAATTACTCCGTCAAAGTCATTATTTCGAAGCGCGGCAAAAAGGAATTGATTATCATTAACTGCTGTTAAAGGCCTAATAGCAGAAAGATGAAAGCTATCAACTGTTAAATTATCACCAAAGTGCACAATGTTAGTTGCTTTATCATAAATAAATATTTCAGCTCTATTATTATTAGATTCTTTTGTAAAGTAGATTATATATCTATTTGATTGCCCCAGCATGGAAGCATACCTGCATTTATTGATTCTATCTAAAACTGAATCAGCACAACTTGCACAGACAACAATAGGGAAAAAACCCTCTTCTTTTTTATTAATACAACGGAATTCGTTTTTCTCCAAACTATATACAAATCCAGCGAAAGAACCGTTTCTACGCCTACATTTCCTTGCATACATGTAATCAAGCAAGAAATAATTCTTATAGATTACATCAGAAAGTTTATATTGTTGAGGAAATGTTTGTTGTGAAATAGAATCCAATTGCAAATCATAATATGTGAAACTGCTGGGGTTCAGAACTACTACGGTTTCATTGTATAATGTAAAATCCAAAACTTTTAAAGAAGGCTTAATCCTTTCTAAAAGAGTTCCTTTTTCTGTATTAAATTTATATATGGTCCGGCCCTTTTGTTGGTCAACACCGACAAAAAGACTGTTTTCTTTTTTTTCATAATGGTAAATGATTATATTATTGGAAATTATGGGGCCAAACTCCGGCGCAGGAATCAACATAGAGCTGTCATTGTAAGGCACTCTTAATATTTCACTGGTTTCAAAGCTTAAAGCTTTATTTTGATACTGTAATATATTCTGACTTGTAATTTCAGAAAAAAGAATTATTACAGATACAACTATACATTTGACAGTAATATTTGCTTGGTATTTCATAGTAATCAGGATCTGTCCACTTTCTTTGGCCGTTTTTATATTTTCCATTTTCCATGTCGATTAGAACACCTTGATATGGGGGTTCGTAATTTTTTTCCCCATCAACGGTATGCTAATATTACCGGTCTGGAGCTGAAGAAAATCAAAAATCTGCGGAAGAAAAGTTAATTACACTTATCCAGATTACGGCGTTTTCTCTTGCGGTGATCATAAGCATTCTCTCAATGTGCGTTTTGACGTTTACGATCTCCTACCCTACTTTCTCCACGACACAGGAGAAAACGCGATCAGCACCGTGTAGATCTCAAGGCGCCCCAGAAGCATGCACACGATAAGAACCCACTTGCCCGGTATGGGAATCCAGGAATAGGTCTCAAGCGCCCCCACCCCCGCAAGCCCCGGACCGATATTGCCCAGTGACGCCACCACGGAGGTCACCGCCGTGGTGACATCGGGAATCATGGTGGCCATAAGAGCCGAGGCGATCACGAAAAGAATTATGAAAAGAATGAAAAAGGAGATGATCCCCGACATCTGACTCTCCTTTAAAACCTGGCCCCCGATTTTCACCGGCGACACAAGCCTCGGCTGAATCATCACTTTCGCGTGATGAAACGCCACTTTGAGAAGCACCAGGATTCTGATCATTTTCAATCCCCCCGCAGTGGACCCCGCACTTCCCCCGAAAAACATCAGGATGACCAGCATGAGCCTCGCGAAATCGGGCCACACGTCCCAGTCGGCAGTCGTGAACCCGGTGGTGGTGGTGATCGATACCACCTGGAAAACCGATTGACGCACAACGTCGTGAGCGGAGGTCAGGCGGTCCTTCTCGACAATAAGCTTCTCTCGGGCCTGCTCGGAGGTCAGAAAATCGGACCGGAAATTTCTCTGCACCTCATCACTTGACTGAAGCCCCTTGAAAGACAGAATGGCTATACACAGCACAGCAGCTATCCCCATGACCACCAGGTAGAAATGAAACTCCCTGTTCTGTTTGACCATGGTGAAATCACTGTGAAAAATCACCCTGTAGTGAATGAGAAAATTGGTACCGGCCAGAATCATGAACACAATCACTATCCACTCTATATAGGCACTGTCAAAGGAGGCGATAGAGCTGTTGCGTGTGGAGAAACCTCCCGTGGCCATAGTGGCAAAGGCGTGGGTGATCGCATCAAAGAGGTCCATATTCCCGGCCATGAGAAGAATCGTCTGCACGAAAGTGAGCAGCGCATACACACCCCACAGAATTATGGCGGTCTGTGCCAGACGGGGCCTCAGCCGCTCCTTTGAGGGCCCGGGCACCTCTCCTCTGAAAAGCTGGTAGGCGGCCACCCCGAAAGTGGGAAAGAGTGCAAGCGCGAGTGTGACAATCCCCATACCGCCCAGCCAGTGAGTCAGACTGCGCCAGAAAAGAATCCCCCTGGGCAGGGATTCCACTTCGGTGAGAATGGTGGCTCCGGTGGTGGTGAGCCCGCTCATCACCTCGAAAAACGCATCGGTGAAAGCCCCGAAAAGCGTACCCGCAGTGCTTGTCTCCAGAGTAGACTGGAAATAGACAAACAGCGGAACAGCCCCCACCAGAGTAAGCGCAAGCCAGCTGAAGGTCACGATGGCGAAGCCCTCTCTGATGTCGATTCTTCCCCTGTTTTTCCGGTACACCATCACCAGAAGCGTACCCACCAGAATGGAAAGCAGAATACCCAGAATGAAGCCGAAAAGCTGCGGTGAAAAGATTCTCACCATAAACGGTCCGGAGGTCTCAAACCAGGCTATCGAGGCCGGCACGAACAGAATGAGTCCGAGGATCTGAAGCAGCTTGCCTATGGAGTAGAAGACGAAACGATAATTCACAACATTTTATCCAGGGTAAGAGAAATCAGAAGCGAACGCCGGCTTTGAAGATCCGGTTCACGTTTTGAAGATTGTGCCTGTGACAAAGAACGAGCACCTCGTCCTTCTCCATAATCATAGTGTCACCGCGGGGTATGATAATGTCCCCCTCCCGTACGATTGCCCCCAGAATGATTCCCTTTTTGAAGACTTTGTCCAGATTGACCAGAGGCTTGCCGACCACGGAGCTGTTCTTGGATGCGGTCACCCTCACCACGTCCAGATCCACTTTCTTCAGCTTGAGAAGCGAATCCATGGGAGCGATCTGAATGCTTTCCAGAATCTTCTGCAGAGTGACCCTTCTTGGACTGACCACGTGATCCACACCCAGAGAATGAAACAGGTCGAAGTGCCGGTCATCGGTGCGAAGTGCAATTACCTCCTTTGCACCTTCGGCCTTGGCCAGGAGGCTTGACATGATGTTGTCCTCCATGTCCTTCCCGGCAGCTATATAGAAATCGCAGTTTTTGACATTTATCTCCTGAAGAAGATCGGCATCCGTTGTATCACCGGAGAGCACTTCGGCGGTATTGAGCTGGGCGGCGGCTTCCTTGGCGTGCTCGGGATCGGGATCAACCAGAATCACCCTTTCGGCATAGGATGACAAAGCCTCGCAGATATGAACCGCCCCGATAGAATCCCCTGAAACAATGATTTTTTTGACTTTGCTGACCGGACGGTTGATCAGAGTGCGGAATGTGGGATAGGATTCTCTGGACATGATGGTAATGGTATCATCCCCGGGCAAAAGCTTTTCGCTTCCGGAGGGGATGATACTGATTCCGTTGCGGATGATCGCCACCACCAGCATCTGGGCCGAGCCGACCATGTCCCGGATCTCCAGCAGAGTTTTGCCCGCGATGGGCATATCCGACGTAACCCGGTAGCCTCTGAGATACACGCTTTCACCATGGAAATCCGCTGTATCGGTAAGCCCGGGCAACTCCACAAAGCGCGATATGTTCTTGACCAGTTCCTTTTCGGTCTCGATAACGTGGGTAACCCCCAGAGTACCCAGATCTATACTCCCCGCCGACAGTATTTCATCGGATGTAATACGGGCGATGCGCTTTTCCACATTGTACTGGCTGGCGAAATGGCAGGCAAGGAGGTTTATTTCATCACTGGGAGTCACAGCCACGATCATGTCCGCACGTTTCACCCCGGCCTCCTCGAGAACAGCGGGGCTAGAACCACTGCCCTGCACGGTCAGCACATCGAATCTGGAGCTGATTTCATCCACCAGAACCGGATTACGTTCCACAACTGATATTTCATGCTCGAAGCGACTGAGATAGCCGGCCAGCCCGAGCCCGAGCGCTCCGGCACCGACAATGATAATTTTCACGCGAAAATCCCCGATGCTAAAAGTTCAAGCATTCAAAATAGATATTTGGACGGTGAGGAGCAAAGCGGCAGCCGAGATATCCGCCACCGGAGACACGCTCTGCCATTCTGGGATTCGAGGTGCTCGAATTGCTTTTGATTTTTTTTCAGGCCAGACGATTCTGCGAACCGGCATATAACACTTAACCCATACTTACTGATGCGCCCCTGCTACAGATAAGAAAGTATCTCCTTGTGATCCTCACAAAGCACCGCCTGACACCCGGAGAGTGCATCTCTGCTCTGGTGCCCTTTCGCAACCAGAAAGCACTGCACCCCGAGCGCTCTGGCGACATCGAAATCATGAGTGCTGTCCCCCACCAGCATGGTTCTGGAGGGCTTGAGATCAAGCTGTTTGAGAAGCTCATAGCCCTTGTCCACTTTGGAATCGGCATCTGTATGATCAAGGCCCTGAATCAGTTTGAATTTGTCAGCTATCCCGTACTGCCTGACCATCTCGGTCAGATGCTCGGTCACGTAGGCGCTGAGCACCGAGTGAGTGCCGCCCGATTCAAGGAACCCGTCCAGAACATCATTTACCCCCTGATGCAGACGGCACTCCCTGCGCCTGAGCTTGTACTCCATAAGAAACGAGATGTTCTGCTCTCTGAACGTATCCGGTGTAAACGCAAGACCGATCTTCTGGTAAAAGACACTGAGCGGAAAGACGAAACTGCTCCTGTATTCCTCAAGACTCAACTGAGGCATTTTGTTTTTTACAAGCTGGGTATTCAGTATTGAAAGACAAAGAGCGGTGTCATCCACTATAGTACCGTTCCAATCCCAGATAATATGATCAAACTGTCTCATGCTGCGCTACTCCATACTGAAAAAGACTCATACCGGAAAACAGAGTAATCATTATACATTCAGATCAAAGAGATAAAAAGGGGATTGGCCCTGAAGCCACTCCCCTTTCAAGAACCCACTAAAAGGTGATTTTACTTGCGTTCCAGCTGGATTGTCACTGTAGGGCTGTCACAAACCTCACTGGGACCGAAGTACTGGATCGGACCGGGATACTGGTAATCATCCTCCAGTGCCCACATCTCCCGGTTGGCTGAATATTCATGAAAAGGCTTGCCATCAAGCTCCACCAGAGCCTTTTTGATAACCGGCTTGTCCTTTCCGTGGCGGCGTTCCAGATTCATCATCATGGTAAGCGGGATACCACCGGCAATCCACTCATCTGCAGGCTTGGTCAGGTTGCGCACCGATGAGATGTATCCGGTCAGGCCTGACCCGATAAGAGCAGACGCATTGTAGCCGAGACTGTAGCAGTAATCGGCATCAAAATTTGACGGCGCAGCACAGCGGCCTTCATACCCGAAGAAATGATTCAGAGCACTGAACTTGCCTTTGTACTCTCCTTTGGCTTTCCACTCACGGAGAAGATCGCCTACCATATCGATTATGAGCTTTTCGGTTTCGATGCGTGACACCTGCACATTGCCGTGAGGATCACGATCGGCAAGAAGCTGGGCCTGAATCACATGAGGCAGACTTGAAAAAGCCTGGGAAGTATCGGCGGAAAGCCTGCTGTTCACAAACTGGAACTTGTCATCATCGGAAAGCGAATCGAAGTAGGAAGCATTTTCCGCAAGCAGGTCGTTCAGTTCACTTATGAGCTTCTTCATTTCGGGAATGAACTCGATGAGCCCCTCGGGAACCAGAGCGACACCGAAATTCTTCCCGGCTTCAGAACGTTTCTTCACAACTGTTGCGATCTCGGACACTATCTCGCGGAGAGTCTTTTTCTTTTCAGCGATTTCCTCGGACACCAGTGTGATATTGGGATGGGTTTTGAGCGCACATTCAAGAGCGATGTGAGAGGCGCTGCGGCCCATAAGCTTGATGAAATGCCAGTATTTCTTGGCGGAATTAGTATCACGCTGAAGATTGCCGATACACTCGGCATACACCTTTGTTGCAGTGTCGAACCCGAAAGATGTTTCGATCCACTTGTTCTTCAGGTCACCATCGATGGTTTTGGGACACCCTATCACATTGATCCCGGCATTGTTCTTGGCGCAGTATTCGGCCAGCATGCAGGCATTGGTGTTGGAGTCGTCACCGCCGATAACCACAAGCGCGGTGATTCCCAAGGCCTTGCAGTTTTCGATCACCTTGTCGAACTGCTCCTCTGTTTCGAGTTTGGTACGCCCCGAGCCGATGATATCGAAACCGCCGGTGTTGCGGTATTCATCAATGAAGGCGTCATCGAATTTCACATATTCGTTGTCGATAAGGCCGCTGGGCCCGCCCAGAAAGCCGAAAAGTTCACTTCCCGAAGAGATCTTTTTGAGTCCGTCGTAAAGTCCAGCAATCACGTTGTGCCCGCCGGGAGCCTGACCGCCGGAGAGGATCACACCGACTTTCATGGCTTCGATTTCCTTTTGCGCCGGTTCTTCGAATGTTACCACGGGAAGACCGTAGGTGTTGGGGAAAAGAGCCTTTATCTGCTCCTGATCGGAAACGGACTGGGTCGGTTCGCCGGTACTGGCCTTGACAGCGCTTCCGTACTGGGCAAGGACTTTAGGCAGTTTGGGCTGATATGCCGCGCGTGCTTTCTGCAGAGGGGAGATTGTTTTGGGCATGTTAGACATCCTTTATTAGGGTTGGAATACAAGGTTCACAGGAAAAAGAACTGGGAAACAGAACAAAATAAAAGATTTTTAGGGTGAAGGAAAGGGGGTAGCGCGGGGGGCCTCGGAGTTGAGCCGCTGCATGAATCTGGACACGGGCACATCGCTGGATTTCACCACCAGGTGACGCACACGTTCATGCGCACCTCGAAGCTCATCTTGCCAAAAATCCACAAAAAATGAAACCGTTCCCCCCTGCACTTACTATTTTCCTATAAACTGACCGCAGAAATCACAAAACGAATCCTTTTTTCTCATGCATCCGTCTCATGCTCCTAAACCTCGTTTCAAACATATCTTCTTTTGTGATCAGCACCCCGGTTCTGTGCATCTCACCTTTAAGGCAAAGTCATCTCGGAGGACCGTATGTATGTAATTCAAGTAGCATCTGAATGCGCACCTGTAGCCAAGGTGGGCGGACTGGCAGACGTCGTCTTCGGACTCTCATGGGAACTGGCCATCAGAGGAAACGAAGTGGAGATCATTCTGCCCAAATACGACTGTATGCGTTACGACCACATCTGGGGACTAAGCCCGGTGTATGAGGACCTGTGGGTTCCCTGGTTCGGAGAAGCAATCCACTGCACGGTGCTGTTCGGGCATGTGCACGGCCGGAAGTGCTATTTCATCGATCCCCACTCAGAAGACAGATTCTTCAACCGCAACACCTTCTACGGCTGCCATGACGACGTGATACGGTATGCGTTTTTCTGCAAAGCCGCACTGGAATTCATGCTCAAAAGCGGCAAACGCCCCGATGTTGTCCACTGTCATGACTGGCAGACGGGACTGCTGCCTGTCATGCTGGCCGATATCTACCAGCACAACGGACTTGACACACAGAGAGTGTGCTATACGATACACAATTTCAAACACCAGGGGATTTTCGGTCATGATGTTCTGGCTGCGACGGGGCTTGGAAGACCGGAACACTACTACCGTTCCGAGCAGTTGAGAGATGACAACAACCCCTCCGTGCTCAACTGCATGAAAGGCGGAATCGTCTATTCGAACTTCATCACTACAGTTTCACCCAACCACGCCTGGGAGGCACGGTTCACCGACCAGAGTCATGGTTTGGGACATGCACTTCATGTGCATCAGGACAAGTTCGGCGGTATTCTCAACGGAGTGGACTACAGTACCTGGAACCCCGAACTGGACGGTTTCATACCATCCCAATATTCTCTTGAAACAATCGAAGGCAAGTACGGCAACAAGGATGCGCTGCGAGACCGCCTCTGGCTTTATAAAAGTGAAAAGCCCATAGTGTCCTATGTGGGAAGACTGGATGACCAGAAGGGACTCAACCTGATCTGCCATGCAGCACATTATGCGCTGGGCAGGGGTGCACAGTTTGTGCTGCTGGGTTCCTGTTCCAATCACGAGATTTTCAACCAGTTCGCCCAGCTTCGCAACGAGCTTGGCCAGAGTGTGGACTGTCATATAGAACTGGGATTCAACGAGGAGCTGGCTCATCTTATATATGCCGGCTCCGATATGATGATTGTGCCCAGTGCATTCGAGCCCTGCGGTCTGACTCAGATAATCGCTCTGAGGTACGGTACTGTTCCGGTGGTGAGATCGGTGGGCGGGCTTACCGACACGGTGTTTGATAAGGACAATTCGCATGTGGATCTGGCGCAGCGCAACGGATATTCATTCGACAGCTATGATAATTTTGGCATAGAATCTGCTCTTAACAGAGCTATCGGGCTATTTTATGATTTTCCCCAGGATTTCCGTCAACTCATGATAAACGGCATGAAAAGCGACTATTCCTGGAATCATCCCGGAATACACTATTCCAATGTCTACGAATATATCCGACATAAGTAACGCTCAGAAAGGAGTGCGGATGAGTTCTCAGAATATGCCAGAAACCATAGAAGGACTTCCCAACATCACCTCGTTTGATCAGGTGGAGAAAGCGGTGAAGGATGCCCGGGGAAAGCCGGTATCCATCGAAAAGAGCAACATTCCTTTTGACCGTATCAAAAGCGCTGCTGCCATTGCCCTTCATATGCATCAGCCGCTTATCCCCGCGGGTGGAAGTGACCTGCACACTGCGGATCTCATAAGCAATCTTCAGGACATGATGGAGAATCAGGGCATAGGCGACAACCACAACGCCCCAGTGTTCCACTGGTGCTACAAAAGAATGGGCGAATTCATCCCTCAGCTTCTCAGTGAGGGAAAAGAGCCGCGGGTGATGCTTGAATACTCCGGGACTCTCTTTTACGGCCTGAGGAAAATGGGACTCAACGATGTGTTCGACTATCTGGTGAGAGTCACCAACGATCCCGGCATGTCCCACACCATTGACTGGCTGGGATGTCCCTGGGGGCATGCGGTTGCCCCCTCCACACCGGTTCAGGACTACAAGCTTCACGTGAAAGCATGGCAGAGCTATTTCGCCTCAATTTTCGGTATGGATGCGCTCAAACGCGTACGCGGCTTTTCTCCATCGGAGATGGCCCTTCCAAACCACCCCGACACGGCTTACGAATTCGTGAAAACACTTAAAGAGTGCGGGTTCACATGGGTTCTGGTACAGGAACACACGGTTGAGAACCCCCAGAACGGTCACGGCCCCGAGAGGAAGCATATCCCTCACCGTCTGGTCTGCAGAAACTCCAAAGGTGAAGAGGTGAGTATCACCGCCATCGTGAAAACCCAGGGCAGCGACACCAAACTGGTAGCACAGATGCAGCCCTACTATGAAGCCACCAGTCTCTCCAGGTGGGACTTCGATGGAAAGTCCATTCCTCCGCTGGTGACCCAGATAGCAGATGGTGAAAACGGCGGGGTGATGATGAACGAGTTTCCCGGCAAATACATGGAAGTGGTACGGCAGGCAAGCGGTTCGGATACTCCCTTGATGAACGTGACGGAGTATCTGGAGCATCTGGAAGGCATGGGAATAAGCGAAAAGGATTTTCCCGCGCTTCAGCCCATTCTGCAGAAGCGGATCTGGGAGCGCATGCAGCCCGGTGATGGTCCCGACAAGCTTGCCAAGGTAACCGAGGAACTGAAAAAAGAGGACGGCAGTTTCCATATGGAGGGCGGCAGCTGGACCAATGACATTTCTTGGGTGAAAGGGTACCAGGACGTGCTTGACCCCATCGACCAGCTCAGTGCCAAATTCAACGAGAAGGTGCTCAAATCCGGTGTTTCAAAAGACGAACACCGTTTCAGAAATGCCCTCTATTATCTTCTGGTTTCCCAGACCAGCTGTTACCGCTACTGGGGACAGGGTGTGTGGACAGACTACGCAAAGGAGATCTGCAGAAGGGGAATGGATATAATCGATCACGATTTCTGAGACGGTTAGGATTGTCTGATCCGAGAGGGGGATGCACTCGAAAAGGGTGCATCCTTTTTTGGTTTCGGGCGGAAGCGGGATAATTGTGAGCGGGGTTTCCCTCCCCGCCCCCACGACCTTTCAATCACCCGGAGGTGCCCCGGGCACCTCCGGAGAAACTTCACTCATCCGCTGATAACAACCCGTTGACTGCGGTGCGTCTTCTCCCCCGTTATCCTGATCACCACCGTGCTGTTGTTCGCAATTGTCCTCAGACAGCTCCGGGGAATTATATACCCGCTCGCCGATTTGTAATCGGCCGGATTCAGATCCGCGAGAAGTTTTCCCGAAAGAGAATAAATTCTTACTCTTTTAACCGGTTCGTTTCCGGGAAGTGCGATTTTGAGCTGACCTTTCTGAACTCTGCAGCAGAACGGAACGCGAATCCCGGCCGAAACATCGGGAGCCGAAGCATCCGTCGATTCTTTCCAGTAGACCGGGGATGCAGAAGCAAAGGCGGTGGTGGTGGAATCATAGCTCTTGAAAGTGGAAAATATTCTCAAGCTGGATGTTTCCGAAATGACTCCGTATTTCAGGCCGATATCGGTTTCCTCCTTTTCACTCAGACGGTCGGCACTGGAAGCCCAGATCTTCACCAGACCGGTGTCATTTTCAGCTTCAAACAAAGATGCGTTCGTTTTCACGCTTCCCAGCGGGTCACCCGAACTGCTGAACCCATCCCATGTCAGCTCCGGATCCCACTCGCCTTGTGACTTGGCCACAATGGAAAAGGAGGCCTGATCCGGTGTAACCGGAAATGAATACTCTTTGGAATCGCTTCGCACATTCAGAATCATGGAGCCGGGTCTGAATTCAGGGAAACTGAAGCTGCCCAGCCGGACCGGTTCATATTCAGGAGAGATATTTTTCACTAAATTGAAACTCACATCTCTCCACACCGCATTTTCACAGTCCACGGATATATCACCAAGCAGGGTGTCTATTTCCTCAATGGTAATCATGTCACGGGAGATCTGCACCGGGCCCGCGCATACAACAATCAGATGTTTGAGTACCCCGTTGCCGTCTGAATAAAGCCCATGTACCAGATTGAGACTTCTTTTGAACTCTGCTTTTGATGAGTCGACCGGTCCTGTAGGGACGGGTTCATCCGGTTGTATATCATATTCGAAATATCCGCTGTTCAGAAAATAGTCTTCTGTAAACTGGCTGAGATATCCGTCCAGTTTGGCGAAAGCGGAACCCTGGTTGTCACAAAGGGGAAACACTTCCGGTTCCTTGTACTGTATGCTGTGTACCATGCCGGTTTTGTTTCCAGTCTGCGTAAGATACTGTACCATCTCCCTTATGGATGAGGCTTGTGAAACGGCCTGTCTTCCGTAACCGGTTATGAAGCTGTAGTCAGAGTGTCTGTTTTTTATCACAAAAGAACTGGGGCTGTTCCACCTCCATAAAAACACCGTCTCTATGGCCTTGCTCATTGAAGCGATCACTGTATCCGGAACTGATGTATTGAAGATAAGATATTTACCTGCCCATGATTCGTCCTCGAATATCGTTGTGTGCATCTTTGAATCGGCTGAATCAGTCGATTTGATCTCAAAATACTGCTGATACGGTACCTGAATAGCCATACCGTCACTGAAAGGATAGGACTTCTCTGCGATTTCCAGTTTATAGGGAACAGTTGTTGACGCTGCAGAATATTTCAGTTCGAAAAATCCGGGATTGTCAAAACTGTGGTTCAGTATGCTTAGAGAATACGACGGTGCTGCTTTACCTCTGTTTGGCACCAGATATCTCAACTGTATTTTGTATTCTCTTCCGGGCTCTACTGAATCCAAACGTAACTGATAACGGTTTCCATGGTTATTCAACCGTTTCAGACTGGCCAGATCATCACCCAATGTGGTATCCACCTCGTAGTCGCGGGGGAATTCAGGAAGGACCTTTGCTGAATGGAAAGTCGTATCGCCTGAAACGGCAAAACCCACTATGGAGGTTCCTTCAGGCAAACTTATCTCACCCAGGATATAATAGGGCGGACGTGGTGAGCCATCCTTTGTGATCGAAGGAGAAATCACTGCGCTCTCGGTAACATCCATATATGAGCCCCGCGGTTGAAGTTCAACGGATACCGCATTCAGTTTCGTCTGAGAAACGACTCTGGATACATACACAGTATCATATCGTCCCTCATTGTAGTCATATCTAATATCCTTGAATGTACCGTAGGTATAGGATTGTGAAAACAATGACGCAGTGCTCAACAATAAAGCTGTAAACATCATACAAAACGCTCTCACCATGATTTCTCCTTTGTTTCATTAATGACCAGATCCGGTAACGATATATTCCTTAAAATCCCGGACTCCCTTTCGTTTATTTCTGTATTTTCCAAACACCCGAACTGCTGATTGAGTACAATTCGTTTTCAAATACAAACATGGAGTGATAATTACTTTTCATTTCAGAACTGCTCTCTGCAGGAAAAGCATCGGAGCACAGAAACCACCCGTTATCCCCGAGAACCCACAGATAGGAAGTATTGGCATCCGGAGCATCAGAATCATCCATATTGATCTGAGCAGAAAGAAACAGTTTACCTTTGTATTCAATGAGCTGCGGATTATAGCTGCCGATGGCATTCTCATGCATTGGAGAGGGAAAAGGAATCTGTTCGGGGTCGGAATCGAAATCGGACCATATTTTGACAGAGTATGCACCCGAAAGCGGATAAGTCAGATACAGAGACCGCCAGGCTCCGCCCACCACCAGCTTGCCGTTCAAGGTGCAGGAGGAAAAATTCATGTTCGGAATGTCCAGTCTGTCGGAGAAAACAGAGGATTTCAGAGCTGTGTTCTCCCACACGGTTCCGTTTTGTGTAAACCAGCATTGATCCGGAATATCACTTCTGCAGCCCCCGTCTTCAAGACAGAGCGGATAATAATCAAGCAGGACAATGCGGTCCTCCAAAGCAGCCCACACCTCATAGTCACTGCTGAAACCGGAATTGGGCAGCTGCGCAACCTGCGAGGATTCCCAGTCGGTTCCGTTCACGGATTGCCATATCAGGGCGTGGGATTCCCGATCTCTTCTTTCAAGTACCCATAAAGTATTATCAAAGACCAGAGGTTTGTTTGTCAAATCAAACGGAAGAGAATCCTCCAGACATTCCCATGAAGCGGCATCCGCGGAACTCCAGAGAGACCATCTCTTCTTCTGAAAATCATTCTCTGTCTGGCAGAACACAAAAATCCGATCCCCCAGAACCGCGCTATGATAGGCAACCGTTTCATCTGCCGGATTTTCTGCCACCTTCTCCCACAAAAGCCGGCTCTGAAGTATGAGTGTATCGGTGAATTCCAGTCCATCTTTGTTTATCACTTTTGCTCTGCACATCAGCGTGTCGATAATTGTATCTCCCGGCGCATCGATCAGAACTGTTGTTCGGGGGTCCGGAGTTTCATAAAACGCGCCATTTTCGCCAAGAGCCCAGAAATAGTGGCTGATTTCCCCTAAAGAAGCACTGGGTTGCACACGCAAGGTACAGCGGCGGTTGACTTCAAACCGTCTGCTATCGGAGGGAAAGAGAGTGACCGGTTGATCAGAGAGCATGGATTCAACATCCGAAAAAGCATAGGTCTCCCCGGTTTCCCCGGACAGGCTGCGGACCGCCACACGGTATCTGAAATGAACGGAACCCGCCGACAGGGAATCCAGACATTTCAGTGAATCAACAAAACCCGTATCGGAAACTCCGGCAATCAGTTCTGGTTTTGGGTTCGTTTCATTCCTGTTTTCTCTGTACACCAGATACGAATCGAACCGTTCATAAGCGATGCTGTCCCACGAAATCATTACAGACCGGGAAACAGGATCGAAAACCGATCTGACATCTGCCACAACAGGGATACCGGTATAAATCATCTCTATCGGTTCGGCCAGAGTATCCCTGATTCCCTGACTTATAGTTATTCTTTCAAAAGTCGGAGTATAATTGTCAAGAGTAGTCACCAGGCGCAGCTGGTACTCACCCTCTGCCAGGCCCGAGAGAGTGAAATACCCTCCGGGATCGACATTTTCATAATAAATGGAAGTTCCGATCACCTGAACATACACGGTCCTGGGATCATGGTTGGGCTCGAGAACGACTCTTCCGGTCAATGTACCCGCCACTCCCAGTGTGTCTTTCCTTGTCTCAGCCGACAATCCCAGTGAAACGGAATCCCTGTAAAGAGCATATCTGTCTTTGCGGATCATGATATTGTACTCGCCTTCGGGTAAACCCTCGACTGAATATCCCCCCTGATCGTCGGTGGCAACTTCAACTATCCGCTCATCACTTTCATCTGTGCTTTCAGGCAGATGGTCCACAGGGACTATGGACACCTGGGCGTATGCGGCGGGTTCTCCGCCCCCGGGCATATACACTACTGTGCGCTCGTTTGTTACCTCCGTACCCGATATCTGAGCACTGCACCTGAAAAGGAAAAGCAGACACAATGTATAAAGCAGAAACAGTGCAGGTGTTTTTTTCATGGAGATATTCATTTCCGGCCCTTTCTGGTAAGCGGAAACAGCTGGATATTGCACTGATACACCATCTCGTGGTTTTTGTCCTGCTCGGAGAGGGCCAGAAGTTTTTTGCGCAGCTTGGCGATTTCAGATTTCGCATTTTCGAATTTCTCTGCGGAAAATCCCATGGTTACCGCAGAAAGGTCCCGCTGTGAAGCCTCGTGTCTGTTGATGGATTCCATTGCCAGCCTGATCATCGAGGAGATGAAATTTCCCCAGTGAACGGATTTAAACGCCGAATCCTTGATAATCGTTCGCTCCACAGGTTTGAAATATCCCTCACAGTTTTTTCTGACAAGTCCCAAGGATCGGAGTACTTCAATGGCGTTTTTTGCATCCGAGGGGGTGATGGGCGGATCAAGCATGCGGGCAAGAAGACGGTAGTCATCTTTGAAATCATACGTGAGGAGAAGCTCCCGTATGGCAGTAAAATACCAGCTGCTGAAATATTCAAACTGCTCTCTGCTCACCAGTGATTTATTCACATCCTTCATACCCAGCATCTTCTGAAATGTTCTGTTTTTATCCTCAAAGGATACTGCCTGGCAGTAGTTCACAAGTTCTTCGAAATATTCGCTTTCGTTCTGGGACAGGCCGAAGACTCTGCACAGATTGACAAGATGTGTTCTGGTGAGATTGATTCTGCTGTTTACAAGATCGGAGAACCAGCCGGAGGAGGACGCGCCCACTTTCATGACAATGTAGCGCTGGGAGAATCCGCGGTTCTTTTTTTTGCGGAATTCGTAGGCGTCCCGGAGGAATTTGCGATAGTCGATGTAGTCATAAACTGAAGGCATTCTCATCCCCGTTATGAAATGTCATTACAGTTTAAGATAATCTATTGCTTTGATGAATTCAATCCGTATATATGTATATAGCGCTCTAGAATCAAGAGCACTTCGGGACATTCAAGACCTTGATTATTCGTATGCAGATCATGGGCTTACAGAAACAGGACAATCGGATTGCATTTCCGGAGACGTACTGAATTGCTGTGTTGTCTAGAGCATTGCAAAAGCAGCGATCCCTCTGGCCGAAAGTGGTACAACAGGTTGGAATACGTTGATGCCATTTCTTTACCTCCTTTATTCGGACCACCCCTCCGGGGTGGGGAAAATTCAATTTCGCATTCGTTACCCGGGGTT
>JBKGXV010000072.1:0-16601 GCA_046546375.1 Chitinispirillaceae bacterium | reverse complement strand
TTCGTTTCAAAAATAGTTAAGACCGTATGTGGATAGTAGTGCCATTGGGTAAAGAGATCCGTCCAGCTGTACGGATGGTATATTTGTTGCGCTCAATAAAAGTGAATAGGAAGGAGAGATGTTTTGAATGGTTAATCTGTGATGCGGAGAAAAATCATGGTGTGCAGGGTCTTGGTGATTGTCTTTCTGTTTTCTTTAGTTCCGCTGAAGACTGTTGCAGAGACCGCAGCCGGAAAGATCTTCTTCACAGATCCCAACTACACTCTCATGGGTTTCGGTCCCCGCAGAGGTGACTGTCAGCTGAAATTCAAAATCGGGCTCAAATACAGAATATTCGGCAATGAGCGTGACGGTAACGGGCTGTATCTTTCCTATATCCAGCATTCATTCTGGCAGCCTTTCGAGGAGAGTTCTCCTTTTCTGGATAACAACTACAAACCGGAAATCATTCTCAACTTCGGTGTACTGACCCGCGATTGGGGGAGTTTTGTGCCCTGCTCGTTTCTTTCGTATGCTCACGAATCAAACGGTGGAACAGAGGAGGACGACAGGGGATGGGATCGGCTGATTGGCGGAATAGTTCTGAGGCGTGAGAATGATTCGAGGTTTTCAGGCTCTTTGTCAGTGTGGAAAATAGTTTCCAGATCGCCTCTCAATTATGACATTTCCAGGTATGCAGGAGATGGTGAACTGAATCTGTTCTGTAAAATTCTGACCCGGGGTGATGCCACACTGCTCGGTGCGGGACTGGTCAGCAGATTCCGATTCGGTATTCCAGCAATAACCAGAACGGAAATTTCGGTCTACTACAATCCCTTTGCGGGGCGGAAAGGGCAGTGGTGCTGGGTTCCTTTTGTTGTTGCCCAGTACTATCACGGAACCGCCGAAACTCTCATCAATTACCGTTCTTTTTCCAATGTTATGAGAGTGGGTCTGGCCTTCATGTGATCAGGTGTACCAGCTTTTCCCGCACTCTTTGCATTCCCTGACTGTAACTCCGTAATAGAATATTTTCTGGAAAAGAGATGTTTTCTCCGCCACCCTTATGTACTGTGATTTGCAGTAGGGGCAGGCTACAGTGAGCCGGTGAAGCAGTTCGGCGCGTTCCCTTTTTGCTTTTTCGGTGTATTCATCCACGATCGGTCCGGCTTTATCCCGGTTTCTGGGATCAACCATGACAAGGTAGTTCTGAAAACTGGAGAAAATCCGAGGCAGGCCCTGACGTCTCACCAGGGCGGGAATATCCGCCTGCTCCAGAATCTCCTTGAGCTCCTCAGCCTCCTCTTTTTCCAGATAGCGTGAAACTATTTTTGATATCATTTTTTCCCGATCTGATAAAGTGATGAGAAATAAAGAGCAAAATACGATGAAGTAAAGGGGAAAGCAACGGTCTATTATAAACAACCGTGAACCGGATGGTTATGTATACGGCACTTTTTTTGTATCCTTCTGATCTCCATGCCGGATTTTTACCCAGCAATGGCAGTTTCCATCATCAGGATCTGAAGAGAGTTTCTCTTCGTGAACAGGGTAATCCGACAGTGGAGAGTGTTGCGACTCCGGAAAAAGCGGGAAGAGAATGGCGATCATGCAGAATGTGAGGAATGTGGTTGTTTTTGATATGTTTTCTTTACGTTGAGAGATGTGCGTGATTGCGCTATTGGGTCGTGCTGATTTGAAGTATTCAGTGCTTCCTTTCCCGCAAAGGAAGCGCTGAAGGAGAATCAGAACAGAGTGACTCCACCGTAGTAAAGGGGTTTGAAGTTGTCTGCTACAATATCCTCGCCTTCCAACTCCAGCTCATAGCCTGCTCCCGCTCCGGCGAAAATGCCCAGGAAATCTGCCACATCCCAACCAGCTGTCAGTCTGAGGGCGGTAAGGTGGCGCCGGAGAGGGTTTTTCACATCTAGATCTTCCAGCTGAACCATATCATAGTTGGCTATATCGACTTCCACATAGAATGGTTCCAGAGGAATGTGGTATCCCCAGGAAGTGGCAACGGAAACTGCCGTATCCAGCTGTTCCTCATAGTCATAACCGCCTACGGTTATGGTGGTGACAAAGTTGTTTGCGATGAATTTCGCCCCTACATTCCCACCTGAAAAATTGGTGGCGTAGGCAATGGCGGAAACATTTCCGTTTCCGGTTATGTTGATCAGGCCGAAAGGAACTCCATTGAGGTTGCGGGAGATATTCACAAAACCCGCCTGGAAACCGGTCACATTCTGCGCGACATTGACCACACCGCTCTGGCCTCCGAACACATCCCCGCTTGTATGGTTTATGAGACCTGCCGATTGTATCCCGCGCAGGTTACCGCCGATCCGGCCTATAAGGCCGCCGGCCTGAAAACCCATCGCATTTCCCTCGACACCGCTGTAGATTCCGGCTGCCTGGAATCCGTTGAGTTCCTGAGTTGTTGAGACCAGACCTGCAGCCTGATATCCGTTTGTCAGATTTGATACGTTTGATACAAAGCCGGCGAAATCGGCTCCCGCCACGCTCAGATTCCTGCTGTAGATCAGATTCGCGCTGAAATTCACCACCGCATTGTCTGTTTTGCGGTAGCTCAACCCCGGGGCAATACCGAAATTGAAGGGGATGGTGTCCTGGGCGGCTGTCATTCCGACGATTCCTGCTGCAACCACACAAGCGGCTGTTCTTAACTTGCTGTACATACGTCCTCCCTTTTTGATATGAAAATAGTGAAAGTGCGCCCGGTTCTTATTCTGTCAAAGCTCTGGATATCCTGTCCAGAAGTTCTGTCGAGTCAAACGGTTTTCTGCAGAATGTGTCTGACTCCGCGATTCTCCAAAGCATCGAAAATCGGTTTTCCTTTGTAGGCTGTTATCACCAGAAATGGAGTGGGGTCTCCCATGTTCTGCAGCTTCTCTATGAAATCAAGTCCGCTCATTCCGGGCAGATGAATATCTGAAATGATCAGCTTGAAAAATCCGTTCTCAAGCCTCTCTATCTCGCTCAGAGCTGTTTCCGCATTCGTGACCGGAGTTACTTCATATCCTTTTCTCCTGAGCACGAAGGCAAGGGAGTAAAGAAGCCGGGTTTCATCCTCCACGATAAGTATTTTTGTATGTGAATTCTTCATTGCACTCTCCTCTGTGATGCTCTCGTCTCGGGCAGAGCGCCAGAGCAGTGCATAGAGTGTGCCAAGGCGGTTGAATTCACTGTAACTGCCGTTTTCAGGGAACCAGAACAGGTTTTTTCGCTTGCTCTCTCTGTTTCGGGGTGTGAATTAATTCAACACCCGCGAAAAAAGGCAACATTTCTGACCCGGGGAAAAATTCAGGCCTCGGGAGGTCCGTAGTGCTCCGCTCTTTCCTGTGCTTTTGCACGGGTGATGTTTCTGTATTGTATGAGAGCCTCTATCACCGCACCGGCTCCCCAGATAGAGGCCAGAAATGCTATCAGTCCTCCGAAAACGGGAATCACATTCATCAGCCCCAGCAGTAAAAGCCCCACCAGCGCTTTCCAGATCATCGCCGCCTTTTTTCTGTTGACACCTTTGAAAACCTGTACTCCTATCAGATTGGCGATCCCGATGTAGCCGAAAACGAATATCAGAATTATCACCACATACAGAACAGGTATGAGCGCTATGCCGACGATGGTTATGGCTAGAAGAACCGTTACCGGTATGATTGTCAGAATGACGAGTATTCCCCACAGAAAGGATCTTCCCACCGACTCGACTGCGGTGCGGGAAACTGACTGTACCTGTTTAGGAACAAGTGCCACCAGAAGAAGTGCAAGGGCCAGAAATCCCAGGAATGCAAGTATCTGTAATCCCACAAAGAGTCCGAACCAGGCTTCGCTGGGTATCTCCCAAGGAGTGCTCATCTCCACGATATCACCTTTCACCACAGCTGTCTGTGACTGATTTATTCTCCCTCCGATGCTCACCGCGCTGCCCTCCACGGTGGCCTGCGGACCCAGAAAGAGCGAACCTCCCACCGCGACCGCATCGTTTTTCACTTCACCCTCGATGCGCACATCTCCTCCGATGGAAACCGCGTCCTTAACCTGTTCATCCTCGGCCACCGCCACATCTTCACCGAAACGGATGATGGAACGCTGCTGGGCGCTGGAGGGAACCTGCGAAAGAAAAATTACTGCCATGAACAGGAAAGTCAGTTGTCTCATTATAATGTCAGGCCTCTTTCTGAATAGGGTTTTAAATAAATACAGAGCAAAATTCATGCTTTCTATCTGTCTTATGTCGTATTCTCAGTTCATCGGGATACAAATGACGCTGTTTTCATTCTGAAACGCTACGGAGTGAGAAAATTCGCCGGCGTGTGAAACGTGGCCGGACTGGATGACAACCTGTTCTGCGACGCACTCTCCGGACACGAAAGAGGCGCGTACACCGGAGCGGACAGAGCCCGCCCGGGCCTTATCGCCAAAGCAGCCGGCGGGACTCTCTTATTGGATGAAATCGGGGAACTGCGGACAGAATCACAGGTCAAACTGCTCAGGCTACCGGAGGACGGCTCATACTACCAGGTGGGATCGGATAAGCTGCTCACCTCTGATGCCAGGGTTGTGGTGGCCACAAACGCTCAAGTGGATCCGGCTTCTCGACTCGGCGATACTGATCACAGGAGAAACGGGAAGCGGAAAAGAGCTGATTGCCAGAGCTGTACACAAAGCGAGCGGTCCTTGAGGCTGTTGACAATTTTTTTGATACGGTCAGCTCCCACCCTGATACCGTTTATCAGATTATAGGTTTCCTCCCGGATTTCGGAGTAGGGAAGTCCGGCGATTTCGAAATCTCCTTTCGATTCAGATTTGACATCCAGAACAGGTATCACATCGCGCCATATGTCATGAATGCATTCACTGTTGAGAAGAATGAAATTGTTGGGATTGTTGATTTCGTGGGCAACACCGGAGACCAGAATGCCCAGGGAGGCCATTTTGTCGGCCTGAATGAGCTGCATCTGATGTTTTTTGCCAGACCGGAGGTTTCGATTTCCCCCACCCTTTCGCCTTTGAAACGTCTGGAAACTCTCTCCGCTGTGATTTCTCTCTGCTCGGGTACTACGAATTCAAGCACATGATGACCCACAGCCTCCTCGCGGCTGTAGCCCAGAGATTTCAGAAATGAGCTGTTTATGAATTTGCGCGGGGGTTGGTGAAATCGTAGTCGCAGTAACCATCAGAAATTGCTCTTGAAGCATTCCAGCAGCTTGAAAAAGATCTGACCATGCAGTTTTCCCGATAACCTGCTGATTATGGAACGGAGGTCATTCAGAAGCAAGGGGGGATTGGTCAGAAGCGAGTCGTTTGAAACGATTCTGTCCCAGTCCAGCGAAGGTGAAGAACCGTCGCAGTTCTTTACCCCTGCATCTCTCATGCTTTTCAGGAACATTTCGGCAATGATTCCATACATGAAAGTGGTTGGATGCACGGCATCAAGACTGAACAGTCCTCCGCAGCATATGGTTCGTTTTTGGGCTGTGGAATTCTTGTCGAGTCTTATGTACCGGGTGTCAACTGAAGGTGTTCCGTTTTTAACCAGGTAGGAGGTGAGAGCGTTGCGGCTGAGTGCCTCGACTGCTTCAGAGGGCCATGTGAAGGAAACGTCACCTTTTTTCCGTCTGAATGCGATTGTGTTGAGTGTTTCGCAGAAGTCTACTACATGCCAGCCCATGGAATAGGCTACCGTTTTGATGCTGTTATTGTAGTAATCAATGAATTCATCAATGAGAGCGACATCTTTTCTTTTCAGGCTGGGGTGCAGCCAGGGCAGAAAGCTTGAGTCCCATATCCAGGGACGGGTATAATAGTCGTAGTACTTTCCGGATTTGCTTTGAGGAGGGGTGCCTCGACTGATGGGAGGAATGGTCACATGGGGCACGGTGGCGATGAAGACATTTTCAATGTTGAGCGGTCGAATGCTGCTTGCCATGAAATCAAGGCACTGTCTGAAGTGGGAGGGAAGCCAAAGGTTGCACCTGCGTTTATGGGGATGTTTGTACAGGTCGCTTTCTTCGGAAAGTTTTATCGAGAGTTCGATTATCGCACCCAGACAGTTGTTGGCTCCCAGAAAAATGATCAGATTTTCAATCCCTCCGTCTTCGGCCAGTTCTTTTACCCGGTCCAGTTGGGTAAGGGCCCGGTCTGAGGAGGCGAGAGTGTGCATTGCGGCTCTGTACATTGGCTTTTCCGGCATCTGGCAGAAAAGAAGCCAGTTGTCTCTGGGAGATGCTGTTTCCTCTCTGCACAAACGTGAGCTCAGCCGGTAGCTTTCCTGAAGTGTATAGGAGAGAATGGCCAGATTGTGATGACAGCGGTTCTGGTCGTAAATATCTTTTTCCCAGAACTGTTCAACTGCATCAAGCTGGCTGTTCGTATCCATAATCATCCGGGGAAAGGAGTTAAACGGAATACCGTCCGGATATGTAAGTGCCAGTTTGTGGAGAAGTACTTCGATATTGAAGGGAAAGCCGCCGGTTTTGCCCTCGTCATTGTCGAATCGGGGTTGACTGAATGATTCGGCTCTCAGAGCACTGGCGATCATGTGCGGATAGGAACGGTCGGTTCTGTAAACGGATCCGCTTGTGAATCCCTGGGTGAGGGAGTCACCTATGGTCACGAGCTTATGCATTTTCAGTGTCCATAACCCTTGGCTTCGCATCTGATTTCAGATGGCGGGCGATTGCATTTGAAAGGGTGACTATCTCGAACGGTTTTTCTATGATTTCCAGAATGCCGGCCTTTTTGGCCGCTATGAGATCGCTTTTTTCACTGTACCCTGTAACAATGATACCCTTCAGTTGCGGTGTGATTTTGCGAAGATCGGTGAACAGTTCATGACCGTTCTTTTTGGGCATGATCATATCAAGAACCGCAAGATCTATTTCCGAAGAGTGGGATTTGAACCACTGAAGCGCATCTGTGCTTTTGTTGAAAGAAACTACAGAGTATCCCATGTCTGTAAGTACTTCCTTTATAACAGTAGACACATCCAAATCATCATCCACCAGAAGCAGATTTCCTTTTCCTGCAGTGATTGCGGTATCGGTGTCATCATCGATAATGATGTTTTCATCAGCGGGTTTTGGGAAATATAGAGTGATTGTTGTACCTTTTCCCTTTTTGCTGGTGACTTCTATGCATCCGGAGTGACTCTTGATGCATCCGTAAACGTTTGCCAGGCCCAGTCCCGTCCCCTTACCTTTCTCTTTAGTGGTGAAGAAGGGTTCGAAGAGATGGTCCATGGTGTCTGCGTTCATTCCGATTCCGCTATCTTTGACGGAAACGAAAATGTAGTCACCTGGAGATGCACTGAATTTTCTCAGAAACAGCTTATCTCCATGCAATGTGCGGCTTCCTCCGGAAAATACCATTTTTCCGCCATCGGGCATGGCGTCTTTGGCATTGATGGCCAGATTGAGAACTGCATTCTGGATGTGGTTGTTGTCCCCGATGATGATAAGAGATTCGTCAATCTCATTGTGGATGGTTATATCCTTGTGAATCGAGTGGGCCAGTATGTCGGCAACCTCAGAAACTGTCGTTTTGAGATCGACTTTTACGGATGCACGTGTCCCTTTGCAGGAGAAATTGAGCAGTTTGGATGTGAGATCTTTTGCTTTCTGAGCCGCGTCCATCAGCTTTTCCGAATATGAAACCAGAGTCGGATTATCAGAAAAGCGGTTTTTTATAAGCTGGGGATAGCCGAAAAAGGGAGTGAGCATGTTTCTGAGGTCGTGGGATATACCACCTACCAGTCTTCCCAGTGCTTCCATTTTGCGGGCGTGAAAGAGCTCCTCTTCCAAATCGTTTTTCTGCTCTTGGAAGGACAGTGCCTGTTTGAGGTTTTTGAGAGCGACTTGTTGTGCTCTTTCCCGGTCAAGCTTGATGATCCGGATTCGGTCGGCCTGGGCTATCGAAAAGAGCAGTACGGTGAAAAGAAAGGCAAGATTTGGTACAAAATACACAAAACGTGAAAAAGGAATCAGATTGAATCCGTACATGAGATTGTAGACAAGAAGCCCCGCAATGGAAATTCCTACTGCTTCGAGATAATACCAGGCTGGCCTGTATTTGTCTTTCAGGGGGGCAATGGAAGCCGATAAAAGCAGAATAGGAGGAATGATGTTGGTCAGGACCAGTATTTTTTCTTTCAGTCTGAAGTCCAGAAAGGGAGAAAGAACGGCGATGCCAGATATGACAAGGCAGATACCGATCAGCATTTTATCTGTTCTGGGAGCATATTTACTGGATGCGAGCAGGTTGCGTGAGAAGAGAATTCCGAAGAGGGCTGAAGTGAAATTGATCATGTGAAAATATTCGTGGCCGTTTTGAGTAAACCCGGGAAAGAGATCTTCAATAAGAAATGCATACACCGCGGCCATCTGACCTACTGCAAAGGTCAGCACGAAGAGCACATAGTATAGATAACTTTTGTCGTGCAGCTGGGGAAAAAGAAACAGGTGATACAGTGACATAATGATAAGTGCTCCGAAATAGAGCCCTAAAAATGTTCTCAGAAAAGCGTCACCTCTGTACATCGATTCGTACGGTTTGATGTACAGTGGTAGAATCACAGGAGTTTTGCTGGAAGCTTTGAGATAGAGTGTCTGGGTAATGTTTTTGTCGGGTTTGAGTAAGAATGAGGGGTTCAGAAACGGCAGTGCTCTTTGGGCGCCCTGGAAAAGAAACCCTGATTTGAATTTTTGATATCCTCCCTGAGTGTCCGGATGGAAAAATTCTACATTGTGTATGCTGGGTACCGCGATTTCCAGAACAAAGGGAGTGTTTTTTTCAGATCTGTTGATAACATCCATTTTTGCCCAGAAGGCTGATGAGCTGAATCCGAATATGGGAGTTTTAAGCGATGTGCGTTTGAATGCGGAATCGGGAAGGTTTTTTATCTGCTCGAATGTAAGCTGTCCGGAGGTGTCTTCGAAAAAACGGACTTTTGAACAGACCTTCTGTTCAGTTTTCAGTGCAGTGAGATTTATGGTCTCTGAATTGGCTGCTGAGAGAAGAGAAAGCAGAAGGATCGCTAGGCAGGTCCGGATGCCTCTGATGGTTTTAGGTGAAGGGAGATCCATAACTGGGCCAAGTAACTATATAGGGTGATTATCACGTTAAAAATAAAATAATCCAAGCTCCTGTTCCGGGGTACAAAAAAAACAAATTTGAGGGCGAAAATGATTGATTTTGCGGGTGTGTTCCCGAAAAAATGCCCGGAATGTTTACACAAACCGGGCATGTGCAGTCAAGCTGTGGAGATCTTGATCAGCCAAGGACGCTGAATGTCTTGATGAATTTGTCCCAGGGAGTTTTGAACTTCACGGTACCTTCCACTTCCTCCTCTTCGTTGAGAATCGAGCTGCCTGCATTGTTGTTTGCGGGCTTTTTCACAGTTGCCGCCTGTGCGGCCTTCTCTCCTCTCATGGGGTGGGGGTAGGTGTAGGGGGTGTAGTCAGCTTTTTCTTTTCGGAAGTAGTCTCTGTTCTCCTGTATATGCTCTCGTACTCTTCCTCTGTCGCGCATATACGGGATCACCTCTTTTCCGTTATGCTTGTTGTCCCAGATGTGCAGATCGTGGATCTGGTCGGGTGCGGGGTATCTCACATTGCTCTGCTGAAAGGAACGGTAGTTTTCAAGTGTCAGAGGATGAGTGAAACTTCCGTTGAGCTCGTTGTCGAAGATTACTCCAGTTCCCCCTCTTATGTACATCCCCATGAAACTGTGGCCCGAGTTGACCTTGTTGCCGTAGATTTCATAAGAGCGGCTTCCCCGTCCATGGTAGAAATTCCCATGGGCATCTATGGGATTTGTGTTCTGGTCACCATCGTTTATTGTGTTGTACCGGAACACGTATTTGGAACCCCGGTTGGAGGATACGGAGTGGGAATTCTTGACTCTCCTGTGCGTGAATACATTGTCTTCAATATAGACCGCATCATCGGTTCCCAGTTTGGTCGGTTCATTCCAGGACTTGTCGTTGTCACCATAGACAACGATGTCCGTGGGCCTGTTTTCCAGAAATTCATTATTGTCAACGAGCCCCTTGACATCACCGTATGTCTGGACGGCTCTGGTCCCGAAGTTTCTGAAGGTACTGTTGTCAACACGGAAATTCAGATTGTCGGTGCGCATCTGTACGCCGCCGCCTCTTCTGTCACCATCAAGAACAATGTTGGTGAGTCTGAAGAATCCTTCCGTGATGACATTGAAGAACCAGTCGAGAGCCGAGGTCTTTTTGAGGACGGTTTCTTTGTCCCCGGAACCGGAAATGGTGATATTTTTGTCAACATTGATGCGGGGACCTCTGAAATCGAATTCTCCTTCAGGAATCACCACAGTGGCATTTTCAGGTGCTTCGCTGATGGCCGCCTGAATATCCTCCCTGCTTCCGCTTTTTGCTTTCACCGTAACCGCATGTGAAGTAGCCGTGCCGAAAAGTATGCATGCAATAGTAACAGTTGCCAAAAGGCGTGCATTCATTGCGAATCCTTTGCATTTGGTGGAAAAACTACTCTTGCGTTCCAGCATTAACTCCTTTGAAAAGTTAGGAAATAAGTGAACAGATGTATTCACGAAAACCACGATGACGGAAAATTTCGTATCTCTGCGGTGATTATTGAAATCACCAGAAAAAATATCTCTTCTGATATTTTGGAGATTACTACGCCCCGGGCTGATTGCTTATTTTAAGTGTGATTGTGTGATTTTCATTTTATTCTCCGGCCCACCTCCCAGTCACAACCGGATAAACTCCTTTCCCGCCCAGAACGTCCCCCTATGGCATAACCGTTGCTTTTCCTGAAGAGCACACCTCTAAACCGCGGAAATAGGGCTCATGAAAAAGATTGTCGTCATATCAGCCGCACTCTTCAGTATCTGCACTCTTGTTTATGCTCAGAACGGGGGCACGCCGTCAGTTCTGAATCTCGAGGAGTGTATCCGCTCTGCATTCGAGAACAGTCCCAGATCGGAGCTTATTGCTGCTCAGCATCTCCAGGCCCGTACCAGTGGTCTCTCAACCCTCAGTCCTCTCTTACCTTTTATAAGTCTCTCTTCGGGCTGGAACCGTTCCGGTCCACAGGTGGGGACATCGGTGGAGGTGCCGGGCGAGGCGCCCATAGTAACGGAGATCGAATCTGTGGACAATTACCAGACCAATATCAGTGTCGCACAGACTCTGGTGGATGCCTCCGCGTTCGCTCAGGTCTCCCAGATACCCAATATCTATTCTCTGGCGGAGACCAGGTCTCTGGAATCCAGAGCCGAGCTTGCCTTCAGTGTGAAGCAGCAGTACTATAATCTCATTCAGCTTCACAGCGCCTTCCGGGTCAGTCAGGCCGCAGTAAAGCAGGTGGAGCAGCAGGTGGAGGTTGCCCGGGAGCAGTTTGATCTGGGAGCCATCGCCCGCCCCGAGCTTTTACGGGTGCAGGTGGCGCTCATTCAGCGCAGGGTGGAGATGATCAATGCCCAGGCGGCTCTGGTGAACGGACGTCGTGCTTTGGCCAATCTTATCGGAGCCGATTTTCCCGTGAGTATCGACACCGCTCTTCGGTTTCCCGACACGGCGGAGGGTTTGCCTCTTCAGGATTCCCTGCTTCAGGTGGTGCTTGAGCGTAATCCCTCCTTTCAGGCTTCCCGGCTTTCACTGCAGGTTCAGGAAAGCAACGAGCTGGCTTCACGGCTCAGGATAGTGCCCTCGGTGAGCGGATCATTCACTTACGGCTATTCGGCTCCGGACTTCTGGGCGGAGTGGCAGGATAATGATTTCTGGTCTCTGGGGGTGGATCTGAGCTGGAGCATTTTCGAGCGGCTGAACTGGTATGCCCAGGTCAGGGAGGCATCGGCTCAGACCCGGATATCCCAAAGCAATGCCGAGATTACCCGAACTTCCGTGGTGCAGCAGATGAATGAGTCATTTGCAAATCTTCAGGCCGCTCGGGAGACGTTGCTGCTGGTTCCGGATCTTCTGGAGCAGGCCAGAGAGGAATTCCGGCTGACTCAGGAGCAGTTCAGGCTCGGAGCCGCCTCGTCTCTGGATTTTCTCCAGAGTCAGCTTGTGTTCAACGAGGCTCAGCAGCAGGCGGTAACGATCATTACCAACTATCACCTGGCTCAGGCACAACTGCTGCAGCTCATGGGTGAATGGTAGAAGGAGTGAATGTGACTAAACGCCGCAGAAATATTCTTACAGTCCTCGGGGTGGCGGTGGTGCTGTTTGTGGTGTTGATTCTGGTTGCCGGTCAGGACCGCAGGCCCGAGGTGAGACTGGCGCAGGTGGTTTTGGGAAATCTGGTTTCGACAGTGAATGCAACTGGAGTGGTTCAGCCCGCTACGGAGGTCCAGATCTCCTCGGCGGTGGCGGGAAGTGTGGAGAGGCTTCCTGTAAGCGAGGGGGATACGGTAGACAGGGGAGATCTTCTCATTCAGCTCGAGCAGCAGGAGTTCGAGGCTGCGCTGCAGAGGGCCCAGGCGGCTCTCGATGCGGCTCAGTCCGCGCTTGCCCAGAGCAGAACTCAGTTTGAAAGAGCCCGTCAGCTCTTTGAACAGGAGCTTATTGCCCAGCAGGAGTTCGAGGCGGCCAGAGCCCAGTACCTTGCCGACCGGGCCAGGGTGAGGGAGGCCAGGGCCAATGTGGAGCAGGCCCGCAGGCAGCTTGATGAAACCACCATCACCTCGCCCCTTTCCGGGGTGGTCACTGAGCTCAATGTGGAGGAGGGGGAGCAGGTTGTACCCGGGCAGCTCAATGTTCCCGGGACAGTGCTTCTCACCGTGGCTAATCTTTCTCAAATGCAGGTTGAGGCTGAGGTGAGTGAATCGGAAGTTGCCAAAATCAGTGTTGGGCAGTCGGCGGTGATAGAGGTGGAGGCGTTTGCCGGGAGAACATTCAGAGGGGAAGTGGTGGAAGTGGGTTTCTCACCTGAAACTGCTGAAGGAGCGGCCGAAGGGGCGGTGAACTATTCTGTGAGTGTGGGGTTTATGGATACAGCTGCGCAGCTTAAACCGGGCATGACCGCGTATGCGGATATCGTGACCGCCCGCAGGGACAGTGTGCTTATGGTTCCCATTCAGGCGGTGGTCACCAGGCCGGTCGAGCAGCTTTCTCCCCAGGCCGAGGGAGAGTTTCAGGCCGGTACCGAGGTTCAGGCGGTGTTCGTGTCTGATAACGGGGTGGCGAGGCTTATGCCGGTGAAGACGGGAATTGCGGGAACGGAATACATACAGATCGAATCGGGCGTGCAGAGAGGGCAGGAGGTTGTGGTCGGTCCTTTCGAAGTGCTTAGAGAGCTGCAGACGAATACAAGGGTAAGGATTTAGTCGGTTACCAATTACGGAAATCACGAATTATGGCCGGAAATGTTCTTTTTGATTAATGAATGGAACTCCGTTGTGCAGGGAAGGCTTTCCTGAACATTGAACACCGAGCGCTGAACTTTGAACTCATGCTTATAGAGCTTCAGAACATAGTCAAAACCTACCGGATGGGACCCGCCGAGGTGGTTGCGATGCGGGATGTCTCCCTTCTTATCGGAAGAGGGGAGTACATATCCATTATGGGGCCCTCCGGTTCGGGCAAATCCACTCTGATGAATATAATCGGCTGCCTTGACAGCCCCACCAGCGGCACCTATCTGTTCAACGGAGTTTCCGTGTCCAGAATGAATGATGATCAGCTGGCGGATGTGCGAAACCGCAGTATCGGGTTTGTTTTCCAGACCTTCAATCTTCTGTCCACCGACACCGCGCTTCACAATGTGGAGCTGCCCATGCTTTATGCGGGAGCTGCTCCCGGCAGGCGCAGAGAAGCTGCATCCATCGCGCTTTCGGCGGTGGGACTGGAGAAAAGAGCTCTGCACAGGCCCTCTGAAATGTCCGGCGGGGAGCGTCAGAGGGTGGCCATAGCGCGTTCTCTGGTAAACGATCCGCCTCTGATTCTGGCCGATGAACCCACCGGAAATCTTGACAGCGCCACCGGCAGGGAGATACTCAGGATATTCGACGAACTTCATCAGAGAGGCAAAACCATAATACTGGTCACCCATGATCAGAATGTGGGAATGCATGCCAGGCGGATAGTGCGTATTCGTGACGGAGGGATCGAAAGTGATGAGGAGGTGGGGGCTTCGTGAGTATATATGAATCTCTGCGCCTGTCGCTCAATGCTATCCGCAGTCACAAACTGCGCTCGGTTCTGACGACCCTGGGTATAATGATCGGTGTCATGACCGTGATCGGGATGCTTGCCCTTATAGACGGGCTGGATTCCATGGTTTCCACTCAGCTTGCGGCGCTGGGATCGAATACACTGTATGTGCAGAAGTTTCCCTGGCAGATGTCCCGTCAGGAGATGCTTGAGCTGGGAAGGCGCAGAAACATCACCATGGATGACTACGAGGCGATACGCAGGGAGCTTCGTCAGGCGCGCAGGGTGGCTCCCATGCTCACCATTTCCCGCACGGTCCGGTTCGAGGGGAGGGACCTTACCGGAGTCGAGGTGATCGGCACCGTTGCGGAATATCAGTTCATTGCCGATTTCCAGATAGAGGCCGGGCGTCAGATGCTTGATCTGGATTTAAGCCAGCAGAGGCCTGTCGCCATGATCGGCGCCACAGTGGCGGAGGAACTTTTCCCTCAGAGAGATCCTTTGGGCAAGAATATCCAGGTGGGGAATCACCGTTTCACCATTATTGCCGTGCTGGATGAAAGGGGTACCCTTTTCGGTCAGGACCAGGACAATGTCGTTATAGTGCCCGTCACCACGTTCATGCAGTATTTCACCGGTCCCATAACTGCCACGGGGGAGCAGTCGATTACGGTGGTGGTGGAGCCGGAAAGTCCCGAGATGATGAGTGATTTGAGAAGTGAGATTATCGGTATCCTGCGCCGGAGGCGGGGTCTTGGGCCGGGTGAGGAGAATGATTTCGCGATAAACACTGCCGAGCAGCTTATGGAGACCTACCGTACCATTACCTCCGGGGTGTATGCGCTCATGATCGGAGTGACATCGCTTTCACTTATCGTGGGTGGTATAGGCATAATGAATATAATGCTGGTTTCGGTTTCGGAGCGTATCCGTGAGATAGGTATCCGCAAGGCGGTGGGGGCGAAGCGGCGCGATATACGCAACCAGTTTCTCATCGAGGCGATCACGCTTTCAGTGGTGGGGGGAATAATCGGAATGATTCTGGGGTTTGTGATTGCCTGGCTGATTTCGGCGGTGACCGCATTTCCTGCGGCGGTATCCTGGTGGTCGGTGTTTCTGGGTTTCGGTTTTTCCGTTCTGGTGGGGGTGTTTTTCGGCTGGTACCCGGCATCCAGGGCCTCGACGATGAGTCCGATCGAGGCGTTGAGGTACGAGTAGGTGGGGTTTGGTTTGGCCTCGGGGCTTGCTGCCCGGAGGTGAAAATGTGCTGAATCAACAATTTACCCCGGAGGTAACTCTTCTGAGCACCACTCCCGAAATCTATTTTCCATTTCTGTACGAACCGAATCAGCAACACTCTTCTCCGGGATTTTTCTCTCATGATCTCTCTATCCGTCGATCAACTAGCTTCCCTGCGCATAACTCGCTTCATCTTCCACGTGGTCCATCACGGCGAACCGGAACCCTTCTTCTTTGAAGAACTGGATATCGGGGAATTCGAGGGCTTTTTCCTCGAACGGGTCAAAAGCATCCTCAAGGGAACGCCCTACGAGTTCAACCCTTCCGCTCAGGTGTGGGAGCATCTGGATGCAGTAATTAACGAGCCCGTGGAGTTCGTGGACCGCTCGCGTCAGCTGGCGGTCAACTTCCATGCTCACGGCCTCGATGACAAGAGAATCAAAAAGGGGGTGATGATTCTGGCCGAGCTCAAGACGCTGGGCAAGGAACTTTTCGCCATCATCAAATATGAGCACGACCAGGTTCTCAAGTACCGCAATGACGGAAAGAACGTGGTTCTGGAGAATGTGTACGACACCTTCACCAGGTCGCCCGATGCCATGCAGAAGGCGGCGCTGGTCGATATGTCCGAGGAAAGTCCAGTGGTGATGGTGGTGGACCGTCATGTGCGTGACGGCATCTCCGGTTTTTTCCAGGGGTTTCTCAATGTGCGGCGCAAAAAAAGTCAGAAGGAGCTGACGGATTCACTGTGGAGTGTGGTGAAGAATACCTCAAAGGAGCATCTGGAGGAGTTGCCTCCCGATTTCGCTCATGAGGTGAAGCAGCGCACCGGAGATTTTCTTCAGAACAGGGAGAATTTCGATGATGATCAGTTTTTTGATGAGGTGTTCGGGCCTTACGCAAATGACCAGGTGCGCAATACATACAAGAGCTGTCTTCAGAAGGCTGATATGGAAAATGAGCAGTTCTGTCTGGACCGGGAGGCTGCATCGGTGCCTCGGAAACGCAAGATCAAAACCGCTGAGGGGGTTACGATCTACTTCAATGAAAAGTCCGCATCGTCTGTGCAGATAAGTTACGGCCAGGATGGTGAGAAGGATGTGATAATTATCGAATCGGAAAGGATTCGGGAAGAGTTGTGAATTTGTTTTCCGGGGCTGGTCAAGGCTTCATTCTTTACAACAGTATTCCCGGTATTTTAATTATGGTTAAT
>JBKGXV010000071.1:0-16704 GCA_046546375.1 Chitinispirillaceae bacterium | reverse complement strand
TTCACCCTCACAGCTTCCCCATCGATTCTGGGCGGAGGAAAACGCCACCTTTTTATCACCTTGCCAGTTTCCGTTCCGAATGAGGGGTGCCCGCTCACCCTTATAACGGTGAAAGTTTCAACGCGCCCTTTTTCAGAGATTATAAGCTCCACCTCCACAAAACCCTCAATTCCCGCACTGCGGGCAATGTCGGGATAAACCGGATGAGGATTGAACAGCGGATCGAAGCGGACATTGTCAAGCTGGGCTGATGAGGAAACGGATACCGGTCCCGAAGGCTTTGAGGGTGAAGCTGCAGGGACGGGCGGCTTTTCGGAAACCGGTGCTGAAGGCAGCGCGGATGGATCCGGAGCAGGTGAAGGCGTCTGTGTTTGCGGCAGAGCCTGCGGAGGAGGTTCGTCCGGTGCTTCTTTTTTTTCCACCTGCTTTTCCGGCTCATGCTTTACAATTTTTCTGGGCTTTTTCTTTTCCCTGGGTGGTGCCGGTACAATCACATAGTCTAGCTCGGTAATGGTTACCGGAGGCTTTACCTGTTTCACGTCGGAGGAAATAATCAGATAAAGGAACACCAGTACGGATGAAGATGCCGCGAAGACAGATAAAATCCATCTCACTGCAGAAGAGTGCAATAACCCTTTTTTCTTGTGATTGATTTCTGCAGAAGAGATATGACCGGCTCCTTTTTCAGTTCGAACCCGCGCCATAATCCTGCTGTGTTCCCAGCGAAAAGCGGGTGATATCGTGAGTCCGCAACAGATCCATGATGGTGATCAACGGCTCGACTCTTCCGTTTTTGTCGGGAATGATCACCACATTCGTTTCGTCATCGGCACTGACCCGCTCTTTCACAATGTCCAGAATCTCCTCGGAAGAGTGCTGCTTTTCATCGTACCAGTAGTTGCCTTCTTTATCGATCGAAACCAGAAGCAGTTTTTTCTGAATGAAAGTGGATGTCACGGCTTTGGCTTTTTCCACTTTGATACCGGTTTCTTTTGTAAAAGTCGTCGTCACCACGAAAAAAATCAGCAGCAGAAACACCATATCGATAAGCGGTGTCATCGATACTTCAGGTTTCTTCAGACTGCTCTCGAATGAATCAAAAGCCTTGTCAACCATTTTGATCCTTCATGTAATCGATTATCTGATGACAGGCCTCTTTGACCTTGTCCGTGATTTTCTTCAGCCGGTTGGATACGAATGTATGCCCCAGAATGATGGGAACAGATGCCACCAGACCTGCCTGAGTGGTAATCAGAGCCTCGGCGATCCCGCCCGCCATGGCCTGAGCATCACCGGTGCCCTGAAGTGCGATCACTTCGAAAGTGGCGATCATACCCGTAACGGTTCCCAGAAGTCCCAGCATCGGCATGAGTGAAGCCAGAACGGCTATGAAATTGAGAAACTTGCTGTAGGAGGGAAGCTCTTTAAGTAAAACCGCCTCCATCTTCTCCTCCATGCGGTGCGCGGGCAGCGTTCTGTTCGAAACCGCTGCATCAAGCACCTGAGGAAGAAGGCCTCGCTGAGACGCTATCCATTTCTGCACTCCCTCGATTCCGTTTACCTGAAGCTCTCTTGAAAATGATGCTGTCTGCCGGCTGATGAGAGCTGTGGTCTGCATGTAGAAAAGAATCCTTTCGAAAACCAGAGCCAGTCCCCACAGCGCTCCGGCAATGATCGGATACATGAATACTCCGCCCTGATCCAAATATGCCCTGATGGCTTCCATTTATAATTCACTCCTCTATAATAATTTAAAATCAACTCCCAGAAAAATCACAGGTACCGGGAGATTGGTTCTGGTACCTTGTAGTCTTTTTGTACTGTTGTCCAACCGCAGCATGTTTGGTGAATTGAAACTGTTCCACACCTCCAGATACCAGTGCCCTTTAAAATGGTTTGTCACAAATCCTTTTGAAAATCTGAAATCAAGCGACTGATAAGGAGCCAGACGCCCCGAATTGAAATCTGCAACCATCAGGGAATCGTATGTGAATCTGGTGGGAGTGTAGGGCATACCGTAAATGTAACGGTATTTTACAGAGAACTCATATCTTCTGGGAAGACGGTAGTAGTTCACAAAAGACAACAATACCGGCGTTTCGAGAGGAAAATCATGCCATCTCCACCCGGGCATTCTCTGCCGGCGTGATTTACCCACAGAAAGCGATATCCAACCATGCCAGAAATCGGCAAACTCAAATCTCAGAAAATTCTCCCAGCCGCAGGCATACCCGCGACCCTCATTGGTGTAGTATGAAGTCTGTAGATCAAAAAGTTCGATCAGTTCCTCATAGGAAAGATCATCGAAATCCTCATAAGGATACTGTTGTGACAATTTTTCAATCATTTTACTCCTGGACAATTCAATGTCATGAGCACTTTTCATCACTTCCGACAGCAATCCGCTGTACGCCTTGTAATACAAATTGCTCTTAAGAGTCAGCCAGGGCAGTAACCGGGTTTCTGTTCCAAAGTCAGCATGCCAGGTTTTTTCGGGTCCCAGGTTCTCCGACAGGGCGATAGCTGCCGGTTCATAATTATTCTGTGTATAGCGTCCTCCCGATATCATCAGCTCCGTTTTCTCCTTCAGATTGTACTTCAGAGTGAATCTAGGGGAAAGTGTTGCCGATCTGTCCGCAGTGCAGGTCTCCAGGCGCAGGCCGATATCGGCTTTCAGTCTGTTGCCGATGTTCCAGCTGTCATTTACATACAAGCCGGTATTGATATAGGAGCGCTCTCCCCTGTATCTGATGAATAATCTTTCGACCATTTCCAGATCAAAAAACTCAGGATCGGAAATATCGGACAGTACCATTGCCGAATCTCCGGATATCGGACCCCAGAAATCGGAATAGTCAGTTCTGCCCTCGGTAATGATTTCGTTCAGGACTCTTGGTATGAACACTCTGTATTTGGAATATGTATGATCCACCTGCAGGCCAAATCCCAGAAGATGATTCTCCATACCCGAGTACACCGCTCCAACAGACCCGTTTACCTGATTGATTGAAATATCGTAAATTGTAGTATCAACGTAATCCGAGGATTCCTTCGGAAAATTCAGATCCCACCATCTTTTCTGCCACGCCAGCGCTCCTTTGAAAACCCAATTGTCATTCGGAGCGTGATCGGCATTCGCACCAAGGACGTTGTAATTGGATTTGTATTTGATCAGAGTATCAACAACGTGAACTGGTCTTCCGACAGCGTCAAAATTTTCATATTCATAATATTTGAAATCGTCAATCGGAATCATTCTTCTGAGAGTGTCAACTCCGCAGCGAATTACACCTTCATCATTTACACATTCTCCTCCAGGAATATGATTTTCAACGGGAACCACCGAATCTCGCTCACAAAAAAAGGTTCTGTCACTGTTGAAAGATTCATTCAAAGAAAAAGACCACCGGGCATCGGGCCGATACTGGAATCCCAAAGAAAAATCATTGTAGTCCGGAAGAGTTATTTCTTCAAACACCTTTTTATTCTCTTCATCACCAAGCAGATTTACCATCAGATTGGTCGTGTGCTGATAATAAGAACCCTGCCACGATGCATTTATACCCGCTTTGTTGTCGAACAGAGGCATTCCCGCATATGCCGCAGACTGAAGATAATTGAGATCAAAAGCAACCTGAGGCGGTTCCTCCGCGGGTCGCCGAGTTTCGGCAATGACAAGCGCCGAAAGGGAATTGCCGAATCGGGAAGGGAAACCCGATGAATACATCGTGATATCATCCAAAGCAAGCTGGTTGAAAGTGGAATGCAGTCCGCCGTAGTGATAAGGCTGCATCAAACTGATTCCATCCAGATACACACGGGTCTGATGAAATTCTCCGCCGCGCACGATCGGACGGGAGGAGAGATCGCTTGAGGAGGTGACCCCGGGGAGCGTGAGAAGAACCCTCATCGGATCGGAAAGTGTGGCCGCCGTTCTCTGAAGCTCCTTCTGTTCCACTTTGATTTTCGAGATTTCGGCACTTTCGTGAAGCGGTTCAGCTTTGGCAGACACCACGATTTCTCTTTTGGTGATTTCATGACCAAGAGGACTGGTGGATATCACAATAAATGGCTGTTTGTCATTTTTGTCCAGAATAATCTCCTGCACCACCTCATTATAACCTTTCGAAGTGAAATGCAGCACATGCCTTCCTCCGATACGGCTGGATATGTAGAAATTCCCTTTGGATGTATTGGGAACCGTATCACCGTCAAAAGTAAGCACCGTGGAATCCGACTCCACTGCAAGATCCACCCGGGAATCTATTATAGTGCCCGAAATGGTCCAGGGGACATACCTGGCAGTGTCTCCGTGGGTATTCTCTGCTGGTTTTTGAACTGAAACCTCTTCTCTACGCTCTTTGAGAGCACAGCTGACAAAGTAGTTTTTCTGACCGGAGTCAGTTTTCACCACTTCCCGGAACAATTCATAATCTGATGAAAAAACCTGGACAGTAAAGTAATTCCGTGCGCCTATCTCCACACGGAACATACCGTCCTCATCGGGAGTCACTTTAATCGAGTCCACTGTCACCTGTACGGAATCACTTCGGGGAAATTCACCGGTTCGGGCGGAAATCACAATCCCTTCCACCACAAGCTTATTACTCTTTGCGCCTGAATCATCGGCAGATACTTTACCCGAATCAGCAGAAACGCCGTTTTCAGATCCGTCGGGAGATGCTTTTTCAGCCTCAGCAGTGTCGGTTGGAAGCATCGAAGAATCAATGTCGGTATTATCATCAAGCGGCAACGAATCGGATGTAGCCGCCGTATCCGCTTTATACGAACCCCCCTCGACAGATGGAGATTCAATTGGAACTGTGAGCGAATCCTCGTTATCCAAGGAACCTGTTTGATCGACAGAAGTATCAACGACTCCGGTATGAAGAACTGAATCACCAGAACTATGTAATGCTGAATCATCGACACTCTTCTCAGCTGCATAAAGAGATGCGCATGCCAGAAAGACAAGTGTCATCATATACCGTTCAACCAGCGAAAACCTATATGCCATGTGATTCCTACGGGTTTAGCTAAAGAAAAATCGGGTGCAATAAAAGATATTTCAGGTGTGATATAATCAGGAAAAAAGAGCATACGATTGATCTTGATAGAAACACCCACAGTACTCCTCGAGTACCAGGATCCTTTATGAGTGGAAAAGAAGGTACTGTCATCGAAGGCTCTGGCAATGTCTGTATCCGTGGAAGTGATACCAGCCCGGACATTCAGATAGGGAATCAATCGACCATACTCGATTCCTGCTGCATATCCGGCAAACCATCCGTTATCAACCCAGGAGCCTACAATCCAACCCATTTCCATATTATGGTGGTATAGTCCTTTAAAAATTTGGAAATCCGCAAATCCCAGACGGGTCGAGAATTCAAGTGAGGGAACACGTTCAAAATAAGTGTAATGAGAACTGTTGGTGGCCCATTCCAACTGAAGGCCTATTTCCAATCCCTTGCCGAACGGGTGCCTGGAGAGAAATCCGAGCCTGTAGTCAAGCGCATGTGACCAGAAGGTAACCGGGATCGTATCATGACGATACTCTTCAGGTTCATACGGATCATAGGAGGATTCATATATCTTATCTCTAATCCGTACATTCTTTTTTCCCCAACCGTAGGTAACAAGCCCCTCGCCGGGATTAAGCAGTTTGCCGTGGTTGTAGGACTGAGTAGTAAGAAGACAGGCAGGACTGGAGATGATTATTGCCAGCAGAGGTATCAGGTATACAGAATTTCTTTTCAACTGCATCAGAAAACCGGTCCAAAGTGAGCGGAATTTTGGGTATTCGGAAACTAAACAGCTAGTATAAATTAATACTTGGAAAAGAAGAAAAAAAATACCCGGTTTGGTTTAGTCGACCAATAAGTTGTTATTTTCAACAAAACCACTCCCGCTCACGATCGCCCATGCCTGATTCACATCGCCCCGCTCAACCCTGTGAACATCAAATCCCCGTCTCTCCATTCCCCGAAACCAGGTATCCTGCCGCTTTGCCAGGTGGAAAATATCCTGCTGAAGTTCACTTGCCATCTGATCATAACCGACCTGCCCGCGCAGATACCGGGCGACATGCTTGTACTCCATGCCGAAAAGATCGAACCGTTCTCTGGAAATACCGGAGGTGAGAAGCCGGTCCACTTCATCTATCATTCCATGCTGAAGCCTTTCTGCAAGACGGCTGCTGATCCGTTCCCGCAGCACCGGCCTCTCCCACACCACATACAGAATGACAGGGCGGATGTCGGGATAGTCCTCAGGTGACAATTCCTTATTCTTTATTCCCGACCGGACGATCTCCAATGCGCGCACGATTCTCTTTTTTGTGCTTCTGTCGGTCTTTTCATACATTTCCCTGCTTTCACTGAAAAGCCTGGATTCGAGCGTCTCCCTGCTTTCGTTCATGAGCTCTTTTCGCAGCTTCACATTTTCCGGAACCGGGGAGATCCGGTAGTATTTCAGTACCGCTTCCAGATAAAGCCCGCTTCCACCCGCCGCAACGGGAATTCTGTTCCGTGTGCGTACCGATCTGAAAGCACTATAGAAGCTTTTCTGATAATCATACAGGGTGAAAATGTCTGCAGGATCGGCTATATCGATGAGATGGCAGGGGATGTTTTTCCCGTCTGCAGTGTACTCATGCAGATCCTTTCCGGTTCCGATATCCATTCCGCGGTACACCTGACGGGAATCCACCGAAAGGATTTCTCCTTTAAGTCTGGATGCAAGCTTGACCGCGAGGCTGGTTTTTCCGGATGCGGTAGGACCGCACACCACAATGCAGTTTTTCATCGATACGGCTCCACTGATAATATCAGGATAGAAAAATAGCAGAAAGCGCAGAAAAGGCCAACTGTGAAATGCTCGATAAAACAGCGGGTGGGACAAAAGCCGGAACGCCGGGATCCACGGAGAAACAGACCGGACTCTCTGAATTTGGAGCGGATGCAGTTTCGAAGAGGGAGCTTTCGGGAACATGCGACGAAAACGAACGGAAAAAGATTCCACGGTAGAGACGCTGAGATCGCAGAGGAAGAAAAGAGACAAGGAGCAGTCCGGATGTGATTGATGAGGTGAGCAGCCCCGGAGATGATTTATTGATAATGCACCTCCGGGCCAGAGCCTGAAAGGTAGCGGATTCGTGAGATTATTTTCACAACACCGAATCTGAAAATGAACAGGTTGTAAATTTTCGGGCAGTGATGTCCCGGAGGTGATTCAGGCTTTTTTCACCTCCGGGGGACAAATAACAGAAACAAACTCCGGAGCTGAAAAGTCAGTGTCCCGGAGGTGATCCAGCGAAGATGCACCTCCGGGATATTTCGCCCCAGACTATTGAACTCACATATACAGTACTGTATAATTTCATCAAATACACGAACTGACACAATGCAATCGCACACCAGAGGCCTTCAAAATGAACAGTGATTCATGTTGGAGTATTAAACATCCTCTCCATATCATATCAGTAATCCTGCTTGCATCATTGTTCTGTGTTGTTCCGGAAGGAATCGATTCCGATACCCGCACCATCAGCCGAATCGGAAACGATACTGTTTCTCCTTACGGTCAGCTCGTTTTCACATTTTCTAAGCCTCTGGAAAAAAATCAGATCCCCTGGCTTGAATTCTATCCTCCCTTCTTTTCCTTTTCCTATAAACTGAATTCGTCTTCAGACACTTTGTATCTGGAGCTGTCCGAACATCTGAAGGGCAACACCCGGTATATAATCCGCCCGTCTCAGGAGTCTGGCTCCTTTCTGGATTTGTCAGCCCATGATTCAATGGGTTTTCATACGTTTCCAATAGAAAATGAACCCAATGACTCCGAAGATGTCTGCGACACCGTCAGATCAGAAAACATCTTCGGCAATCTTTCAAGATCCGATGATACTGATATATTCCTTCTTCGCGATACCACAGTGCAAAAATTCCATTTCCATACCTTCAAGGGTGCCATGTGCAGTATCACTTTATACAATATGGAAGGGGAGTCTTCATCGGCAGTAAAAGAATCGGAAGAGCTCTTCACTATTCCTGAAGAGATGGCCCCTCCTGTGTATATGAAAATCAGTTCGGTGCAACTCTCAAATGACGGATATTATCAAATCAGTCCACAACCATAGGGAAAAGTCCGTGATGCATTTCAACGACCAGTTTTCATCAAGTCTGCGCAAGCTCGAAATCGACCCGCTGGACAAGCAGGCAACATCGGAATTGAGTGCCGGATTCTGGTTCTGGCTTTCAGAAACTCTGGGAATACTTATAAGAGAAAAAAACAATATCAGTGAATTCTTTAAAAAAAACAACGAACTGATCAACTACGGAATACATGGCGTTCTGGTTGATCCCAATCACACCAGTAATGCAATCTGCGATTCGGATCTGAACAAAAGTCCGGTGAAAGTAGTGACCGTCACAGAATGGATTACCGATCTCCTTCTCAAAATCCGTCAGGGAAACCAGAAAAACCACCTGCAAAAGGAGATCAAACTCCTGGAAATCCAGCACCGAAAACTTGAATCTGAGGTCGCCAATCTTCAGAACAAACGAAGAGAACGGATTGAAAATGCACAAGATGCACACATTCCGGACAAATTGAATGAAAAACTGGTATCCATGGATAATCTTCAGCTTGAAATCCTCCGAGCTAAACTGGCAATTCAAAAGGGTATGTTTTTATCGGTCCAACAAAGACGCGAACATCATGACAGAGAAAAACAGTTTGAAAAAGACCACAAGACACTGGATACCGTTCTTTCCAGCATTGCAGATAAAGAGATTGTTTCCTGTATAAAAAAGTGCTCCCCTGTCATCAAAAACCTGTATCTCAGAATGCTCGAATCGCAAGATTCCACAAAACAACTGAATGAGGATATCGGATCAATTCAGAACAGAACTAGTGAAATTCCTGTTTTAGAAATCGAAAATGAACTCAAACGGGAAATCGACAATCTCAGAAACATCGTGAAATCCTCATCCAGACGAGAAGGTCTGGAAGGATTCCCCCTGATTCGTTCAGGAGATAAAGTCTTCTCTTTCAAAAACCTGATTAACTGCCTCAATCAGATCATGGAATTCGACCCCCACCTGTTCCGCAACAGCAGAGTTCCTCTGTTCGGAAAACCATATATACTGATAGTGCCCGGAAGAGGAACTGCCGTCTATGATTGGAAAAACAACTGCATAATTCTTCCCCTGGTAGCACCTGCAGGCAACTACATGAGTTCTCTTGCAAGAGGAATGATAGAATATCGTCTGGAAGTCGATGAGGACAGAATGCTGCTCAATTCATTCTGTCAAATCCCCGATCTCAAAAACATCCGTTCTTTTGCTCAGCAGAAAAAAAAACTGATCAAGGATTACATCATCTGGATGACCAGTGAATTCAAAGGATACCGCATACTTTCCAAACCCGTAAAAGACTGGTTTGAAAGAGAAATCGCCCCTTCCCAGAATGATATCTGGACTCCTTTTGAATACCAGTGGTATTCAATCAATTCAGCTGAGTTCAAGCAGAAGCTGGCCGAGCTCGCTGCAAAAATTGAGGAACCCTCTCTAAGCAGTGTGGAGGATCTGTGGGGAGCTAGTATTCTGTACTACCAGAAAGGCGAATACGATACCTCGGCTAATCTTCTGGAAGCCTTGGTGCAGAAAGAGGCCACTTATCTGATGGCCTGGTACAATCTGGGTTTTGTTTCACTTAAAAACGGCAACTACGCGCGTGCCAAACATGCCCTGGGGATTTTCTGCAGTATGAATCCCCAGAGCTGGTGGACCAGAATAGCCCAGAGCCAGTTGAGAAAACTGGAAAGTCAGCTGCTTTCCTCCGGCAGCCACTCGGGCTGATTGTCGATTGCAAACTGCTCGAAAGTTATGGGACTGCGTCCGATAATCAAGGACAGATCGGAAGAAATGTCCTCCGACCAGCCATGACGGGCGATTTCATACAAGCCGACCATTATCTCCACTGAAGTATTATCCCAACCGTTCTCTTTCAGTATTCCCCACAACTCGTTGTGACTGATAGGGATATAGGTGATCTTCCTGCCTGTTACCCTGGACAGTATCTCCGCAATCTGGTAATGGTCCAGCGATTGTCCACCGGTGATAGTATATGTACGGTTGACATGACCGTCATCCATGAGTGCCTCCTGTGCGGCAGCGGCAACATCCCTCACATCCACAAAGCTGATTCGTGCATCTCCCGCAGGGAGGTAGATTGAATGGCTGTCGCGTATTCCCGGCAGAGCCACACTTTTGAAATGCTGCATGTAGAGGTTGGGACGCAGAAGAGTATAATCCAAACCGCAGTTCTGTATACATTTCTCCACCACCATAAGAGGGGTGTCGGTACCCTGACCAATACTTCCCAACCCCACAATATGCTCCACCTGCTTTTCTCTGGCCACATTCATGAAAGGAAGAAAAAGATCATCCATTCTGGGAAACATTGTGGGAAAGCCGAGAAAAACACTCTGTACCCCATCCAGAGCCCTGCGGCAGGATTCGGAATCAGTGTAGTCAAGAGTCACCACGGGACATTCATAATTCAGAACCTGTACCTCCAAAGAATGATGTACGGCGATCTTCACACAATATCCCTTGTTTCTGAGTCCCCGTATGATCTCCTGTTCCAGCATTCCGGTCGGTTCTGTCACCAGTATGGTTCTGTTCATAAGTACCCTCCTCCCGCTGATTAGGGGTACACTCATCGTATCCCAAGTAATAGAAATTCCCGACCAGTTATGTATAATCAAAAACCGTTCCGGAAAATCGGCCGTGATGGTTTTTCTGGCATCGGATTTGAAGGTTCTTCGGGGAGACCGGTTCGGGAAAACCCTGATTTCAAAGGAAACGTGATCGGATATCATGAAAAGCAAAGTATCAATAGTACACAACCCCAGAGTGGACAGAGGGCTGGCCCATGCACTGGAACATCTGGGCAGTCTCTCCGAACTGTTCAACGACAAACACGTGGCCATCAAACCCAACGAAACCTGGGCTTCTCCCGGAGACCTCACCGCCTGTACCCAGGCAGACACGGTAAAAGCGCTCATCCGCCTTGTCAAACGATACCGGCCGTTCAAAATCACCGTGACCGGGGGCTCCGGAGACGGTGAAACGGATCAGATATTCGGATATCTGGGAATCGACAAGGTGATCTTTGAAGAAAGGGTGGAGTTTTTCGATCATAACAGAGGTCCTTTCGAAAAAATTCATCTGGACTACGGACCGGCTCACGAAGTCATAATCAATCCCCACATATTCTCTTTTGACACCATTGTATCCCTTGCCCAGCACAAAGTGCACAAAAGAGCGGATGTCACCCTGACCATGAAAAACACCGCCATGTCTTTTCCCGCAGCTGACTACTACGGACACCCCCGCTGGAAATACGAACATGCCCGGGAGGTTTTTTTCGGAGATCTTCACGGTTTCATCACCGGCATGTGCCAGCGTTTCCCCTTTCAGCTGGGGATAATAAACGGACATCCCGCCATGACCGGTACCGGACCCATAGGGGGAAAAGCCTTCGAGTCACAGCTGGTGATAGCGGGAAGGGATTTTGTGGCGGTGGATGCAGTGGGAGCCTATCTTCTGGGCAGAAAAAATGTCTCCCACATAGAGCAGGCTGACTATCTGGGCCTGGGGCAGAGCGACCTGAACAACATAGAAATTGCGGGAACACCGCTTGAGAGGGCTGCGGACATTTTCAATGCACGCGCCTCGGAGAGGAAATGACCAGTAATCCGGGAGGACAACATGAAAGCGAGAACGGTACTCGGCACAGTGGCTTCAGCATTACTGATCTGGGGCTGTCCGTCCCAGCAGCAGGAGACGCCGCCTGCGACACAGGATACCACGGAAGCGGACACGGCAGCACCACAGGATACTCTTCCGGGAGATGCCGATACGCTGCTGCCGGACACGACGCCTGAATCCTGACAGGGACCTGCCCCGGCTCTGAGGGCGGGGCAGGGTGCGGAGTGTCCCGGAGGTGATTTTCGCTCTGTTCACCTCCGGGACACACGGAGAGGGCCCGTTTTTTGCTTTCCCTTCCTACACATTCTCTCCGATGCAGGTAACACCCCAGAAAAGGACAGATTATGAGCACCAAACCCAGAGTTGTCGTGCCTTTCTCTCTGTACCAGATCCGATCCGAAGCTGCTCCCGGTCTCAAACTGTTTCCCACTCATGAACAGATGGATTTTTTCTGCCGTGAGCTCGGACGGCTTCTGCAGACCGCATCCTACAGCCTGGTGGAGAAAAGCCTCCAGCAGGATCACTATCATCTGGTGGTGAAGGTGAGCGACATCCCCATCTCCTGGTTCATGCGCACACTGAATTCCATATATGCCAAATATCTCAACAAACACTGTAAGCGCCGCGGAACAGTTTTCCCCGTCCGTTTCGCTTCAGCCGTAATCGACGAAAACTGCGGCCTGGAGGAGGTATCCTGTCATGTCCATCTCAACCCGCTGCGCTGCAGGAAAAAAACCTCCGAAATAGTGAATGACTATATCCGGGGATGTTATGACCTGATGCCAAAACAAACCAGACATCATCTGGAATACCTCAAGCGGAATGCAGACAGTTGCCAATACCGGGAAATCATAAGCCAGGTTCGCCGCGCCAATGAATTCGGCAGTCACTATCCGGACCCGCGGATCTGCTTTGTCGGCAGATGCGAATTCAGGCAGGTTGGTCTGGCCTTCCACCAACAGAGACAGGAACGCCTCAGAAGCAACAGAAAAAGAGACCCCTTCCGTACACTCCAACTGCTTCATCTGAAACTGAGTGAACAGATGGCTTTCAGATTCAACGATTTGTTCATACGGGGCAGAAGGAATCTCCGGTCAAGGATCCGGGAACAGTTTGTACTTCAGGGCATTTTCAGATATGAATTCTCTGGTGCTGACCTGGCCCGTTATATGGGAATATCACGATCCGCAGTCTCCAGAATGGTAGAGAATGCAGCCGGCGGATCAAAAAGAATGGAAAACGTTCACAGGATTCTGGAAACGGTTTCCTGAAAAACACTTTCTTTTCTGCATTCTTCTCACGTATCTCCGCGCGGAAATTGATCCGCCTCTGAATTGTATTGTCCCCAAAAGAAGCTGATATGAAGGCTTTCAACTGAAAAACCACAAGAAGAGTATTCAGAGAGTGGAAAGGAAGAGGAGAAGGGCAGAAAAAAGGAGGGAAGATAGACTTTCACGGGGGATATATCCCGGAGGTGTTCTTTTCCTATCTCACCTCCGGGTGAGCTCCCCTTGGCAGAGTTCTTGCTCTAATTTCCCATCCGCGGCTCCCGCCGCACTCGTGTGTGATCCCTAACCTCCAGAAACAAGGAGTTTACCATGGCCCAATTCGATCATCTGCTCTCTAAAGGAAAAATCGGTTCTCTCGAAACCAAAAACCGCGTCATCATGCCCCCCATGGGTACTGTACTGGCCGGACCCGACGGAGAAATCACCGATCACATAATCGCCTACTACTCCGAACGTGCCGCGGGGGGAGTGGGACTGATCATCACTGAAATCGTATGCGTGGAAAACGAATTGGGCAAAGCCATCGTGGATGAACTGAGAGCCGATGAAGACAGGTTCATTCCCGGATTCAGCAGACTTGCGGGAAGTGTCCAGAAATACGGAACCAGAATCTTTGCCCAGCTGCATCATGCCGGAAACCAGTCCAACACCGCTCTGACCGGTGGAAAACAACTGGTGGCTCCGAGTGCTGTCACAAACATGGCAATCGGTGAAAAACCAAGAGCGCTTTCCACTTCCGAGGTGAAGGATCTTGTCCAGAAGTATATAAATGCAGCAGTCAGAATGCAGACCGCCGGATTCGACGGGGTGGAGCTTCACGGGGCCCATGGATATCTGATCTGCGAATTTCTCAGTCCTCACACAAACAGACGGGATGATGAATACGGGGGGAGCCTGGAGAACAGAGTAAGATTCGCCTCCGAGATAATCGAGGGTATCAAAACCCGTTGCGGCAAGGATTTCCCGGTTTCCGTACGATTCAGCGCCGATGAATTCACCGACTACGGTATCAAACTGGATGAAGGCGTGAAGATAGCCCGGGCTCTGCAAAAAGCCGGTGCCGATGCTCTCGATATCAGTGCCGGAACCTACGAAAGTATGGAAACCATAATAGAACCTATCACCTATCCGGAAGGCTGGAAAACAAATCTGGCAGCCGCTGTAAAAGATGCAGTGAACATCCCGGTCATAGCCGTAGGAGCCATCAAGCGGCCCGCAACGGCAGAAGAGATACTGCAGCAGGGAAAAGCCGATTTCATTGCCATCGGCCGGGGCCATCTCTGCGACAGCGAATGGGTGAACAAAGCGGCTCAGGGCAGAGAGGATGAAATCACCACCTGTATTGCCTGCCTCTATTGTATCGACACCATTTTCGCGGCAAACAGAATTGAATGCGCCGTAAACGCCCGCACAGGACGAGAACTGGAATTCCCTGATTTTCCCAGAGACGGAGACGGGCGTTCTGTCGCGGTGATCGGAGCAGGGCCGGGCGGAATGGAGACCGCCCGGGTACTCGCCTTGAGAGGGTTCAAACCGAAAGTGTATGAAAAAAGAGACAAACCAGGCGGAGAACTGATTCCGGGCAGTCATCTTCCCGGCAAAGATCCTCTTAGCTGGTATACCGATTCGCTTGTCAGCAACCTCAATAACTTGGGAGTGGAAATCAGAACCGGAACTGAAGCGGATCCTGAAATGGTACGGAAAGAAAACCCTTCTGCTGTAATTGTGGCAATAGGAGCCAAGGCGCTTATTCCGGACATTCCCGGAATGAATGGAAGCAACGCTGTTTCCGCTCTTGATATTCTGGACAGACCGGACCTGATCCACGAAGGTACCAGCGCCATTGTCATAGGCGGAGGAATGACCGGATGTGAAACCGCGGACATGATGGGGCTCAAGGGTGTTAGGGTAACTCTGGTGGAAATGCTTGCGGAGCTGGCTACCGGTGAGGATCCTACCAACAGAAAAGTGGTGATCGACAGTCTTGAGAAAAACCCCAATGTGGAGATCATCACAGATCATAAGCTTACTGCAGTCAACGGTCAGCAGGTGGAGCTGAGATCTTCCAGCGACAATGTTGTCAGACTGAGTGCGGATACTCTTGTTCTTTCATTCGGAATGACTCCCAAAAGCGAAGAGGTAAACAGATGGAGAGAGAAATTCGACAATGTGCATGTGATTGGCGACGCGGTGAAACCCAAGAATGTGGCCTATGCGGTAAGGACTGCTTTTGATACGGCGTATACATTGAAGTGTTGAGCATACAGTGCCCCGGGAAAGGCCCGGGGCTTGTTCTATTTTTTCTTCTTCTCGATATTTCTTATTATGTTCTCAAATCTTGTATTGCTGATTGGATGATGACTGACACGTTGACCGGACGGTGGGCATACTTTCCCGGAGTGTATTCGGTCATTCCCTGGTATCCGCCATCTTTGGTCACTAAAGCTTTGATTCTGAGTCCTTTATGGTGATACTTCCTGTACCGGCCGGATTTTCTTCTCGGCTCCAGATGCTTTTTTACACCTTTGTATCCGCAGACCCTGTAGTCGGAAATGTTTTCCGGATCAAGATCCATTATTTGCACATGTGCACCTTCTGTTGATTTCGGTGTCATGTACTCTCCGTTCTGGGGCAATTTTCATGAAGTCCCGGAGGTGATTGAGCACTCGGTCACCTCCGGGGAAGTCCGGTCCAGTGCTTCTCACACCAAGTGAAAATGATCCGGACATGTTTCAGTCCCCACATAAAAATGGGCCAATTTTTGCACTTCCTGAACATAAAAACCGGGAGTAGGATTATGAACAAACCCGATCTGCACCTGCTTGAATCAACCCAATTACCCTATCTGGTTTCTGTTCCCAGAAACAATCCCCCCGAAAATGGCTGGCCGCTTATCTTTTTTCTCCACGGGTATGATGAAGGCGCACCGCTGCAGATCCATACTGCTCTCACCGCCAACGGACCGCTCAGTTCCCAAAGCTCCCCCAGAGCTACTGCGGACTTTCTGATTGCTGCTCCACAACTGCGTACCAGAGGAGATATCTGGGAGCGATTCGCTGATGATGTTCTGGAAATCAAAAGCGAAGTGACACAGACTTTTCAGATTGATTCCTCCAAAAGCTATTTGACAGGTTTCAGTTTCGGAGGCAATGGAGTTTTCGACCTGGGTATCCGACAGCCTGACACCTGGGCTGCACTCTGGGCTGTGGATCCGACTCGTGTTCCCCGTCAGAAAATAAACAAACCCATCTGGCTCTCCTCAGGATCGGCATCTCGCCACAAGGGTCAGTCCTTCATGAAAACTCTTGATCTCCACGTACTTGAGAATAGTGAAGTGCCCTCCGAGCGGGTCTATCTGGACAGGAAACTGGATCATGTGGGAACTGCCGCTCAGGCCTACGGGGATGATCGGATTTATCAATGGCTTCTTCAGAAGAGTCTGAAATGAAACATCACTGATCATCATTATTTCAAACAACCGTGCTTGAAACTTGGTAAAAAAGAGAGAAGACTTGAATCCCGGAGGTGATTTTTGCTTCAATCACCTCCGGGGCGCCCGCCTGTAGACATCACCGAACCACATGCGAAACCTCCGAAACGACTCCCGTTCAGATTGTATATTACAGTGTTTCAAA
>JBKGXV010000070.1:0-17308 GCA_046546375.1 Chitinispirillaceae bacterium | reverse complement strand
ACCCATTCGCTTCTTTCACCAACTTTGATTACGGGATCCATTGTCGCCACAATGACTTACTTACCATAGCCGTTATCCTTGAGCCATTTGGCTAACCGAAGCGAGAATAACCCTCCACGGCTGAAACCGGCAATAAAGAAACGTACGGCAGAAATATCCGCAACCGCATTCAGAATCAGCGACATTCTGTTGCAGAAATTGTCGAAAGTACAGGTGTTTTCCTTTGTCGAATTACCCCAGTCGAATTTGGCATTGACCACATCTATGATTAAGTCACGATGTCCGTACATTTCATACAGTACAGAAGCAACACTTCTGTATTCTTCATCAGAATCGTTATTGTATATCCTGTATTCACCTTTCCATTTTCCACTTCCTCCGAAAGCACCATCCTCCTCTTTCTCTTCTCCTATTCTATCGATACCGCATAAAGCTCGTCCGAAACACTCGTCTATGATATCGTTTGTTCAGCATTGAAGCGTTTGCTGGCCATTAATGAGAAAAAAAAATGTTTGAGGTGGCTGGAACCTGACTCTGTCCACTGCATCTTTAAGCCCGAAACCTTCTGTCATACTTAGAATGGAAAATGCCGGTTCATTTCCCTTAGGTGAATCGGTATTGTAGATTTTACTGGGAAAGTACTCTTTTGTTTTCACATTCAGACATTCCTCTCAGTAAAAAAAATTAATTTATCCCTTCACCTCTTTTCACTCAGGACAAAGCTTCTGGAATTCAATATATAAAATGGGTGGACAAACCGAATACATTTGCTCTGTGTGAGTGATCGGCTCCGGTTCTGATAGCGCCACGGATTTGAACCCTCTGACGGCTTACCCCCGGTCAGCGGATCAAACCCTTTATACTTCTACGGACTACTCGATGAGTTCAGAATGGAAAATACACACAGATATGCCCACTGGGTCAAATTATGCTATATGAATCAGCGGCTGGATGGAAAAGTTGTGAGAATCACTGCGAAACTGAACAGCCAATAACGAGTTTTCATTCTTTTCTTCTGAACTCCTCCATAAGCCCGAAAACCGAAATCGGCCCCAGCGGCTTCTTACCCGGAAACATTTCTCTATACACACAATACAGATTGGCCACATGACGCTCAGGATGAGCCCAGGAAGCGTATCGCTTCAGATCGATTCTCTTTGCAGCCTCCACCAGTGAACAATGTTCGCTCAGAACGCTGCGACCCTGCTTATCCATATATTCACAGTACCCCTTCACCTCTTCCACTCCGCCTTTGTCGGTAACCGGACCATGCCCGGGAACAAAAGTGTGAGCATTGAGATCAAGCAGATACTCACAGGCTCTGATCATGTTGGATAAAGGGAACCCCCATACAAGGGGTGTGGAATTTATAAACAGCAGATCAGCTGCAAACACGATTTTTTCATCCGGCAGATACGCAACGGCATCCCCCTGTGTGTGAGCAGGACCAAGCTCGATCAGCTTTACACCGATATCACCCAGTTCGACCTCCATCTCCCCGCTGAATGTTTTCCGAGGGTAAAGAGGTTTGATTCTGCTGTAACTGAATCGCCGGAACGATTCTTTGGCGTATTTTCCACCCTTGCCCAGAAGAAAGGATAAATTCATAAGCAGGTTCATCTTTTTGGGCGGAAGCTCCTTCATCTCCTGCAGGCATGCCTCGGTAGATATGATCTGCGCACCCTTGAGAAGACTGTTGCCGAACCAGTGATCCCCGTTTGCATGGGTATTGAAGAGATAATCGATAGTTTTCCCCGACGGCAGAACAGAACTCATTTCATCAAGCATTTGGGATGTCAACTTGAGATCGTAGAGCGTGTCGACCAGAAGTGATGATTCTTTTCCGACGACAAGCCCCGCATTGCTCAAACCCCAGCCGCCATCCGGCTGAAGATAGGCGTATGTATTCTTACTGAGCTTGAGCAGACCTTTTTTGAACGGAACCGGTTTCATGTGCAGTCCTCTTTTGTAACTATGAATAGATATACTCTGAAGAGCTTGGAGCTGAATAACATTCTCTTTCACTGCAAATCGGGTCAGTTGCGCCCGATCAATATATCTGTCTGATACGGGCCGGAAAACAAACGGTGAGGCAAAAAGTGATGATTTGCAAATTAATTATTCAGAAAGGGTATGGTCAGTTACTGAACGTTTATACCCCTCTGACTTGGTTTTCATACTGCCGAAGTACTGAACCTTTAATCTTCAAATAAAAAATCAGAAACAGCAGTTGTGCTGAAAGTGTTTTCAACTGCAAGCGTACCGCCTCTTTTTTCTGATATGAATGTCTGTATCCTGCCCTCAGGAAAGCTGCTTTCATTATTGTAGAGCATAATATTCTCTGCATGACTCACGCACAGAGCCCCTTCAATCCCTCCCGCCCTTTTTATGTGGGGAATATACAGTGATTGCAGATAGTCATCATCACTCTCCGGATTGAAATGATTCAAATCAAGCACCGCTGAGGATATGTTTTCATTGACGGTTGATGTTACAAGTCCCAGAACACCCGCATTCCCAGTGCAGTAGAGAGATGATTCATCAATTCCTGTTCGGTTATTCAGATATGACAAAGCATCCGATATTGTCTGTACACACAGTGCCTCATCCGTTCTGTTGTACGATGTGAAAAAATCAGTACCCTTGACTATCCCCTCGGTTTTGAACTCCTTTACTTTCCTGGAGTAGAAGTTGTAGTGATCATATTGCAGTTTATCAATAAGCATTACCGTGGCACCACGACTGAGGGCATCATGAATGACGGTATTTTCACGATTGAAAAATGTTTTCAGCATACTGGTATTCTGACCATTAACCACCAGCAGTCCTTCTGAGCTGGCATTCTTCTGAGGTTTGAACAGAACCGCTTCCAGGATGTTTCCCTCAGTCTTATTGCCAACAGCTATCTTCTCCACATCCAGATTTCTGGACGGTATCGAATATTCATCGAGACAATCAACCAGTTCGGTTTTTTCAGACGGAGGAGAACTAATCACATGATTCCATACCTTCCTGTACTTCTCGATACTGGTTTCGAGTTCCATATCACCGGCATGGAAAAGCTGACCGAATTCATCCTGTGCCTTCCGTTTGAACATAGCTCTCACTCCGCTCTCATCAAGAGCATCCGAGGGCTGTGAATGCTCCGACCACACACTCATTACCTCTTTTGAGGGAATGGTCACCGAGTCTTCTTTATACTCCAGGGACTGATCCGGGAGAAATCTGGTTCTGAACCAGTTATATACATATTCCCGGCTGGTCTGATTGTAGTTGTGACCGAAATTGAAAACCGTGGCCTGCACCAGGTCAGTCTGACCGTAAAGCTGGTAAATTTTTCTGATCATCGGATATTCCACAGTCATCGTATTGCATGACCAGTCATTTTGAGAACCCACAAGACAAATGGGTTTGTCGGAAGCCGTTGCGGCAATTTCCACATTGTTTGTATTTAGGCGCAACAAAGGCGCATTTCCGCAGCCGCAGCCATCCTGCTCGTGAGCCGATATGTGACTTACCGGTGCCAGGGCATCGATTCTGTCATCCACTGCGGAAAGAAATACCGTCTGGGTCGCCCCGCCCGATGCTCCGGTCACACCGATTCTGGAAGTGTCGACCCTGTCGAAAGAATAAAGGAAATCCATTGCTCTCATCGAATGCGCCATGAGCAGACTGCCATTGCTTATTCCCCAGATATCATCGACCGGATTGCTGTAACATCCCCAGGAACCGCTCCTGGTGAAAAAGTGGTCCACCTGTCTAGAATCAACATTACCCGGCATATCATATGAGAAAACAATATAGCCCTGTTTGGCATAATGAATGCACCGCCCGGGTACAGACACCTGGCTGCTGTTTTGAAGTCTTCCATCAACCCAGTGGCCGTGAGGGGCCAGCATGGCGGGGTGTTTTTCTTTCTGTTCAGTGGGAAGATAAAGGTTTCCGGTCAGATAATACCCCTCCCAAATAGGCATAAATACCTTTTTTATAATAAACCCATCCCCTTCGTAGGCATCCAGAATCGTAGACTCCAGAGGAACAAACCCTGTTTCGGGCCATAATCCACTGGCAAACAGAATGTGCCTTCTGAGATAGTTTTTACGCTTCTCCCAATCGGCAGCCGTTTCGAAGTCGGCAATATCAAATGTATCATCATGCTTTCTAAGCTTTCTTTCCCCGGGCTGATTCGTTTCGAAAAATTCGAAACTCAGATTTTCATAACTATGGGGAGAATCAACAGGTAAACATGCTACACCAATCTTGTAGTTTTCATCATTCGTGGAGGGACATTCGGGTAGAATACCCTGCAATGAAATTCTATATTCATCAAGTACGATCTCACGCTGCCGGGTGGAATGCAGTTGAACAGAGGTGAGAATCGAATCGGAAAAAAATGAAAAATGAGCCTGGAAAAAACCTGGTGAATCACACTCACAATCACAACAGCACCGCTGATCACTTACCGAATCGAGTACCAGCCGCAATTGGTTTGAACTGTTCCATAATGTATCACCGATTCTCATTTTGTTTATGAGACGGGTATTGAGCTTTTTGCGAGTTAGCCGTACCGGGACAATTTCCTCATAATCGGCTACAGGTACTACCGCATCGTCGAATTCATAATGCTTCACTGTAACCTGATCAGCTGCGGATTGATTCCGTTTACCCAGTCGGGGTTCAAATTCATTGGTTACAGTGAAAGTTTGGAGTTCCTGGCCAGGGACAACTTTTCCGATTTTTTCAGCTGAACCGATCCGCGCTCTGATCAGCATCATCTGTTTTGCGATGGTGCGGGGGAAGCGCATCCGGTGATTCCCGGCATCCAGAATACCATTATGGATGGTTGCGATCTTTTTTCCCCCCAGATCAAATACATCCACTCGCACCGACTGCTGTCTTTCAATATTAATCTCCATCAAACCGCGAGAATGAACACGAACCGTTGCAGTTGTACTGTGATAAGCAGGTGGAGGAGAAATGCTGGATGATTTTGCCTGAAAGATAAAGCTTCCGTCAGAACCGGTGATCTGTTTTTGACCGGTGCTCTTAAGATACACTTCTGCATTGGGAACGGGAGTATCAAATGAATCTACAACAGTTCCCTGCAAATTTGTTTGGCCCCAAACTGCGCTGAAAAACAGAATCAGCAGAAGAAAAGATACCCAATTTTCTCGATATGTCACTGTACCTGCTCCAATATCACTTACAATGCCGAATAATGAATGTGATTTTCCCTCAATAGATAAATAAACAAAAAGCAGGAGTAATGCAAAGAATTGAAAAAGTGTAGTACGAAATGTTCGAGAAAAATATTCATTTCATTCCTTTTTTTGCTCTCGCAGAAACCTTGTTTTCCATTTCTCCTTCGGTCATGAAGCCGCTCCCGAAAAGATGCGATTTCCCGATCTGGAAAGTAATTAAGGAACGCCTCTTCACATTCAACTGCGGCAGTCCTTTCTAACCCCCGCATCATTGCTCCTCACCCTCCAAACTCTCTTCAACTCCCTGCGCAGTCTCCTCCATTCTCTTCTCGTGCTGATCACTTTTCACTTCCCGAAACAGATTGATTGCAGCAGAAAGCCCTATTCTCAAAATCAGTACAAACCCCAGAATAAGTCCAAAATTTAGAAACGGATGCAGATCTCCAACATTCTTCAAAGCCATCTGCAGAATCAGAGGAAAATCGTATGCCGCATGAAAACCCACGGGAACAAGCCAGGCAAAAAAATAGAACTTTTTATCACCACCAAATCTGGCCTTTGCCAGATAATAGCCCATCATCACACCCATGGCCGCATGCCCCGGAACTGCGGTAAGAGCGCGTATCAGAGCACTGTAAAGACCTCCGTCATTCACATAAAGCACATTCTCCAGAGTGGCGAAACCCAGTGAAGCCGCAGCGCCGTACACAAGCCCGTCCATCATCTCGTTGAAATCTTTTTTACGCATGCAGTAAAGGACTATCACCAGCATCTTCATGCTCTCCTCGGGAACCGCCGCTCCAAACAGCGCCTCCGCAGCACTGAAAAGATAGGGATTCTGTACCTGCGCCAGAAGCCCTCTCAGGGGAATACCCATCAGAAGCACACCGACTGTAGCCAAAACACCCAGAAAGAATGTTTTTATAATGAGATGAGGCGGTTCAGGGTACTCGTCTCTTTTGTAGAAAAACCAGAGCAGAAGCAGTGAGGGAATAATCGAAGCGGGAAGAGTAATAAAAAAAAGGTTGTTCATCCGGCAAGCCTCTGTAATAAGAGTACAAGTAAGCCAAAACAGGGTGTATCATGCAGATATCTCCCCCTGGCTGATCTTTTTCCAAAATAATTACTGACCCGTTCATACCAAATAATCCGCTCAGTGCTTCTACAATAACAGGAAAAACAGCCCGAAATGAATTCCGGCATTTTAGGCCTTTTTCAGAAATCAGCAAAAGGGTTGACTATTCTGCTGCCGGGATGCATATTAGTAACGATAACGATTACTGATAAGGGGTTTATGCAGTACAGAAAAAGTCGTCAGAGAGAGCGAATCCTCGAGGTGCTTAAAGAAACCGATTCACACCCCACCGCGGACTGGATCTATAAGAAACTCAAGGACGAGATGCCCGAGCTGAGCCTGGGCACCATTTACCGTAATCTGAAAGTGCTTATGGATCAGGGGCTTATACTCAAACTGCCCTTCGGCAGTACCTTTGACCGTTATGACGGCCAGACCGCTCCACACTCTCATCTGATATGCGAAAGGTGCGGCAATGTGGAAGATATCGAACTGCCCGAATATTCCGATATGAAACATAAAATCGAAAAGGTGAGCTCCTTTACTGTGACTCATCACCGGGTCGATTTTTTCGGACTATGCAAGACGTGCAAAAATCAAAATAACCAACCAACTCAAAGAAAGGGGAAGTAACTATGGCTTCCATCAAAGGAACTGAAACAGAGAAGAACCTCCTCAAGGCATTCGCAGGAGAGTCCCAGGCCCGCAACCGCTACACCTATTTTGCCAGTGTAGCCAAAAAAGAGGGCTATGTGCAGATTTCTCATATCTTCGAGGTAACTGCAAATCAGGAGAAAGAGCATGCGAAGAGGTTTTTCAAGTTTCTGGAGGGGGGAATGCCTGAAATCACCGCCACATTCCCTGCAGGCGTTATCGGCACCACCGCAGAAAACCTCAAGGCTGCCGCAGGCGGCGAGCATGAGGAGTGGTCTGATCTTTACCCTGTTTTCGCTCAGAAAGCCCGCGAGGAGGGATTCCCTGCAGTAGCAACCACATTCGAAAAGATCTCCGTTGCTGAAAAGCAGCACGAGAAACGCTATCTGGGACTTCTTAAAAACCTCGAAGAGGGCACCGTATTCAAAAAGAACGGCAAGATCTACTGGTACTGCCGCAACTGCGGATACATCCACGAAGCTGAGGAAGCTCCCGGAACCTGCCCTGCCTGCCTTCACCCTCAGGCTCACTTCGAAATTCTGGCAGAAAACTGGTAAGCCGCTGTTTCAGAATCAGTTCATGTGAAAATGACAGGTGCAGTTCTTTACTGCATCTGTCATATCACCATTTACACTCTTTTCTGCGAAACCGGACATCACTTACTGACAGTGAATGATGAAGTGTGAACTCTGTCCTCCTTTTCCATACGGAGCAGATAGTTACCCGCTGCCAGATTTTTCCCGACCGGCAGGATAAAACTGTGCTTCCCCCTTGAGAATTTGCGATTATACGTATACACAGCTCTTCCCGAGAGATCGAACAGGGAAAGCGACAGATCCGCCCCTTTGGCCAGAGAGAACCGGATTTTGGTTTTTCCGCTTCTGTTATCACAGACAAACCCGAGACCTTGCGGTTTACGCACACGTTTGACCGGCGTAGTCTGCTGCAGGAGAGTATTAGCGGCTGCAGCCAGAAGCGGCTGAGAACCGTCAGCCATGAAATCCGATTTCAACTCCCAGATGATAGCTCCTCCGTACCCTTTATCCATACAATACTGCGCTTTCATGCGAACAGAGGCAGTGTCATCATAACTGCAGTATTCACCATCGGCAGAAAGACAGTAGGGTACTTTTGCCTGCTCATCCCAGCAATAGCTGTAACTGCCGTCGGCCAGTTTTTCTGCCACAGAGGAGTAGTAAATCATCCCCGGCTCTTCACCACTGCCGGGTCCTGTATAAGAAGTGTTGGGCCCCTGGCAATCGGCAAACGTGCGGCCGTAAAAAGCCATTCCGATGTTGAATTTGGATGCCGGAACACCCCGACTGATATAATACTCCATTGCACGATCAACCGACCAGTTGTCCGATGACCCGTAGTCGTACAACGGACTGTTGTGCCACGAATCACCCTCGCCCCAGGCACCTGTGTAATCATAGGTCATAATGGATATGTAGTCGACATCCTCCTGAAACTCCTCTATGAGGAAATTCTGTCCATGATGTGATCCGCCCGAAATCGCCAAAGTGATCATTTTCCTTTCTCCGGGCATAGCATCGAGGGTATCACGCAGCTCGTCGAGAAGAAGAACGAAATTCTGGGCATCCTGGGGTGTGCCGTTATGATCGGTGAAGCCGGGATACTCCCAGTCAATATCTATTCCATCGAAATTATACTGCTCAATCAATGCTCTGGCACTGGAACAGAACCGCGACCGCGTTTGAGCAGAAGAGGCCATTGCCGGAAAGTTTTCCGACCCGGTCCAGCCCCCCACCGATGCCAATACTTTGACATTGTTCTGATGGGCTAGATGAACAAGCGATGTAGTGGAATCGTGGGTTTCTTCCGGCCACCATATCTTATCTCCCAGGAGTATCTGTTCATCCGCATCCTCATCTGATGAAACAATGGTTCCATCGGTTTCAGGCAGAAAAAAGGCATACTGAATGTGAGTCAGTTTATCATATGGGACATCCTGCGCAGTGTATGGCCTGTCGCCGTAAATCCCCCAGTTTATGAAATAACCTACCACATTACCAGCCTGCAACGGCTGTAAAATCACCAGAAATGTGATTATTGCAGTAACCGATCTCAGTTTCACACTGCCCTCCTTATAATTCTGACCATATCTATACTACACATATTTTCAGCTCTTTAAACGCACGTTTAGCTGTTGAATTCAGTCCGTACAGTTTCACATTGTTTATTCAAACTTTTTCGCTATTCAGCCGGCTATCAAGCTCAATATACTTCGCAATTCACTCAACTTGATGAATCGAGGGATTCTGATAAGTTTTCACCGTTTTTGTGCAACAATTCTGTCTGTATGATGAAAATCTACAGAACAAAGCCTAATACGAATACACATCAGTGGAAACCAACTCCGCGAGTGTACCAGTATCCGACATTTTAATCATATAATCAGGCAGAAATGAAGAAAAGAGAGAGGGCCAGAAGCGATCAACTAGGCAACGGTCTCATGTTTCCAGCCACAATATGGAAGTTACCCCCCGAGGGTAATATCTGCTCCCGCATACTTTTCCTTTTCTCATCTGATCACTGAAGGAAAAGTAGGAGTTGTCTGGATCAAGCAGCCAGTTCAAATGGGTTGCGTCGGCTTTCGTGTCGGGCTTTACTCCCAGGATTTTTTCCGTTATGTACTGACACAGATAAATTTTACTGAGCCAGGAGTTTTCACTGGTTGATGACAACCGCCATCCGCCGTCTTCAAACAGACAGGTTTCATTTTTCAGAACAGTTTCGCAATGCTTGCGCAGTGCTTTTATGAACGTACTGTACGGTCCCGATTCTTCACACAGATAGGATTTCAGCTTATGAGCGAAAATCAATCCTTCGATAATGGACAGGATAACCGAGCCGTTGTCTTTTTGAAGCAGTGCCGGTATTGTGCCGTCATCATTCATATATGAGAGAATGGTTTCAGCACACTTGTCAGCCTGAACCCGAGCGGAAGTGGAAAGCTCCCTCAATCCGTATGCATTGAAGATTTGTACCAGATGAAGATAAGCAGCCCAGGATTTCACAGCAAGGTAGGTATTTCTTCGGGCCTGGCCCAGAGCGGTATCCACGTTATCGTAGGTGGTGATTTCCGCTCCTCCTTGGGTACGGGAGGAATCCAGATCCATAACACCGTCCCGCATGGAAGGATCGTGATGATCACGGTTGAGCATACTGGTGAAGCAATCAATGAAAACGTCCTTTCGATCGCTCAGCCATCCGTCATCGCCGGTTTCATGTGCATAGAGTGCCCCGCACAGAACCCAGTTGACCAACTGTTCGTGGGTCATGTAGGAGAAGCAGCCGTCAAGGCCATCCATTTCATATGCGGAGTACCCTTCACGGGAGAACGAATTCGCCACACCCATATCGTGAGTGAAACTGACTCCTCCCTTGTGTTCCTTCTCTTCACCGGGGTATCTTACCCTGTCGCGATAACTGTATCTCTGGACGAAAAAGTCAAGAGTGTTACGCACGGTCCAGGGATTCATCCTGAGTTCAAAGAAAAGGTGGTCAACAAGCAGGTCAAAGGTGTTCATCATTCGATACTCGCCTTCATTCACCACCCACACAGGTTCCCCGTTGACCTCAAGCAGCTGAGTACTGCCGTAGTAACTTCGGACGGCGTGAAAGAGCATAAACGTTCTTTCTGCCGAAAGAGAAGGCGCGGTAAACTCAGTATCCGTCTTGAAAGCAGCATCGCGGTAATCGTCAAAGCGGGAACACCCGTAAAGAGCCACATCTTCCACCGAATCAAAATACCGGGTATACCAGTACCGCGCATCCAGACCGGTAGTGACTATCCCGCCGCGGTGAAAGCAGACCGCAAACCGCCAGGTTTGTTTGCGGCCGGGGGCGGCTTTCATGATAAGCGCTCCGACGGTGCCCAGTCCGAAACTCATATGCGATTCTCTCTTCGGAAAAAGAAGCTCGTCTATGCCGAATGCAAGCCCCGAAACCACATCCTTATCTGTAGTACAGATTGCAGTGTTGCGCCCCTGACCGATGCCTGTAAGCTCCCCTCCGGCAGTATCATCCAGCCGGCGCATGTTTGTATACGGATCGTTTCCCTGGTATCCGAAAACAGCTTTCCGTTCCTTTTCATTTCTGGTATTGTCCACCGTAATTTCAACGAATACCGCAGGAATTAAAGCGTGTCTACACTTCTCAGACGGTGTGGTTCCGGGATCCGGAACAGGAAAAAGCGGAGAGATGGTACTGAAAGTCAGATCCCCGGCTGTCCAGATATCGGTCGAAAGTTTGTAATCACGCTTCAGTTCAGAGTCCTCAAACGGTACGACCGATCTGGTTTTTCTGCCGTCTCCCTGCGAGGTATCAAAACGCTCTCTTTGGTTTTCCGAATCACCGTAAAAGGGCAGCATTTTGAACTGTTCACCGGATTCTATACCGATATAGAGATTCTGATCAGCAGGCCCCGCCAGCTCAAGACCCAGCCCCCCGCTTGCTCCCTTGTATCCCAGTGTAAATGAAGCAAATGCACCGATTGGCGAATGGTGAGCGTTGAAAAATTTTAAATCAAGCATGCTTCTGTTCCCACGAATGTACATTTATTCAGCTGTATTTGAAAATATCTATAAAATAGTATCTTGTTTTCCTGTAACCAGACAAACCTTATTGCAATCCAGTATACAATCTAAATACGATTTTTTTTTTTGTATTCCAACCGGATACACACTAATGGGGCGAATTCGTTCTTTATCGAGCAGCTTCGTCTACTATTTCCATAATAATAACCATAATGCCTATATTCATGGCCTGGAATTTTTTTTGGGAAACGGATCTTTTGCGCACACATCCATATAAACGCTTAAATCGAAGGTGTATCTGGTCAGATTCCGCTTTCTTCATAAAAAAGTTAAGTGGAATTATTACCGTGTGTAACTAATTCCTAACTGTGAATCGTTGTACTCCTAAAAAAAGGACTACATATAATTGCCTGCATGAATCGGAATCAATTATAATTTAACACATGAATAAAAAACTTCCTGACATATTCGATTACATCGATTTCAGAAAATTTCTGGAGGAATACCGCCAGGCCCGAGCTCAATATGATTCGGGTTTCACCCATTACTATGTATGTTATCGATTGGGAATGAAAAAGTCCCGAAGTTATTTCAACAATATTATAAAAGGAAGAAAAAACATTGGTCCTGAAACTGTGGACAAGCTCATAGGACTTCTTGGCTTAAAAACAGAAGAGGCTAATTATTTCCGGGCACTAATCAATTATGGCCAGACAAACAGTTCCAGTGAAAAAGAGTTCTATTTCGATCAGATTATTGCATTGAATAACACTCCGAAAAGGATTATCGATGAAACTACCTATGAATACTTCAGAGAATGGTATCATCCGGTAATCAGAGAGCTCCTTGAGACAATTGATTTCAAGGGGCAATATGCATGGATTGCAAAGAAATTGCGACCTTCCATTACAGCACAGGAGGCCAGACATTCAATCTGGTTGCTGCAGAAACTCGGGCTCGTTGCGTTAAACAGTAATGGTTTTCTGAAACCAACAGACAAGGTAATAGCTACACCAGACCAAGTCGTAAACCATATGATTCAGCAGTATCAGGTGAAATCACTTGAGAGAGGCCAGAATGCAATCATGGAGGGCCCCAGTAATCATAAAACATCAACCCTTACCGTTTCCGTATCAAACAAGGGCCTGGAAAGAATTGTTCAGAAAATGGATCAACTTCGCTCCTTTATACGATCAATTGCACATAAAGACGATGGTGATGATAAAAATGTGTTTGAATTCATTGTGCATGCGCACAAACAAACCAGTTAAGGTAATTCTATGCTAAAATATCTGCTGTTGATACCAGAGCTGCTGTTTTTCGTTTGTGCAATAGAGCCTCCCAATGTTGCTGGAGTAAGTGAAACTGACAGCGGGCAGATCACAGGGTATGTTGTTTATAGAGATGGAGGATACTGTTCTGGGGCGGATGTCATCATAAGAGATGAAAAAATGGTAAAAAAAATAGATGTCGCTCTTGAAAAAACAAGACAGACCAAATCCGGACATGATGAAGATTTAATCATAGACAGTACAAAGACGTCACCAGCTGGAATATTTGTTTTCGATTCTGTTGATCCAGGAAATTATCTGATCGAAGTCAATGATCATGATTCTTTAGGAGCTTTGGTAGAAGCGCAGGTACTTTTTGATAAACCGATCTGTGAAATAGATTCTATCTTCCTGCAGAGAATGGGTTCATTTACTGGTAAGGTCAACCCTGATTTGATAGAAAAATCAGGAGAATATCGAATCTATATCCCCGAGCTGAATAGATACTACAAAATCGACAGCGAAGGAAAATGTGAAGGAGGGAGTTTACCTCCCTATGAGTACACGATACATCTGGTTGCACAGGATTCAATTATTGAAAGCCCCTTTGATACACTGAGTCTGATTGTTCAGGAAGACAATACTACAAAAGTCACTGAATCAGGTATTCAAATCGGTTCAGTTTCAATAAATGGAAAAATAGAAGAAAGATAATTCAACCATCTCATTGGAGTTAAGACCGATGTTTTTCAAAATTCTGAAAATGATATCTGTTTTATCGCTGATTATATTTGCAGGGTGTGCTGAAAATAAAAACGCCATACTTTCTGCAAATATGGAAAACTCCGAGACTGGAATGGCTATTTTCAAAACGACCAGTTCGCAGAATTCGCCGTTTACAAAAATTGCCGACAGTGCTATAATAGTGATTTCTGCTGAAGATATGTTGACCATTGTAGAAGAACTGATAGTGACCGACTCTTCAGTTGAAGGCACACTGAACAGAATTCCAGCTGGACCAGGCAGAACCTTCCAAATAAAAGTTTTTGATTCAACTGAAACTCTTCAGTATAGTGGAAAATCCACTGTGGAAGTCATTCCCGATACTACTGTGGAGGTGTTTATCACCATTAGGCGAGTGACGGGGAATACGGTTATTGGCGGAAACATCGTAGAAAACCCGATCCCCACAGATGGCTTGCTCGCATATTATTCTTTGAACGGTACAGTGCAGGATAAAAGTGGAAATGAGCTTCATGGAAACATTGAAGAAGCGACCTACTCATTCGATCGTTTCTTGCAGGACAGTAGTGCCGTGCGATTCAATGGAATCGATCAATATATCACAGTTGTTGATTCACCAACTAATAATTTTGATTTTGGCCAATCAGACTTTTCTATTTCTACCTGGATTAAAACTCACAGTTCCACAATAGGAGACGATCTTGTCAAACATGATGTGATTTCAAAAGGAGATTCCTATAATACCGGTTTCTCTCTTGTGATTTTTCAGAATAAAATTTGTGCTTGTTTGGGTGACATCGGGTATGATGGATTATCGACAGATACAACCGAAATCAATGATAATGACTGGCACCACACAGCTGTTGTCCGTGAGAGTGGAACAGTAAAGATCTACGTGGACGGAAAAATAAGCTACAGCTACTTTTTCGATGGAGATGTAACCACTGACCGCGATCTCATTATCGGAAAACACGGAACCAAAATGCAGAATTATTTCGAAGGTGATTTAGATGAGATTGGAATTTACAACAGATCTTTAACTGAGGAGGAGATCATCAGCTTAGCTGAAAACAGGTAATCCGCTTCACCTTTTTTCATAACTGTTTCTATACACCGTTTTTTTAACAGATATAACTTTACCAAAATTATACCTGAATACCCATGCTGTACCATATTCGGGTATCATAGCCGCTTAAAGCACAATGGTAATCGATTGAGAGGCCAGATGCATGCAGTATTGTAACAAACCGCATTCACTCAACAATAAAGGAGGCCATATCGACAATTAACGCATGATTACCTTATTTCAGTTGTACCGCTTTTCAAGTTTTTCATTATTATGTTTCAAATGTAATCAAACTGTTAGAAAGGATTTATGATGTCGTTTAAAAATTTAATCCTTGTTGGGTTCATAAGCTGCATGGCCGTATTAACAGGCTGCCAGGAATCATCAACGATCGGTCCCGATGGAAGCATTGACAGAAATGAAAATGAAAACGATGTGATGCGGGGTACAGGAGAAGTCAAGAAACTGGAAAATCCCTACACTGTGGCAACAATGAAAAAGGCCAGAGACAATCTGGTTGAAAAGGGCGTTTTGAACAGCAATGCTGTAACAGATGAGGATATCGCCACAACCCACCTGTATATCCGATTCAAACCTGCCAACGAAGAGGAATTCATCAAACTGAATGATGATTCATCGCTTGTATTGTGGGATCATCCTCTCGATTATGAAATCCCTGAAGGCAGCCGTTATGCATTATCCAAAGATTTCGCCGGTTATCTTTATACAGCAGTTCCTGTTGAACAGAAACTACCTGATGTCGAGTATGAAATTCTGGATGAACTCGTCCTTGAACGGGGCCTGGAATCTCTTGAGCTTGCAAAAAGCCAAGTGAGCAGCTATTACCCGCTTCTTGAAAAAGAGGCTTTGGAAATGACTGGTAATCTCAAAACAGAACCGGGTCTGAAAAAAACAATGGGGAAATGGCGCCCAACAGGTAGCGTTAAAGTTTATGATGATGTACTCGGAGAGTATGTTCCCGTTGTCTCCGTGAATGTACGTGTCAGAAACTGGTTCAGGTGGTGGAATGGTTATACCGATATAAACGGCAATTTTCGCAGCAGTACGAGATACTGGGGCGACGTTGCATACAGTCTTCGCTGGCAATATATCGATAATAAATTCGACATTCGCAGTGGTACTGTGGGACAGGCCTACTATAATGGCCCAAATCAAAAGCGTTCAGCATGGAACCTACGGATCGGAAAAGGCGGCATGTCATGGACCTATGCCCATATATATCGCGCGGGTTCCTACTATATCGGGCAAGAACCCTTCGGATTGAACAATACTCCATTTAAAAGAGTATCCATCATGGCCATAAATGGAAGGACTCCGTCTGATAAATCAGGTTATTACATCGGATTCAACGAAAACATCAAAATTTGGAGGAAATGGTCTTCCGGAAGCCTTATCAACTCCAAAGATATTTTCACAATCACCACACATGAACTCGGGCATGCTCATCACGATGAAATCTACGAAGGTGGCTCTTTCGTCACAAATGTCGACAGCTATGTGAAAGAATCATGGGCCAGTGCTGTTTCATATTACCTGACTTCATCGGTTTACAATATTCCGATTTCATACAGCAGTTCCTGGTATACCAGACAGGCGTGGAAAGCCGGCTCTGGTAATTACTATACACCAATAATGATTGATTTGATCGATAATCATGATCAGAGTTCAAGAAGTTCAAGCTACCTCAAAGATGATATCTCTGGCTATACTTTGAAACAGTGTCAGGATATCATTAAAAAAGGAAATTGTAAAAACCTCACCAAATTCATGAATTACATCTGGAACCTCCCTCTTCCCTCAGGAGTAACAAAAGCCAAACTTTATGACTATCTGGCACAGTATGGTTTCAAAAAACCCTATGCCATTTTATTTGAACACGATTACTATCGTGGGGATCAGTTAAGAATTTTCGAAAATGTCGACAATCTGGTTTATGAAAGAATGGCCAGCGGCTGGTCCTGGAATGACCAGATTACATCAATCAAACTTGTTAACGGTGCCAGTTTGAAGGTCTATGAACATGATTATTTCAGAGGGGCCGAAAAGAGTTTCTCCAGCAGTGTCGGAAATCTCTTCTATGAAAAAATGCCCGATGGTACAAGATGGAATGATCAGATAACATCCATAGTTTTCAATTGATCACGAATCCAACAAGGCATTCCCTGAAAAGGGAATGTCGCTTTGAATTCATCCAGATCTTACAAGTATGTGCTATTGAAATCGCAAAATTCAGTGCAGAAGAAAACCTGCGGTATTGCCTTAGCAATAAGCGTGTAATTTCCATCAGATACATTGTTCCAAGTAAAGAATACGACCTTATTTTTCTCCCATTTTCACCTCTTCAGCATTAATTCCGCCTTTTCGATACTTCCATCAGAATCAGAAGCCTACGCGGTCATAACGAAAGAACCTTCATAAGGTGAGCTCCCGGTTGCCAAAGTGAAATCACGCATACTTGGTCAGGGCTATAATTGCCAATGAGAGAGATGTTTTCGAAAATTAACACCGGAAGCATATCCATACAGTCAGCAGTACTTCAATGAATTCCGGAAAAAAAGTATTTTCCACCCGAAGCATTAAAAAACATTTATATTGATATTAGCTGAATCCATTCTAAGAAACTCAAAAACAATCACCAGTTCCGCAGGGGGGCATTATGAAATCCAGTCAAAATCATTACTGCAGCTTTGATTTTCTTCTCTGTACTGCAATCA
>JBKGXV010000069.1:0-17909 GCA_046546375.1 Chitinispirillaceae bacterium | reverse complement strand
ATGCCGTACTGACATACCCTCCCTCACGCGCTCAGGCGCTGATTTCTATTCTTCTGGGCTTTACATCTTCTCTGCGGGGGATAATCACCTCGAGAACGCCGTTTTCCAGTTTTCCTGAAATCTTATCGGTAATGAATTCGTTGCTCAGAGTGAAGGAGCGGTAGAAATCTCCCGGAGTGAACTCCTGCACCAGTGATGTTCCCTCGGGTGCCTGAAAGGAGGACTTGGCTCGGACGGACATCACCTTGTTTTCATCCACCTCTATATTCACGTTCCCTTTTTTCACCCCCGGCATATCCATTGATATAATGAGCGCTTCCCGATTGTCGTATATATTCACGTCGGGAGAAAACGCGTTTTCCGGAGAAACGAGCTGCTCCGCCGATGCGCTCTGCACCGGTTTCTGTTCTCTTCTGGAAGCTTCAGCCATGTTCTGACCTCCTGTATATATTTTCGTATTTCAGAATAGGTATTGCCTGTTTCACATCTCCACATTGATCTGCCGCGGCTTTGACTCTTCCGATTTGGGGAGATTAATCCTGAGCAGACCGTCTTCGAATTTCGCACTGACCCTTTCCCCGTGTATTTTCGCCGGCAACCGAACCGTTTTCTCAAACTGCCCCTCAGGCTGTTCCCTGCGGAGAAGATCCGATTTTCCATACTGGCGGACATCTCGTTTTCCCGTGATAATCAGATTGGTTTCATGCAGATTAAGATTGATGTCCTCCTTTTTCACTCCGGGCAGTTCGGCAATCACGTAAAGATCATCACCGGTCTCGTAGACATTAGTTGCGGGATACGCCGAAGAAGCAGTACCGAAATAGGGGACCCGGGAAAAAATGCGGTCCATTTCCCTGCGCATTCTCTCCAGTTCCGTGAAAGGATTTGTCGTCCACGCCATAACTTCCTTCCTTTCTTTTGAATTAACGGACCCGCGCGAAGCGGGCGGTCAGTCTGAAACGGCCGACCAGAGAGAAAAAAGCATGAATCATGCCACGCGAAAAACCCCGGCCGGGCTTGGGATTCCCGTCCGGGGTTTACTGCGAAGCGGCCCGATCCTTTTCCCTTCGGATGATAAACGGAACTGAATTTGCTATGATTTCAGCTGGTACAAACAGATATGAGCGGGAAAGACGGTTTTTATAACCGGTCGAGGATTCAGAGATTCAGCCAAGCTGCGGATTTCACTGCGGGTGAAACCTCTGTATATCGATTTCAGGCCATCTCTCACTGTGAAACTGTCACGGAAAATCAAAGGTGCTATGAGAGAAAACTGCAGCACTGCTGAGCGTTTTCTGCATAAATCGTTGAGGATGTAGCCTATTCGGCTTCCGGAGTGTATTTCGCAGATAAGTTGGGGTAACTCCTTGTCGGACAAGTGGTGAAGGAAATGGTTGGAAATGATAAAGTCATACCTCTTCTCCCCAAGAGCTTTCCGTGCTGTACTGTGAACCACGGAGAGCTCCGGGAAATCATAGACCCTTGGTTTTACGTAAGATACGATTCTCTGGTCATGATCAACTCCCACAACCTTCACAGGTTGTCTCAATTTCCGGCATTTTTTTATAAGCCAGATGGGGATATCACAACCCCCTGCCCCCAGATCAAGAACAGTGTAGGCCTCAGATCTGGGATTCTCTTTCATGTACTTCAGAAAAACTTTCGTGAGAACCCCGTGAATTCCACTGAAATAACGGTTTACGTTTTTAAACTGATCCAGGGTTCTGAAAAGCTCTTTTTCATTTACATCATCTCTATCCATGAGCTCCGGAGACTGAGACCGAATCGGCATTCGGGGAAAAATTCTGGAAAAACTCATAACTGTTCCTTTTTTAATCCTCAACCTCATAAAGGGAGGCAGGCAGATGTTTACCGGATTCCGATGTACAGCTCAAACCCTTGAAAACCCGCAACTTAAACGTAAGTACAATAAAGAACTTTTCTCCCATATAGCGTATGCCTATTCAAGCATCACAGGATTTCTGTCCTGGGGGAGAGATCACAAATGGAAACAACAACTGATCTTGAAACTGCCCCCCATTGAAAAACCATTCATTCTGGATCTGGCCTGCGGTACCGGAGATATCACAAAACTGCTGGCCGACAAATATCCCCGGGGGAAAATTACTGGCATAGATCTCACCCATGCAATGATCAGTCCTGCAGCCAGAGCACTTAAGAAATCGAACACATCATTGCAGCTAGCAGATATGTGCCAAATCGCCTTCAAAGATGAAACCTTCGATATCGTAACAGGAGGTTATGCTCTCCGCAACGCCCCGGAGCTCAAAACAGCTCTCCAAGAAGTCCACAGAGTGCTCAAACCGAAAGGAACCGCAGCGTTTCTCGATTTCTCCAAATCTCCCTCCCTTTTGAGATCCTTCTCAAGCCTGAAGATACTCTCACTGTGGTGCTGTTTCTGGGGTTTGGTTTTTCATCTTAACCCTCACACATACGGCTATATCGCCAAAAGCCTTTGCCATTACCCAAACAGAAATCAGATAACTCAACTCTTTGATAAGTGCGGTTTGACGATCACTTCCAGGGAGCTGCGCTTTTTGGGATTTGCAGAACTCATAACTGCCCGGAAATTCACCACTTGAGCAAAGCAAGGTGAACGGAAAGTCCGGCGCCAAAAGCCGCCATTATACCCAGATCTCCCCCGGATACACCCCCATTTCCAACCAGCCTTTCCAACTCGAAAAGCACCGATGGAGAAGACATATTTCCGCATTCATACATTGTCCCCCGCGCATGGTCCATCTGTTTATCACTCAGCTTGAGCGAGTTCTGTAACACGCCGAGCATTTTTTCCCCTCCGGGATGAATAAACCAGTGCCTGATGTCGTTGAGCTGCAACTCGTTTGCTTTCAGAAAGTTATCAACTGCTCCCGGTACGGTTTTCCCTATTATTTTAGGCAAGTGATGCGAAAGCTGATTATGAAGCCTTCCCTCGCGATACACATATCGTACATCCTCACGATATTTGGGAAGCTGAATACTTCTGGTGGACACTATTTCAATCCCCTCCGGACGGTTCCATACCACCGCAGCCGCAGCTCCGTCACCAAAAATGCTGTTTGAAACAATCAGACTGAGGTCATTACCCATCTCAAATGTCGCACTGCAGATCTCGACCGCCACGGAAAGAACTTTTTCTCCCTGAGCTGCCAGCGCGGATGCAAGCTGAAGATTGGGCACAGCCCCTCCGCAACCGGATCCCACCAGATCATACACTTTGGTAGCGCTCCCCAGCCCTAAATCCTCCAGAATGTAGGTACTCAAACCGGGACAGACGTATCCTGTACAGGTGTTCACAATCAGACATGTAATGTCATCGGCCTTTAACTTTAGTGACGACAACGCATTACGGCACGCCTGCGACGACAGCTTCACCCCCCATTTCCTGAACCGCTCGTTTCGCTTGTCAGGATTTTCATTTTTCATTTTCGGAAGATCCTTCTCTTTGTCGAAAGAGTAAGCCCTGGTGTCTATACCGGGATGATCCAACAACTTACATAGGACCTCCCTGCTTCGAGCCGTCAGAGATTCTCCATAATGATTCAGAAGCAACTCCTTTGACCGCTGCTGTGATACTCTGCAGGGCGGAAGAGCCGTTCCCAATGCGGCTATACGGGGTTGTGTTTCACTCATGCATATCTCTCCAGAAGCAATACAGCATTATGACCTCCAAACGCAAAAGACTGGGAAAGAGCGTAACGAATATCAAGTGACCTGCTTTCTTTTATATATGCCAGATTTCTCAACGGCTTATGCAGAAAAGGAAACCCGTGGGTTCTACTGTTTCTGATGGATAAGGCAGTAACTGCAGCTTCTACAGCACCACAAGCTCCAAGAGTGTGCCCCAGAAGTGATTTTGTGGAGTTGACGGGAGTGTTTCTGCCGAAGACGTCATCGATCACCAGCGCCTCCACCTCATCATTCACCACGGTACCGGTCCCGTGAGAATTGATATACTCCACTTGTGAGGGCTTTATTTCAGAAGAATCCAGTGTTTCTTTTAGCATCTCCTTTATACACGATCCGCTCGGCTCCATATTCATTGCCGATAACGGATCAAACCTCTCTTTGAATCCGGATATTCTGGCAATAATGGGAGCATTTCGCTTTCTGGCATGCTCCAGGGATTCCAGTACAAGTACTGCCGCGCCCCCCTCACTGAACAGAAACCCGCTCCGGTTCTCATCGAAAGGACAATGTTTTCGAGGAGCATCACCTCTGACCAGAGTTCCCGCCGCATCGAAAGATCGGAATACGCCTCCGTAGCGATCGCCCAGATATTCCGCGCCGCCGCTCAAGGCACAGTCAAGTCTCCCGCTTTTTATCATTCCATAGGCATGCCCTAATGCTGCCGTACCCGATGCGCAGGCGAAACAACAGGTTTCATTATGCCCTGTCAGTCCGAACCTGATACCAATTGAACTGGAACATGCGTTGGGCATCATCATGGAAACCACAAAAGGATTGTATCTGGCAGGGGAATTCATAAGCCGGCCGATCCGGTGAATCTTATCCAGCTGCTCTTGCGGTGCTGGAAAAAATTCCAGACCCTTTTTTACAGGAGTAAAGGTATGATTTGCCTGAGCGCTGATAACGGAGGTTATTCCTCCGGAGCCGGTTCCCATGACCACTCCCGCTCTTTGGGGATTCAGGCGAAACGCAGAACTGCCTTCTTCTTTTTGAGCAGTTGAAAGCCCGGCATCCAAGAGAGCTTCCTGTGCTGCTGCCATTCCCAGAAGCTGAACCGTGTCATACTGAAGTTTCTCCCTGCGGCCGATTCCCCGGGAAGTATAATCTATTTGGGGAAGAGGTGACCAGATTTCCGAGTTGTAATCGGTGTATTCTTTCCAGTGTTCAGGAATCGGTTCCGCACAGATCTTATGATTCAGCAGATTGTCCCAGGTGGTCGATGCAGTATCTCCCAGTGGAGTTATCATACCGATTCCGGTGATTACCACTTCTTCAGCCATTGACTTTCCCGTCAGAGGAGCGGCCTACAAAATCAACCACTGCCTGTACCGTGGTGAATCCTTCAGCATCCGTATCGGAAATAGGCCTGCCGAATTCATCCTCCAAAGCCATGAGAAGAGTCACTTTATCCAGAGAATCCGCCCCCAGATCCTCAACAAACCGACTGGAACCGGCAATTTTTCCTTCATCGATTCTCATCACCTCGGAGACTACCGATTTTATGCGCCCCAGAACCTGTTCAGCTTCAACCGTACTCATTTTCCCTCCTTTTTATATCTGCTTAAAACCAGTGAGATCCGGACACCATGCCCCTGTCTAGTGTATCAGCGAGTACTCGTATTCTGTCCCTGTAATCATCTTTCAACGTGATAGCCTTTTCTGCGATTTGCGCACAATACCCGCAACCGGTACACGAGGTGACAGTGCACCCCTTTTTTCTTATCTTTTCCACATACCCATCCAGCTTTTTGTTATCCATGTAAACAGGTGCACCCGCTTTGGAATGATCACCCGGAATCACCTCGTTTATGTACTCGTTCATTTTCATAACAGTGGACATTTTCACATTCCCGGGGCGCAGCATGGAAAAAGCCAGTCGGAGTCTGACATCCAGAGGCGCTTTCTGAGAGGCGGTTATGTGAGCCACCGGCCCTACAATCCCAAGCAGATTTCCGCTGTAACTTCTCTGCGCATAGGCTTTTACACGCCGTACCAGAAGGTCTGCGGGACAGGAGCGTTCAACTATTTTGAAATGGTGATACCCCAGATTCTCGTAGATCCGAAGATCTTCGGGACGGATCCAGCAGGAGTGAAGCAGTTCGCGAGGATTGAGCAGTTTTTTTGAAGAACAGTTGAGAAAACAGTAATCCAGCATGAATCCCTTCTGCGGATCGTCACTTCTGGAACCCCGGCTCAGCATATGCATGTGGGTCTGTTCATGAATGCAGGAAGTAATACAGCTTGCATTGACTATAAGCTGCAGCTTGCTGTAATTGACAGCTTCTCTTATTCTGGCCAGGAGTTTGAAATTGCGGTTGCAGGCGATGGAACTCACAGTAAGAGTGTCTGCACCCAGGTTCTCCCAGCGTTTGGCCGTGACCTCATCTGCAATTCCGGCAAAAACGCCGATTCGGACCTTAAAGTGGGGATATTTTTCCTTGATAAGTTTCAGTAGATAGGGAACCGCAACCGTAACTGAATCGACTTCCTCCCCAGACAGATAATCCAGAAATCGGCGGATTTTTCTCTGCCCCGATCTGGTATGCTCCAATCCATAGAGATCTGCGCAGTTGAGCAGGTAGTTGAATTTGATTCCGTGGTGGTGTGCCTGATTTATGGCAAAGCTCAGGGATGAAGGAGAGGTGCTGCGCAGTGTGGCCGACCACCTGCCTCCCCCGAACGAATCACTGTGCAGTTTTCCGTAAATTTCCGATACCTGAGGATACTCAGCTAATCGGGAAATGAGACCTGGCTCGAATGTATAGGCGACCGAGAGTTCCATTTTTGTCCGTTCTCATGATTTTCGCAGGTTCGGGAAAGAAAATCTCAAAAAGAGATTTCAGAGATCGTTCCTGAGGAAAGGAGCAAAGCGCAGGCCAAACTGAAAAGGCGGTTTGTATTCTGGAACCGGGAATGCTGCGGAGCGGATTCCCCGGATGTGAGATACTGATCCGGCATGACCAAGCCCGTCAGATCTGCAGATAAAACTTCGATTCCGTAAAAAAAGGGACCTCAAGAGAGGTCCCTGAATCACATATTTTGAATTCCTTCTACCTGATTTTCTTCAGATACTTGTAGTAATCATTTTCTGTGGAAAGAATAAGCAGACTTTTCTCATCCATGGTAGTTTCGTATCCTTCCAGAGTTTTGATGAATGAATAATACTCCGGATCTTTTGAATAAGCCTGGGCATAGATTTTCGCCGCTTGCGCGTCTGCTTCACCCTTGATTTCCTGACTCTTCCTGTATGCCTCAGAGGTGATCTTTTTAAGTTCCCTTTCTTTCTGACCTTCAATCTCGGCACTTCTACCCTCCCCCTCGGAGCGGTACTTTTCAGCGATTCTCAAACGCTCCGAGATCATTCGTTCAAACACCTTCTGCTGCACTCTTTCACTGTAGTTGATCCGTTTCAGACGGACATCCACCAGTTCTATCCCGTACTCAGAAGCCAGCTTTGAAGACCTCTTGAGAATTCTGTTGACGATTTTTTCACGCCCGAGTTCCACTTTCTGCAATGCAGAAGTGTCAATGATATCGGAGGGCAGATTTTCAAATCTCATAACCCGATTAGATGTCCTCACGATTTCTATGAGATTGTTGTCGGCGATGGCGTTTCTGGTCTCACCGTCTATAATGTCATCCAGACGTGTCTGCGCACCCCTTTCATCCTGAACTGTTTGAAAAAAGAGCAGAGGATCACTGATTCTCCATCTGGCATACGCATCAAGCCATATATACTTTTTATCTTCAGTGGGAATCTGATTGGCATCCCCATCCCACTCAAGCCAGCGTTTTTCGAATTTGTATACTTTCTGGATAAAGGGAATTTTAAAATGAAGTCCCGGTTCACTTTCGGTTTTACCCACAGGCTTTCCGAACTGAGTGATAATCGCCTGATTGGTCTCATTCACTATGTACACGCCATTGAGCAGAACAACTATTGATGTTAGGACAATTGTCACCAGTATTCCTGCTATTGTCTTCTGACTATTCATTTGGAACCTCCTTCTCCAAGCTGCAGCAGAGGCATCATTCCCTTCTGTTTCTCATCAACTATGATTTTCTTATCGGCCTTTTTCAGAACATCTGTCAGAGTTTCCAGATACAGTCTCCTTCTGGTCACATTCTTTGCCCGCCGATACTCTTTGTATACCAAATCAAACTTTTCCGCATCACCTCTGGCCCGGTTTATTCTGTCCAGAGCGTATCCTTCCGCAGTCCTCACAGTACGCTGAGCTTCCCCCTTTGCACGAGGGATGAATTTATTATACTCGGCCTTGGCTTCGTTTATCATCCTGTCCTTTTCCTGTTCTGCCTGATTCACTTCGTTGTAGGAAGGTTTCACCGGATCTGGCGGATTCACATTCTGAAGCACCACCAGTTTCACTCCTATTCCGGTTTCATACTGATCGCAAAGTTTCTGAAGCCGTACTTTCGATTTCAATCCGATCTCCTCACGTCCCACGGTAAGCACCTCGGAGACACTGCGGTCACCGATTATTTCCTGCATCACCGCTTCACACATGTTTCTGAAGGTGGATCTGACATTTCTCACATTGAACAGGAATTTGACAGGATCATCTATTCTGTACTGAACGATCCATTCCACAACAGCACAATTGAGATCACCCGTAAGCATCAGAGCTTCTTCTTTCGTTCTGTCATCTGTACGGTATTCACTTCTCACATCGGCTTTAGTGGTTCTGTAGCCGAATTCCTCTTTGAGCTGACGCCTGATCGGAACTTTTTTCAATGTCTCAGCCAGGGGTATTTTAAAATTCAGCCCGGGTGAGGAGGTCCGCACATACTCCCCGAAACGCAGTACCACTCCCACCTCCTCGGGGTCTATGGTGTAGGCAGCGGAATACAGAAGCCACAATGTAATCACTGTCAAAGCACCGGTTATGATGGATCCCTTGCGGAACTTGGGGACCTTCACATTTCCGGAATTCCGTGAGGAGTTCATATCATCCTCACCTCTTGCAAATTTGTTGATGAATTCATCTACTTGCATACACAATCCTTTTTGCTCATGCACTGTTTATTTGTGAAAATTTTACTTTCCTGGGGTATTTCAAATCAGAATGAAGAAAGCTGGCAGGAACGAAAAAGCCCTCTGCATCTGGCCACATCAAACCGGCATCGAACTATCAAACATACATAATGGAGCGCTGTTTTCGAAAATATTGGCTATACCCGGCGCAGATTTCAAACAAACCCTTAGGGAAAAGGCTTGTCGTTTCACCCGCTCCATTTTCCAAATACTGCATCCACTTTATGACCGGTCTCTTCCCGGGCAATCCATCTGTCAAAACCGCGCATCAGCAGCGTATCATAGTCGGTTTCAGCAGCTCCGGCATGCTATTTGTGCTCTATATTTTCTAGTTTACCCTTCACCCGAACCCGGATTTGTGATATGTTTGTACGCGAAGTCATGTCACGCAGAGTGGATTTTGTGGACAGGTCAGATACGGTGCAGGAAGCCGCCCAGAAAATGGGAAGAGACAATGTGGGGCTTCTGGCAGTTTTTGACGGAAACTTCGCCGTGGGGATCGTCACCGACAGAGACATCACCCTCCGGGTCGTGGCGAGAGGACTCAATCCCATGCGCACCAGAGTTCACGAAATCATGTCCGAAGATATCTGCTTCTGCAGTGACACCGACACTCTGGAAACTGCAGCCTTCATCATGGAGAAAAAGCAGGTAAGACGATTACTGGTGGAAAACGCCGATAATCATGTGGTGGGAGTCATATCCCTTGCGGACCTGGCAAAGTGCCGGGCGGATGAACTGGTTTCGGAGGTTCTCAATAAAATCACCCTTCCTGCCCACCCCCGCTGGTAGGTTTTCTGAGCGAATCCAGATCCTTTCTCAGCCGCCCCGCGGATTCTTCGGAAAACCCCTGCACCTGCGCTATCTGCTCGGTGGTGGCGTCCAGAAGCCGTCCAAGCGAACCGAAATGCTTCAGAAGAAGCTTTGCTTTCACCTTGCCGATTCCGGGTACATTTTCCAGTGATGAACGGGAGAACTGCTTTCCCCTCAGCTTGCGGTGATAGGTGATGGCGTATCTGTGCACCTCGTCCCGAATCCGCTCGACCAGCTTGCGGGCGGGATGACCAGGCGGAAGAGCCACCGGCTCGGCCTTGCAGGGCGAGAACAGAATCTCCTCCTGTTTTGCCAGTGAAGCAATCAGCGGCGGATTGTCGAATTCCCCGAGTGCCCCGATAGCCGCATTGAGCTGCCCCTTTCCTCCATCGATTAAAAGAAGATCAGGAAAAGGCGTCCCCTCATCCTGAAGTCTCCTCAAGCGCCGCCCCACCACCTCCATCATCATGGCAAAATCATTCTGCCCCTCAACGGTTTTGATCTTGTAACGACGGTAAGCGGACTTGTTGGGACGCCCGTTTTTAAACTGCACCATCCCGGCAACTGTAAATGACTGGCCCAGATTGGATATGTCGAAGGCCTCGATGGTTTCAGGAAGCCTGGGGAGATTCAGAACCTTCTGCAGATCCTTTATGTCCTCAGTGGCACTGGGCGGGACCTTCTGCATGAGATAGGAGTGGGCGTTCTTCTCCGCCATACTCACCAGAAGACGCTTTGTCCCCTTCTGGGGTATAATCACCTGAGTCCGCCGGCTTGACTGCTCATCGAACCACTCCTGAAGAATCTCCCGGGTGAACCCGGCCTTGTCCGGGACGATAATCTCCTTTGGGATCTCCTGCCCCTCCTGCAGGTAGAACTGCAGAAGCACCGTGTCATGATTGGTTGAGGCAAACTCCCACGTGCTGCGCTTGAAAAGAAAGTTTCTGCTGGCCATGAGCAGACCGTCTCGGAAATGAAGCACCGCAAGGGAGGTCTGCCTGTCGCCCTGAACAATACCGAACACATCGCAGTCGGTGTCAGCCAGCTTGAGATCGACCTGCTGAAGCCGGGAGGCATCCTTTATGAGCTGGATCTGATCTCTGATCAGTGCCGCATCCTCGAAGCGAAGGTCTGAAGACGCCTCCTCCATGCGTCCCAGAAGTTCCTTGATCAGATCGTTTCGTCTGCCCTTGAGAAAACGTATGAGGTCATCCACATTTTTTCGGTACTCCTCCCGGGAGATTTTTCCCGCACAGGGCCCGGAGCATCGTTTCATGGAGTAGTTTATGCAGGGGCGTACCGGCTTTGACAGAGGCAGAGACTTCTTGCAGTCTCTGAGCCTGAATATCCGTTTGGCGAATGCCGCCAGTCTTCGCATGGCCCTCACATCGGTGTATGGCCCGAAGTACACAGACCCGTCCTTCTCCACTCTTCTCACCACCAGAAGTCTGGGAAACGGTTCCGCCAGGGTCACTTTGAGGTAGGGGAAGTGTTTATCATCCCTTAAATCCACATTGTACTTGGGTTTATGCTTGCGGATGAGGTTTGCTTCCAGAATGAGCGCTTCGGTTTCATTGTTGGTGACGATCCAGTCGATTTTTTCCAGATGCTTAAGCATCACCGGAATGTGCACTCTGTCCTCATGGGTATCCAGAAAATAGGATTTCACCCGGCTTTTGAGATTGATCGCCTTGCCGATGTAGATTGGATTTTCCGAGGCGTCTTTCATTATATAAACGCCCGGTTTTTCGGGGAATCGGCTGATCTGTTCCAAAAAGTGTTCTGCGTTCATTTTCGTTTCCGGGGATATCGAGACTGTGAAAAGGGGTAAAATACAATCTGATTGGATGTATCACCATATTACGGATGTAGGGGGGGATTAGTGGGGACAGGGTATGGATTTGGGGGGGGGCAATGATGATTGCAATACCCTCCCCGAAGGTAAAATTGATTCTGTTACCATGTTTTGCCCGTTGCAGGCGCAGAATCCACAGATCTTTTCTTAATATTCCCGCACCAAATCGCCTGTCATCGGAAAGGTGCACCGCAGCCGAAGGTTCTGCGCTACTGTCTTTTCTTCGGTCCCCGGGGCGACCGACACCCCCTGCAACTGGTTTTACCGCTGACCGGCCGCCGGCATTTGACGACTGCGCGGCAAAAATTTTACAAAGTGTTAACAGAGGGCGTTCAAGGGGATAACAGCTCATTCTGATCTCGAAAGACTCCCGAAGCGTCGCGAGTGCCCGATCCGAAAGCATCGGGCACATCACGTCATCATATCCATCAGAGTTCAGACATTTTATCCACTCGGCCTCTTGTGTCTGATACCATTCACATATGGCCACCTCTCACATCATGCAACAGATGACAGAAAGCAACCTGTTCATCATTGCCTGTTTTAGTATGACACAAAAGGCACAAGACGCTTATAGTCGCCTGCAGAGAAATACAGGATATATTTCCCGGCGACCAGATGTCTCAATTTCACCTTGTAAGCTCCGGGAGCCTTGTTCTCTGACAGGTATGAATGAACAACACGCCCGCGGATATCATACACGACAATATCAACCTTACAACCTCGTGGCAATGTGTAGCTTATCTCATTGCTGCGCACCGACGCACCACTGAAAGAAAGGGTATATGCCGCGGGGATAACCGAACTGGAGGGGCTGGTGGTAACCTGTGCTTTTTCGGAGAACGCACCCCACCCGCCGGCGTTTTGTCCCCGTACTTTCCACCAGTATGTTTTTTCCTCTTCAAGTGAGCTGAGCGTAAAAAACGTATCCGTCATTGTATTTTCGAATATCAGGGTATCGGTCATAGCTGAATCACCGCACACAATGAGTTCATAAACACTGACTTCTGGCTCCGGTTTGTTCCACATGCATGTATATTGCTGTCCTTCCACGGTGCTGTCAGATGCATTGATGAGAATCGGTGCCGGAGGCGGAGCGGGAACAGTTATGAATGAAGAGAAATCCGACCATTCACTTTCACCACTTCCGTTCACGGCTCCCACGCGCCAGAGATATTCGGTGTTGTTTTCGGAGTTTTCGATGATAAGCGTATCGTCTGTGATCCCACTGGTATCAAGAAACACATCATCAGCATCAGTGGATGTGGATACCTGAACCTTGTACGACCTGGCCCCTTCTACACTTTCCCAGACAAGTGATGCACTCATCCCGATATTCTCCGCACCATCCGCAGGAGCAACCAGCACGGGCACGGATGGCGGTGCAATTTGAGTGGTAAAGCTGTATGTATCCGACCAGGGACCATTGGTGTTGGAATTCACACCTCTGACACGCCAGTAATAAGTCGTGTTGTACTCGAGAATCGAGCCGGGAAGCTCATAGGTCGTGTCGGTCGGGTTTACGCCGACAGTACCTGACGAAAAGTTTTCATCGGTACTCACTTCAAGTTCATACTCCGAAACATCTGCGGCCGTGTGCCACAGCAGCTGAACCGGCCGGCTAACGTCTGAGGCTTCATTGGCAGGAGACACAAGGAAAACTGAATCTGGTATGGAAGGCGTTTCAAAGCTTTGGATGATGGATGTATCTGAGCCGAGGCTGTTTACCGACTGCACTCGCCAGTAGTAGGTAACCCCGTCCTGAAGATCCTGGGGAACACAGGATTCACTTTCGACGTCCTGACTGAATAAAACATCCGAGAATGAAACATCCTCTGCTATCTCTACAATATAGTGCTCTGCACCACCGGCTGCCTCCCACAGAAGAGATGGAGTAAGTGAGTTGACCGTTTCCTCATTTTCTGGAGAAAGGAGCTGGGCTTGTTCCGGAATGCCCGTCGTTGTGAACGAGCCGGTTGTCCAGTCACTTGTTCCAAAATTGTTCTGTGCACAGACTCTCCAGTGATAGGTAGTATTTGTATCGAGGCCAAGCCGTGTCATGGACGTATCGGTCAGGCTGTCTCTTTCCAGAACCGTGTCAGCAAAGGTGTCGCTGGTGGAAAGCTGCATCGCATACATCACGCCCAAACCCTCACAGCGATTCCATACGAATGTGGTCGGCTCTATGCCAACCCATTGCCCCTCATCTTCCGGCGCCACTAAAACAGGCTCAGATGGCGCTGTTAATCCGGCCGGTTCCCCGATAAGTTCGAGGTTGTCGATATATATTACCCCATCTTTGCCATCCTTACTCCCGTAACTATCACTTTGTATATTCCACTCGAAACCTTCCGCCTGTTGCAGATCAAAAGAAGCATAATCACCCCAGTCTTGGGCCTGCTCCAGCTCATCAGTGCTTAATTCGACCTGAACCGTTCGCCAGGATTCGGTGACCCCGATTCGCGTGGCATAATAGTTATTATCGGTGATATGTGTCATTCTGACCTTGAAATTAATCATATACGCATCGTCAGCTTTTATATCAAATTGTACCATGGTTGCCCCATCCAGATCGGTCGTGTCATCGAAATCATACCCGATCCCCGCGTAGGCATAGAAATAATCTAATGGCTCCGAAAAGCCCAGATGGTAATCAAGGGCGACACACGAGTCGGATTCATATCCGGGAGTATATGCAGTGTCAAGCTGAAGTTCTCCACTCGTATCTACGACACAGTACCGTTGAATTATGGAGCCACCACCGTCATCAAAGTCATCGTATATGAACCAGTGTCCATAGGGATTATCACCGAATCCCTCCTCCAGGTTATCAAGAACAATATCGGCAAAGGTAAACGCTACCGACACAATCATGAGGATGCATGCTTTAGTTACCTGCATATTACAATCTCCTTGAACAGTGTTAAAATGAAGTGACTGATCGTTTTGGGTCTTACGAATGTAACAGATTCCAAAATGGTCTCGTTTTTCTATGTCAGGAGTTTTGAATGAACAATATGGCAAAGCGATTTTTCTCTGACCCCGCTCAGAGATTGTTTTATCTTAGTTCTGAATGACTTCGGAACTCTTGTTCTGCTTTTACAGAATTAGAGTTCGCCTTTGACACATTCCTCTGAAACGCGGCCCCCTGCACCAATAAAATATATCGCATGAGGCAACTATGCAAGCAGCCACTGTACTTTTTGGGTCTGTCCCTAAATAAAGATGTGCAGGTGATTTTTTACAGAGTCCAAGAAGAAGGACTGTTCTTCCCTTTGAAAGCGTGGGTTTTTGGTTCAGAACGATTTCATATGTTAAAACCTGCTCTAAAACAAAGATTTCTGTACGCAAAGGGGCGCAATCAGGCCCGAAATCCGGATTCGGCGCGGTAATGCTCAATAAACAAAACTTTTATCGGGAACCCCCACCCGTAACCGAGCCGATTAGAAACAAACCATGTCCCAGAAATTTTCGCATTAGGGCTCCTTTCCGCCACTATCGTGGGGCCGCAGCATTAGTATAGATCTCGGCCGCGTATACCAACCTCAGCCTCCTCTTTTGAGAGCCGGATGATAATGCACATACACTCTTTTGAGCATATCTATACTGTCAAGCAGATTATCCTCCACCCGGTCGGCTATCCTGTCGCCTTCATACACGCTCAGATTTCCCTCGACCCCGACAGTCACGTTCATTACCAGATAGGGGCCGAAACGGTGCGCATGGACAGACTCCACCTGTTCCACCCCCTTCACCCCCGACAACTCCTTTCTGACAATACCGACCAGCTCCTTCCCCGGCACGGTGTCCATCAGCTCCGCGGAGGATTCACGCAGGATGTCTATCCCGGTTTTGGTGACAAGAACCGCCACTACCGCACCGGCCATCGGATCGACCCATGAGAATCCGAAAAGACTGAATACTATTCCCGTCGCCGCACCGGCGGATGCGTAAATGTCATTGCGGTGATCCCTTGAAATTGCCGACAGAGCGATGTTGCTTGTCCTGCGGCTGATTTTCCGGGCGTGCACCATGAGAACGGTCTTGAGCGCAACTGTAAAGAGTGCCGCCCAGAGCGTGAACTGCCGGATGGGGGGAGCCTGCACATCCGTGGTCAGAAGGTCGAATGCCGAATTCACCGACTGCCAGAAAATCGCAAGGCCCGAAGTGATGACAAAGGCGCCGACCACCACCGCGGCAATGCTTTCATACTGGTGATGACCATAGGGGTGCTCGGGGTCTGCCGGTTTTGCAGAAAACGTCACGAAGACCCGCACCACAATAAAATACACGACATCCGAAACGGAGTTGACACCATCGGCCAGAAGTGCCTGGCTGTTACCCACTATTCCCGCCCCGAGCTTCAGGACCGCAAGCACGGCGTTGGCGGCTATCCCCAGATTCACCACGAACGCCGCGGCCCTGCGCCGTTTCATATCAGCGGGCATATGGGGCCCTGACACATTCCCATTGTGCGCAACTCCATCCGATGCCATTCTATACATACCTCCTGACTTTCCGCCTGTAGCTTCTGTACTCATCACCGAATCTTCTCTCCAGAAATTTCTCTTCGGCGGTGATTATCCTGTGATAGGTGAATATGGAGTATATGCCAAAAACGAAAATGCGCCAGCTGTGCATCATCAGCATCGAAGAAAGGGTACACAGGTTGAACCCCACATACATCGGATTGCGGCTCAGTGCATAAAGCCCCGATGTTTCAAGCTTTGTGTCGCGCCCGGGAAGTCCAAGCCGCACAGACCTGCCCAGGTTCACCAGACTCACAAAGGTCAGCACTGCCCCCGCGGTGAAAAGTACCAGAGCGGGAATGTCGGGCAAAAAAGTCCACCTGGATTTCCTGAAACCGGCATGATACACCCCAGCTGCCCACGTAAAGTAACCCGCGATCTTGCCTGAGTAAAACAAAAGCGGATGTACGGGGGTCTTACCTATAAGCTCTTTGATTTTTTGTGCCTGTCTCTCCAAAATGCCTGCTTTTCGATTTTCTGGCAAATGGATAAAATATATATCTGCCTGGAAAGTGCACCAAAACAGTTCACTTTCCGATGGTGATATCGATTTTCCCGCCTTCAGCCGTATAACGGATCGCATTGCCGAGGATATTCCCTGTCACCAGATTTATCTGCTGCTTATCGGCCAACCCGCTTATCTCCTTTATGCTGCGGTTTTCCATCTGGTGATGTGCGGAACCGAAAAAATCCGGGCATGAATTCTGCAAAGCAATTCTTTTGATCGGATCCCTTTTTTCGATTCTGTAATCAGGATCCGGCAAATAAAGTCTTCAATTTCAAAAACCGGGAAAAAACCATGCCCATGACCGGAAAAAGGAAAATCCTGACCATTCTTCTGCTGATTGTGTTGGGCCTGACACTGCTTCGCTACGCTCTGGGCTATACCATCCGATGGTATCTCAACAGCAGAATAGATGAAATGGAGAATATTTCCGGCAGTGTCGGCCGGGTAGGCATCAACCCTCTTGAGGGAATATATTCACTCGGTGATATCGAGCTGCGCTCCGTGAGCGATACGATGGACGCGGCGGTAAGCATCGAAAGTGCAGGTTTCAACCTGGGCTGGGGCACACTGTTTTCAGGAGCCGTTGCAGGGGAAATATTCATAATCAGACCAGGTATCAGAATTGTCAGCAAGATTTCTACAGAGCAGGAAGTGCCGCCCAGAGGGCCTCCTCTGGCCAGAGTTTTCAGAAACTTTGCTCCCCTGCAGCTCGATGTGATCACAATAGCTGATGGTGAAGTGATATTCAGGGATGAAACACAACCTGCACCACTGGAAATCGATATCACCGAGATCAATGGTGACATCAGAAATCTGACCAATACCCAGCGGCTTTCGGAGGATCTTTTCGCTTCAGGTGATGTGCATGGGATTGTCCTGGGAAGCGGAGATCTGACTGTGAGTCTGTCGATCGCCCCCACTGCCGAAGAACTTCAGTTTTCACTGTTTGCCGATATCAGCGGGATCGAGCTTTCGCGGCTGAATGATTTTCTGGATGAACTGGCAGGAATCACTCTTGACAGTGGAACCCTGAGTATCGATATGGATATCAGCGCCGAACAGGGAACCGTCAGCGGTTCTGCCAGGACCGCCTACGAGAATCTGGAATTTCGTGATTCGGGGAGTGATGCGGGATTTTTTGAACAACTGAAGGAGGGAATAGCTGATATAGGGGCAGATATCATAGAAGATGAAGATGAGCGTATTGTGACAAATGTTCCTTTCAGCTTCACAACGGGGGGCACGGAACCCGATGTGCTGTTTACAGTCATGACAATTCTGCAGCGGACAATAACCCTGTCGATGATTCCGATAGTGGGTGATATTGCCGGAGAGCAGCCGGACTGAGGAGAATTCACGGCGTCTCGGACTCTTTCAGATCCCAGGGCTGCTCGGGGCCACGGCGAATATATCCGGGCTGTTTTATCGGTGCGTGGTGCA
>JBKGXV010000068.1:0-18183 GCA_046546375.1 Chitinispirillaceae bacterium | reverse complement strand
ACTCACTCTCCTTTATGCTCAGTTTCTTCCGATAAGATTGAAATATAAAAAATGCAGAAGGGAAACGGGAGGATTAGTACAGGACGCAGAGGAAAGGAAGAAAAGGAGCTGCTCCCGGAGGTGCTTTTAGAAAAATGCACCTCCGGGACACGGTAACCCGTTCATTCTCAAATGGCAGCAAAGAAATAATCAGTGATGAAACAGCCTTGCAGATGAAAAAGCCATGACCATCCCGTATTCGTTGCATGATTCAATTACCGCATCGTCACGCACCGAACCGCCGGGCTGAACAATATACTTCACACCACTCTGCTCGGCTCTGTCAATATTGTCTCTGAAGGGAAAGAATGCATCCGAGCCAAGTGAAACCTGATCCAGTAGATTAAGCCATTCTCTTTTTTCATCATAGCACAGACGGTCGGGTTCCTGGGCGAAATTCTGCTGCCAGGCATACTGTTCGGCAGGAGAAAGGTGTTCCTCAAGATACTGATCGATGGCATTATCCCGTTCAGGACGCCTGATCCCCTCTTTGAACTGTAAATTAAGAACAGAGGGGTGCTGACGGAGAAACCAGCGGTCGGCCTTGGATGCGGCAAGCCTGGTACAATGAATACGTGACTGCTGACCGGCACCCACACCGATAATCTGCCCTCCGGCTGCAAAACAGACCGAATTTGATTGAGTATACTTGAGAGTAATCTGAGCCAGAATCAGATCACGTTTGGCTTCCTCTGTAAGAGTTGTATTCTCGGTTACGATATTGGAAAGCGTATTCTCCCCGAGATCAATCAGATTTCTCTTCTGCTCAAAACAGATTCCGTACACATCTCTGACTTCCATTTCGGAGGGAGTGTAAGATGGATCCATCTGAATGACAGCATAACCGCCCCTCTTTTTAGCCTTAAGGATTTCAAGCGCATCTTCATCGTAGGCCGGAGCAATCACCCCGTCAGACACTTCCTTTTTAAGAAGCAGGGCAGCACTTTTGTCAACTTTATCACTGAACGCCGCCCAGTCACCGAAGGAAGATACCCGGTCGGCACCGCGCGCTCTGGCATACGCAGCAGCAACTGCGGAAAGCTCGATATCATCCACAAAACAGGCCTTCTTAAGCTCCCTTGTAAGCGGTATTCCCACAGCCGCTCCCGCAGGACTCACGTGCTTGAATGATGCTGCAGCCGGAAGACCTAGCTGCTGTTTCAACTCCTTCACCAACTGCCAGGAATTCAGCGCATCCAGAAGATTGATATAGCCCGGTTTACCGTTAAGCACGGTAATGGGAAGTTTTTCACCCTGAGCGAAAATCCGTGCAGGTGCCTGATGAGGATTGCAGCCGTAGCGCAGTGCCAACTCTTTCATATGACGTATCTCCTATTTGAAATCCGCAAGTCCGGAAAAATCGATAGTTGCAAACAGATCATCAAGAGTCTCAGGCCTGCGGATCTGCACCACTTCCCCATTCTCTCTTTTCAAAAGCTCACCGGAACGGAGCTTACCGTTGTAGTTGAATCCCATGGCATGTCCGTGAGCACCGGCGTCGTGTATCGCCAGAATATCACCCCGTTCGATTTCAGGAAGTTTTCTGTCGATAGCGAACTTGTCGTTGTTCTCACACAGAGACCCCGTGACATCGTACACATGATCTGCAGGCTCGTTTTCTTTGCCCAGAACCGTAATGTGGTGATATGCTCCGTACAGTCCCGGACGCATAAGATTGGCCATGCAGGCATCAAGTCCCACATACTTCTTGTAGATTTCTTTTTTATGAAGGACCTTTGAAATCAGGAACCCGTAAGGCCCGGTCATCATACGGCCACATTCCATATAAAGCTTCAGCGGATCCAGATCCTCTGCTTCAATAATCTTCTCGTATGCCTCTTTAATCCCCGCTGACACCTCATTCACATCAACCGGCTCCTGATCGGGATGATAGGGAACCCCGATACCGCCGCCGATATTCACAAATTCGAAGCGGATATTCAGTTCCTTTGATATCTCCTTCACCAAATTGAAAAGCATCACGGCTGTTTCCACAAAGTACTTGGCATTAAGCTCGTTAGAGGCCACCATGGCATGAAGTCCGAACCGCTTCACTCCCTTGTCCCTCAATGTTTTGTAACCCTCAAAAAGCTGTTCACGAGTGAAACCGTACTTGGCTTCCTGAGGATTACCGATAATGGTGTTGCCCTCACGGGCAGCACCCGGATTGTATCTGGCACACACCAGCTCCGGAAGCCCTGCATTCTCTTCGAGAAAAGGAATATGGCTTATATCATCCAGATTTATGATGGCTCCCAGTTCACGGGCTACCTTGAATTCCTCTGCAGGAGTGTCGTTTGAGGTGAACATGATCTTCTCTCCATCTATGCCGCAGCGTCTTGAAAGCTCCAACTCCGCCATGGAACTGCAGTCCGCCCCGATTCCCTCCTGCTTGAAAATGCTCATAATGTATGGATTGGGTGTTGCCTTCACTGCGAAATATTCGGTGAATCCCGGTGCCCACGAAAATGCCTGCTTCAGCCTGCGGGCATTATCCCGTATACCCTTTTCATCGTAAATGTGAAACGGTGTGGGGAAACGTTCGGCTATCTTTTCAATTTCTGCTTTTGTAAAAGGCACTTCTTTACTGGCCATGTAAAACTCCATATCGGAAAACATGAAAATTGCACTTTAAAAAGAGTGGTAAAATACGAAATATGAATCAGTTTGTCACGCGATTGAGGATTTTAACGCAGAACAGACCGAAAATGGGGTACCACAGTTCATTACGGTAACGCGGTAGAATTATGATTCGGATTCACCGTATTGTTCCCAAAAAACCACTTCATTCAACTCCTTTCTCCTCCGGGCTCCCTGAGCAAGAGAAGGGTATCCAAGCGGTGTAAACGCGATCGGCTCTATGTGTGAGGGCAGATTCAGCACCTTTACCGCCTCTGCTAAATCAAAAGCCCCTATCCAGCAGGTTCCCAACCCCTCATCGGCTGCTGCAAGGGTAATGTGATCCATTGCAATGGCTGCATCCACATCACCGTAATCCTTCCCATCTTTTCTCTTCCAGGAAAGGGTCCGGTCACAGCACACAGCTACAATCACCGGCGCTTTCAAGAACCACTCACGATCATACACTGTTTTGAGCTTCTCCCTGGCCTTTTCACTGCGCAACACAATGAAGACCCAAGGCTGGTTATTGACCGCGGAAGGAGCATGTCTGGCAGTATCCAGAATCTTTGCTATCAGTTCATCATCCACATTCCGGTCCAGAAAACCTCGGACAGAATATCTCTTATTCACCAAATCTCTGAAACCCATTCTGACCTCCTTAGGTGGATAATATAGTAAAAAAAACGAAAGGCAGAAAGGATTGCTCCTAACTGCCTCTATCTATACCGGAGAAAAACCCTAGATCAATAACCTAAATCACCATGTGTCTGATCTTCTTCTTCTCCATCTTCACCCTCTTCCATCTGCTCCATCTCACGCCTCAGTTTTTGAATCTCCTCATCAAGATCCTCCGTTTCCTCCTCGATTTTCTGAGATTCCTCATGAATATCAGACTGACCCATGATCTTCTGTACCGTGGCCAGAGCATACTCTATATCCTCTCTGACCTGATCCATTCCTCTGGAGAAAAATGATTTTCTGTGAAAATTGTTCTTATACTCGTAAAAGTTATCAAACTTTTCGAGATAATTGGCGTGAGAAGTTTTGAGACTATCCAAAATCTTCACCAAATGAGATGTTGAACCCACGGTCGAATAATCCTCAACTTCATCAGACAATTGCGAAAACTCCATTCTCTGATTATCATAGTTTAGCCGCTTCATATTGAGTGAATCGATGACAGGGATGGTAAGTTGGGAGCTGAGTGTGTTTGCCTCCTCCAGAACCGCCAGAGCTTTTTCATAATCTTTCTGGAGCAGATGTCCATATGCCTGGATCAGCTTGCTTTCGCACTTAAGTACACCCTTATCTGTTACCTTTTCCAGCTTTTTACCAGTGGAAATACAGTCATTCCACTGACGGGCTTTAATCGCAGTCCACCCCTTACCAAGCAAGGCATCCTCGGCATAGTAACTGTCATCGGGAATCATTCTGAGTGCCACGACAGCTTTGGACAAAGCATCTTCCTCGTAGAAAATATAACCGAGAAAGAGATAACTGCGGTTTACGATCTCTTTGGCCTCGGGAGTGTTCACCTGTGTACTTATTACATTCTCCAGAGCCATTATCACCTCTTCCATTTCACTACCCTGAAGCGCATGCCCTACGGCCGTAGCATGCTGAGCATGCACATAATCAGGATGGGAATCGGGAATAACTGAAAACGCATGAATCGCTTTTCTGTATTCGCCATTCTGCAGATTGATCTGCCCCATCAGATACGCACCGTGAAACCTTAAAGAATCAGGGACACTGGACTGATTCAACTCGACCCACTGGTTGGATGCCTGAGCAAAATCATTATTGCGGTAATGGATACGCATCAAACCAAGATCGGCATACGGTACCACGGAGCTGAGAGGATATTTGCTCTTCGTCTCGTTGTAATTCACAATGGCCTGATCTCTCATATCCATCTGTTCCTGACAGTCCGCCCGGAAAAGATTCACATAATCGTTTTTGAAAAAATCGGGAAACTCCACCGCTATCCGGCTGAAAACGAAAAACGCATCCCAGTACTTCTTCTGCGAATAGAGCTTTCGGGCCTTGTTGTACAGATCATTGGGACTGAGAGAAGCCAGACGTGCCATTCTGCGGGCGTACACTTCCTCTCTGTGTTTACCGATATCTGCCTTCACATAGAAGGTATGGCTGGTGGCATCGTTGTTTTCTTCTGTCATGATGTTGTACTGGTAGAAGGCGGAAAGATCACGGCCCATATTGAAGGCGGGCATATTGACCCCGAGAGCCAGGCCCCAGTAGTCAAGTATATCCTCATCAAAACCGAACATGAGATAGGATTTGAACATTCTCATGGCCCAGAAACCCACTCTCCAGTTAAGGTCCCATTCAATTCTTTTGAGGTAACTCACATCGTAGTCGAAATTCTTCGCGCTCGCCACAAAATCCTTGAAATTGAGATCCATGTAATTCTCTATTCTGTTTTCCCAGTATTTGGAATTCCAGGACAGACGCAGATTTCTGGAGTATTCAGCATCATTTCCCCATTTGGGAATCCAAGTATCACCCATGGAGGGAGCAATAAGATTCTGAGTTGCCATACCCACAATATGCTCACCGATCATGGGATGCTTGAGGAGCCTGTAGGTTGCACCCACATCGACTCCTGTCCCCTGTAAAGAATTGCCGAAATTGGATTGGTAGGCGAAATTCAGATTGGCACCAATCACCAGATGCTGCCATACGTGCCATGCATAACCGAAGGAAAAAAACAGATTAGTGTTGCTCTTGCTGATTGCATTTTCAATATCATCAGTGAGTCTTCCACTCTCATCCTCCACACCCCGCACCACAGAACCATCGCTCTCAATAAGAGCGGAAACACTGGCGGTATGGTAAAGAGACAGCGGAATGTTAACTCCCCAATCCGAAAGAGTAAACGCCCCTTCCAGCACAGGTGCAATTGCACCCCTTAGTGAAAGATAATTCTCCTCGGCGATAAACGCCGGATTTGTCACCGAAGAATAAGGGGTATGAATACTACGCCAACGCTCAGTAAGCAGAAACTCTCCGGGTAGTCCGTCCGCTGCAGCAGAACTCAACAAGCCCAGAACACACAAGAGTAAAAACAGCTTTTTGCCGAAAAACTCACGCTTTATCATTTTATTTGACCTCTCCTATTATTGCCGCCACTATACTAAGGTCTGATTCTATTACAATTTCAGTACTGTTGTTTTGTCTGAAACCAGATGCTTTTCTCAATAGATAATACAATCATATACCTGTGTTTTCTCAAGCACAATAATCATCCGGCGCCTCGGTTTCTTCAAACCTCACCCACAATATATCCATATCACGAGGATTTCGCTCTTTTTTTTGTGAAATATGTGGCAATTTCCTTAGAAAAAAGCATCTTCAAAGGTATGATTTTCATTTTAACCGATTAAAATACAAAACGCGCACTTGATTATAAATAGGTATCCGCCAGCAAGGAATAAAAGAAGATTTTGAAAGGAATTAAAAAAAAAATCACAATATACCCACGTACCCCTCACAACAAGGGCTTCTTGACCCATTTTCAGACCTGGCGATGTCATTTTTCACTGATAAGCGGCGATCCCCCGGCGGTTCAGAAGTGTTCCGTCTCTGGTATACAGAGACAACAAAGCATTCACATATGTCACCCGCGCTCTCGCTTCATCCAAAGAGGCCGAAATGTAATCCCTCTGCGCCTGAAGAACCGCATACTCCGTAGACTTCCCCACTTTCATCTTCTCCTGTTGAGCATCAAGCTTCTTCTGCTGAAGATCTCTGGCCACTTTAGCAGCCTCTATCTGCTTGAATGCCCTGGACGTCTCCAAGTGTGACGAACGGATCTCATACTCCATCAACCTGGAAAAATTCTCCAACGATAGCTCCATCTGCTTAGAAGCAAGCTGTGCACGCCTGTGCTTCTGGCGGTTAGCCCCATTTGAAGCCGGCATTTCGAATGTAAGCCCCCCGCTTAATGAACCGGATAGGTCATTATACTCGCCCACTGCATCACTGAATGTCTGCGCATAGGATGTGCCCTCAAGCTTAATGAAAAAATCCAGTTTAGGCAACAACCCACCTCGAGTTTGAATGACCTCCAACTCCCCTTTGTCCGCAAGTAAACGAGCCTGCCGAAGATCGGGACGAAACCTGCGCGCTGCAGCCAAATGATGTGAAAGGGAATCTGCGTGCTCAAGCGAAACAACCGTATCAACCGGAACAAGTCTCTTTTCCCACAACAGTGAATCGTTCATATAATAAATCAATTCAAGCGCCTTCTGTCTGTGCGCAGCAGTGGCATCGATCAGCTGCGTTTCACGTGTGGCCACTTCGGCTCTGATATCTGCAAGATCAAGCGAAGCAATCCGCCCCACTTTCAACCGCTCCTCAGACTCATACAGAAGCCTCTGTGCAAGTTCAAGTGAATGCCTGTAGATAGCCAATTCCTTGCCGGTCAACACAAAGCCCCAATAAGCCCTTTCAGTATCAGCCAGCAATTTCATGGCATAGGCCGCCAACTCCTCCTGACGCACACACACGTCTTTCTGAGCACTTCGCAGAGAGGCCAGATTTGCCGATGGGCTAAAGCCCTGCAGAAGAGATTGTGTCAGGCTCACGGATACTGAGTTCTGATATTCCGCACCGGATAAAGACGGGGTTCTCAACCCTCCTGAAGATGGGCTGGCACTCCCTTCAAGCTGAATCCGGGTGCCGGTGGGAAGATCTTCAGTCAACAGCACCGATGCGTTCTGAGAATTTCCGATAGAATCCAGATTTTGTTTGCTGCTTCCGAAGGAGAGCCTGATCCGGGGCTCGTAGCGGTACAGATTTTCTTTATAGATCACAGTAGCGATTTCCGTATCCAACCGCTCAATCCGAAACAGGGGATTTTTCTTTGCTGCTTTATGCAACGCATCATTGAGAGACAATTTAAAAGAATCCGCGAATGCGGAATCAGCACCCGCCCTCACACCTGCCGCACAGAAAAAAATCAGCAGAAAAAAACGTTTCATTTCTTTTTTCATAACACACTTTCCTATGATGCGTTCTTTGCCTTACGCTGCTCCACAATAGAATATATGACCGGTATGAATACCAGAGTGATCATAGTGGAGACCATTAAACCACCTATCACCACCCTGGCCATCGGAGCCTGAGTTTCTCCACCTTCACCCATACCGATGGCCAAAGGAAGGAGCCCCAAAGAGGTCGTGAGGGTCGTCATGAGAATAGGGCGAAGGCGCCGCTCCCCGGCCGCTTCCAAAGCTCTGAAAAGCTCCATTTCCCTCTCGCGTCGAAAACGGTTCACCGTATCCACCAGCACGATGGCATTATTCACCACTATACCGGCAAGTATAATACAGCCGATATACGCCTGCACTGTGAAGGGAGTTCCAGTCAGAAGCATAATCGCCACTACCCCCACCAAAGCCACAGGTATGGAAAAGAGAACAATGAAAGGATCTTTGAAAGATTCAAACTGCCCGGCCATGACCAGAAACACAAGCAGAATCGCCATCGCAATTCCGAACATCATCTCCCGCTGAGCTTTCTGCTGCTCTTCCCAATCTCCACGGATCAGAACAGCAAACTCCTGAGGAACAGCAATGTGTTTGGTTTCTTCTCTGATTCTTTCAACAATCGTCTTGAGATCCACACCGTCATAATCAACATCGATGCTCACCACGCGTTCGCGATCCCGGCGCTCCACTTCTGCAGGTCCGGTTGCAGGCTCCAACTCGGCAACAGACTGCAAAGAAACCGCCGTTCCTGCTTTATTCAATACAGTCATTCTCTTGAGCTGATCGATACTTTTGCGATCCTTCTCCGCAAGCCTTACTATAACGGAATACTCTTTACCCTTCAGCCGCACATCCGTGGCACGGGTTCCGCCCATCGCAGTCCGTACCGCACTGCCGATCTGACTCGCTGTAAGCCCCAGATCCGCCGCTTTCTGCCGATCGATTATCAACTGGTATTCAGGTTTACCCTCTTCTCGGCTGATATCAGCCTCCGTAACCCCCTCAATTTCCGAAATTGCCTTGGAAAACTGCTGTGCAAGCGACTGCCCTGTTTCAAGATCATGTCCTCTGATTTCCACATTAATGGACTGCCCCTGACTGGTACCTATTCTGAATATAAAAAGGCCTCTTCCTTCCCTAACCCGAATGGAAGCTCCGGGAATTCCCATAAGCTTAGGCCTGAGGTCTGCAGCCACTTGCGCAGAAGAGCGGGATCTCTGAGTCTGGGATACCAAAGCTATACGCATGTTGGCCGTATGACTGCTGGGCCGCCATCCCCCACCACCCACTCTGGCCATCATGAATTTACACTCCGGAACCTCTTTGCTTATGATTCCCTCCACTTTCCTCACCACCTCATCAAGTGTCTCCAGCCTGGTTCCCGTCTCCATCTCCACACTCACCCTCACTTCACTCTCATCTGCAGAGGGCATGAACTCAACTCCCACCAGTGGAAGCAAAAGCAAAGCGAGAACAAAAAGAGCCACAACAGACAGTATCACAGTAGGACGATGCCGAAGGGCCCAGTGAATGAGCTGACCGTAATGGTGCTCCACCGAAGTATAGAATTTCTCCGAACGGCGGAACACAGAGGCCCAAAAACCGTTCCCGCAATGAGCAAGATTGTCAGTATGCAGAAACCGGGAGGAAAGCATGGGTACAAGAGTGAGAGCCACTATCAGTGAACAGGCCAGGGAAAAGGCCACTATAAATGCAAGAGACCTGAACATTATTCCCGACATTCCCTGAATAAAAACAACCGGAAAAAACACTACCAGAGTGGTAAGAGTACTGGCGGTCACAGCAGACCACACCTCCCCCGCCCCATCAACTGCACCTGCTTCAGGAGCATCTCCGCGTTCTCTTTTGTAATAAATATTATCAAGAACGACTATGGCATTGTCAAGCAGCATCCCGATACCCATGGCCAGCCCGCCAAAAGTCATGAGATTCAAAGTAAGTCCGCTGAAATAAACAAGTGCAAATGTGGCCATGATTGATATGGGAATGGCAACACTGATTATCAGAGTCGTGGAAATATTGCGCAAAAACAAAAGCAGCACTATAAGAGCAATAACCCCGCCGATAACCAGCGCATACGCGACCGCCCCGATGGATCTTTTTATGTATTCAGAAGTGTCGATCAAGGGAAGAATTTCGAAACCGGGAAGGTCACGGTTCAGACGGCGAAGCTCCTTGTGAACACCATCGGCCACCGCCACTGTATTTGTGCCTGACTGCTTGCTTATGGAAAGCTGAATTCCCGGGGTGCCGTTGATACGGACCAGATTGGTAACCTCCTCATACCCGTCAGTGACTTCCGCGATATCCGAAACACGTACCGCCACCCCCTTTCTCACAGCTACAATCGTACTGCGTACGTCCTCGATTCCTTCGAATTCCGCAAGTGTGCGCACCATGATCTCGCGGCTTCCCTGTTCAACAGAACCGGCAGGGATATTTCTGTTTTCCTGATTCAGAGCACTTACCACCATGTCGGTGGAAATACCGAATGCCTCCATGCTGGAGGAGCTGAACTTGACCTGAATCTCTCGACCAGTCCCTCCACGTATGTCAACAGATGCAACACCATCCACCCGTTCCAGACGATAAAGAACCTGATCCTCGACGTTCTGCCGGATTTCAGTAAGATCCTTATCGGATGTAATTCCCAGGATCATCACGGGAAACGCATTCAGGTCAAATTTGCGTATCTGAGGACGCTGAATATCTTCAGGAAGACTGTTTATAGATCTGTCGATTTTTTCCCTTATGTCATTAACGGCCACGTCAAGATCGGTCCCCCATACAAATGAAACCCGCACAGTGCTTCTCCCCTCACTGGACCTGGAGGTGATCTCCTCAATCCCCTGCAGTCCGGCAACCGCAGCCTCGATGGGCCGTGAGACAAGCTCCTCCATCTCCTGAGGACCGGTGTTGCCATAGGAGGTAACCACGGTGATTGTCGGATAGGTGATCTCCGGCATCAAATCTATGGGAAGTCGCATCAGAGAGAAAATCCCTATCACCAGAACTATTAGATAAAGAACGGACGTGAGAACGGGACGACGTACAGGAATTTTAACTATAGGATTGCTCATCTGGCACTGCCCTTTTTGCTTTTGGGCTCACCGCTTTCTTGTGAACTGCCAGATGAAACTATTACCTTCCCGCCATCACGGAGCAGGTGATGACCCAGAGTCACCACGGGAGCATTGATTTCAGCAGGTGAGTTGATCTGTGCAAATGCGCCGTTGTCTATCCCCACCGAAACAGGAACCTGCTTCACTTTTGCAGAATCAATCAGCGTAAAAACAGAAAATTTTCCGTTCCTGTCCACAATCGCAGAAGAGGGCACAACCAGAGCCGAATCCTTTTTCTCCAGCACTACACTCAGCCGTGCGAACATACCGGGCTTGAGAAGCAGAGAATCGTTGTGCAACGCAACCTCCACAGCCGCGGTTCTGGAGGAGTTATCAAAAAATGGTGCCACCCTGTGTACACTGCCCTCAAAACGCTTTCCCGGTATGGCATCAACCTTCACTTCAGCTTTCTTTCCAGAAGAGAGGCGCTGATAATCATCTTCAGTCGCTGCCACCTCCACAAACACCGTATCAATCCCCACTATAGTCACGACAGAAGAGCCAACGGAAAGCTGAGCGCCTCCATCCACGTGCCTCATTGCAATATAACCCGGTTTGGACGCCCTTATATTAGTGTAACCGAGCCTGGTTTTTGCCTGAGCCAGCAGAGCTTGACGCTGAGCCAACTGGGCCTGGGCAAGTTCATACTTTGACTTCTGGGATTGAAGTTGGGTCTGCAGGGATTCATATTCCACCCGGGAAGCTATTCCCTTTTCCAAAAGCCCTTCCACCCGCTCAAGCTCCCGCTCCGTAAAAGAGTGTTGAGCCTGAGCTTCAGCCACAGAGGCATTGCTCACCCGAATTTGCGCCTGAGCCTCCCGAAGAGAATGACGGTACTCGGTACCATCTATCCTCCCTATCACCTCATTTCGGCCGACCAGGTCCCCTATACGCTTTTTTAGACTGACAAGCCTGCCGTTTACCTTTGCCGATGCAACATATTTATAGGAAGCTTTCACCGTTCCCGTAAATTCACGCTCATCGGAAATGGAACGGATTGAAGGGCTGGCGATCTGTACCGCAACCGGACCCTGAGCACGTCTGCGCCTGAACTGCGAACCTTGCCCACTATCCTTCTGCAGATGTTTTGCCACCAGAAATGAAACCGCAGCTACAAACATCAGTGTGACTACAGCAACAACCACCTTTTTTGTTTTCATATATCCCCATTTCAAATCGCAGGCAAATACATCAAAATATAATAACAGGAGAGTTAGACTTTTAATGACACATGTCTGTTACAAAAAAAAAACAGAATAATCACATTTCCTTCTTTCTGTGAACACTTCCGGCAAGCTGACCGCAGGCCCCCATGATATCCTGACCCCGACTGCGGCGCACTGTGGCGGCAAGATCACGCCGATGAAGCTCCTCGGCAAACCTGTCCACTATTCTGTCCTCAGGTGATCTGTGATCATTGTTCCCGGCCGGATTAAGCGCAATGAGGTTGACTTTGCAGGGAAAACCACCCAGAAGCCGCTTAAGAGCATCCGCGGCTTCAACCGTATTTGTCACGCCATCAATTACCACATACTCAAAAGTCACCCTCCGGCCGGTCCTGTGAAAATATCGCTTCGCCACAGCCACGAGCTGCTCAATGGGGTATTTTTCATTTATCGGCATAAACAGGCTTCTCTGCTCATTGTTCCAGGCATTAAGCGAGATGGCCAAGCCGATGGTGAGATTCTCTCTCATAAGCCGCTCGATTGAGGGCACAACTCCCGCACTGGACACGGTAATGCGGCGCGCTCCGATATTGAACCCATCCTCGTCCATGATGATTTCCAGAGATGATCTGAAATTGTCAAAATTGCTCAGCGCCTCACCCATTCCCATAAACACGATATTGGTAACCAGCCTGTCACCTTTTGTGAAAAGATAATCATTTATGCCGATAAGCTGACCGATTATCTCCTCTTGAGTGAGATTCCGAACAAATCCAAGCTTTCCGGTTTCACAAAACGTACACCCCAGAGCACAGCCCAACTGGCTGGACACACAGGCTGTTCTCCTTTTGTCATCAATCAGCAGCACGCTTTCCACTAGTTGTTCCCCGAGAGGTGGATTCTTCGTTCCTGAATTCGCAATCCGTAATTTATCCGTAATTCGAAATTGTTTTTGCTCCGTCCCGGGAAGCACAAATCCGAACTTCACTGCATCCCCGTACTTCGACTCCAGCACATACCTTGGCTCAAGCTTCTCAACCGTACAGTTTTGAGTGAGCTTTGCCCGAACCGGTTTAGACATATTGGTCATTTCCTCAAAACTGCTCACCCGCTTCTGGTAAAGCCACTTGATTATCTGACGAGCCCTGAATCTCTTTTCTCCCATTTCAGAAACAAACTGAACCATCTGCTCCAATGACAGGTTTTTCAAGCGGATTTTAGATTGGGGATCTGACTGAAACATCTCTACTTCCTCAGAACAAAAAAAGGCCTGAAGAACTAAATGCTCTTCAAGCCGATATTTTAAATGCGGTCGGCCGGACTCGAACCGGCACAGGCATACGCCCACTACCCCCTCAAAGTAGCGTGTCTACCAATTCCACCACGACCGCTGATGGTCCTCTATTCAGCAGGAACCTCTACGGATTCTGCAGGTTTTTGTTCCGGTTCTACTTTCTCAGCAGATTCTTCAGCACCTTTCTGCTGTGCAGATTCCTGCGATGCTTCTTCATCACCTGAAAGACCAGGAAGAACTTCCGTACCGTCGTCCTTCTTCATCTCCATCCCAGGCTCACCCATAGGAGTGGGATTTTCAGTCTGAGCCTTTTCAGCTCTTTTCTGCATTTCCGACTTGCTCATTGCAGCATTGGTTCCGTTGGAAGCCAAAAAAGTCATCACAATGCAGAGAACCAGAAAAGCTGTTCCTAAAACGGCAGTCCCTTTGGTGAGGATATTTGCCGTATCCTGGGTTCCCAGGAAGTTACTTGCTCCACTCAGACCACCGATAGCACCGGAAATCCCTCCGCCCTTATCGGACTGGATCAGAATGATGAGACACAGGAAAATACATACGATAATGAAAAAAACCAAGAGAATTCCAAATAACATACCACCACCATTGAAAAAATTATTTAGGATGCACAATACCGGCGAAATCAGCAGGCTTCAGTGCAGCACCACCGATTAGCCCACCATCAACATCGCTTTGAGCCAGAAGGTCCTTTGCATTTCCTGGCTTCATGCTACCGCCGTACTGTATACGCATTGTGTCCGCAGTTTCTTTTCCAAAAAGTTCGGAAAGAAGGTTTCTGATGAACACGTGTACCTCATTAGCCTGCTCAGGCGTAGCGGTCTCACCGGTTCCTATTGCCCAGACCGGCTCATAGGCGATGGTGCACTTTGCGGCATCCTCTGCAGAAATCCCCTCGAACGCACCACGGATCTGCGTTTCAATAACCGCATTCATTTTACCATCTTTTCTCTCATCGAGAGTTTCACCGACACAAACTATAGGAAGAAGACCGGCAGCGAGTGCAGCTTTGGTCTTTTTGTTCACTGTCTCGTCAGTTTCACCGAAATAGGAACGCTGTTCGGAGTGACCGATGATCACATAAGTCACACCTACACTTTTCAGCATGGCACAGCTCACCTTTCCGGTAAAAGCTCCCTTTTGCTCCCAATGCACATCCTGAGCACCAAGCTTCACATTGGTTCCCTTGATTTCCTCGGCTACTGCCAGAAGATTTGTATAAGGGGGACATACTGCAACATCCACATCGGTTACTGAACCAACTTCTTCAACCACACCCTTGGCCAAAGCACGAGCTTCCTCAAGCGTGGTGTTCATTTTCCAGTTCCCGGCAATGAAATTCTTTCTTGACATATATCTAACCTCAAGCCTTTCCGGTTATTGCAGGAGCATAAAATACTACTCGGCTCTCTGCAGGTCAAAATAATTCATCAATCAAGCAAGGAAAACTCCTCACTTATCATTCAAAGCTTTCACTCCAGGCAGCTCCTTGCCCTCAACGAGCTCAAGGGATGCGCCGCCGCCGGTGGAGATATGAGACATCTTGTCCGCAACCCCGGCCTTCTTGACCGCAGATACGGAATCCCCGCCGCCGATAACCGTAATCGCATCTGAGAGCTCAGCAAGCGATGAGGCAATGGCCTGGGTTCCCTCGGCAAATTGAGGGAATTCAAACACACCCATCGGACCGTTCCAGAAGACGGTTTTTGAACCTTTGATTGCATTCTTGAATTTTTCTCTGGTCAGAGGACCGATGTCCATTCCCATCCAATTGTCCTCGATCGCCCCGCGGGCAACAACCTTGGATTCCGCATCGGGAGCAAATTCCTTGGTAACCACGTGATCGATGGGAAGATAGATATAAACCTTAGATTCATAGGCCTTCTGAAGAATTTTGCGGGCGGTGTCGATCATCTCATCTTCAACCAGAGAATCTCCGATGGCAAGACCCTTGGCCTTGAGAAAAGTGTAGGCCATACCGCCACCGATGATCATATGATTCACCTTTGAAAGCAGACTTTCCAGGACCGCGATTTTGGATGACACTTTGGCCCCGCCGATAATCGCGATGAAAGGCTTTTCAGGTGATTCCACGATTTTGTCCTGAAGGAACTCAAGCTCCTTCTCCATAAGAAAACCGGCCACTGCGGGAAGAAAATGCGCGACAGCTTCAGTTGAAGCGTGAGCACGGTGAGCCGTACCGAAGGCGTCATTCACATATACATCCCCGAATGTTGCCAGGATTTTACCCATCTCTTCACGTTCCCCGGCATCCTTGGCTTTCTCTTCTTTGTGAAAACGGGTATTCTCAAGCATAAGCACCGCACCCTTATCCAGCTTGGAAACCATATCCTTGGTCTCATCACTCATGCAGTCCGGAGCCAATGCCACATCCTTTTCGATAAGCTTTGAAAGATGAGCGGCTACAGGAGCCATCTTGTGCTTGCTTTCGAGATATTTCTGCTCATCAAAAGGCTTGCCTTCCTTTTGAGCCTTTGCCTGAGCTTTAGGCATATCCTTTTTAGGGTCACCCAGATGAGACATGAGCACAAGACTCTTCACACCCTGCTCCATTACGTACTTAATAGTAGGAAGTGCAGCCTGGATACGAGTATCATCCTGAATCTGACCCGCATCCATGGGAACGTTGAAATCCACACGCATGATGACGCGTTTACCCTTGAGATCCACATCCTTTACAGTTTTCTTCTTTATCGCCATGTGTTATACCCCCTTTGATTTCAGGTGGAAAAAAGGGTTCTTTATATTCAGCGAATCATAAAGAACCCTTAGGTCATTAACCCGGAATTGACCACTGCACTTATTTCACTGTATCCATGTAGCAGATGAGGTCACAAACCTTGTTTGAGTAGCCCATTTCGTTGTCGTACCATGATACGACCTTCACGAAATTCTCACTCAGAGCGATTCCGGCGTTGGCATCGAAAATGGAAGTGCGGGGATCGCCCACGAAATCATTGGAAACAACAGGATCTTCTGTGTAACCCAGAACACCCTTGAGGTCACCTTCTGAAGCAGCCTTCATGGCAGCCTTGATTTCATCATATTTGGCAGGCTTAGACAGGCGAGCTGTAAGATCCACCACTGAAACGTCAGGTGTAGGAATACGGAAAGCCATACCGGTGAGCTTGCCGTTGAGTTCGGGGATAACCTTACCCACAGCCTTGGCAGCACCTGTGGAGGAAGGAATGATGTTCTGACCGGAACCGCGGCCACCGCGCCAGTCTTTCATTGAAGGACCGTCAACAGTCTTCTGAGTAGCTGTGACAGCGTGAACTGTGGTCATCAGACCTTCTTCGATACCCCAGTTGTCATTGAGAACTTTCGCAACAGGAGCAAGACAGTTTGTGGTGCAGGAAGCGTTGGAAACGATATCCATGTCCTTGGTGTAGTTCTTGTTGTTCACACCCATCACGAACATAGGAGTGTCGTCCTTTGAAGGAGCCGACAATACAACGCGCTTGGCACCGGCTTTGAGATGAGCAGAAGCTTTGTCCTTGGTGAGGAAAAGACCTGTTGATTCCACCACATATTCTGCACCGATCTCATCCCACTTCAGATCAGCAGGATCTTTTTCCGATGTGACACGGATAACATTGCCGTTAACCACAAGCTTTCCGTCCTTGACTTCAACGGTTCCCTTGAACCTGCCGTGAGTTGAATCGTACTTCAGCATATAAGCCATGTAATCAACATCGATAAGGTCGTTGATTCCAACAACTTCGATGTTAGGATTGTCCACTGATGCACGAAAAACCAGTCTGCCGATTCTGCCGAATCCGTTGATTCCAACTTTAATGGCCATGCGTTCCCTCCAATATAATGAGAAGTTAAATTGAGGATGTTTAGTATACGGGAAAAAAGCTATTTTGAAGAACGATCCTGCCAGCACAGCACAGGCGGATAATATAGTTTGAACCTGAACGCGAGTCAACCAAAAACGTAGTACAGATAAACCATAATGAAAACCGAGGTATTCATGAGTGAAACTGCCCCCAAAGCTCCGTTTCTGAAGCACACCCAGTCTTCTATACCAACCCCATTCTTCATTGCAGGCCCCTGCGTAATCGAATCAAAGGACATCTGCAACCAAGTAGCGGAGGAGATCGCCAGACTTTCCGAACTTCATAACATAGATATCATTTTCAAATCATCTTTCTACAAAGCAAACCGCACGTCCAGAAACTCCTATCGGGGACCCAGCAGACAGGAAGGCCTGAAGATCCTGGATAATATCAGACAACAGTTTGAAATACCGGTCCTTACCGATATTCACGAATCAAAGGATGCCCCCGAAGCAGCTCAGGCTGTAGACATCCTGCAGATTCCGGCATTTCTCTGCAGACAAACCGATCTGCTTGAAAGCGCCAAGGCCACAGGAAAATGGATCAACATAAAAAAGGGTCAGTTCATGGCCCCCGAGGATATGAAATTCTCACTGCAGAAGGCGGGCGACAAGTGCTGGCTTACTGAAAGAGGTACGTTTTTCGGCTACAACCGGCTGGTGGTTGACTTCACTTCCATTCCCATAATGAAGACATACGGACGAGCAGTTGTGTTCGATGCGACTCACAGTGTGCAGAAACCGGGAGGTGGAAACGGCTTTTCTTCGGGTAACAGAGAGATGGCAATGCCTCTTGCCAGAGCGGCTATAGCCGCTGGAGCAGACGCGCTATTCACCGAGATCCACCCCGACCCGGACAAGGCTCTTTGTGACGGTCCCAACAGCCTTAGTGTTGAGAATTTCGCAGAGGCGCTGCCCGGACTGATAGAATTGTACAATGTGGTCAACAGGTAAAAAACCTTGACCCCCGAATCTCCCGGAGGGGGACTTGAGATAGGTTCGATAATACTGCAGCCCGAACGTG
>JBKGXV010000067.1:0-18654 GCA_046546375.1 Chitinispirillaceae bacterium | reverse complement strand
AATGCGGAAAACGAACATAGCGTAACCGCAGAGGCGTCCTCGCCGTAAACAAAATCATCTTCAATTCCCTTTGCTGCCTGTTCGCACTGATAACAAAACATTCCCATTGTAGTACTCCTTCTATTGAAGTGAAAAATGCATTTACCCTTTATCGGGAGAATCTCTCCTATTATTCGTAATTCGTAATTTTCCGTAATTCGTAATTGCCTAAACCCATTCCTCTTTGAGGATCTCCCCCTCCACGCTCACTACCACACACTTGACCGGAACCTTTCGGCTGGCTTTGTTGGCAGCTTCCTGGGCGAGCCGCAGAAGTCCTCCGCAGCAGGGAACCTGCATGATCATCACTGTAAGCGTGTTTATCTTGGCCTGATCGATCATGGCCACCAGCTTTTCCAGATAAATCTCCTGTCCCTCATCCAGTTTGGGGCAGGCGATGGCCAGTGTTTTTCCCTTGAGTTGGTCTTTGTGGAAATCACCCATCGAGAAGGCAACACAGTCAGCAGCAAGAAGAAGGTCCGATCCCTTGTAGTGACCCGCCGAGGGTGATACAAGATGGAGCTGAACCGGCCAGTGAGTCAGCTGCGATGCTCTGGTACCGGTTTGCTGTGTCTCCTTGGCCGGAGCATCAAAGTTCATTGTTTTCGATCCTGGGCATCCACCGAAAGCCTTTCCGTTCATATTCTCCTCCTCTTTCTCTTCAGCTTCGAAATCGGTTTCTATGTTGTTTTCTTCAAGGTACTGCAGTGCTTCCTTGAGGTAACCCAATTCATTGTGATCCTTCATGTGCTGCAGATGAGCCTTGATTACATTGGGTCCCTGCTTCACCACATGCTCCATCACTTTGCGTTCATCATAGGGTTCAGCTTCACGCTCCTCTATGGTGATGGCGCCAAGGGGGCAGTGTCCCAGGCAGGCTCCCAGGCCATCACAGAACAGATCGCTTATGAGTCGTGCTTTTCCGTCTATGATCTTCAGGGCACCTTCAGCACAGTTGGGCACACACGCTCCGCATCCGTTACACTTTTCATGGTCGATACTGATGATGTTTCTTTTCATATTTTCTCCTTTTGGGGCTTTTGGCTGTGTCTGTAATAAATATGCGAAAAAGAGGGCGGAAAAAAATTGATGTGCATCAAGAAAAGTTTATTTTCCTGGTGAACATTACAGGTAAAAAAAAGACGGAGAGCAGAGAATGCATTTGATCGGAATTGAGTACGGGGATGATGCAAGCTGTATGCCAGTTTCGTGTTTTTTTATGAGATTTTTGTCCCGGAGGTGAAATTCACCTCCGGGGGTATTTTGAATCAGGCTGTTTTTTCCGAAGAATCCAAGGATAATCGCAGAAAAAATGCACCTCTTCAGAATTAACCAGCCCCCGTCTATTTATATTGTACCGAGGAGTTAATCGCATGGATACAGTTACATTTCTGGAACGTTCCGAATTTTTCCAGGGTATCAGCGCGCAAAGCAGGGAGCTACTGGCCGATATCTGCATTCCAAAGCAGATCAGGAAAAAAGAGGTGCTGTTTCATGAGGGAGATAAGGGGTTTGCCTTTTATTTTCTTGCAAGCGGGGCGGTGGGACTTTACAAGAACACGCCCGATGGCAGGGAAGTGGTGATCAAGGTGATCTCTCCCGGAGAACCTTTTGCGGAAGTGGTTTTGTTCGAGCGCAGTGAATATCCGGTGACGGCCGCAGTGATGAAACCGGGTCTTCTTTTTGTCATCCCCAAACATCAGTTCAACTGTCTTCTTGATAAACCTGATTTCAGAAATGATTTCATAGCGATGCTTATGCGCAAACAGCGCTATCTGGCTGACAGAATCCGCTTTCTTACCATGCACGATGTCGAGGAGCGGTTTTTCATGTATATACGTGATCATTACGGCCCACGAGAGAAAGTGGTACCGATAATTTCCAAAAAAGACATGGCTGCGGCCATAGGTGCGACTCCCGAAACCTATTCAAGGCTCCTTGCCAGGCTAACTCATGAGGGCAAACTTCATATCGAGGGCAAGACTGTAGTGCTTGAGGAGGGTTTTTGGGAGGCTTTCCACAAAAAAATGGAATCATGAATACACAACTTTGCGGCCGGATTTGACAATTTGAAGGACAGAATTTTAAACTTAAGAGTTATGAAGTCGGTAAAAGTACCTTATAAAGGGGGTCTGTGTTGAGAAAAGGCATAAATTCCGCCGTTGTTTCGGTCGCCTGTATGGGATTGGGGTTGTTGATCTACTGTATCAATCCCGCTGATAAGGATCCGCTGAAGTGGCGTTCCGCACTGGAGGTTCCCATCAATCACAAGCTTGTGTTCGGAGAAGAACTTCCCGGCCTCTTCCCGCTTGACAGCACCATGCGCATTCTCAATGTCGACAGTACCTATTATGACGACAGTTCTCACTTATCCGAGGATACTGTGGTGGGAAACACCGTGGCATTCAGTGTCAAGCAGCAGGATTCACTTGAGCTGGTGGTCAGCGAGGAGAATTTCGGCGACAAGCGTATCACTCATAAAATGGGACCCATTGCGCTGTCCGGTATAGCTGATGTGAGCCAGAGCATTCCTCTGGCAGGCAATTTCCCTTCAGGCCCTCTGGCCATCCCGCAACAGGATATCGATGTTACTGACATATACAGTATAGAGTTCACCGATGACAGTGATCCTCTTTCTATCACGGTCAGCAACAGTTCCAATGTCGATTTGAGTGATTTTGAAGTTGATATAGCCGGTTTCGGTTCGGGCCAGGTTGCCGATCTGGCGGCAGGCGCAAGTGCCGATATTACCATAGCGTCGGCGGGAAACACGCTCAATGTACCCTTGTCGGTTTCGGTGTCAGCGTCAACTGAATCTTCCGGTTCCTTCGATGCGGGCAGTGAACTTCAGCTTTCCATTTCTCTTGACGGCATGACCGCAAGTGAGGTTGATCTGGAGAACACGGTCCTTGAGGATCTTGAGAAGCATTTCAGAGTCGCCTACGAGCTCAGTGACACAATCGAGATGAAGTACGTGGATTTTCAGGGAGGAAGATTCTTCTACCGGGTTGAAAACTACACAGATATTGATTTTAAGGGAGTCGGATATCATCAGCACCTCTGGGCTACTTTGTACTGCATGGAGAACGGTATCAGAAGCAAGGATAATCTTGCGGATGTCTCCCCGGGTGAGCAGGACAGTATCACTCATTTCGACGGAAGGATTCCCGCAAAGAGGGGTGATGAGCTGGAGGCAAATGCAAATCAGAACAGTATTCATTTCGAAAGAGCGGTCAATACCTCAAGGCTGTTTACCGAATGGAACGACAGCTTGGATAAATCGGTCAGTTACATGGATTACCACGTGTATCCCGATGTATCGGTTAAAAAGAAAATCACCATATCTGAGGATGATTCACTTGTGTTTTCCATAGAATCGGACGGGCTTCAGTTCAGAGAGTTTTACGGGGTTATCAGAGAGGAGATCGTAAGGGGTAACGATACTCAGCATGTTCCTATAGATTTTCCCTGGCCTGAGCAGAACAAGGAGAAAATGCGGGGGAAATTCATTTTCGAGGATGTGGAGGCTCGCATAAATGTCAGCCCGGTTCTTTATCAGCATACTCAGATAGACACCTTTGTCACACAGATCACCATGTTCGATCCTCAGGATCCGAATACTACTGCTGAAACGACTGCCGAATTCGTTGATGTCAAAAATGACACCTCGTATACTCGTATTCTCGACATAACCAATGTGACCAACCGTTTTCCCGATTCCATCACTGTGGTGAGCCGTTCTTCTTTGCCGGTGGGCACTCCCATGCTGGTAGTGAACGATCTTCAGTCCAGCGACCCTGAGTTCTACACTCATATCGGCCGGACTACTATCAGAACAGACGCTCACTACATAATGAACGCCAGTTTCGACTGGGCTATAGCCGATTCTTTCACCATGGATTTGGGGACCGACACGTTTGCCATGTTCGATCAGATGAGAATAGTGAACAAAATGGATGAGAGACGGGCGGAGTTCAACATGTATATGTGGAACAACACCAACCTCTATCTGAGGCTTTATGCTCTGGTAGCCCCCAAGGACAAGATGGGTGAGCTTGCTTCACTTTCCATTGATGACGCCTACGAGATGGTTACTCAGGAGGGTGATGCCGATGATGCCGGTTTTGTAAACCTGCTTGGAACCGGCGGGGTGTATCTTCCGAAGCGCTCTCCCGCAGATTCTGTGTATAACTCGGTTGTTCTTGAAGAGGAACAGATAGAAAAAATTGTTTCTTCGGATACCTGCTCCTGGAGATGGCAGATTCGTTTTCTGCAGAAGGAACCGCACGAGGCGCTCTCTGACACAGACTATGTGGATATCAAGTCGTGGTTCAGAGTCGAGGGTACAAACAACAGCGATTCACTCATGATCTGGTGATCTGCCGTCTGAAAGGGAAAGGAATGGAAATGAATAGATTAGGTTGTGCAGTACTGATATTTTGTTGCGTGGCGGTGACGGTCATGGCTGGACCGGACAACAATCCTCTGAACGCGGGAGCTACCCAGGCCCGCAATGCGGGGGGCGCTTCTCTTGATGCAGCGTATGGAAACCCTGCCCTTCTGGGTGTGGACCGGGTACCCCGGGGCGGCTACTACCTTCTGCCCACTTCAATCGCCTACTGGAGTGACAAGCTGGCTGTTTCACCTTTCTACCAGTACTGGAATGTTACCGATATGAAGGCCACTTCCAGACTGATGGCCTCTGTGTTTGAGGAAAGCTTTGGCTTGGAGGGGATGAACGAAGAAGAAGTTTCAGCCAAACTGACAGAGGAGTTGAAGGGCGGAGTCAGCCTTTTCACCGGGATGAGAACTTCACTTCTTAGTGCATCCACTCATGGTTTTGCATTGAATGTGCAGACCAACATGGATCAGGAAGTGAGGATTTCTGAAGGGTTGCTGCTTCCGGTTTTCTCCAACACCGACGGATTGCTTCGCGGTAACACACTCGATTTCTCCGACTTTTATGTCAATGCATTATGGACAACTGAAATTTCCGCCAAATTGGGTCTGCCGGTTACCATTCCTGCACTTCACGATCTCTTCAGGCTCAAAAACGGTGCCGGAGGTGTTGGTGCCAAACTGATACTGGGTCACTCCATTATGCAGGCTGAAGCCAAATCGGGAAGCCATTTTACTTACAACGAGGAAACCAACAAGTGGGACATGGATGGTGAGGTGGAAATCATGACCGCGGGAAGCGGATTCAGCGGCGATTGGAATTATGAAAAAACATTCGGACCTGTTCACGGACAGGGTATCGGTTTTGATATAGGGGGTATTCTTTATGATGACGATCATTCGGTATCGATTGATGTGCAGAACCTGGGACTGATTTTCTGGGGAAGGGATGCTCACAAAGCTACCTATCCTTTCAAAAAAGAAGGTGCGGATGTGATGGACTTTTTTGAACCGGTGGAGGAGACATTTGACAGAAATAATGATGAATACTTCCCTGATGAAAGAGACTCACTTAAGCCCGTTGATTATTTTGTCACGTTTCTTCCTTTGTCGTTCAATATCGGATATTCCTATTTGTATGATATGTCCGATAAGGAAGATCTGGTTTACTATTCTAAATATCTTTCCGGTGGAGTCAACTATGAACAGCAACTGGTGAAAACTGCCGGAAGGAGTTCATATGTACCCAGATTCACTTTTGGAGGGGAGGCGGGACTTCTTCATGGTGTGCTTCCGGTACGTGCCGGTATGGTTCTGGGCGGATCGGAAAAATTCGCATCCGCTCTGGGCGCAAGTCTCAACTTCAAATATGTTTCCATCGATGCTTCGTACAAAGCTCTGGGAAGCATGATTTTCCTTCCCCGTCGCGGTGCTGAGCTTTCAGGTGGAATATCCTTCAGGTGGGGCATGAAAACCGACAAGGACAAAGACGGGATACTGGACAAAGTTGACGAGTGTCCCGAAATTCCGGAAGATTTCGACGGCTTCGAGGATGAGGACGGATGTCCCGATTATGATAATGACAATGACGGTATACCGGACACTCTTGATCAATGCATGAATGATCCGGAAGATCCTGACGGCTTTGAAGATGGTGACGGGTGTCCGGATTATGATAACGATAATGACGGCTATCCCGATACACTCGATAAGTGTCCTGATGAACCCGAGGATTTCGATGAGTTCGAGGATGAGGACGGATGTCCCGATTATGACAATGACAATGATGGTGTACCGGACACCCTTGATCAGTGCATCAACGAGCCGGAGGATCTCGATGGTTTCCAGGATGAGGACGGGTGTCCCGATTACGACAACGACAAGGATGGAATTCCCGATTCCACCGATCAGTGTCCCAACTCGGCGGAGGATTTCAACGGTATAGAGGATGAGGACGGGTGTCCGGAGGATGACCGTGACGGGGATGGTATTCATGACGGTATTGATCTTTGCCCCGATGAGCCGGAGGACCAGGATGGTTATCAGGATGATGATGGCTGTCCTGATCCGGATAACGACAGTGACGGTATTCCCGATACACTTGATCAATGTCCTGATGAACCTGAGGATGAGGACGGGTTCGAGGATGAGGATGGGTGCCCGGATCCGGACAATGATGGCGACAAAGTGTGTGATGCCTGGGTTTCTGAACAGGGCCTGGAAGACAAGTATGCAGATGTCTGCAGCGGGTCTGACGAATGTCCTGAGAAGCCGGAAACTCACAACGGCTACAAGGATGAGGATGGATGTCCCGATACGCTCATGAAGCCCACTGAAAAGGAAACCAAGGAACTCAATACTTCCCTGAGGGCAATTAACTTCAAGACCGCCAGTGCGGAGCTTATGTCGGCTTCTCACGCTGCGCTTGATTATGTGGTCAAATTTCTTAAACAGTATCCGCACCTGCGCTACGAAATCCAGGGTCATACCGATTCCCAGGGCAAGGAGGAGTATAACCTTCTGCTTTCAGCAGCCCGCGCGGCTTCGGTGAGAAATTATCTGCTCAGCAAGGGTGTACCTTCAGACCGGCTCATAGCTATCGGATACGGCGAGGGTGTACCCGTGGCGGACAACACTACTGCTGCGGGCCGGGCGGCCAACAGACGAGTGGAATTTGTCATTATTGAAACACCCGAGCAGTATCAGAATCTCAAGAAGCTTGAGGCGGATTTCAAGTCAAGAATCGGAAAGGCCAAGATCAAGGGGTTCAGATAATCAGAAAGTGAAAGAAAATTCAAATGCCGTGTATCCCGCCACATTGCGGATACACGGCATTTTTTTTAATTCAAGACATCTGGAAGAGAAAAACGTTTCTGCAAAGGTGACTGCAGGTTTTACATTTCTGAATCACTCTGTTGAGAGTGATTCCAGAACTGCTCAAGCTCTTTATGTACTGTACCGCTGGTACTTACGTAGCTGATCTCCCATTCCGGCGGGAGCAGGTTCCTGTAGGGGTGACGGGTGAAACGCTTATCAATCAAAAACAGAATACCTCTGTCCTTTTCTGAACGGATGACCCTTCCGGCAGCCTGCAGCACCTTGTTCATTCCGGGAAACACATAGGCAAAATCAAACCCTGCGCTTCTTGTTTTCTGGAAGTAATCCTTTATCAGTTCACGTTCATCACTTATCCGGGGAAGACCCACTCCCACTACAGCCGCACCCACCAGTTTGTCTCCGACCAGATCGATTCCCTCTCCGAATACCCCGCCCATGACTGCAAGGCCCACCAGTGTCTCCCTGTTTTCTTCGTCAAATGTGTCAAGAAATGCTTTGCGTTCTGTTTCATCCATCTCTCTTGTCTGGACTAATAGGCGAAGTCCGGGATTGATCTGGGTCAGGTATTCTTTCACCATCTCCAGATAGGCGTAGGAGGGGAAGAAAACCAGATAGTTGCCTTTTTTCTTTTCCACGCTGTCCGATATCATGCGGGCGATTTCGGGTGCTGTTTCGGGCCTGTCCTTATAGTAGGTGGATACAGCTGAACCAATCATCACTTTGAGGTTTTCTGGGGGGAATGGTGACCCTATGCGCAGTAGCCTGGCATCACGGCTTCCTCCCAGAATATCCCTGAAATAGCCCAAGGGGGAGAGTGTGGCGGAGAAATACACGGTAGCTTTGGCTCTTTTGAGTGCTTTGTTGAGAAGAAATGAGGGGTCAAGGCAGAAAATCTTGACGGTGAATGTCTTATTCTGCCGTGTCAGAGTGGTGACATAGTGTTCATCATAATCTTCCTCGATCCGCAGAAAAGAGAGCGTTTCGAAATAGATTTCAAGAAGATCATCCCGGGCTGGGTGGGGTTCGTTGCGGGCAAGCCGTTTCTGGGCGGCTCGTGCAAAAGAAGCAAGGCGGAAAATCAGCCCGGGGGAGGGGTCAGGTTCTGTTGAAAAGAGTTTGCCGCCCATTTCATTCTCAATTTCTTTCAGCTGTTTTAGCAGCCCGGTTAGTGCACGGGAGACTTCCGGCATTCCACGTCTGATTTTCTTTTTCAGATATGAGTAGCGTTGAGTTATGCATTCTGCTGAAAACATATCTCGTGCTCTGTCGACCATGTTGTGTGCTTCGTCAACAAGAAACACATACCGTCCGTCTTCCTCTTCGAAAAAGCGTCTGAGATACACACTGGGATCAAAAGCGTAGTTGTAGTCACAGATTATGCAGTCGCACCATAACGCAATGTCAAGGCTCAGTTCAAAAGGACACAGAGAATAGGTTTCAGCAATACCCTCGATTTGCTCTCTGACAAGATTGTCTTTATCGAATGTTTCCAGCAGAGCTTCATGGAGACGGTCGTAATACCCTTTGCAGTAGATGCATTCATCAGGATCACATATTCTTTTCGGAAGGAAGCAGATTTTGTCTTTTGCAGTCAGAGTAACCGATCTGATCCGCAGTCCCTTCTGGCGCATCAGATCAAGGGAGTTTTGAGCAAGAGACGCAGTGACTCCTTTGGCAGTGAGATAGAAGATTTTTTCCGCCGCATTTTCACCCATTGCCTTGATAGAAGGGAAAAGTGTCGCCATTGTTTTTCCTGTACCGGTTGGGGCCTGGGCAAAGACGTGTTTGTTGTTTTTAACAGCTCGGTATACTGCTGCGGCGAAATCTCTCTGACGCGGTCTGAACTTCCCGAAGGGGAACGAAAGCTTCAAAATGGAACTGTCCCGTTCCTCTTTCCAGTCCTCTGCCATGCGGGCCAGTTTGAAATACCGCTCTGCGGCTTCCGAGAAGAATTCTTCCAGTTCTTTTCGGGATTCAGTTCTATCAAACGATTTCGTTTCGAGTGTATCGAGTTGTACGTAGGTGATCCGGATCGTGATCTGTGGCAAATCGTGCTCATGGGCATACATGTAGGCATAGCAGCGAGCCTGGGCCCAGTACATCTGATTGTCCGAGTCGCTTAATGAGTCCAGATCTGTGAGAACGGATTTTATCTCCTCTACCACAGGAGGATTTTCAGAGTTGATAATTCCATCAATTCGGCCACCCACTCGTAGCAGGAGGGGCTTTCGCCCATTCTTGGGGGTAGCTTCCTCTACTGTTATGGAAGTGGTTACCTCCGCTTTGTAGCTATCACCATAGGATTTCTGTATTTTCTGGTGGGCCTTGATGGCTCTGCTGGTACGGTCGGGCGGGGAGAAGAGGTTTGAGGACAAATCTCCCGAGGCACAGGTAATGAAAACCAGCTTGAGAACGGATATGTGTATGGGATCGGACATGGGGTTTTTAGTTTCGGTGTTAAGTATTCAGCGCTAAAACAAAAGTAATTTCTGCCATTTCCGTTCCCACTTCAACATCACTTTGTTTTTCGGCGAATTCGTTTTGTGGATAAAATGGTTAAATGGTTGTTTTCGGCCAGTGGTATTAATTTATTTGGTTTCATGAGGAATACCTGAGGTTTGAACTGTGGGGGAGAGTGTGTATGACTCAGTGGTATGAGAGGATGTTCAGGAATTATGCGCTGAAATATGATCAGGAGGAGTTCACCAAGGGAACGGTAAAAGAGGTCGATTTTATCGAGTATGAGCTCTCCTTTGACAAAAACAAGCGCGTTCTCGATGTGGGGTGCGGTACGGGGAGGCATGCTGTCGAGCTGGCCAGGCGCGGTTATGACGTGACGGGAATTGATCTTTCCAGGTCCATGCTCTCCAGGGCTCAAAAAAAGGCCCGAGATGCCTCTGTGGAGGTGAACTACATCCAGGCCGATGCCCGTAATTTCTCCTTTTCTCCTCAGTTTGATATGGTTATCATGCTCTGTGAAGGGGCATTTCCTCTGATGGAAACAGATGAGATGAATTTTGTGATTCTTCAGAACGCAGCCAATGCACTTAAAAGTGATGCGAAGCTCATACTGACCACTCTCAACGGGCTTTTTCCTCTATACCACTCCGTGAAAGTTTTTCTGGACACCAATATGGTTGACGGTGTTAGTTCAGACAACAGCTTCGATCTCATGACATTCAGGGATCATTCGGTTTACGAAGTCACCGATGACAGCGGTAAGCAGATTACTCTCAAATGTAATGAGCGATACTATGTTCCCTCCGAGATCACCTGGCTTTTGAAAACTCTCGGTTTTCATAATATCGGAATTTTCGGTTGTCCTCAAGGGGCTTTCAGCAGGGATGTGAAGCTGACCACGGAGGATTACGAAATGCTGATTGTGGCTCAGAAAAAATAAAGGTGTTCGGGTTGTCCCGAACACCCTTCAGTTCAGTTCATTTTCATTTTTTCTATCTCCTCTTTTATCACTTCCAGTCCGTCATCCATTTCCGCCTCGGTGCATTGAGTGAAGTTGAGGCGCAGGAATTCTTTTTTCTGGTTTGAAGCAAAGAAGGCTGAACCGTCGGAAAACGCCACTCCACGTGAGAAGCATCTGTCCAGAAGTCCCTCGGCACTGAGCCCGTCTTTGAGTTTCGCCCAGAAGAACATACCTCCCCGGGGGGTACTCCACTCCATGTGTTCAGAGAGGTGTTTGAGCATGAACTGCTGCATAGTGTTTCTCTGCTGTGTGTAGAACATTCTGTTATTTTTCAGATGACGGTTCAGATCGATATTTTCAAGCAGTTCACTTAAAAGGAGCTGCTGGAAACGACCGGTGCAGAGATCTGCCGCCTGTTTTACAGTCAATATGTGGCGGAGTATGTCTGAATTCGACCACACCCATCCCAGGCGGAATCCCGGAGCTACCATTTTGGAAAAGGTTCCCAGGAATACCGCGTTGCGCACTCCGAAGGAGCACAGTGGTTTTGGGGAAGAATTCTGGTCGTAATAGAGCTGACTGTAGGGATCATCCTCCACAAGCAGAGTATTGTATCTGTTCAGCAGCTGGGCTGTTTTTATTCTTCGTTCCTCCGGACTGTAAGCTCCCGAGGGATTCTGAAAGGAGGGTATGGTATAGAAAAACCGATAATTGCCCCTTTTTAGTCTGTCTTCCAGAAGAAGCGGACTGGTTCCCTCGCTGTCCAGTTCAATTTCGTCATATGCAGGAGCGTAGGGGCAGAAAGCCTGAAGTGCGGCAAGGTAGGTCGGCCGCTCCAGAAGCACCCTGGAACCGGGATTTATCAGTACTTTCCCCAGAAGATCCAGACCCTGCTGGGAACCGTTCACTATAAGAATGTGGTCAGGGTCGGCATTCATTCCCAGACTTTTGAGCCAGTTTGAAATCTGCTCTCTTAATGAGGGTTCTCCTTCCGAAGAACCATAGCGAAACGCCTGTGTTCCACATCGGCTCAGCACTTTTTCGAATGCATCCTCTATCAGTGCAAGGGGGACTCGGGAGTCGTGCGGAACGCCTCCGCCGAAGGAGATTATCTTTTTGTTTTGAGAGTTGGAAAGCAGTTCACGGATTCCTGAACGGGGTATACCCAGAACCCGTTTTGCAGGTTGAAAGGAAAGAGTGGAGGTTTTATAGCTTTTCATGTTTATACCGCCTTTTTCGTTTGTGTTTCAGGTTCGAGTCGTGAAACAGAATGATAATCTGGACAGATGATGCTTTGATTGCTGCCGCAGCAGTTGAAATGATGCGTTTCATGGTACCTCCTGGTTTTTGGTAAATAAAAAAGGCTTTCCGGAAATTCCGGAAAGCCCTAATGGTAATCGATAGTGATGCTGAGCTTAATCCGGGTGCATATTCATAGCCTTGACAGCTGCTGCCGCAGTGACGGCCGCTGCTGTCATGATAATAATGATTCGGATATATTTACGGATTGTAAGCATGTTCTGAATATATACTCCGGCAGAAGAAAACAACAAATCTGAAATTGATTTCAGATGTCCTTCAGCAGTATGTAATTCTGGAAACCGCCTATTCGGCAGCCCAGAAGCTGTTCGAAAAAGGTAAGAAATCTGTATTTGAATCTGTCATGTTTATGTTTCACATTGCTTTTGCCTTTGTATTGCAGTTTGTCTGCCCAGTTGAAATTTTCCAACCATTCTTTCATTACGGCCGGATGCGAATCGTTGTAGACATAAAGTTTTTCCAGTGAACCGTAATTGAATTCCAGAGGTTCATCTGCAATATTTTTACTGTATTGGCTACCTCGATGGGTGGTATTGAATTCATGACGCTTTTTGTTCATCAGATGAGGCGGTCTGACCCAGCCGTAGTGAAAAATTTCAGCATCCACCGGAGCAACTTTGATCTTCTGGCTATTCAGCCTGAAAGACTGCGCACTTTCCCATGATTCGATTCCCAGTCCATTGCGGATTATCCTGATCTCTTTGGGATACCAGGCATGGTTTATATGGTAGTGGTTATAATCACCCCAGAAATGCTTGTAATCAAAAAGCAACCCCTGTACTGATTCGTTTTCCTGAAGCTGTTCACATCTCCTTTTGATCACAGGCAGATATTTTTCATGGACGATTTCATCTGCCTGAATGTAGAAACACCAGTCACCTGTGCATTCACGCAGTGCGATATTTGTCTGCTGACCGTGAATGTGCCCTTTGAGTTTTTCGCGGTCATGCCACACTGTATCAATGATTTTGACTTTTGGATCATCGATGGCCTCTACTTCTTCTCTGGTTCTGTCATCCTCATCACCCTTGCCGATGGCGATCACGAATTCATCGCAGATTGGCAGAATGGATTTTATCGCCTCGGCAACCGGATAGTAAAGCTTCTGGGCATTTCTTGCAAAGGAAAAACCGCTTATTTTCATGACGCCTCGATTCTGTTAGTAATAATTAGTGAGTTACAAAATAGTATCTGTAATCAGGATGGTCCTAGCATCCCTCCCGGAATGGACACAAGTGTATTGAAATGGGGCGTTTATTCAATCCGTTTCAAGACACTTTGATCGGGGGAGGAGCACTTTTGTTCCGGAGATGCAGTGGTTGGCACGATAATTGTAGTTGAGGGGGCCTTCACAGGTATGTCCTGCGAACTGGAACAGGGGGCAGCCGTTTCATGGTTCCTGATCAGAATGGATTCGGAGGATTATTTTGCCGGTGTGAAATGATTCTAATATATTGGTTGTGGTGTACTTATTCAAAGACAAATGAGGAGGTTTTAGGATGATCAAGAAAAAAAGTGTGTACAAATGTCCCGGATGCGGTGCAGTTGTGGAGTCTCTCTGGAACGGAGATGAAACACTTTCCTGCTGTGGCAAGGAACTGGTTGAGCTGACTCCCAATACGGTCGATGCGGCGGTGGAGAAGCATGTGCCGGTTATTGAACGGGAAGGCAAGAAAGTGACTGTCAAAGTGGGCTCTGCGGCTCATCCCATGACTCCCGATCACTATATCCTGTTTGTGGAGCTGCTTGCGGGGGACAAGGTGCTCAGGCATGACTTCAAGGAAGGCGATTCCGCAGCCGAGGCCGTCTTCTATGTGGAGGAGGGAGTAGACCTGGTTGCACGTGAATTCTGCAACAAGCACGGTTTCTGGAGTACAAAGTGATTTAGATCTGGTCATATCTCTGTTTGAAGCCTCTCACAGTGCCGGTGCTGTGGGGGGCTTTTTGCTCGGTTGAATTTCATTTGAAATCGGTGACTTGCGCCATCCCGGAGGTGATTCAGTGCTGTATCACCTCCGGGGCAGAGAGAAGATCCATGTAATCGGGGTGAGGATATTATCTCCCCCCAGGTGAACTTCATCACAGCCCTCCTTTTTCTCCGCCCGGCACATTTTTTGTAGCCATAATTCTGTGCTTGCCATTTTCTCTTTCTCGATTTACACGCTTCAAACATCCATATTAACCCAAACGGGGAGGTACAATGAGAACAGGTATCGTGTTACTGTGTTTGGTGGTCACCGCTGCAGCGAATCCCTTGAAACTGTTCCGGTGGAGAGGGGATTCTTTACCGGACACCATCACTGCGAGTCGTTATATGTCTGCGGGGGTGGCGTGGGTGGATGTGGAGGATCTCAATGGGAGAATCGATGATTTTGGTTTGGGCGAGTTTTCCTCCTATAGTCTGAATCTCGCACTGGGCTGGAGTGTGACCCGCGATCGGCTTATAAGCGGAGGAGAATGGGAGGGGCTTTTCTGGCGTGGAAATGAAATTGGCGGCCAGAGAAGCAGTTTCTGGGCCTCCCGATTGTTTTTCAATACCGGAGTGGATCTTCTTGGTTGTGAAGATCTCTCGTTCTATCCTCTTGTGGGCATAGGAGCCGGCTTGAGTGCTTTAAGGGCCGGACCTGCTCAGGTATCCTTCACCGAGGCCCTGGTTGAGCCTCAGCAGACAATGAGCATCTATCAGCTGTCGTTTCTCATCAATGCCGGAGCAGGTTTCGATTACAAACTGAGTTCGTGGCGCGGGTACAGAAATATGTTGATCGGTTTCAGGGCGGGTTATGTGTTTGATCCAGCGGGAAGCACTCAGTGGAGCAGGGGAATTTCCGAGGTCACGGATGGTCCCGAGCCTCTTCTCAGAGGTGCTTATGTGAGAATCGTTCTGGGAAATTCAGTACGGTTCAGTCCAAAGCGGATCAGGCGAATGCGCAAGCGATCCGAAGGCAGGTGAATCGGAGGGCGTGTCGGACGGTAAGGGGGGAAAATCTCCCCTTTTCTGGTCATTATAAGTCCTCCCGGGGTGATTTCTTCTGAAGGAGGATCAGTCTGTCCATCGGAAGTGTTTTTGTACATGTTTATTATACGTTCATAGGCACTTTTTGGCTGAACCCCCGTGAGCGCATGAACTGCCTTTTGATTTTTGAAGAAAACCACGAATGGAATTCTGGAGGATTCAAATAATGGGACAAGTTGGGGAAAGTTGTCCAGATTCAATCTGTAGATAGTGACGGATTCCTGGTGATTGCGTGCAATTTGCTTCAAAACAGGCAGAAGAACTCTGCTGGGAATGCTCCATTCGGTGTAGACTTCTAAGGCGATCAGTTCCGGTCCCGATTCCTCAATAACGATTCTGAACTGTTCTTCGGAGTTTATTTCGGTAATGAGGTCTCTCTTTTTAAATATATCGGAGAGAAAAAACATGAGCAGAACAGAGGAAATTGTGAATGTGAGAATTAAATTGGTTCTGCTCATAGTGATCTCCTCCAAGTCATCTGATATATGCGGGCGCAAACTACAGACCACGGGAGTATGAAGTCCGACGGGCACGGTGTTTGCTTCTATTCTTTGCTCCTTATGAAGGTTTTTTGCAAAGGTCGGGTTCAAAATGAAAAGCGTCAATCGCAATATCATGGAGGTTCTGGAGCTCGCACGGCAGCTTCTGTTCTGCGCGGACAGAGGTGACCTGCAGAGAGAGGATGCCGGCTGCGGGGTTCTTTATGGTGTCGTAAGAGACTGTGCTTATAGGATTCAGAACCAGGCTGGCAGAGAAAAAGAAGCGCACAGGGCCAGAGGTATATGGGATGGAAAAGAGGAGTGAAACCACATTGATTTTACCTTGCCCGAACGTATTACTATATTAAGTGTTAATCGGGAAAATATGAAAGGAGAAAATGACATGCTTAGTGAGAAAATGGAATCAGCTCTCAATGAACAGATCAACAAGGAGATGTTTTCGGCATATCTGTACATGTCCATGTCCAACAAAGCCGCTTCGATGGGGCTCAAGGGCACGGCGAGCTGGTTTATGGTGCAGTACCACGAGGAAATGGTTCACGCCATGAAATTTTATGAATACGTTCAGAGGAGTGGGGGAGAGGTCATGCTTGAAACAATTGCAAAACCCGACTCCGATTTTTCTTCTGTGCTGTCGATGTTTGAAAAGACACTGAAGCATGAACGCTTGGTTACAAGCAGTATAAATGAACTGATGGAGATAGCTATCAGCGATAAAGATCACGCAACTCAGGCCTTTCTTTCCTGGTATGTGACAGAGCAGGTCGAGGAGGAGGAGACGCCTCAGGATATCATCCAGAAGCTCAAACTCATCGGAGAGAACACCGGGGCTCTTTACATGTTTGACAAGGAGCTGGGTGCCAGAGCCGTACATGTTCCCACCGACTTCTCCCAGGGGGTTGAAGCGGCTATGGGAGGATGAGAATTTTTTGACAGCAGCAGTGCTGAATTTTCACTATTTCATCAATTCCAAGGAGGAGTTTTCATGAAACGTTACGTCTGCAATGCCTGTGGTTATGTGTATGATCCTGAAGCGGGAGATCCAGATAACGGAATCAAACCTGGAACAGCTTTCGAGGATCTTCCCGATGACTGGGTATGTCCCGAATGCGGAGTGGGTAAAGACGAATTTTCACCGGAATGATTTTACAGAAGGCCGGTTGTGGTGACCGGCCTCTTTTAAAGCTCATCGGGAGGGGATAAGTGGTTGTTTGTAACTGTGCCATCGTGATTCTGGGAGCATCAGGCGACCTCACCAGACGCAAGCTCGTTCCGGCTCTCGAAGCTTTGTACCATCAGGGGAAAATCAATAAAAGCAATATCGTCGTAGGGGCCGGCCGAACACCTTTCACCCATGAGGAATTCCGTAACCGTTTCAGTACAGACCCCCAGTTCGCCTCTCAACTGTATTATCATCAGTATATATCAGGTCTCAAAGAGTTCATATTCTCCAAGGGGCAGTTTGAAAAAGTGGTGGTGTTTCTCTCTCAGCCGCCTGCAGCTTATGCTCCCACTGCACGGGAGCTGATAGCGGACGGATTCGGAAAGGAGACCTCCATCGTTCTGGAGAAGCCTTTCGGTTACGATTTCGCCTCCGCACGTGAGTTGAACCGCAAGCTTGAGGCCTGTTTTGACGAATCCCAGATCTACAGAATAGATCACTATCTGGCCAAGGAAGCGGTTCAGAATATACTCGTGTTCCGTTTTGCCAATTCTCTTTTCTATCCTGTATGGAACAGCCGCTATATAGAGTCAATCCAGATAAACGCTCTGGAGGAGGAGGGGATAGTGGAGAGGGGGGCATATTTCGACAGAGCCGGTATTCTGCGGGACATGGTGCAGAATCATCTTCTGCAGCTTTTAAGTCTTGTTACAATGGAGGCTCCGGTCAGTCTTGATTCTGAAGATATCCGGGCGAAGAAAATCGATATTCTGCGTACCATGCAGATCACTTCCTGCAGCCGCTTTCAGTACGAGGGATACAGAAAAGAAAAGGGGGTGGCCAATGATTCCAACACAGAAACCTATGCGGAACTGAAGCTGAATATAAACAATTTCCGCTGGACCGGCACCCCTGTTTACATTCGAACCGGAAAAGCGATGCACAGGCGGGGTACCGAGATCGGTATCCGGTTCAGAGAGCTTCCCAAGCTTCTTTTCAATGAAAATGGAAAGCTGGATCAGAACAAAATCATCTTCAAAATTCAGCCCGCCGAAGGGATCATTCTTGATCTGTCCACTAAAATTCCGGGCAGTGATGTTTCTCTCGCCGGCACTCACATGAATTTCTGCTACAAGGATTCATTCGGAGTGACTAACCCCGAAGCATACCAGAAGCTGCTTTTTGATGTACTGGCCGGAGATCATACGCTCTTTGTCAGTGCTACTGAAACAGAGGTTGCCTGGAAGCTTTTCGGGGATGTTCTGGATAAAGGCGAGGTGCGCCCCTATACTCCAGCCTCTTTACCTCCCAACAGTTTCAACCTGGACTGGATTGATTTTGATACCTATATGCCTTTGTGCAGGTAGGCTATTCAGAATATGTTCCGGGGCACTGCTGTTTTGACAATCACCGTTTGTAATTGACCACATCATAGTTCCTGGTCGGCGCAGCCGGTTGTGAATCACGCGCCTTGTATCCAAGTGTAAAAGCATAGTAAGGCTCGTACCCTTCCGGTACACTGATCTTTTCAGCTTCCCCTTCCATTTGGAACGCGAACATGGCGAATCCCAGCCATACGGAACCTATATCGAGGCTTTCTGCGGCGATAAGCATATTCTCCACAGCGGCGCAGCAATCAATTCTGCTGGTTATCCAGTCCTTTTTTCCCGAAACAACAACTACAGTGGGGGCTTTATAGGATATGTCGTAACCTGGATTTTCGCCCGCTTTTCTGATCCATTCTATTTCCATTGTAGACATCACTTTTTTGGACACCGCGTTGAGGTGTTCAATTACTTTTCTGTCCTGTATGACCGTGAAATGCCAGGGCTGCATGTTGTGTCCGGTCGGAGCATGGATACCAGCCTCTATGATAAGATCGAGTTCTTCCTGTTTAATCTGCTCCGGTTTGTATTCTCTGATACTTCTTCTGCTCTTTATCACCTGCAGTGTTTCGTTCATT
>JBKGXV010000066.1:0-19080 GCA_046546375.1 Chitinispirillaceae bacterium | reverse complement strand
TGTTAGTCCGTCCCTCAAGCTTCTCAAGCTTTGTGTTAGTCCGTCCCTCAAGCTTTGGGAGCGTCCCTCAAGCTTTGGGAGGAGCTGGAATGTTTGGGAACCGGTTCATGATTTCCTTTTCGGTACTCATTGTGTTGCCGAATGTTCTTCTGAAAAATTCCGGATGAATACCCCCGTTCAGCCGTCTCAAGAGAGCACGATGGGCAGAAAAAACGGGGTGTATATTATACTGCACGATTTCTTTTTCCGCCCTCTTTACAATCATACCGGCAGGGTTTAATATTACTGTTCTGTATCGAGGAGGGCCGGATTTTCGTATGGAATCATTAAAAGTGATAATATGAAGTGGTAAATTGATTCTGAGTGCGCACATGAATCTCAACCAAAAGAGGAATATACTTTATATACAAACCGTTTCAACCGGAAAGGATGGCCGATGCTGGATAAGAAAGATTCGATCGTTACCGTGCAGAAAGTGATCGAGGCGGGACAGGACCACATCCTGCTTCTCAATTCGGACAAAAAATTGTGGATAGCCCGGAGAACCCAAAGCGGCAGTGCCGAACAGCCCATTTTTCTTGTCGATGACGTTTTCCATGTCGCCTTTTCCAAAGACTCCGTTGCCGTGCTGCTTGAGAACGGAGACAGCCTCGTTGCGCAAATGAATGACATAAGAAAGGGGCTGGCGAACAACTGGAAACTTTCCGCAGTGTTCAGGAAAAAGGAGATCAGCTGAATCGTATTCCGAGGTGCGGCGACGGGCTTCGTATTCAGTATTGGAGATTTTTCGGGGAGGTGGCTAAAGATTCAGACTGAAGTTCCTGATCCCGTAGAAACGACAATGATGTTGTAATTTTCTAATCGGTGGGTATCCCCAAAAGAAAAAACCCCTTGATAAGAAATCAAGGGGTCTGCATTCGATTCAGAACGTTCGCTTGCCTCTCTTAGTGCTCTGTGGTGTAGTACAGATCCATAAGCTCCTGAGGGCAGGGGACTTCCTTGTATTTGAATGTGGGGTTGTTGACCGCGTGCATCCACTCCACATACCAGATGCACCCTTCGTGCAAATCCTTCATCTCGGGATCATCACCGAAGAGATTGTCACACATGCTCCTCACGCACCCTTTCATGTCTTCGGCCGATGCATCGAAGCCCAGTTGCTGTTCGCAGGTGGTTGTGAACCCCCCGTAGGTCGCTCCCACCAGCGATTCATCATCCTTATCCACTCCCCACTGCCGTGCACAGCCGTCCTCGAAAGCTCCAAGACCTCCGCCGGGGATCATGATGTCGAACTGGCCTCCGGCAACATCATGACCGATGTTGGATGCGATCACGATCATCGATTTTCCGGCCATGAGCTGATGAGCTTCTTTGGGGTCGCCGTGCTCGAAACCACCGTCGAAATCCAGCTGAAAGCACTTTCCGCAGTCGTCATCGCCGCCGGGAACCGCCGCGAAGGCATAGGCCAGATTCTCGCACACCGCGAAGGGAACATGGCTGTAGCAGGTAAAGGCCGGTCCTCCCTGGCATCCGTTGTCTGTTCCTTGCAGCCAATCCCCCTTGTCCTCATAACAGGGCATCTCTTCGTCATTCATGTCGCAATTGGCGGCAAGATTCGATGTGTTGTCAGGCCATGAGCAGTGAGGCTTGCAGCAGTCCCAGTAACGTGACCCCCATCCGCTCTGTCCTCCGGAAATGGGGTCGGGCATGAGATCACCACCGCACGGTTTGTCGATGTTGTCCAGCCGCGAGCCGCTTCCGGAGCTTTCAAGCGTGATCTCGATACCGCTCTGGTCGTGAGTGTTTATGGGGTGATTTGCCGGCAGGTAATCCGAGGCGGTTACCTCAATGGTATCGATCGCTTCCTTGGCGGCTGCAACTTTGTTCACCGCTTTTTTCATATTCTTTGCGGCTTTGAACGAACCGGAAGTGCTGGGTGATGAGGAGATGTATCTCAAAAGGCTTCTGGTCTCTTCATGGTCTACTGCTATCATGTAGGCACCCGCGCCCAGGGTGTTTAAGGGCAGGGCAATCGTGTTCATACCGGCGTCGAGCTTTCTGGTGCTGAAACCGGTGATTTTTTTACCCGCCATGCTGTGAATGGTTATATCCACCGGGGATGATTCGCTTAGATTGACCACAATGTGCGAACCAGAGAGAGATGCCGAGGATGATTTCCAGGAACTTTTCTGCCAAATGATGGGGTTTGTATGCCCTGAAAGCACGAATTTTCCATCCGAACCCGTTGTGGCGCTGATTGAGGTGTTGCTTTTCAGGGTGACCTGAGCGTCGCTGATGGGATCACCGGATTGATTCTGGACAGTACCGCTCAAATTCACCTCTTGAGCGCGTGCTGACTGAAGTGGCAGGAAAAGAAGTGCTGCTGAAACCAGGAAGGCTGATGCTTTGAATTTTCCGGACATCTGGTATTCCTTAACTTGAATTTTGGTTGATGTTTATCAAATTGATGCGATTATCCTTGAATTTAAACCATATTATAAATTTTGGTTCCGTTATCCTGCAACTCGGTTCAATATGGCTGGGGATTACTTTTGCTGTCACATCTTTAAGAACCCCTGCCATTTCCACCTCCTTGGTCAGTCGGTCCGTGACACTTCTGCAGTCTGATTCATCAGTTTTCTTGTTTTTTCAGATTCAGTATGGCGATGACCTTGTGATTCTGAGCTGGAAGTGTGAAAGGGAATATGGTGAGGATTATGAGAAGAAGTGTCGTTTTTTTCATTGTGGAAAGCTTCTCTCATCTGACCGCAATCTTTTAAATATCGACTTGCATTTTGCAGGTGTGTGTTCCCCGACCTGAAAACCTTTTGGAATTTTTCGATTGCGGCCTGATTTAAAAGCTCAGGGATTCGCGGGTAAAGCCGTGGTTGAGCTCCGTTTCTTATGGAGTTTTTCACTGCCATAAACCATATTTTTCATCTGTGCTGGCTGAATACTTAAAATGGTTGTTCCGGATTTTTTACAGTATTTGCTGAGTAAGTCATCAGGCACGGTTTGCGGGTATATGGAGACCGGATCGTGACAGTTTCCGGAAAACACCTCTTTGCTGAAATGTTTTCTTCATGTGAACCGGAACCATTACTTATTTGACTCACCCGCTTTTTCAAGGAGAAAAAAATAAATGCAGCAGATGTTCGACCGCAACTCGGAAAAAAGAAATCTGAATGCGAAGCCGGGCTGGATAGTACAGGTTTCTGTAATTATACTCTCATCCATAATATATGCCGCAATATTCACATTTCTTTGTCTGCAGTTCGATCTGCTTGTTTTCACCAACCTTACGCTGATCCCCTCAATGATCATCGCATGGTTCTGGGGCCGCAAACAGGGTATTTTTGCTATTGTACTCAATGCATATCTGGTGTCTCTTGTTTTGGGCAACATCACCAACGATGCGCCTCAGTTCGATCTCGCTGCAGTGATAGCCAACACCAGCTACCTGCTCATAGTGTTTCTGACCGGTACAGCCGGAAAGCTCACCAGACGGCTCAACAGTGAAATACGTGAGCGAATGAGAGTGGAGGAGCAGCTCAGGAAGTATCATGAGCAGCTCGAGGAAATGGTGGAAGAGCGAACGAGTGAACTTGCAGTCAAGGATGAGAAACTGAAACAGATTGAAAAAATGGAGGCTGTAGGCCAGTTGGCCGGTGGTGTGGCGCACGATTTCAACAATCAGCTTGCTATTATCCTCGGCTACTCGGAATTTCTGATCAAAATCCTGGAAAATTCCCAGTTCAAACAATATGCCGCACACATCAGAACTTCCGGAACCCGGGCAGCCGATCTTACAAAACAGCTTCTTGCATTCAGCAGAAAAAGCTCCTACAAGCCTCAGGTTATCAACATAAACAGTATCATCACGGAGGTGGTGAATTTCCTGTCACGAAGCATGGGCAACCATATCTCTCTAGTGCACGTGCTCGATGCAGATATCCCCAACGTGTGGGGCGGAGCATCTCTGATCCAGAACGCGATTCTCAATCTTGCGATCAATGCCCGGGATGCCATGGAGAGAAGCGGCGTTCTTACCATTGAGACTAAAAATATCGAAATTGACGAAGCATTCTGTACTTCCAACAATGTCCAGCTTGAACACGGAAACTACGTATGCATAGCTGTGAGCGATACCGGTACCGGTATCGACCCTTCTGTCAAGAATCATATTTTCGAGCCGTTCTTCACCACGAAAATTGAGGGCAAAGGCACCGGAATGGGTCTGGCAGCCGTGTACGGAACCGTCAAAAGCCACCAGGGCACCATCCTTGTGGAAAGCGAACCCGGGCATGGCTCCACGTTCAGGGTTCTTTTACCTGTCACCAACCGCACCAAAGGTGAAACGGAAGAATTCGACGCAGAAGATATGGAAGAGAGTTCGGTTGACGGCGATCACATATTCATCATCGATGAAAACGTGGGAATTACTGAGATGGTGGAGGTTATTCTGGGATCGCTCAATTACAGGATCTCCTGTGCCTCGAGCAGAGACGAAGCACTCAGGGTTTATTCCGAGTTGCACAGAGAGGTGGATGTGGTTCTGCTTGATATTTCTCTTTCCCTTGAAAACGGGCTCGCTTTGTTCAGAATGCTCAAGGAGATCAATCCCGATGTGACAGCCATCTTCTCCTCCGGTTTCATTCCCAACCAGCAGATTGAAACGGCCCTGAGTGCTGGAGTATGCGGCTTTATCCAGAAGCCTTTTACCAGAAGGGATCTGCATCTGAGGATTCAGGAGGCGATTGGAAAGCGCAAGGTGGAGAATGAGTGAAGACGGATGGCGCAGGATTCGATCGGCAGATGTACTCTACCGCCTGATGAAAGCACTTCTTTTTGGAAACATCAGCATGGCCACTTCACCAACTGCTGCTTCAAACTGCCGTATGGTGTTTTTTCCGAATATATGAGATTCTCCAGATCTGTATCAGGCCGGGAATCCCGAACGAATGATCATGGATGTGGCCGGGTGGAAGACACCGATGCTTTCGCGTTACCGCCACAAGGACAGCTTCAGGAGCGCTCAGGCTTTCCAGTTCCAGAAGCCCCAGACCGGACAGCAGCCGAATCAGGCATCTTCACTTTAGTTTACTTCTGATCCACCACAAAAACTTGGAACGTTTGGATCTTCTAAAGCATAAAATAATATTGACCTTTTCTTACCGTTGCAGGAATATTACACTCAGCACTCACCCTGTTTTTCTATTCTTGAAATTCTGCTGTTTTTTCTGATACACCTCAGACCCAGTTTCGATGGCGGGTAACTGTTCATGTAATTACATAGTTTCCCCCTCCAAAAAACTACCTCGATTCCGTTTGGTTTGATTCCTAATTCCAGACTCATGATCATTTATTTGACAGAACATGAATATCTAACTTTGGGAAGGCATTTTTCAAAGTGCGCAGATATTTTTCACTTTGAGAAAGGGGGGGGCTGACAGAAGAAAACAACAAAACACCTGTGTATCCGATCCTGAACAAATCCACAACCAACAAAACGCCCTAAGAAGGAGTAGCATTATGAATGTATCGAAGTTGGGAAAAAGAATTTCCGCATTGTGTTCTGTTGCCTTTATGGCTGCAACTGTGACAAATGCTCAGCAGGTCAAGAACATCATCGTTCTTGTTCCGGACGGTTGTAATGAAGCGGTGCAGACCGTTGCCCGTTGGTACAAGGGTTCAGCTCTTGCGGTGGACTCGATCCATGCAGGTGATGTTGCAGTTCACATGGCAAACTCAGTAATTCCCGGTTCCGGTGCCTGCGCGACATCGTTTGCTTCCGGACACAAGACCAGCGTAAAGTTTATCGGAGTAGGACCGAGGACTGATGATCTCCTGACCGGGCTTGATCCTACGGCACCTCCCTATGCACCATTGGCCACTGTTCTGGAAGCCGCAAAGTCCAAGGGGAAATCTACAGGTCTGATTTCGACTTCCCGTATCACCCATGCGACTCCCGCCGCATTCGCCGCCCATATCCACAACAGAGGTCTTGAAAACGAGATCATGGAACACATGGTCTATAACAATCTTGACCTTGCCTTTGGAGGTGGGTTGCGCCATCTGGTACCTGAAGATGAAAGCTACACGACCTCCTTTGGTGATTCCTGGAGCGGAAAACGCAAAGACGGACAGAATCTTCTCCAGGTGCTCGAGGATCGTCAGTATCAAGTTGTTGATAATAAAGATGACATGCAGGATTTGACATCCGGCAAGGTGTGGGGTATGTTTGCTTCAAGTCACATGCGGGCGGATCTGGACAGGACAAGATTCGCACCAACAGAGCCGTCCATTGCCGAAATGACCCGGAAGGCGATCGAACTGCTGTCCAAGGACGATGATGGTTTTTTCCTCATGGTGGAAGGTTCGCAGGTTGACTGGGCTGGTCACGCGAATGATCCTATCTATATGGTGACTGATTTTCTGGCCTTTGACGATGCGGTTAAGGAAGCACTTGATTTCGCGGAAACAGATGGCAACACGCTGGTTCTGGCATATCCTGACCATAATACCGGTGGTATGGCAATAGGTCAGTATAGAAATGATTCCTATTACACTGCAATTCCTCTAGAGGATCTGATTGATCCGCTTAAAGAAATGAAGATCACTGCCGGCGCTCTGGCGTCTCTGATCGGCAGCAATCCTACCCATAACACCATCAAGGAAAATGTCACAACCGAGTGGGGAATAGATCTCACGGATGCTGATTGCGAAGAGATACTCGAGCTCGAACCGACCGTGGGCTTGGGCTACGCCTTGGCTCGTGTCATCAGCAAGAATTACACGATCATCGGCTGGACAACTCATCAGCATAATGCTGAAACGGTTCCCCTGTGGGCATACGGACCCGGTGCACCTTCCGGTCTTTTTGACAATACCGATCTCGCAAAAATCAAGGCTGCCGCTTTCGGTGTCGATCTGGACGAACTGACAGACGAACTGTACATGGATGTGTCCCAAAGAACAGACGATTTTACCATCGATACAACGACACCCGGCGATTGGTTCCTGCAGTTGGGAGACGACAAACGCATCGCTTTGAATAAAGACTACATGGAACTCAACGGTTCCAGGATAACGTTACCTTCTCTGAATGTATATGCGCCCATAACCGATAAGGCGTACATTTCGGCAGAAGCCTTTGATACTCCCACCGTACCTGTGAATTCGTCTGTCGGCGGTACTGCCTTCGAGGATCCCGGTTTCAATGGCAGTCAGTACGACCCGCTCTACAAGCGGAGCAGAAAATAGGTACAGTGATGATTACAAGGTATTTAAAAGTGTTGTCTGTGACTCTCATCGTAACAGCAGGGCTGTATTGCGGTCTTCCGCTGAACTCGCTTGAGGAAGACGGGGTAGTAGAAGTAGATGCGTTTTCGGCGGGGTACAGGGCAGAGTATCAGTTCAGGATGTACGACCCTTCGATTTCCGTGGATACGCTTGAGGGAAGTATGAGTATCTTTGTATCAGGAACCGAAGTGATTGAGAATCGTGCTTATGATGTTCATCTTTATCGAACTGTGTACTCAAAGACCAGCGGAGCAGTGCGCTTTGATTCGGTGCATACTTACAAGCAGTACATTGCCAGGGATGATTCTTTTTTCATCTCTCATGCGTATACTCCCACCGGGTATTCTGTTTCGTTGGCCAAAAAGTCGGCCGAACCGAGAGTGACGGTCAACAGTTTGGGAGAGAAAGTCTATATCGAGCAGGTTCGGGTCATTTCTTTTCCGCAATATCTTTATGTCGGTAACAGCTGGACGATCAGGCCCCGGTATTCAGGTGCGGAGATTGTGGATGTTGTTGGAATCGGCTCTGAGGCGGAATTCAGAATAAGAGTTTTTCCCTTGGATGGAAACAGCTTTCTGATACGCAACGGCGTCAGATATGATTACACAATAACCGCCGATGAAAACGGGGTTTCTGAAATCTCGATAGTACTGCCGGCCTATTTTTATGAAGCACGGCGAACAGATGTTTCATCCGAAAGACTTGCCGATTAGAAGCGCTGAACGTGTCCGATATCATGCTGTACGGCGGCGATCCTTTGTGGTCGCCGCTTTTTGTCTCTGTGCCCGGAAGGATGCACCAGCTTCTCATTGAGGGGAAATGTTTTCCGAAGTTTTTTTCATGTCCGACAGGGGAAAGCGTTGCCCGGGCGGCAAGGATTCCATTGAAAGGTGGGAATCCGGAAACAGCCGAAAACAAAATGCTGGCCCGACAAACGGGAGTCAGATGAAAAAGCCGAAGCGGATGAGAAGGCACCTGTTATCAAGTTGCCAATGCCCGCCCGAAAGCTTCGGCTGTTAGATAGGACTGGGCATAAGCAACAAGGCGGTGCGCATTATCCCCTATACTTTTCAGGCGAAAAACGCTATTCTCTCGGGAGTAGAAAGGTGTAGGTAATGTCTGTATCCTCTCTTTGGTGGCCCCAGTAGGAAAATGGTGAATCTTCTATAATGTTCACAGCTGTTTTGACGAAGTTTGTGTCGGATATGTCGGTTTCAACAACACTGATATCGAGGGCGTCACCGTTGAACTCAGCCGTGAAGCTTACCTTCATCCTGGTTCCGGTCAGTTCCGGATGCTTCTGTGTGTAGCTTTTGTAGAAGTTGCCGAGCTTGCATTGGATTTTCCACAATTCGTGGACTACGTTGCTTTCTGTTCTTCCACCTGTGAATTGTAACCCCTTGAGTTTGGCCGGTTGTTGTGAGAGGCAATCATTTTCCGGGCTGCCTTTGTCCTTTGAAGTGCACTGAAGTGCCGAAAACAGTAATGAACCGCAGACAATGCCCGTAACAAAAATTCTGTGCATGGAGATCTCCTTTTGTAATTTTAATCGTCAATTGTTTGCATAAGCATTCTGGCCCCGGAAGGCAAGTGGTGAATCCTGGTTGTCGGGTCAGAGACTATGTCCTGAAGAGCATCCTGAAAAAGTTGGGTTTTGAGTACTGAGGGATCATTTCTGTATGAAGGAAGAAGGGAAAGAAACCGCGCAACATCCGCCCCAGCCTTTTCAATTGTCTGTGTTTTCTCGGTACGTGCTCTGTCTACTGTTTGTGCCGCATGACCTCCTAGCATTTCAAGCAGAGCAGGTTCCTGCAAGCAATCGAGCCCTCCATTGTGCTGATCGGACAAGCCGCTGTTGAGCATCTCGAGAATATCTTCCCATTTCTCCCCGGTCGCCTCACTCAGTTGAGAGATCCGATACCGCATTGCCTGTTCAATCTGCTGCGCCTTTTCGCTTTCCGCCTGTGTCACCATTTGGAAATCGCGGGTGAGGGTATGGGGGGGGAAGTAGGAAGTGGCTGCAACCCCTGTAATGATCAGCCCCGCACCGATGCGGTCAAGCTTCTTTTGGATATTGGCCTGAATCGCGTCTGGATCGATCTTGCCGTTTATAAACTCTTCTACTGTCGTGGCGGCGACCACGGTGACAATCGCCTGCTCCGCAAACGTTCTTACCAGGTCTCCTGCATTGTCATAACTTCCGACTTTTTCAAGAAACAGATTTATGGGGTTGGTTGTTTCTGCTGAATGCGGAGAAAAGTCGATACGGTAATCAACTGTCCAGGTTCCCTGAACCAGATTCTTGTCTGCGGTAATCAGAGAACCGTGAACTCCGGGAATGAATCCGTCGTTGTACTTCACGGTACTGCCTTCTTTGAGAAAAAAAGCATTTTTTATCTGAACGCTCTGTATTGTGGTTTCAAGACGTTCTATCCGGTGAAGGGGATAGGGGAGGGCCAGATAAGGACCTCCCGGTTGGCGAATCGTACGGCTATCGGAACCGGACAGTTCCCCGAACCGGCTCTGCACGGCAATAGCACCTTCCGGTACCCAGAAGATATTGGATGCGAAGAATACTGCCCCCAGCACAAGCAGCATCAGCCTGATCATGATCAGTGCTGTTCTGAACGCTTTATCAAAAGATAAAGCTTCCGTAGTACGCATATCTGGGCCGTTATGCGGTTTGTCATCTCTTCTTGCAAAAGAAGAACCGCCGGGGGATTCCGGTTTATCGGTTTCGGCTGCACCGTTTGACTCGTCGACTTTCAGTTTGTCAGTGTCCTGTACCGGAAATCCTGAATCAATCATTTGGCACCCTCAAGCAGTCTGAACGGCTCCGAATCCGTATCCAGGTATATTGTCGCATTCTTCTCAAGGGACATCTTCAGAGCATCGAGTTTGCGTAAGAATATCGCCAGGTCGGGGTTTTGGGCATATTCTCTGTAATGCTGTGCTGCCGCTGAATCCCCCTCCGCCCGAAGCCGCTGCGCCATTCTCTCGGCAAAGGCCATTATTCTTAATCTGTCGCTATCTGTTTTGGCTTTGATACTCCGGGCCACAGCATTGCCTTCCGAACGGGCATTCTGGGCAAAACGCTGCCTGGTCTGCTTCATACGGGAAAAAACGGATTTGGTGATGTTTTCCGGCAACACTACCCGGTTTATCCCCACCGCCTCTATCTGTACACCGGTATTGTATCTGGACAATTGCCGTTTGATTCTCTCCAGCATTGCCTCCGAAACCATCTCAAGCTTGACTTTCTCCGGATCAAAATTGGTCAGATCATCGAAACTGAAACGGCCGATCTCCGCCTTGGATGCGTGAAGACGCTCGGTAAGAAAATAGCGGGCGTGCTCGGTGCTGCTGAACATCCGGTAGAATGACAGCGGGTCCTCTATCCGCCAGGTCATGAACGCCTTGACTATGACTACCTGCTTATCGAGTGTTTCCTGCTGCTCGAGACGGTCTTCTATCAGAGAAATTCTCCTGTCGAATCTAACAACGTTCTGAAGAGGCCATGGCAGCTTGATGTAAATCCCGGCACCGTTTCCATCCGCGTTCTTTACTGAACTTTCCGTAGCTCTGCCGAAGGTAGTGACAATGACCGTCTCATGGTAGTTGACGATATAGGTCAACAGGTAGCTTAACAAAAGTATAACCAGCACAATGCCGGAAATAAGGGAGATCGCCTTTCCTGGTCTCATGTATAATGCTCCATTACCCTAGGGTGAATTCAGGAATTGCCCGGCGGGAACAGCACTTTTCGTGCCTCCTGCGCCGGACGTGACTATCATATTGCGGACATTTTTGGTGAAAACGACTTTCTTTTTGTTTTCCAGAACAGATTCAAGAGTCGACAGGTAACGATCCGTTTTATAGATATCTGCAATGCTTCCCCTGCTTCCCGCCGCTTTCGCCCTGAACCGCTCCGCCTTACCCCCCTCATCGTTTTCCCTGCTCCAGCGGTAACCGTATGCCTCCCACAGAACCCGCGATACCTCGCCTCCGCTGGCAAAGAGCAGTGAATCAAGTCCCTCTCTTGCCGTTCTGTCACCCATTTCTTCCCGGTCGATCAGTTCCACCAGACGCCTGAAATGCTCGCTGCTGCCCGCGATTTCTACCTGATTGCGTATGACATGCTGTTGGGCCGCACTGATGATCGTCTCCCGCTCCTGCCGGGCAGAAACATTTTCTTCGAAAATGGGGGCAACCTCAAGGGGCGGGTGAACTGAGTTGATGTTCACGTGCAGAATCTTCACACCGAGTCCGAAACGGTCACATTCATTCTGAATCCTCTTAACAAGAGACCTGGCCAGATCAAGACGCCCCGCCGAGAAAAGCTCATCTATCTCGTACTTGAGTATCTCATGGGAAATAATTTTTTCACTTATCAGAAAAACGAGTTTCTGAGGATCCTGGTGGTTGAAAACAAACTTTTCCGCATCGCGAATTCTGTATTCCACCACTACATTCGCCCCCACGAGGCTTACGGCCGGAGTCTTGCGTTCTGTATGATCAGTCCAGTCAGCGCCTCTTTGGGAATTCCCGATTATGTACCTTGGTGAAGCGGTGATCAGCAGCTTGTCATTGCGCACGCCATGTGTATTGGTCCAAAGCAACGGTACATTCTCCTCGAGAAACGCCGTTCCGGTCGAGTCGGTGCGGTGAGATCCGGCGTGAACACGGCGGATTCTGTCGGTTTCGATTGTGCGGATGGTCGAAAACGGCCAGGGGAGGGTGAAGTGAATACCGCTTTCGGACAGTACACCCGCATTCTTGCCGAATAAGAGAACCGTTGCCTGATTTCCGGGTTCAATTATCAGAATAGAACTGAGAAACATGGTCGTGAAGGAAAGAAAGATGACCGCGGGGGGGATGCTTCTTTTCAGGTAAAGATAGAAAGTGGTGGCAGAGATGTCATATCCCAGAAGCTCTCTCGTCATCTCTGAGAAAATGACCCGCACTTTCATCGGATGAAGCAGCACTTCCAGGAAACGTGAATCGAAGCTGCCTTCCCCGTTTGTTTGTGAACTGAAGAATCTCAGGACCATGGACAGGACGACTTCCGCGGCAAGTATGGTGTTGAGGACGGGGATCAGGGAAGAAGGTATGCCGCGCAGGGCATGGTAACCGAAATATCCCAGCAGTGCCTGAATCAAAAGGAGGCTTGAGCCATACGCTGAAACTGAAAAATAGCGGCCTGGAATCCGCAGAGCGCAAAGCGCCTGATTTTTGGAAAGTGTGAACAGGAAAACAGAAACGATGACAAGCCCGAATACAAGAAATACATATGTAAGCAGCTCTTCCAGAGTCACCGCCGCCCTTATGATTCTGTCATTGCTCTTCAGGGCCATCCATGAGAACGTACTTGTCAGTAGAATTCCCGCACAGGCCAGCTCAAATGCCATAGCCGCGTATCTGCTTATCAAGCCTCTGATCCAGCGGTTGACCCTGCGGATCTTCTTACTACCGTCTGCATCCGGCCTAATGCCGGCTTTCGAGGCATCCGGTGACGCCACATCGAAATACAGTCTGAATATTGTGTATATCCAAACAGCAAGACCGGCTGAAACCGCGAAGGTGACATGAATGATTGACCAGTAATCAAACCGTTTCTGCAATACATACAGCAACACGGCAGTGAGGGCCTGAACAATCAAACCCGCTACAGCGTAATACCTGATTTTTCTGACCTGTTTTCCCGTCATTGCAGCTTCCGGCCCTCTCTGAAAAGTCTGGCTGAATTGAATACTATAAAGAGAATGCTCAAAATGTGGAGAACGGCTGCGGAAATGGGGGAAACATGACCAAGGGAGCTGAGAATGATCAGGACCACGATAAATAAACTGCTGAAGAACAGGTTCTGATTCACAACCCCTCTTACTTTCCGGGAAAGCTGAATGATGAATGGTATTCGGTCAAGTTTATCATTCATGAGCACTACAGATGCCGAATGCACCGACACATCACTGCCCCGCATTCCCATTGCGACGGAGAAGTCTCCCGAGGCCAGAGCCGGTGCATCGTTTACCCCGTCTCCGATGACTGCGACGCGGTATCCTTTTTCCTTGAGTTTCTTTACTTTATTCATTTTGTCCCCCGGCAGCAAACCTGCTTCAAAACTGCAGTCAAGCTTTCCGGCAATTGACTTTGCTACCTGGAGGCGATCTCCTGTAAGCATGGTGATATTCTTGATTGAAAGCTGCCGGAGCCTGTCCACCACTTCCGGCGCTGACAATTTCAGAGAGTCGTTGAGCGTTATGAATCCGGCATACGCACTGTCGAGCGCTATGTGGAGCGCCGATACGGCGGAACTGATTTCGGCCGTATCGGGAATCTCGCACTTTGTCCTGATCCATTCCTTTCTGCCGACTGCTACCTTCTGTCCGGATACTTCGGCACTCACTCCCTGCCCTGCCCATTCCCGGAAACAGTCACTTTTCGGTACAGGGATGCCCCGTACAGCACATCCGGCCATGACAGCTCTGGCGGTGGGATGCCTGGAGTCGCTCTCGGCAGCGCAAGCAAGTTGGAGAAGTTCATCTGTATTTAACTCACAACAGCTCGTAACGGTTTCAATAACCAAAGAGCCGTGGGTGAGGGTACCTGTTTTGTCAAAGACAACGCAGTTCACTCTTCCTGCGGTTTCAAGAGAGGACATGTCCCTGATAATCACGCCCGCCCGGGTAGCGGCGCTGATTGCCGCAATGTAGGTAGCGGGGGCCGCGGTCAGCACTATGCAGGGACAGCCGATTATCAGCACCGATATGAATCTGTCGATATCTCCGGTAAAGAAAAAAACAATTCCAGCCAGCATCACGATCAGAGGAACATACCACGCCGCGTATTTGTTCACAATGCGGGTTATGGGAGTGCGGCTCTCTTCTGCCTGGGTTATCAGCTTTTTTATCTTTGACAATGTGGATTCCGATGCCGATCCAAGAACTCTGACAATGAGTTTGCCGTCAACATTCATAGTCCCGCCGTACACCGGCTCCTGAGGCCTTTTCTCAACCGGCATCGATTCACCCGTGACATTGGCCTCATCAACGGTACTGACCCCCTCCACCACGATCCCGTCCCCGGGGATATGGTCGCCGGGCAGCACCAGAAGCAGGTCTCCCTCGCACAGAGAGTCTATCGGTTTTTGGGTCGTCGTTTCTCCGCTCAACACTGAAACTTTTTCCGGTGCAAGCCTCATCAGTGCTTCGATGTTCTTCCTTGCACCTATCTTTGACCGGGTTTCGATGAGCTGGGCGACAATAATGAAAAGTGCGATAACTGCCGCGGTCTGATACTGAGAAGTACTGAATGATGCCACGAAGCTGAGTGCGGCCAGCTCGTTCATTTCTATCTGGCCCGACAGCATGTCCCGGAATGCATGATACAGAAGCGGAATACCGAATAGCAGCGCGGAAACCATTGCCGGCAATGCGGATACTTCCGGAAAGCGGAACAGGTATGCCGAAAGGTATGAGAGAAAAAGCAGCAGGGAACCGACGGTAAAGAGAGTGACCTGAAAACCGAATCGGCCGTTTTCTGCTTCCGCCATATTTTTTAAAAAACTATGCGCCATTTTGTTTTTTCTCAGACATTCTGTGAAAAGTTGTCAGAGTACTGTAAAATAGGTGGAATCAATGAAGGTGTTGTGAAGGTTTGGTTAGCTGGTTGTTAGTTTGAGCGCAGATCGCTTAAACTATGAGACCACATGTGCCTTGAGCAGAGACGTGGCTGTCAGGGTGTTATTCCCAGCTGTGGAGAGGTGGATGTGGTTCTGCTAGATAGTTCTCTTTCTCTTGACAGCAGACTCGCTTTATTCAGAACTATAAGGAAAATCAACCCTGATGTGACAGCCATCTTCTCCTCGGGTTTCATTCCCAACCAGCAGATCGAGCTGGCTCTGAATGCTGGAGTATGCGGCTTTATCCAGAAGCCTTTTACCAGAAGGGGTCTGTACCTGAAGATTCAGGAGGCAATTGGAAATCGCAGGTTTGAGAACAGGTGAACAGAAGAGTTGTGCAGGGAGCTGAGCGGCAGATACTCATATTCTTAGGGCGATCAGCCCAGATACACTTTTAAACAGGCTTTGAGTTTTTCGGGGTCAATCGGCTTTGTCAAAAAACCATCCACCCCGGCTGTCAGACATCTTTCCTTTTCCTCTTTCGTTGCACTGGCAGTCTGGGCGATTATGGGAATACGCTTCAGGGAATTCTTCTCCTTGGAGCGAATCGCCTCCGTTGCCCTCAGTCCGTCCATTCCGGGCATCTGCACATCCATAAATATCAAATCAATTTCATTGTTTTTGTAGTGCTCGAGTACCTGGAATCCATCTGCTGCCTCTATGAAGTCGGCTTCTGGAAGAATGTTTTTGAGCAAAGAGGTGATCATAAGCATATTTATTTTGACGTCCTCGGCAATAAGGATTTTAGCAGTGCGTTCCCTGCTGTTGTTTTCCGGTGTGTTTTCCCTGCCGTCTTTTTCTGCCGGCTCGGTTTCAGAGAAAGGTTTACCGATGGAGCACAGACACTTGAAAAGCTCCCGGGATTTAACCGGTTTTGTCTGCCTGAACCGCACCCCCAGTTCTTCGCATCTTTTGTGCAGTTGTGAATCATCAGAGGACAAGTGCAGCAGAATGACCGGCTGCTTCTCTGCAGTTTGTTCAATTTTTTCACGGATCATCCGAATGGTTTCCAGTCCGTCGATTCCGGGCATGTGGTAATCACAGATTATCACGTCAAAGGGTCTTGAGGTCTCAATGACTTTCAGTGCCTCAAGGGCATTTCGGGATGCTTTAGAGTTGATATTCCAGTTTGCGAGCATGTGTTCGAGTATCATACGGTTGTTGGCATTGTCATCAATCACCAGACATCGCTTGATTGATCCAATTTGGGCAGTGTCAAGACTCTCTCCGTATTCAAAAGTGGTTGTAAAGTGGAAAAAAAATGTGCTTCCCACACCTGGCGTACTGCGGACATTGATTTTACTGTCCATTTTAGCGGCAATCATGTCGGAGATAATCAGTCCAAGACCGCTTCCTCCGAATTTCCGGGTAGTTGAACTGTCGGCCTGGGAGAACGGCTGAAAGAGCTTCTGTTTTTGCTGTTCTGTTATACCGATTCCGGTGTCACGCACGGAAAGGGTGTATTTCCCCTGACCGCCCCCAAGGTTCTCATACACAACTTTGAGTTCAATCTCGCCTTTCTCGGTGAATTTAACCGCATTTCCAAGCAGGTTGGCAATAATCTGCTTTAGACGAAGGGGATCAACATGTGCGAAACGCGGCATACGGTGATCGATGTCAAGAAGCAGTTCAAGATTCTTTTCCCCTGCAGCCAATTTCACAATGTCGACGCTGCTTTCTAAAATGTCAACCATATCGGTCTTTGCCGTTTCCAGCTCCAGCATGCCCGCCTCGATTTTTGAAAAATCAAGAATGTCGTTGACGATTCCAAGCAACGTATGCCCGGATACATTGGCGTTATCCAGATACTTCCGCTGCAACGGGGTCAGGGGTGTGCTTTTGAGAAGTTCTGTGAACCCAATCACTCCGTTCAGTGGCGTGCGGATTTCATGGCTCATATTGGCAAGAAATCTGCTCTTGGCCTGATTCGCTTCGTCGGCCAGCTTTTTGGTCGCATACAGCCGGTTAATCAGTTTTTTCATGAATCTGAAGACAGTGAGATACAGCAAAAGCACGATGGTGACAGCAGACAGGCTTATGTAGAGCATGATCTGCGAGAATATGTTCATCCGTGCATCCGTGAGCACCTGAGAGTCTATCTCTGCGGTCATATAGAACGGGATGGATTTCAGCTCAGAATGAAACAAGTATGGACTCTCAGAAAGCCGGTCCGGATGTGATAAAGACAAGCGGATAAAACCTTCAGACAAATCATCAAGAATCATATCAGCCCTGAAGCATGCCATGTCATAGCCGATGGTAATGCCGGATTCCCTGATCGGGCGCTGAATCACCATAATCAAACTGGAACCATCCTGAAAGATCCGCTCTGTTGTTCCGGGGGGTATTTCCCTAAGGTGATTCTGTTGCCCGAAGGTCGTGACAACAGTGCCGTCCATCAGTGTTCTCCGTGCTCCGAGCAGGTCGTTTATGACCCGTGCTCCATCGGCATACTTCGGTTCGGTATATTCGATCAATCCAGGTAACTCTCTCGCACCTGTAACATATTCGTATAAATGCTGCTTGATGGCTGATCTGCTTGCAAGAGACTCGACCGCATTAATGAATCTTTCTATTACAAAGTCTGCGACAACTGCCCGCAGTTCTATTTTGGAGGAGAATCGCAGGTTGACTCTTTCTATTGATGTCCTGTTGAACGGGATATAAAAAAGAAGAGTGATTACTGCTATTGTGGGTAGAATGACAACCAGTATGGTTATGTAAAAACGCTTTGACAGATTGTCCATGTGATTGCATTCTGCTTCGGTTCCTTTCTTCATCATCGCAGCTCTTTTGTAATGAGGATGTAAAATTACTGTTGTTATGTTGCTGCCACCGTTTAACTTGAAGCGGTTTCAACTGTTCTGATACAGCGAATTCGACCTGCAAAAATGTGTATGAGTTATGCAGATATTCTTAATACTATAATATAGTAATCAATCTGTCTGCCACTTTAGAGGGTTTTTGATAATCCCGCACGCGACTTGTTCCGTCAGGCTGCGTCAGAAGAACTGAAAAACAGGTATGACTAGCAAATGTTTTTTCACACTCGTCTAAAGGCATTCCTTTTTCGAAATCATCAACATAGCTACTTCACGTGTCTTGAGACGCGTATATGAAAAAAACTGCGATAATGATATTTGAAGATGCTGGGGGGGCAACTGCTGATGCAGGAAGCCATTCAAAGGGGTATAAGCAGGTACATGCTCTATTCACTTTCATAAGCAGGGGATTGTCGAGCAGGTGAGCAGAGGGGTATATCGACTTTCAGATATGCCGCCCCTTTTTCGAATCCGGATCTGGTCATAATAAGTATCCGCATCCCTCAAGCTGTTATATGTCTGGTTTCCGCACTTTCATTTCATGAACTCGCGATGCAGATTCCTCTTTCAGCCGATTACCAACTCTTAGGTGTTTTCCATACTGCTCCTTTATGGAAAAGGTAAATTTCATTATGCAACACCAGCAGCTTCGCTTGGCAGACATCACCCATAGGTATGTTCTGGCTTATGGGTATCCAGTTTATACCGTCTCTGGATTCCCAAAAGCCTATGCTGCATAATTGGTAGAGGGTAATGAACCACCTAACAGCCATATACGATCCTCAAAGACGAGTGTTGAGGCATCCAGTCTTCCAATCTGACCTGCATGACAGTCCGTGTAATCACTAACGAAGTCGGCTTTTTCAGATATCAATTGCCAGCTGGCTCCGTTCGAGGTCTTGTGAATATCCTCATACATACAACTCCGGCATATTACATCCGCTTGGAATTGTGCTGAAGGCAGCGCCCGAAGTGATGAACATCTCGCCATTGAAAACGTAGGAGGAGTGGTTGTTGCGGGGACAGAATTCAGGTTGGGGTGCCTTTTCCCAGTTTATCCCATCAGTTGTGGACCAGACATCATTAGTAGTTATGGGACTTTCATAACCATAGTCGTTCTCCACCATACCCTTAAAGGTGGAGGTACATCGGTAACGCAAATTCACTGGTGCTCATTACAGCTCCGATTATCACTGGGAGCAAATATCTCAAATGGGATGCTGAAGAACGTGTGATCATAAATCTGGCCGGGTGGAAGACACCGATGCTTTCGCG
>JBKGXV010000065.1:0-19259 GCA_046546375.1 Chitinispirillaceae bacterium | reverse complement strand
TAGGGGGCGAAAGTCCCGCAATCAAACATTAACTTTCTAAAATCTAAAATTCAAAATTCCCTGCATCTTACATTGAAAAGCACCACCATCTCTCCTCTGGGCTTTATCTTTTCAAAATGCATCAGAAGCTCCTGGGGAGTGCCGCGCAGGAATTCCTCATGCGTTTTGGTAAGCTCCCGTGCGATTACCACCTGTATGTCACCCAGCACATCTTTTATATCACTGAGTGTTTTCAGTATACGGTGAGGCGTTTCATAAAAAATCACTGTGCGGGGTTCACTCCTGAGAGAATCCAAGAGCTTGCGTCTCCGGGCGCTTTTATTGGGAAGAAAGTTCTCAAATACGAATCTGTCGGTGGGGAGTCCGCTGGCCACCAGTGCTGCCAGAAAAGCCGATGCCCCCGGGACCGGAACAACATTTATTTCCTCCCGTATTGCCGCTCGTACCAGAAAGAAGGCCGGATCAGCAACCCCCGGAGTTCCCGCATCCGTGACAAGTGCAATTTCCTTTCCCTCTTTGAGAGAAATAACCAGTTTGGGAGTGACCTTCTCTTTGTTGAAATCATGATATGTGCTCATGGGGGGATTTATTCCTAAAAAATTCATGAGTTTTCTGGTTTGTCGGGTATCTTCTGCCAACACCAGATCAACACTTTTCAGGATATCGGATGCTCTTAGAGTGATGTCGGAGAGATTTCCTATAGGGGTGGACACTATGTACAAGCTCATCTGTAACCTTCCAGTTTGGCAATCTTGATTATCTTTTTGACCCGTTGGCGGTCGTTTCTGGCGATGAGCTTAAGATAATAGGTGCCGTTGGCGATGCGATTGCCGTTGCGGTCTCTGCCATCCCATTCGATTTCCTGATATCCGATCACGTTGCTGAACCGCCAGTTTCTTATAGCGCGGCCGCTTGCCGAATAAAGGATCAGTTCAGTATTCGCCATATCGGTAAGCAGAAATGCGAACCTGATTTTTCTCGGCGTTCCGCCCTGCGGACCCGGCTTGGCGGTGAATGGATTGGGGTGGCAGGAAAGAAACTTTATCGACAGATCCTCTCCGGGTTTATAGGCGAACACCGTAGTGGTGCTGTTTCCCGCCAAATCCTTAGCAGTGACTGAAAGTGAGTCCACTTTCTTTTCACTGGGCGGATAGAGAGTGATATTGAGATTTTCCGGGTTGTCCTGATGCTCAGTGGATGAAAATTGGTCTGAAGCCAACTCGTCATTGTTCAGTAAAATATGAACCGTCTCGGTATTTATTCCGGAAGGATCGGAAATGAGCAGATTGAAGGGTCGGTCCTTTGCAATGTAGTCAAGGAATTTTATCTCCCGTGCAGCTACAGAAAGCTGGATTTGAGGTCCTTTGATATCTGATATGCTGGCCAGTGCGTAGGGGCCGGGGAGTGCTGAATGAAACACCACATGATTTCCGGATTGGCTTGAAGGCCCCGCATAGGTCCAGGTTTCTGTGGTTCTGTTTTTTGTCAGCACTGTCAATTTTCCCTCGGTATCTATCTCTCCGGAATTGAAAAACCATGCCAGTGTATCCTTCTGATCAAGAGCGGGGCGCATGCCCAGGTGAAAAGCTTTAACCGAATCATTTTCAAGCGGTACCCAGGCGGAATTGCTCTTAAGCGGCTTTGTCTGTGAAATAGACTGGCTGAACAGGAAAAAATCATAATCCTCGGAAAAGTCATTTGCTGGTGTAATGAAAAGACCGTTTCGGGATGAAATGAGGGTGTCCGACCGGGACTGCAGGGTATGGTAGGAAATATCGGCCTGAAGTGCGGATCTGTTGTTGTACAGATACGATTCCCGGAAATCATTGTTGCTGTTCAGTTCGGCATTGATTTTCAGAGAACCGCTTGTGTCTGGAATACAGATGAAAATGTCTTCTGTTTGTCCCGGATGAAGTGAATCGCCGAACCGCACTTCTTTGAATGGACTTTCTGTTTCGTCATCGTTTATCCAGTTAAGAAGAATGGAGAAAGGCGGTGCGGTCACACTTCCCTTGTTGAGTATCTGAAAGGACAATGCAAGAGAATCTCTTTCCCACCTGAACTGAACTGAACCTGTAGTGAAAAGAAGATCGGGACGCCCCTTGATAGGGAATTCGATTACACCGCTTTCTTTTGCAGCACCTTCATAAACAACTCTGAATTTGACTCTCAGCACAGAATTGACATCTTCCGGTTGGGAAAGATGAATCGATTCGGAAGTCGAATAAACTCCCGTACTGTCTTTATTCATGAGAATACCGCCATCAGCACTGAATTCTTCATACGAGGGTGAAATACTGTAGAGACAATATACAAGTGCATCAGACGATCCTGCCGGCAGTTCCGTTCTGCAGAATACATCCACAGTGTCTCCGAAAGACGGTTTTTCCAAAGAAACATCCGCATCGTGGATCATGAAGGTGTCTTTGGAAAAGGGAAGCCAGCCCCGGACTTCCGCAGAATCATTCCAGGCATAGGCGCGTACCAGTCCTTCAGATGTTCCGGCGTTTTCTTTGAATTTGAGAGTTTCGCGTATTTTTCCGTCTTCGACCGATGTGATCGAGCTGGACCATTGTTGCTGTCCTGCGAGAACCTGAATCCTCGCCTGTCCTGTTCCGACCGGCATGGCATCGCCGTTCAGTGTAACCGTATCTTCGGAAAACACTCGGTTTTCCAGCTCAAGAGCGAGGGTGTCGGCGGTGGGTTTGAAAGGAAGAGCTGGATCTCCCAGGAGATTGTACTGACGCACAAGGGGGATGTGATTTGTACCATGCTCCACTATCATGAGCATCTCCACATATCCGATCAGCTCTCCAATGCTTTCAAAAGAACCCTTCAGGGCCTCTCTGAGAAGCATTCTGTTCATTATCAGATTACCGTTTTGGGAAGTATAGGCTGAAGCTCCGTAGAAACTGATCGCTCCATGCTTTTCTGCTCTCAGAAATTCCTCGCCGAGAGATCGGTAGAACACACTTTCGAAAAATCCGGTAAGACAGGTGAAACTGAATACAATGGGAAGTTTCCCACTCTGTCCCCAGTTGCCGTTGTGAAGTTTGTCGAGGTCGTTATAGGAGAAAAAACGGCTGTCTGACCAGATGTTCCCTCCGCCGTGTCCGTTGAAATTTAGAATGAAAATACCTGCGTTTATGTGATCAGCCATGGTTTTCGAAGCGGTGAATTCGCTTCTGTAATAGGGAGACTCCGGATCGGCGTCCATGCGCAGAATGTTCATCCCGGGACCGATGACTTCTTCGGTTATCCTGTCATTGAACACAGTAAACGCGCTTTCTCCCGGTTTTCCTCCCCCGGCAAGCAGTATATCATCACGCCAGAATCCCCGTTCGGGGTTCTTGATATAGGCAACGGTCTTGTTCACTATGGATTTCATTTCTTCTCGGTTCTGAGCCGGTAAACGGCCCACGAACAGATCCGCGAAATTGTCATTTCCCTTGATCGTGGCCAGATACCCGTCATCGCTGGCCGGACCCCATCCAGGTATTCTTGAAAGGTTTGTGGGAACGATGTTGCGGCTGCGGTTCTTTTTATCCAGATCATGGGAGGTGTCTCCTCCCAAAAGAAGATAGCGGGGGGGATTCTCAGGACTGATTGAAAAAAGAAAACGGAGGAAGTGACGGATGCTTTCAGGGTTGCGGATTCCGCCTGAGAAACGGTTGTACACATCTTCAATGCTCACGAACGCACATCGCAGCCCTCGTGATTGATGTGCCTGCAGCAGAGGCTTGGAAACGGTACGGAAGGAATCGGCACTCAGAAAAATGTAATCCATTCCCGCCAGATTATCCCACATGTCAGCAATAGTATCAAGAATCAATGTGTTCGGTTTAGATCGCAGAGATGTGCTCTGAGCCAGAAAGGTTGATCTGCTGCCGGTGCTGTCCTGAAAAAGGAGCGTGTATTCGGTGCGGCCGTTACTGCTGCCCGGACGAATTTCGAATTCGGTGAAAAAACGTTTCTTTTCTGTATCCAAAAGGTCGATTTCTCGTGAGGAGAAACCTTGCACTTCATATTGGGTGATGGAATTGAACAATTCCGGGTTGTTTCTGAATTCAAGTTTGTTGTCCAGAGCTTTATAGGAGCGGGGGTAAATCACTTTTATCCAGTTGAGCGCCGCGCGATCCTCGAATCCCCGGACTTCTTTGAGAAAACTGATACTGTTCTCTCCCGCTTTCAGCATGGACACAGAAAAGGTATCGGTAGTGAAAATGAAGCTGTCCTGACCATCCCATTTTGCGCTGTTTTCCTCACACGGTACATTGTCATTGACAAGAATGGAGAAGGAGTGATCATGTTCTTCACCTTTGATACTGGTGAGTCCGGTCAGGGAGATAAGCAGCCTGGCGGTACCGTTTGCCGATGGAGGGGGTAAATCGATTTTGAAACGCGAGAGGTCATCGGCACCAATAAATCCCCAGTACCAGTTGTCCAGAGTCGAATCGATACTCGGAGCGGAGGCTATATCGGCGGGCTGGCTGACGGATCCGAGCCAGCGGATATCCGTATCCTTTTCGAAATGAATTGTATCGGTGAATTCGTGTGTCCGTTTCACAAGAGTGTCAGTACCTGAACCGTAACGTGTGAGGTCTCTTCTCCGGGCACCCGAGCTCACTGTATATCTCATTCCCGGTGTTTCACCCCAGGCAAGCCAGTACACGTTTGTATTCGAATACTGGGTGAAGTGGGAATTGGCGCCTCTTAGATGTTCTCCGTAAAAGAGAATGCTTTCATTATCACTCAGAGCTCCACTGTTTTGTCCCTCGATATGCAGAGGTATTTCGATGCCGTTTTCAAAAAGCCTGTATGTTTTCACATCAATTTCTGAAACAGGCACATTGATATTTTTTAGGTCTGCCCCGCTGATTTCGTAAATACCGTCTTTGTCCACTTCTAATCGTACTCCGTACCGAAAAGGAATTTCGGGTAGCTTCGGTTTTGAGGAAGCATGTTTCTGAAGTGTCGGTGAAGTGGGCAGATAAAGAATGTTGTTTTTGAGGGTGACGTTCTGCTTGATTAGTTTTCTTGTGCAGTGGAATTCGACAGTTCCCGATGTATCGCCCCTCTGGGTATCAATCTTGAACCAGCGTATATACTTACCTCCGTACCATCCTTGCGCTGTGCTGCGGGGGGTAGCATTTCTTGTACTGCTGTGAGAATTCTGCACTACGGCTTTGATCTGTGCTTCGATTTCCGGATCATCTACGCTGTAGGCAAATGTAATACTGGAAGGATTAGATAAGGTGATTTTCGTCTCAACCCGGTGATCGGTTACTGTTATGATCCTGCTGTGTGGAGGCTTGCCATGAATATTTGACAAAAAAGCCGCAATTATAAAGAAAATGGTGATGTGTTTCATGGTACTATTTTACATTAAAGGAGCCGACTTTTAAAGACTGGCGTTCTGCTCCGTTTGCTTCAACATAAAGGCCGTAATACCATGTCCCGGACTCAAGTGGGCGCAGACTGTCGGGGAGAGCCGCCGAGAAGAAAATAGTCTGATTCTCTTCACCAAATTCTTCCCGAAAAGGCGAGGTCCATATTTTTGTTCTGTCCTGATTACAAATTTCTATGCGGGATGAGATCGCACCCAGAATTCCCAGAACACTCCAGCTTAAACTCCAATCCTCCTGATCGAATTCTTCAAATGAAGGTTGAGCCGACAGAATGATCGATACCGGCTCAGTAGTATCTCCACGACGTCCCAGGCTGTCGACTGCAAATATTCTGTAGGATACAGTATCATAGGAAGTTTTTGGAAATCCTATAAGTGTCAAATCGTCGAAAAATTCCAGCGTATCCCCGGGGATTTCCTGAGAAAAATCGAAAACATCAAACAGCGAATCTTTCTGAGTTTTTCTGATAATGGTGTATTCGTGTGCACTGCTTTGTTCAGAGTGTGGCGGACTCCAGCTGATTTTAAGAGCCTCCCTGTGTTCATTTCTCAGCTTGTCATAGCCGGTCAGATTAAAGCTGTCGATTGTTGGGCCGGGAAGTCTGGGTGGGGGAGGAGGTTCAACCGTGGGGCATGCCAGTCCCAGGCAGAAAAAGGACGCTGCGATGAGAAGGAAACGTACGAGAAGTCTCACCGATGATCCTCCAGAAACGTCTGCAGAATCAGACAAGCCGCTATCCTGTCTGACAGGCCTTTGTTTCTGCGTTCCTTTTTTTTTCTGTAGAGCATCAGCTGAGCCGCTTTTTGCGAGGTGAAACTTTCATCTATGAAATGTATCGGCAATCCACATTTTTCCTTTATCTGAGCAGCGAACCGACGCACCTCTCTGCTCATAGTCGTTTCCTGGTCATCGATATCCAGAGGCAGACCAAAAACCAGTTCGGCCGGATGTTCCTCATTAATGATTGTAACAAGTTTTTCAGTACAGTTCTGTACTTTTTTACGGTCGATAACGCCCAGGCCTCTGACACAGCATCCTTCCTCATCGGTGACTGCAAGACCGATGCGGCGACGACCGTAGTCAACGCTCATGAGCTTCATCGAGTTTCTTTGTCCATTCCATGAGTACTGAAAGGGTGGATAAGTGGAGGTTGGCCACTCTGGGATGTTTGTTGAGAATGAACCTGAATTTTCCTGCTTTCAGGTTGAGTATGGAGTATACAGCCTGTCTTCCCTGGCTGTTTGTCGCCGCAGCATAGATAATCCGTCCGTTGTTGAAGTATACCAACCCGAACGGTCCCTTTGTTTCGATCATCAGGCAACCGGTTTTGCTGCCGATTTCGATGAACTGTAGCACTTCGAGCAGGTTTCCGCCTTCGATATTGCCCTCCAGGGCGCAACGCTGAACGCTTTTTTGTATCTTTTTTGATTCCTTTTGCTCGTGGCTGATGATAAGGGGGGTTACAACCTTGAATATATCCCGGTCCGACAAGGTGATCCCAAGAAACATGACATTGGTGAGAACACGGCTTCGGGGAGCATTGGAAGGATCCGGAACATTGTAGAAAAGGAAATGTACATTTTTGGTCGATGGGTGTTTTGCGAACAGGTGTTCTATTTTGGAAAAGATTCCGGGTTCAAAGCGCCAGTCCACCAGCACCAGATCGGGAAGGCAATGGGCTATATTGTTACGGGCAACTACAATGTCGCGGGCCACATTGATATTGAAGCCGATTTCGCTGAAACAGTTTTCAATCGGTGCGGCATGGTTTGTGAGCATGTACTGCACCATTTTACTTTCTCTGGCGAGTATGAGGGCATTTTTCTGAACATAGACCTTTCGGTTCCGTTCCGACCGGAGATGTCTGATCGTGATGATTCCGATCACAATGAGAACGATTGCACCACCCACAATGAGAGCCAGCAGAAGTATTTTGGCATCATCGAGAATCACTGAGGATGTGGGCGCGTCGACTATCTCTGCATGTCGTTTGTCCACCCACCCCGAGGTGTCTTCAAATCCAATTTTAACCCATGAATCCCCTTCACCGATCAAGGGAAGAACATCCCCTTTGCGGGCCATGGTCAGTATGGGTGAATCCGGGCTGAGGTAATAGAGGACTCGTGTGGGGGTCGTGGTTATCTTGACGTATTTCTGTTTTTTACCCTGTTCGGCGGGAACAGGAGGAACCATAGACACATCCTGATCCGAGAAAACGTCATCTCCGTCAACAGCTTCAGCCTTGCTGGTCTGAACCCAGCCCTGGGCTTCTTGGAATTCGGTTTTGTACCACTTTCCCTCTTTTTTGAGAAGGGGAAGTTTTTCCCCTTTCTGAGCTATACCTGTGTAGGAGGAGGAAACATCGGGAGCAGTATGTACTCTGGCCTTTTCGGTTATTTCGATTTGCCGTGCGCTGAGAAGATTAGGCAGACAAATACCGATAAGGCATACTAGAATCCATACTGTTTTTCTCATAGTTTCTCGCCGATCAGTTCGATAGTGCAGCTTTTTGTTTCTTAAAGTAGAAAAATACACCTGCACCACAGCCAAGCAACACCAGTATCTGCAAAACCAGAGTTATTGTGGAAACACCTTTTTTGTCCACCACTTTACCGGCTTTCCTTTCCAGAAAACCCGTCTGGCCGTTCACTCTGACTTTCAGCCAGGAATCACCCTCTGAAACAAGTTCGAGAAAATCACCTTTTTTGACCTTCTGGATGATATCGGATTTGGGATCAAGCTTTTTGTAGACGTTGGGAAAGGCATCTTTCACTTGTACATACTTGGTTTTTATGTCCTCCTCTGACTCCATATTCTCCTGGGCGAAAGAAGAGGAGAAAAGAACTGCGGTACACATCACGGTCAGACTTATCAGGCAAGCAAATCTCATGGAGAGGTCCTCCTTTGAATGTTTATGGCAACGAACGGTTTATACCAATATAAAATATTTTTCAATGTTTTCAATTTCCATTGTCACAGGGGCAGAGAAAACTTACATTTCTCTTTTCCAGAAACCCTGTTTTGTCCCTTGTTTTTATGTGAACCCACTGACGTCCTTCGGAAATCAGTTCAAAAAAATCACCTTTTTTGATCCTGAGGGTATCAGCTTTGGGATCGAGTTCTTTATATGCTACACGAATGTCATTTTTCACTTGTACATAACGAATTGTATCTTCAAGCTCTTTTGCATTCTTCAATTCCTGGGCAGAGCTGAAGGAGAAAACAAACGTACACAGTAATGTCAAACTCAGCAGGCGAACTTTATTTATCAAAATACCTCTGCATCAAATTGTAAGGTACTGTTTATTGCAGATTCAAACTTCATTTCAGATTCACTGTCGGCGAACTGCAGTTTAAGTTTCAAGTACCATAGTGCCGGTGTTTGGGCAACGTCCAAAGAACGAAGACGCATATAATCCTTTTCGGTCGTCACTACTCCTTTTGAATATATATCTTGCATAGTCGTAAGGTCATCACTTTGAAAAATGTGATGATCGTTAAAACATTTGATTCCCGCCGGTTTCATGCCTTCGGATTCCACCAGGCGGATGAACCTTTGTGGCCGTGCAATGGCACAGATAATCCAGGGGGTCTGAAATGGCGGTTTATCACACACTTTTCCGCTCTGAGCCTGTATCCAACACTCCGGTTTCTGCAGAAGAATAGAACAATGGGAACCGCTGAATCTGTTTTCAAGCGCACCTTTGATATCCCGGAGCTTACTCACTTCTTCTTCAGAACCTGTAAGTATGAAAAGCTTGGCTCTTTTCAGTGAATTCAATGGTTCTCTGAGAAATCCGGCAGGGATCATTTTTTCCCGGAATGTATGCTCATTGAGACAAACTATATCCAGATCCCTTTTGATTTTCCTGTGCTGAAAACCGTCATCCAGAATGAAAACTGTATTCGGAGGTATGCGGGAAGCAAGTTTTCTGGCGCTTTCTACTCTGTTTGCTCCCACTCCCAGCCATGAGCGTACATTCGAGTGCAGCAGCGCCGGTTCATCACCCACATTTTCCCAGTCCGCCTGTCCATCGGGAGCCACCAGAATCGGCTTTTTGGACATGCGCCCGTATCCCCTTGAAAGGAACGCCACTTCGTAACCCTTCCGGCAGAGAAACTGGCCCAACAACTGGGCTAGCGGTGTTTTGCCCGTTCCTCCGGCCCTAATTCCTCCAATACTGATAACAGGGCGTCCGGCCTGGTAAGAAAGAGAATGAATTGTGTCGAATGCGAGATTCCGTACTGAAACAACAATTCTGAAAAGTCCTGTCAGCCCGGTAATCAATGGATTGGTTCCCAGTATGCCCGGCAGTGGGGAGTCGAAACCCTGATTGGAGCGTTTCAGCTGTTTGCCCATTGTGCTTTCACCACCCTTGGCCTCCGGGCCAGATCGCAAATAACTGAGATTTTAATCCAACCATCGTGGTAGAGCAGCTCGGGAACGCTTTTTCCCTGATCATACCCGATCTCCAGATACAGATGCCCATCTTTTCTGAGATGTTTCGGGGCATTCACGGACAAAACACGGTAGAAATCAAGACCGTCCTCACCACCGTAAAGTGCTAACTGCGGTTCGTGTTCCGCAACACTTCTTTCCAGTCTGGTCATCTCACAGGCTGAAATGTAGGGCGGATTGCTGATTATGAAGTCAAAGAGCTTTTTCTGTTTGAACGCTGAGAGCATGTCAGCATTGAGCAGTTCCACATTCGGACCACAGTTGCGGGCAGCTGTTTTGAGAGCTTCAAAGGAAATGTCCACTCCCCAGGCTTTCCAGGTGGGCCTTTGTGCTGTAAGAACAGAGGCCAGAATACCTGAACCGGTTCCGATGTCGGCAAATCTGCAGGGTTTGTCCGGTTCGGCGCTTAAAACAGTTTCGATCAGCGTTTCTGTATCCGGACGTGGTATGAGCACTTTCGGATTCACCAGAAAATCACGATCATAAAAATACGCTTTTCCCAGAATATACTGCAGAGGCTCTTGGTTGAGCCTTCGCTCTACTACGTTCTCAATACGTTCAACAGTTTTCGTATCGACTTCTTTAGTAGATGAAACGTACAGTTCGGTTCGTGATTGATTGAGAATATATTGGAGAATAAGCTCCGCATCCGCCTCAGCAAGCTCTCCAAAGGCGGGTTTCAGGCGGGTTCGGATGCGGCGGAGGAGTTCTGCGGTGGTCATAGCAGCACTAGGGGTTACAATCCGGCCTGCTTCACACGTTCGTTAAGATCGGCAAGGGACAGCGTTTGGATGAGTTCATCCATGTCACCGTTCATCACCTTGTCCAGATTGTATAAAGTTAAGTTGATTCTGTGGTCGGTCACCCGGTTTTGGGGAAAATTGTAGGTTCTGATCTTGACGCTGCGGTCTCCTGTGCTGACCATGCTTTTGCGCGCAGCCGATTCCTCTGCCTCCACCTTGGCCAGTTCCATCTCATAGAGTCTGCTCTGGAGGACTTTCATGGCCTTGGCTTTGTTTTTATGCTGTGACTTCTCATCCTGGCAGCTGACGGTTACTCCGGTGGGAACGTGCACTATCCGCACTGCGGAGTAGGTGGTGTTCACCGACTGTCCACCGGGTCCGCTGGAGCAGAAGGTGTCGATACGCAGGTCATTGGGATCGATCTGCATTTCGAATTCATCCGCTTCGGGGAACACCACTACCGATGCGGCAGAAGTGTGAACTCTGCCCTGAGCTTCGGTAAGCGGAACTCGCTGCACCCGGTGTACACCGGATTCAAATTTAAGAGTTCCGTAAACATTTTCACCCCTCACCATCAAAATCATCTCTTTGATTGCATTGAGTTCACCGAAACTGGAGGAGAGTACTTCAGTACTGAAACCCTTCTGCTCGAAAAAATGTGTGTACATGCGGTACAGATCCGCTGCGAAGATTCCCGCTTCGGTACCTCCCGTGCCTGCCCGTATTTCCAGAATCGCGTTTTTCACATCCTTCGGATCGCGAGGAACCAGAAGCAGTTTCACTTTCTGCTCAACCTGAGGTAGTTTCTCCTCGGAACTCTCCAGTTCCTCTTTGGCCAGTTCAACAAGCTCCGGGTCCCGTTCCTGTGAAAGCAGCTCTTTTGAGGATTCGATGCTCTTGATAAGTTCAAGGTATCTGTTGTATACAGGGAGATTGCGGGTGATATTGTTGTACTCCCTTCCCACTTTCTCCATTTTGGATGGATCGGAGGTGACCTCGGGGGAGGCCATCATCTCCTCCAGCTCTTTGTATTTCCTGAGAACACTTTCTACTTTTTCTGCTATCATAATGCTGCCTTGAGTGCTGAAGAGGCGATTTCAAGTTGTGTTGAATCCGGTTTGCGGGTTGTGATTCTCTGAAGCCACAAGCCCGGTTTGATCAGAAAACCCACTATCGGGAAATCCTGATATTTATCGGATAATTTAAGTACCTCGTATGATACTCCACCCACCAGTGGAACAAGAAGAAGATGGATGATCACTCTGTGAAGCACATTTATGAACGGGCCGAAAAATTGTATATACAAAGAATCGATCACGGAAAAGAGCAGTATGCTGCAAATGGCTACCAGAATGAGAAAGCTTGTGCCGCAGCGGGGGTGTACGGTGGGGTAGAGATCCATGTTTTCAAAGGTAAGCTCTTTACCGTCTTCGTAGGTGAATATGGCTTTGTGTTCGGCACCATGATATTCAAAAACTCTCCGTACCTCTTTCCACATGCTGATACCGGCCAGATATGCCAGAAAAAGCGCAATACGCATCCCTCCGGCAGAAAGGTTGAACAGCAGTGATGATTCTTCCGGTACCACTTGAGAGATTGTCCACATGGGGGCGTACATGAACAGACCCAGTGAGAACATGAATGCGAACACCATACTGGCTGCCGAGTAGAGTTTTTCCTTCAGGGGTGCTTCTTTTTGCTCCGCCTTTTTTTCCATTTCCTCCTCTGCGGCAATGTCCGCTGAACGGGAGAGTGCTTTGTAACCCAGTTTGAAGGATTCAAAAAGGTTTATGACTCCCCGGAGGACCGGGAGTGCCAGAACACGGTTCGCTTTGCACAGGGACAGAAAAGGAAAGTGTTCGATGATGACTTTCCCGTTGGGACGACGTATCGCCCAGGAGATCTTCTGCTTCCCACGCATCATCACTCCTTCTATGACCGCCTGGCCACCGACCTTGTTTTTGGATGAACCCGAAAGAAGAAGTGAAACGGGAAGTGTGCAGACTGTAAGCAGATGTTTGTGAAATGACATTGTTTTTTCCCTGAGAATCGGTTCTGTTTTGTGTTTTTATGATCAGTAATACGCACGGGAACAGAGTTGTTGTATAAAAAATGGACGGAAAAGGATTTCTCCCTCTCCGTCCAAGACTTGCGAAACCTGAAGAATCTAGGATTCCTTCTTGTTCTGTGCTTTCTGATAACGTCTGCGGAATCTGTCCACTCTACCAGCACTGTCGATAAGCTTCTGCTTGCCGGTGTAGTAGGGGTGACACTCGTTGCAGATTTCAATGTGCTTGCTGCCGATGGTCGCACGAGTTTCAATAACATTACCGCAAGAGCAGGTGAACTTCACTTGTTCGTATTTGGGATGAATTTTCTCTTTCATCGGGTCCTCTCCAGGAGATTTTTCATTGATTCAAATTCAAACTGCAAAAATAGCTAAAGCCCTGTAAATAATCAAGACAAATGTTTAATCATATATCGGGCCATAGTACATTTTCTATATTAACTTTATAATACGGGCATAGTTTGGGCATATTTTGGTTATGTTTCGATTTTCGAGGATAAAGGATGTGGGGATTTAATTGAACCGTCTGATGCTGATTTCTATATCATTTCTGATCCCCTGGGGACTTTTTGCCCAGGATTCCACTGCTGTTTTCGACACACTCTCTTCTGAACCTCCTGTGGAGCTGCTTGAGGAGATGGTGATCACGGTAACCCGTTCGGTCCGGAAAACTCCAGAACTGCCGGCGACAGTGAATGTGATCAGACGGTCCCGGATTGAAAATTCCGCAGCGCGGAATGTGGATGATCTGCTCTCAACTGTCAGTGGCGCACAGGTGCGCCGCAGCGTGGGAATGGGAGAGGGGATTCCTTCCGATATCATGCTGAGAGGAATACCCGGAGCACTGGCAGCCTCGCGGGTGCTGATATTGGTTGATGGTATCCCTACCAATGCGGTGGGAACGCCCTTTCTCATTTTAAATGAAGTCCCTCTTGATGCAATAGAACGGATCGAGATTGTGAACGGCCCCTATTCGGCATTGTATGGGGCAAATGCTTTCGGTGGGGTGATCAATGTAGTCACCAGGGCTCCGCATAAGGATCTGTTTCTGGAAACTCGGGCGAGTACAAGCGGTCCTTTCAGTGCAATTCATAATTATTCACGCGGCCTGCGCGGCTCCTCTTTTGTGAATAAAAGTGTTGAAAATGCTCTCTACGAGGGTTCTTTAGTGTGGGGCGCAAAAAATGCAAAATCAAGTCTTCTGGCATGCGGGGGAATACGCAGGATAGGGAATTACTTGTTGAAAGACAGTGCTTTTGTGCGTAACGGTGAAGATACATATCACAAAAGTGCTGAAAACCATGATTATTACGATATGCGACTTTTTCTGAAAGGCGCAGCCAGACTTCATGAAAAGGTGGATCTTACTCTTCATTTCAGAACGTTTTCAAGTGAACTCGGGTTTGGAATGACCCGATCAACGCCCACGCCTCATGAGATTATAACCGAGGGGCGGAAAGTGCTCGTGGGGCCGTATATCGATGCGGAAGTGAATGAAAATCTGAACCTTAAAGCGGGAACCTTCTTCCGTACCGTTTCCGGATCGTTCACCAACGAGTCTCCCAATGGAGATGGAACCTATGTCCCCAGTGTCTGGGATTCCCGGGCTGCAGACTGGAGCTCCGAGGCGGTTCTGGTCTATGATGCGGACAACTGGGGTTCCTTTACCGCAGGTATTGATCATCTTCGCAATAGCATAGAGTTCGGGGCAACCGAAAATTCCATGAGCGGTGATACTCTTCCCGGTGCTCAGGGAGCTTCGGAAGTTCTTTCGTACACTGGCGTATACCTGCAGAATGAGTTGAATCTGCCGTGGGACCTGGGAGCTGTAAGCGGCTTCAGGCTTGATCTGCCATCCCATACAGAGGTGGCCTTTTCACCCAGGCTCGGTCTTACCTGGGGTGGAAGTGATTGTGTGAATCTGCGCTTTTCGGTGGGTCAGGCGTTTCGCGCTCCCGCCGCAAGTGAACTCTATATGCCCGATTTCGCTTTCAATGCGCAGCTTAAGCTCAGATCCAACCCTGATCTGGAAGCGGAGCGGATTACTGCGGTGGAAGGTGGACTGAATCTGGATATCAACAGAACACTCAAACTGAAAAGCACGGTGTACCATACTATCATGGAAGGACTCATAACTCCCGATATTCTGGAGATAACCGAAGACAATTCAGTTTTCATCACACATGCCAATTTGAGCGGCGCCCGTTCGCTTGGCATCGAAAACGTTGCCCAGTACCATCCCTTTCCCTGGCTCGAGGGAGACGTGTCTTATACATGGCAGACTACAGAAGAGAATGAAACAAAGAGGCCGCTGGATTATGTTCCCCAACACACAGCATCTCTGAATCTGGGAATCTTCAAAAGCCTGGGGGATTATTCAGTCGATGCCACCCTTTCTCAGCTCTGGACCGGTAAAAGGAAATTTCGCGACTGGGAGAAATCGCAGCTTTCGTTTCTGGGAACAAATCGGTACTTGTATACTCCTTTGAGAGAGCTGGAGCCCTACTGGCGCACCGATGTGTCGCTTAAATGTACCTTCAAAAAACGTTTCTGGACCGCTTTCAATGCGCAAAACCTCTTCGATGCAAAAATTGAGGAAAGTTCTGGAACACTCGCACCGGGCCGGTTTCTTGCTCTGGAATTGGGTTGCAAGGTTTTTTGAACTGATTCACCCTTTGTACCCGGAAAAAAATATGGAAAATCCCAGTTTTATAAGATTGGGGATCAGCGCATGTCTTCTGGGACAGCCTGTCCGCTTTGATGGTAATGGTAAGCTCGACCGGTATCTGAGAGATGTACTGGGAAAGTATGTGGATTGGGTTGCAGTGTGCCCTGAGTTTGAATGTGGAATGGGTATACCCAGAGAGCCGGTGCGTCTGGTGCAGAGTGGGGAGAGGCTGCGTTTTGTGACTGTCAGAACGGCAGTGGACAAAACGGAGCTGATAGAGACCTGGATGGAGGATGAGAGTTCAAGTCTTCAGCAGGAGAATTTATCCGGGTTCGTATTCAAAACCAAATCTCCGAGCTGCGCGCTCAAAGATGCGAAAATATACAACGAAAAGGGAATGGTGATCGGCAGAGGGGCTGGGCTGTTCGCGTCAAGCTTTGTGCGCAGGTTTCCTTTCGTTCCGGTGGAGGATGAGGGACGGCTGCACGATGAGGAGATCAGGGAGAATTTCATTGAAAGAGTTTTTGTATATGCCAGATGGCAGGAGTGGTTCAGAAACGGCATTACTATAAACAGTCTGGTCAGATGGCAGCAGGATCACAAGCTTCTTCTGATGGCTCACAGCCCTTCGGCCGTGCGGTCATTGGGAAATGTGGTGGCGAATCACCGTCATCGTGAAAATCCCGAAAAACTGGCAGAAAGATACTTTGTGGAAATGATGGAAACACTCAGGCTGAAAGCATCAGTCAAGAAAAATGTGAATGTGCTGTATCACATTGCCGGGTATTTCAAACACAGAATAGATTCAGACGAGAAAGCTGAACTTCAGGAGGTGATCGAGAGTTATCATAACGGTCTGGTTCCTCTTATCGTACCCATCACACTTCTCGAACACTACGTCCGCAAATATGACGAACCCTATCTTAAAACGCAGATCTATCTCAATCCCCATCCTCTGGAGCTGAAACTGCGCAATCACGTGTGAATCGGTCATTCACCATTTCAGCAACAGTGAATCAGTGTCTTTTAGTTCCGCAGCAGTCCCCAGCTTCCGTCCCTCCCGGTTGAAGATTTCATTCATCGTGATCATATCCTCCTCCTCAACTTTCCTCAGACTGAATTTCTCCATAGTGAACGGCACCACCTCAAGACCCGCCAAAGTACCGTTGCGTGAATTGATGGAGGCAAAATAAAGCGCGGAAAGATCGCCTCTGAACATCTCGTTTCCTCCGATCCCTTCATAATCGTTTATCAGGTCTCCGCAGCCGTAAAGAATCAGTCTGTCGTTATGGACCTCTATACCTTTAAGGTGATGAGAGGAGTGACCGTGAACCACATCGACACCTGCCACATCGATAAGTCCATGAGCAAAACGCTGCTCTTCGGGGTAGACAGAATAATCCCAGTTATCGCCCCAGTGAAGCGAAAACAGCACCACGTCGTCCTCTTTTCTGTATCTGCGCACAAGCTGCTGCATCTCTTCCAGAACAGCATCGGAAGGTTCCCTGAAAAAAGCCACACCGGATTGCTTTTCGGTGGCAGCCCATTGAGAGGGCACACCGCTTGAGCCAAACCCCACAGAGAAGAAAAGAACCCGGCCGTGTTCCGTATTGAGAACCGCCGGAGCAAAGGCTTCGCTTTTGCTCTTGCCCGCTCCCGCATATCTGATACCCTCATTGTGAAGCGACTGAAGCGTCTCCTCAAGCCCAGGACGGTCCCAGTCAAGCACATGGTTGTTGGCAAGGGCGCAGCAGTCGATCTGTGCACTTTTGAGAATGGGGGTATTGACCGGATGCATCCTGTAGTTAATCCCCTTTGCAGGCCAGTAGGAATTTGATATTGTGATACTGGTCTCCAGATTGATTATCCTCACATGAGGCTTGCGCTTCTCCATCTCCTTGAGCGATTCCCCCCATATGTAGTCAAACCCCACATGGCGCGGAATGGCACCATGGACCTCTTCGGCTATGTGGATATATTCCCGCGCATCCCGTATCCAGGGCTCATACAGAAGGGGCGGGTTGTGATAGGGCATGATTTGATCTATGCCCCGTCCGCACATCACATCCCCGGTGAGCATAAGTGTCAGAGTGATAACTACCTCCTTATTAGAGCAAAAGGCCGGGTTTCACTCTAAAGTGCTACAAAGGGCATGCCGGAAATGAAAAAAAAGTGCTGATTTTCAGCTTCTGACTCTGAAAGAGGTTCTGCGCTTCACCAGAATGCCCTCAATCTCGAATGCTTCGGCGTTTTTGGAAAGCCCTGAGGAGGGATTGACCACGTGGCTGAGCATGGACTGCACCAGGCCCTGGATATTGAAATTGTAGGAGGTGAGGCCGCGGCGGAACGCCTCGAATGTATCATCAAACCCGATTACAGCAAGTTTTCTTTCAGTTTGCTCCAGAAAATCCAAGGCGATACTGGCGGTATAATCACTGGCGCATACCCATGCACTGCACTCCTTGTTTGCCGCGGCTTTGCGTAAAAGCGGCATTGTAAAACCCCGTACCGACTCGAATTCGAGCTGCCGCATCAGGCTGAAGTTGAGCTTTTCAAGAGAACGAAGGTATGCCGAAGGCAACTCTGAAGTGTCCAGCTCCGGGAACAGTTTCTTTATCATTTCTTCCGGTGGCTTGATCGGTTCCCTGAACTCGTGAGTGTAGCCCAGAAAATCAATAGTATAAGGAAACACCGCGGTCTCCTCATCGCTTCTGGAGTAGATCTCCTGAAGGCCGTGGAGGCGTGCTTTTGACCAGTCGCTTTTGTGAAACGGAGATATGTAGGCGATTTTTTTATGACCGTTCTCCAGCAGATACATCGCCACATTCTGTGCCGCGTTGGACCCTGTGGCTATGGAAAACACCTTCAGGTTGCGGTTGCGCCTGGCATAGTCGGACAGATTCAGCAAAGAACCCTCCTGAAGAACTGCAGTGGGCTTTCTGTACCTGTCCAGCTGTGGGAGTACCTGTCTGTAGAGATCATCGGGGCATTCTCCCCATAAAAGGTATCCCAGAACCGAACTGTCATCATTCAGTTTATGACTTTCAACCCCCTTGTGATCTATATACACCACCGAACCGTTTTTTTCGGTATAGCGCATGATCTGCAGTTTAACTCTCATTCTTGAACAGAGGTTTTCGCAGTGCCGCAAAAATTCCACTCCCCAGGGAGTGCGGGCCTGCAGCTCTATCTGAGGGTTGGACCAGCCAAGAAGTACTATGGACGCCGTCGTCTTCTGGGCGGAAAAAGCCACCACTTTGTAGGTCCTGAGACTGCGGGTAAGACAGCCGCTCGAAGCGAGATCGTCAAGCGCCTTTTTCAGTGTCTGGAAACTCACCCCGTAGTGAACCCGCATCTCCTTGAGTGAGGGCATGAGGGAGCCGGGAGGATACAGACCGCTCAGAACATCCCTGTGAATACGGTCCCGAAGACCAAGCCATCCCTTTCTAAGTGCCCTGCTGGGCTCCTCGGGATAAGGCTTCACCCGTATGCCGCTTCCCTGAAGCACCTCAAGCTCGCCATCGGAGGCAAGAAGGTTCACCGCCTTCCACATGGGTACCGAACTGATCCCTGCAGACTGGGCCAGTTCTCTTATGCTGGGAAGGCGGTCTCCCGGCTTCCACACTCCTTTCTGAAGCATGGTCTTGAGATAATCGGAAGCTTTTTTCAGCGCTGGTGAGGACTGTTTCATAGTGTGTGCTTTTCACTGGAAAAATGAAAGATAATTGTACTTTATCGGGTACGGATATTCAAGCTGCCGGTCAAAATCAAAGCCTGAAGCTGCAGCCGGGTATAAAACAACAGTGACTAAGGAACCGGGTAAAGGTTCCGGTTATTTTATGAACATATTCACCTGCTCTTTCAAGTCTTCAACCCGCTTTCCTCTTCTATGCGCCTCTGCACCAGGTCGATA
>JBKGXV010000064.1:0-19838 GCA_046546375.1 Chitinispirillaceae bacterium | reverse complement strand
TTGTCGATTTTCCCACCCCGGGGATTCCTTCAACAAGTATCAGCCTGGATTTCATTTAAAGCCTTAAATGTTCTTTCCGATCAAATGATTATACAAACCGCACTACTGGTGAAAATCTACAATTCGGGCCAAACGAATGGAAAGATCAGGCCTGTTTTCTGATTCTCAACCGCAGCACGGAATTAATGCAGTGTTTTCCGGGAGCACGAACAGGAGGTCTATACGGTTTCACTTGTCGGCAGTCATTGCGGTGAACCGTATCTTTGACAAACAGCGGCAGCAGAGTCCACGGTTCAACCAGATATCTTCTCCAGAACCGCCCCGGATTCCCCATCAGACGGTAAAACCACTCCAAACCCATTCTGCCCATCCACCGGGGAGGATTTTCCACTTCCCCCGCAACATATTCCATTGCGGCACCGCAGGTGAGTATCACCTTTGCGCTGATATGAGAGAAATTATCCAGCACCCACTTTTCCTGACGGGGCATTCCCATTCCCACTACAAGGATATCGGGATGAGCTTTTCTTATAAGCTTCAGCTTGGCTCTGTTTTGGGAACAGTCAGGTGCGGTATCGAAATATCCGTCCGTGCATTCTATTCTAAGACCGGGGTGTTTTTCTTTGAGATGCTGTATTCCTCTGAGAGCGACTTCCCTTTTGGAGCCCAAGTAGAATACCTTCCATCTCTTCTCTGCGGCTTCATTCATAAGTGGATGAATCCAGTCCACCCATGTCACCCTCTGCTCTTTTCTGAGAGGAAGACCGAGGAGGCGTCCCCATAAAATGAGAGGCATGCCGTCGATTCGTTTGTAGGCCATCTGATGAAGAGTACGCATATTTTTGTTTTTGTGATACAGGTAAACTGAATGAAGATTCTGACTTGCAATTATGATTTTTCTTTCCGAATGAATGGCATCCGCCATGAGTCGATGAAACTGTTTTATAGTGAATGGGTGAATTTCCACATCAAGCAGATTAAAAGCACTGAATTCCATAAATGAAATCCTCTCTAAACAAATAGAGTACGTCCATAAACGTAATCGTAGACATCCGGATTGAGTGTCCCCGAACCGCTGCCTGGATATATGGTGATTTCACCGAATACTATTTTTTTCTGATCGATATTGTAAAGATCTATTCTAGAAAAAATCAACTCATTAGATAGCTCTCTAGCCACCTCCAGGATTTTCTGAAGATTTTTTGGTTTGGGCATGCCTACCTTGCTTCCGGGAAGAAGTGTGTCACATTTGAAAGTGAAGGGAAGCTTGTTCCACTCCGTATCATACAAATCTCTTTTATGTTTTCCGAAACGATCAAAATCAACCTGTATGAATCTAGGTTCACCTCTGAAACACATTACCTTGAGATCTTCAGGTATTTCACCATTACTATGACTGAGAAGCTTTTCACACATGATCCGCTTAGACAGTCCCTTATACGCCCACTCACGCCTTGTCTTATAATAATCAGTCCTGAGCCAGCTGTTTGTCACCCTGGCAATATGATCGTATCCATAGTTCTTTCCTCTGCATATCAGATTCATTGCCGAACCGTGAGTCGCTTTCAGCACATACCTGTGAGGAAGCATTTTGAAGGTGGATTCATCAAATTTGTCAGTTACGAAGAAAACTTCATTCAAAAACTCCCTTCCCACCTTTTTTTCTACATAATTTCTGACAGCATATTTATCAACCAGGGAATGTAGAAAGTAAGGCCGGTAGTTTATTTTCATCCAGTTGATTATGTCACACAACCTCTCAGGCCGGTTCAGATGCCTGGAACTTCTTCCTCTTAACATATAATAGTAAGCGGAAAGGAAGGATCTGTCATCAAACTTGCCGAAAACTTTCCACAAAACCTGCTGCAGAGACTGTCCGATTCTGTTCGGAGGTAATTTCAACATGATCAACCCCGTTTTCATTGAATCAATACAAAGATAAGCGTTTGTCTAAAATATAAAGCGGCAAAAAAGATGCCGGTTTCTGTTTTGAGATTCGAATTTAGCTGTAGGAACTGAACTCTTCTGAGATGGACTTTACCAGGGAAGAGGATGGATTGCAATAACAGTATCCGTAAAAGACACCCCCATTCTGCCTCCATCATTGTGCACCGGCCAGATATCCACTTTATAACATCCACCTACTGGCACTCGCAAGTGTAACATACTCCCGTAAACATATCCTGACTCGGAATGCTGATTTCCATCAAGACTCTCTATGCGGAATCCGAATCCCGGAGCATAAGAAGTATTTTTGATCTCATACTGAAGACCAGTGTGATTCACCCCGCATAGAACAGCTTCTGGCGGGTTTTCTCCGAAATTGTCAATAACGTTCATCAGAGAATCGAAAGCGGGCTTGGGGCGGTAAAGAGAATCGAAAATACAAGGAGCACCATATTGACCATCAGTATGCCCCGGTATCCATGTGTATTTGTCTGTAAGTCCCCACACAAGAAATGCACTGCAGTTTTTGTGGGCAAGGAAGACTCGCATGAGCTCGGCATAAATATGGCCCTGATACTCCAGTTTTTCCTGTGTGACTTCCCCATGCAGTGATACATCCACTTCGGTAAAATGAATCTCCATTCCCAGATTTGCGTATTTTCTTATAGTAGCTGCCACATCCGAAAAATCAGGTATATTGTTTTTCGGCCCACCAACATACAAGTGCATCTGGAAACCGATGCCGTGCAAGGGAATGTTGTCTTTCCTGAAATCATGGGCCATTCTGTATACTGCATCACTCTTCGGTCCGGACTTGCATATACCATAATCGTTATAGAAGAGCTTCGTATCAGGATCAGCCGCATGAGCCCACCGGTAAATTTTCCTGATGAAATTCTTGCCGAGTACTCTGGTGAAAACATTTGACCTCAGAGAACCATCCCGTTTGAATACTTCATTCACCACATCCCAGGCGAATACTTTACCTTTGAAGCGATCTGCTGTTCTGTAAATATGGGTCTTGAGAACATTTTCCATATCCTTCTTTTCCCAATCCCCTTCATGAAACCATTTGGGACTCCTGGATTCGCCAATCATAACAAAAGCATGACCTCGGAAATTCTTTTCATTACGCATGGCGAATTCTACCAGCGAATCAGCATTTTTGTAATTAGTTATATGCGGTTCAGGTAAAACCCAGTACATTTTGAACTCGTATTCGGGAACAATAACACTGAAGTGATCAAGTACAATATCTCTGTAGGCTCTTTCGGAGCGAAGTGAATTCCATTTTACACACGTACCGAGCATAAAATCGCGGCCAGCTGCTTGCGAAATCAACACAATCAAGAAAATAAAACAAACAGTCATTCTAAACATTGAAGCCTCTCTGCCGCTTTTGTCCGCCTTCTACGGATCTTTCCCTGAAGCCCTCACATTTATTCAGATCAAGCAACGCACCGTACTCATATTCATATTTCACCGGTTTCAATTCCTTGGAGCCGCTTCCCGGATAAAGAGTGATTTCCCCGAAAACGACTTTTCCCGGACCAATATTGTAAAGATCGATTCTGGAAAAAACTATCCCCTCAGAGAGTTTTTTGGCTACTCTGAGCATTTCGTTAAGAGTATCCGGTCTCTTTACTGGAGTCTCTGTGCTTGGATAAATTCTATCTTCGCTGCAGGCATTGTTAAACGGGAGCCTTCTCCATTCTGTGTCGTAAAATGACCTGGTATGATGACCGAAACGGTCAAAATCGACCTGTATGAACTGAGGTACTCCGTCAAAGCAGATGATCTTGTAGTCTTCGGGCACTTTGCCGTTTTCCCCAACAAGCAGTTTTTCGCATATTATCTTTCTTGGCACATCTCTGTATGCCCATTCTCGCCTGGTTTTGTAATAATCTGTTTTGAGCCAGTTTTCGGTTATATGCTGTATTTTTGAAAAATCAGCTTTCATTTTATCCCGACAGAAAAAATTCATACCCGAACCATGAGTTCCCTTCAGAACAAAACTGCGGGGAAAGCTGAGAAAATCCGATTCAGTGATTCTCTCACCCACAAAGTAGAGTTCATTGAGATATTGAGGACCGATACGCCTGGAAACGAAACTCCTCACTGCATATTTGTCAACTAAAGAAACCAGACGTGGATGCCTGTAGTTAAGCTTCAGCCAGTTTAGCTTATCACTCATTAGAGATGGCTTGTATAGGTTACTCACATTTCTTCCCCTCAGGTGATAATAATAGAGTGCAATGTATGTTTCATCATTCAGACCCGACATGCCAAACCAGAGGAATTTTCTTAACATATTGCCTGCGAAACTGAAAGGTAATTTAACCATTGATCTGTCCCTTTTCAACATCACCTTTTTGATCTGAAGTACTTGAATTCATCCTTGTGATTTCTGCAGTATTCTATAACTTCATCTGTAAAATCACCGAAGAGGGGCTTTCCATGAAGCTGCAGAAGATTAATTCCCATATCAGAAGTGTTTATTTCGATCGGAAGAACCTCATTACTTTCTGTAACTGCAATATCCAGACTCAGTATTCTCTGAGAAATTGTAAGCGCAGCGATTTTTTCCGCACAAGCAATCACTTTTTTCAATTCAGGAACATGCAGACCAGAAAAGAAAACTTTCGTATCAGGATGAGCTACAAAGTTTTCACCCGACGACCTGTCGATTGCATGAATGCCGAGTGTTCCGTGTTCCAAATTGATTCCCACACAGATCCCTCCCTTTCCCTGATTATCCCAGCAACAGCCATTTCTGCCTATCCGCAGAACTGCACTCAGAATATGAACACTTTCATCTTTTACCGACCTGTATGTATAAACTCTCAAAGTATTCACCGACGCAGGATGAAACGATGCATAAAAAGAATGCTGACGGACTTTCTTCTGAACAACAAAATTTCTTCTGTATCTCTCAAGAACGGCATCAAAAGAAACTGCTCTTTTTTGAGTGTCTACCAGCAGACCTTCTGAAATGCTCAGAAAGCTGATATTTTTTCCACCGCCGGATTCAATGGAAGGCTTCACTACCACATCTTCTCTGATCGAATCATAAAGCTCTCTGGCCCGGGATACCCGTATTACCTGCCCTCTGCTATCAAGAAATGTCCCGGAAATATTTCTCAGAAAGCAGTAAGGAAAAGAAATCCCGGGATACCTTGTTTCGTAAGTGCATTTGTCAGAAACTACTTTTGACATGTTGATATCATTGAGTCTTCTTTCAATGCAGGAGTAATAAATATCTTCAGGAATGTACCTGTATTCGGATACTCCTGAAACATTTGCATAGAAACGGATCCACTCTTTAGAAACAACAGGTGACAGGTTCTTAAAGAGCATTACATGAGCTCTTTCTGAAAAAGAATCGATTCTCCTGAAGAGATCCTTTCGCTTTCTCTTGATTTTTTTGATTTTCAGCCTCAACCGCACTGTGATGAGAACTGAAAACAGTCCGGACAGGAATCGGTTTGCGCAAGAATCAGTCAACTTCACCAATCCATTTTTATCCTTTTGCAGGCACCATACTTTTTCATTTTCCATGGAAAACCTTCTTGAACGGATCATGACCGGCCCTCTTCAGACATCTGATCTGCTTTTTTGATATTTGTCTGAGCATCAACTCACATACCAGTTTTCTGAACCAGTTACCATTCATGTAATTCAAGAATGCCACAATGGACTGGAACTCCTGCTGTTGTCTTCGCCTTCTGAACTGATTGAAAATCAACAGCAGATGATATCTGCTACGGGTTTCATGCTGCAGCGACATGGAACCTTCATTAATTCTGTATAAATAGAGGGGTTTCTGCACATTTGTGAAAACCACTTCAGGCATTTCCGACAAACGCAGTATCAGATCCCAGTCCTCCATACTCTTGTACATTTCATTGTATCCCGTTTTTTTCAGTAAATGGCTGGAGGCAAGAAGAGTCCCGGGTATGAACGTATGCCTCTTTCTCAATCTCCTGAATCCCGCCCGTATATCAGCATTGCCACCGGGTTTCTCGAGTGTTCTTTTCACTTCCATGGAATCATCTACAAAATGCAGGTTGGAACCAACAACAGAATTATTGTTTTTTACAGCTTCCTCCAGTAATAATTCTATTCTTTTTTCATGAGAAATATCATCCGCATCCATATTCATTATGTAATCACCAGATGCAATCTCTATTGCTCTGTTTCTTGCCGCAGCGGCACATTCTTTGGGACCGTTCACTACTTTAATTCTCTTTTCTGATCTACTGTAACCTGAAGCAATCTCTTTTGTATTATCAGTGCTTCCGTCATCAACAATAATAAGCTCCCAATCAGGGTAGGTCTGGTGTAAAATTGAATCCACAGAATACCTTATATACTTTTCCTCATTTTTGGCAGGCATCATCACAGTCACTGATGGTTTCATTTTGTACTCTCCTCCTATCTGCACATGCTTCTTTGCGATCCCCATCCTCTTTTTTTTCTGAATCGGAGTCTGCAGCAGTCTTTTTCACCCTTCTTATTCTGAATCCGAAAAAATCCGTCAGCAGCTTGCGCTCTGAACTGTTGGTCCCCACAAGCCAGAGTGAAACCCCGTATACCACACAGAAAGAAAATATTCGAAGCAAGAGAGATACCCAGGAGGGCTCGCGGGCAAACAGCGTTTCCAGAACTGTCCCGTAGGTCACAACCACACATACTGCAATAAGAATACCTTTTCCCACCGCAGCATAGTACCTTATCATATCGAGCCTGATTACCCGGTGGTAATAGAAATTAAGCATCAGAATATTTCCCAATATCAGTCCTGCTGCCGTGGAGACTGCCGCTCCGATTATCCCCATTATCTTTACCAGCACCATCGTTGAGAAAATATTGATTACCGACATGACAAGCATTGTTACAGATCTGAAATGATGTTTCCGCTTTGCCTCAAGAATAGTGATTCCTATATTCTGAACCAGAAGAACGGTCATGGGAATCATGATTACCAGTGCGATTGTAAAAGATTCATCGAATTCGGTTCCTACCCACAAATGAATGAAACTCCTGCCGAAGAAAACGAAACAGAGAAAAACGGTCGATATTATCATCAGCTGAATTCTCCCTGTTTTGATAAGTTCATCCGTAAGCCTCTGACCTGACGCACCCGTTTCAACAAGACTTACTATCTTTGACGTGAACACCTGGGAAAGACTCCATGAAAAGTGACTGTAATATGAGCTGATCTGAGCACCCAGAGAATAAACCGCCACAAGTGACGCATTAGTCATAATGCCCAATATTATGTTGTCCGTTTTCCAGTAGATCTCATAAGCAATGAGATTTATGGTGATGAAAAAGGAATATGAAAACACCTCTTTTATGATATTCCAGTCAACTGCTGCCAATCTGATGTGAATGCCAAGTTTTCTTGTATATGCAACCCTCACAACGATTGCCAGTATTCTGCAAACGGTGTCTGCAACTACTATGCATACAACAGATTCATAACCCATCAGCAGCAGCAATATCAGGGCAACCCTGAGCAACTGCTGGAATATCTCAACACCCTTCAGAACAATGAAGCGCTCATAGGCTGCCAGAACACCCCTGAACGGATTAAATGCAAGAGTCAGACATACATTAATAATCAAAAAGACAAACATGACCTGAAGCTGAGCAATCTGGTCTGTACTCAACGAATTACTGAAAATCCGGGGCAGATGAAAGTAAAGAACGATACCAATAACAGAAGCAATCAGTGCAAAAAACAGATATGTGCCTAAAATTGTGGAGAGGAAAGCATATTCTTTTTGTGTATCCTGAAGGGCTCTGAATTTGGCAACGAATCTCACTACACTGTTCGACAAACCCATATCCAGAATGAGCAAAGAAGCCATGAAGCTTCCAACGATACTGTACAGTCCGTACTGTTCTTTTCCAAGCCAGTTGACAACAACGGGTACGAAAAAAAGAAAAACCCCGTTTTTCACTCCCAGAAGCGTGTACGATAATACTGCCCCGATCCTGCGCTGGTTCATATCTTACCAGCTGCTGTTTCCGAAAGAGCGTTACTTAAAAATGCGATGGCTCTATCCCTGTGCATTAAAAGAAGCTCTTCTGCCTTTTCAACATCAAAGTGCAGGTTTCGGTTAATCAAGCATTCCGAATCCTGTCTGTTCTTCACCCCGTGGTCTGTTAATTGGAGCATATTCAAAAGGTGCACCATTCTGCCGTTTCTCGGCCTGTTGAGACTGGTCAGGAAGGGCTTACCGAAAATAACGGAGAAAGAAGTCCCATGAAATGAATCAGTGCACACATAATGCGCATTGAGCAAAATGGAAATGAATTCTCCCGGACCTGCATCACGCACTACCCGGGTTACCCCCGGCAACTTAATGGTGTTCCAGGAATAGAGCGGCAGATGAACAAGATCAAAACCGGTTTTTCGGGCCAGCTCAACCGCACTCTCCAGAAGTAGCTTGTCTTTGTGAAGAGTATAGAGAAAAATATAGGGCTTTGAGTGTTTCCAACCCGACCGGATATCCATCCACCTTTTTTTTTCAACAAGAAATACCGGGTCAACCACCACTTCGGCATCTTTTCCGCAACACGCTTTCACCAGCTCTTTTCCGTGATCTTCTCTCACCGAAATGGAGGTGAACGCTACAAGAGATCTGGCGAATATTTCTTTATAGTTATCTTTGACAGCATCTCTCCCAAAGCTTGCTGCGTAAGAAATTCTGAGTGATTGATTATTTACAAATTCAAGAAGATAGACAACAATATCACTGCCGCATATATCGGTATTCCATACCTGATCACTTCCAGTTATGTATGCCTGCATTCGAGGTGGCTGCAGTCTGATTTCATCAAAGGTGAAATATGTTCTTGTTCCCAGTGGCAAATGCTTTTTTCCAAACATCTTGAATTTCGTATTTCTTTTCCTGTAAGGCACCACATTGTAGAATTCACCCAATCTCATTTTCAGAGATTTGAGATTATCCACCAATTCTTTCCTTTTTTCACCTTTAGATAACCTGAAATCGATTATAGTCGGTTTATGGCCCAGCACTCGCAATGTGCGGCAGAGGGCGTATGCCTGAAGAACTGCACCGTAATTATACTTGTTATGATAGGTTACTATTCCGATATGCATTCAGACAGTTTCCTTTGACGGTTATGTTTTCCTATAAGTCTGGAAGGTAGATACATAACAGCAAACATCAGCCCTATGAAGCTCATCCGGTAAGAAAGGAACGATACAGAAACGATATTATAGAAGATATTGAACCATATAATTGAGATTATCACCGACTTTTCCTTTGTACCAAGTGATTCCCCAGGGGAGAATGCCTGACGAAGTGCCCAGATAAGAAACAGAACAAACAGTCCCAAACCCAAAAAGCCCAGTTCCAAAAAAAGCTGGAGATAGCCACTGTGAGCGCTGGAAGCTGAATCCCATATGTAATCGAGAAGCCAACTGGTCTTTGATCCACCGAAAAAAGCACCGTAACCGCTGCCGATAAAAGGATTCTGCTGGAACCCCAACCACATGAAAGTGTTCCATAAGTCGGTTCTCCCTGTGAACGTCATGTCTTTGCCGACAGCCAATACAACATACTCTATAACGCTTCCAATTACTCCAGTCAATCTCAAATAAACAAAAACAATTCCACAACAGCATGAAAAAAAGAACATGGCAAGCACGATCCGTTTGTTTCTACTTCTATACAGAATGGACATCAGATAAAAAAGAGAAAGTGAGAAGATGAGATTAAGAAGAGGGTTTTTCCCCTGAGTAAGTGCAAGCAGCAAAAGAGACCCGATGATAAGTAGTTTGATTCTTTTTTTCAACAGTACGGGAATATCCGGAGTGCTATATAGAATCCACAACAGAACCAGCACAGAACTGGCACAGAACTCTCCAAGCTCACTTTTATGTGCAATTATACCCTTTGCCACCAGTTTTCCTGATTGAGCATAGATCATCCAGCCGTACTGAGGCAAGACAACCATAACAAGAAGCGATAACACCACAACTGTCCCTATATACCAAAGAAAGGACATTTTGAGTGCCCTGTGGTTATCCTTTTCTGTAATCAGATCCAGAAGACAGAAAAAAAGGATAAGCAGCTTCATGTAGCGCTTCAGCGTCAATGAAGGGATCTGCGACCACATCATGCTGGCCATGGCAAATGCCATCACTGCAATGAGCGGCCAGGATCTGAGAATTAACTGCCAGGCAAGCTTATTTTTTTTGTAAATGTTACGCAAACACAGAAGAAGCACTCCCACTCCTATAGCAGAAAGCAGTTCCTTTCCCGTTTCCAGATCCCCCTTGAAGAAGTTACCATCCCCGGTTTTCCAGAAAGAGAGGACTTTTGTAGTTGCAACAGTGAAATAAACCGCACAGTAAAAGGCAGTAAAACGGGAGTATGATCTCCATTCCTGACCCGAAAGCCGTCTGGTTTCAATTTCGGCAGAATTACAACTATATTCTGTTCTACTCACGCCTTTTCACCTTTTTTTTCTGACTTCACTGTGGAAAGGTAATCGCGGTACACATATCCGTACATACCGTATCTGCCTCTCAGTTCCTTTCCGATCTTGTTGGCCACTACACCCAGAACAGGAAGCTTTTTCCCCTGAAGCATCTCATTCATCATTACCAGTCCCTTTCTCGACGTTCCGGATATATCGGCAACAAGAACAATACCATCGATCTCCTTTCGAGCCAGTTCCAAAGTTTCTGCCACCATGGTAATCGGCGCAGTATCAAAAAGCACAATATCAAAAGAGGATTTCATCAGCTCTATAAAACTCTCCATTCTGGGAGAAATGGTGAGTTCAGTCGGATTGGGAGGAATCCGCCCGCTTGGTACCACAGTCAGATTGGGAATGAAATCGGCACTCCATGAAATCTGTCCCATATTTGCTTCTCCAATAAGATAATCGGTCAACCCCTTACCGAACTTCCGCTTGAACACTCTGTCAAAGGCGGGCCTGCGCAGATCAAGACTGACCAAGGCAGTTTTTCTGCCCAAGCAGGCAAAAGCCGAAGCGAGGTTCACGGTGACGAGCGATTTGCCTTCTCCCGGTTGAGCACTGGTGACCATAAGGGCCACATGATCTCTGCCTAAAACATTCTTGAACTTGAGATTGGTATGTATAAGCCGCACCGCTTCTGCTGCAGCAGATCTGGGATCATCTTTCATGAAGAATTGACTTTCTTTGTGCAGATAGGGCACAGCTCCCAGAACAGATGTATTGAGAATGTTCTTTACTTCATTGATATCATGGGGTCTGTCCTTAATATATTCAAACAGGAATGCTGCTCCCAGTCCGAAAAAGATTCCAGCCATTCCCGCCAGAGCCATACCTTTTTTTTTCTGAGGGAACACGGGCTTTCTGGGTGGCGCAGCAGGTTCCACAATTTTTATGCTTCCCACATTCGCTGCTTCACGAATTTTGTACTCTTCGTATTTAGTAAGAAGATTTGAATATATCTCGTTCATGATTCGTTCCTCCCTCTCCAGTTTCGCAAGCTGTATTTCCAAAGGAGGAACATCCTTCATATTCTGATTTTGCAGACTGATCTGAATACGGACCGATCTCAGACGGGCATTGATATTTGTCATGGAAATGGCTATCTGCTCCCGACTTGCAGCCAGAGAAGAATAATTGGGTGCGGCCCTGGAACCAGCCAAATTCAGCCTTTTCTCAATCTCCGCACTCTGAGCCTCAAGTCCCTTTAGTTCCGATTCAAGCTTTATCCGCTCCGCTTCCAGCTCTGCCAGTGCTGTAACCCGTACGCTCGTTTCCTCACCGAGAGACACCGTTTTCGAACTTCTTTTGAAGTCTATTACCATACGTTCAGCTTCCTCCACCTTACGTTTCTGCACTATAAGCTGATTTTCTAAAAAACTCTTCACATTACGTACGTTTTGACGGTTAATGAACTGATTCTGTTCCAGAAATACCTCCGCCAGGGTATTAACATACAAAGCCGCTTTTTCCCTGTTTTTATCCCTGCAGCTTATTCTGATGAGATTTGTAGATTTGACATGCTCGAATCTGAATTTTTCCAGTACCATCTTCCTTGTAGCAAATTCTCCGAGATCGTCCCTGATATCGCATCGTCTTATAACCTCCTCGATCACAGGTCTTGTTTTAAGCATCTGAATCTGAGTCAGAACAGGGTCGGATTTACCGAGTGTCTGTATCATGAAATCTTTCTGGGAAAAACTCTCGGAATCTGCAAGTTTCCCGTCATCGATTAAAAGTAAATGACAATAAGACTCGTAAATCGGTGCGGTAAGTAACAGATATGCTCCTGCTATGCTTATAACTAACAACAAGGATACTACGATAATGAGCTTTCTTCTGCAGATAGTGCTCCAAAAATCAATCTTTTCCATAAATCCTTCAATCACAGTTAAGGTTTCAATTTCAGGAATAAGCCAATTTCACCTTTCCGCGACCCCCATAAGCCCCACAATAATGCTCACACTTGATATCACCGTGGCCGCCGCACTCAGAATCGGTGACCACCTCTTTACCCATTTGTCCTCCTGCGCCTCGGGAACCATCACTATGTCTCCCACGGAAAGATGCTCGGGAACGCTTATTGAATAGGCGTCATCTGTAAAAGGAGTGATCACCTTGATATTGGGTTTGTCCGCCGAACGGGTGTAGCCGCCGGCAAGATCTATGTAAAAGGACACTTTTCTGCCTTTCACATAAGGATACGCCCCCGGTTTCTTCACACATCCGCTCACATATACGCAATGCTCCGCAGACGGAATTATGATCTCGTCGCCGTCCTCCAGAAGAGTCCCCTCCTCGCTTGCGGGTATTATGGCATAATCCCGGGAAGCAAACAGATATTTGAACCCCCCGGTCACTTCGGGCCTCACATTGTTCTGACCCTCCAGTAAAGATTCCGAAGAATTGTTTTTTATTTTCGTTTTACGGATGAGATAGGCCCGGCTGATATCTCCCTGAGCTGTCGCTCCTCCTGCCTGGGCAAGTATCCGGGAGATGGTGGTTTCTCCGTGAATTACGGGATAAACCCCCGGCGATGCGGCCTCACCGCTTACTTTCACCGCGGCATGCCGGGGCACATCCTTTCTGGGCAGAACTGAAATGAAATCCCTGTTTTCAAGTACCACGTCCCGGATCTCCGAATAGGAATACCTTCTTGAACCCTCCCCGTCTCTGAAAAGGACGATATTGGAGGTGTCTGCACGACTGGTAAGGGTATAAAGAGAAAGAAGCTCGCCGGCCTTTTCCCCCCGGCGGACAGGAATCTTTTCAAGCACACTCCCCTGAAGCTCACCGTGAAGATGCACGAACCGCACGGTGTGTTTAAGCTGAATCACCGAACCCGGTTTGACAAATGGATTGTGGGAGAAATCACCCAGACTGAGGTATTTGAGAATATCCAGCTCGGCAGTCAGCCCCTCGGCGGTAAACATCACGCTGCGGCAGTCAAGAGTGAGCAGATCCGGATTTTCACCCACAGAAGCCATCTTGATGATATCATACACTCTCAATGCGGGAGGAACATAATAGGTTCCAGCCTTCACTCCTCCTCCCTGTATCACCACCGGAATCAATTCAAGATCTCCGGTGTTGTTCCGATACATGAATGAAGATTGTGAAAAAAGCAGCACAGGACAGCAGAACACAATTGCCCAGAAAACACACCGCACAGAAATATTCATACCCCCCCCTTCAACTCGCCCCGATACCGAACAGCGCCGCCGGAACGGTTTTGATCAGAATTCTCATATCCAGCCACAATGACCACTTGTCTATATACTCCATATCCATCTCCATCCACTTCTCAAAGGGAATATTGTCCCTGCCCGACACCTGCCAGATACAGGTAATCCCGGGCTTCACCGAAAAGCGCCTGCGCTGCCAGTCCTGACTGAACCCTCTGTAATCCCGGATGGGGAGAGGCCTGGGACCCACAAGCGACATGTCACCTTTTACCACGTTGATAAGCTGGGGAAGCTCGTCGATACTGAATTTGCGCAGAATTTTCCCCACCCGGGTCACCCTGGGATCATCCTTTATTTTGAAAGCCGCTCCCCCGCTGCGTTCATTCAAATGAGCGATTTCCTTCATTTTCTCCTCGGCATCCACCACCATGGTCCTGAATTTCACTACCCGGAAAATTCGCTTGTTCATGCCCACTCTGGGCTGAAGGAAAAACACAGGGCCCCTGCTTGTCACTTTCACGGCAGCCGCTGCCGCCAGCAGTACGGGGGAAGTGATGATGAGCAGAAACAGAGACGCAAGGTAATCGAAAAAAGATTTGTAAAGAACCATTCTGCGGTACATTCCTCCGGTCACCAGGGTTATGAGCGGCTGCTCCCCCAGATGCTCCACTTTTGCCCTGGCCAGCTTCATGTTGAAAAAATCAGCTGTCAACCTGACCACTATTCCCTGCTCCTCGGCGGCCGCCGCCATGGTCTGGATCTGCTCGTAGTGAGTCCGGATGGGAAGGCAGGCGAATACCTCATCCACCACATTCTCTCTGAGATAATCGGCGAAATGATCAAAATCGGTCACCACCTCCGGAAGGTCATCATCGGTCCCCTTTTCGCCATGCCAGGAGGTGTCCACAAAACCCCTCACCATATACCCAAGCTGGGGAGTATCCTTTATAAGACGCGCATACTCCTGTGCACGTTTTCCGGTACCTGCAATCAGAATATGACGCATATTTCTTCCTTTGACCCGCACGAAACCGAGAAGCAGCCTGAGAAAGAAACGGAATGCAACCAGAAGAAACACTCCGGAGAGAAAAAAGAGCTGAAGAAATGCCAGGCTGATGAAATCCAGAATGAGAACTTTTCCAGCAATCACCACCAGAACGCAGAGCACCACCCCGGCAGCCACCAGTTTCGTCTCCCCCAGAAAGGAGGTGAAGCGCTTGGAGTCGTATGCTCCCAGTTTCAGAAAAAAGTAGTGCCACAGAAAGATCTCCAGTGCGAAATGGCCCCCTCCCCAGAGAGAAAACCTATATGCGAGAAGACCGGACACTTTACCTAAAGTAAGAGGGGGATTGACCGCCGCCTCCGCTCCGATCAGCGCCACTGCAAGAAGAACCATATCCATCAGTTTGAAAGAATCAACCAGGAATTGACGGTGTACTGCTTTCATATCCAGCCTGCCACACAAAATCGTTTACATTTTCATCTATTGGGAATCTGGGATTTTCTCATCGGGTATTATCTTTTTCAGATCTGACCGGAGTTCTTTCCCGATTGTAACACACTGCAATAGACAGACCATCTTCATCACTCCCGAATGGAGCACAAAAATGAGGAGCGGCTGCTTCAGACACCGCAGCAGGAATGAACATCTGCCGGAGAAATTCCCAGAATGAGAGTAGGTTATAATGAGGCCAGCAATGAGATTTTTCTGAAAACAACAGCAGTAACACTGCTCGTTTATGGGCAAAGCTCACACGAAACTGACAAAAACCGGCAAAACAGACACAATTTCCCCCTGACCGGCCTAAATATATCTCACCTGTACTCGTAATACATTATTTTCTATCCACATGAAAGTACTAGTACTCAACTGGCGAGATCTAAAACATCCCGACGCGGGCGGAGCGGAAGTCCACTTCACCGAGCTTTTCAGCCGGCTGGTGAAAAAGGGCTATGAGGTCACACTGCTGACCACCAGATTCAAAGGCAGCCAGCCCAGGGACACGCAGAAGGGAATCGAGGTGCTCAGATGGGGGCATACCTACACCTTCAACTGGGAAGCGCCCCTTCTTATAAAAAAACTGCTCAAGGAAAGACAGTTTGACCTCATCATAGACGATGTGAACAAACTTCCTTTTTTCACCCCGCTGTGGTTTCCCTCCATCAGATGCGGCGCCTTTTTCCACCACCTGTTCGGAAAAACGGTGTTCGGTCTGACAGCGGCGCCCATGGCGGCTTACGTGTATCTGATGGAGAAACTCTACCCTCTGGTGTATCGCAAAGTGCCCTGCAGTACTGTATCGAACAGCACCGCATCGGAGCTGACCCGCCTGGGCTTCCCCCGGGATAAAATGACCATAATAGAAAACAGTGTGGACACGGATTACTACAGCCCCGATCCGTCACTGAAAAGAGAAAGCGACCTTCTGCTCTACACCGGCAGGCTGAAAAAGTATAAAAGAGTGGATATCATTTTCGAAGCCATGCACGTATTGGATAAGAATTCAGAAAAGAAGCTTAGGCTCTGTATTGCGGGCGCGGGAGATGACCTGCCCCGGCTCAAAGACCGCAGCCGCGAACTGGGTGTGGAAAACAGAGTGGAATTCGCCGGCTACGTGAGCGAGCAAAGAAAACTCGAGCTGTTCCGAACTGCGGCCGTATTCGTGAACACATCGGAAAAAGAGGGATGGGGGATCACCAACATCGAAGCCTCCGCCTGCAAAACTCCGGTGGTGGCCAACAATGCTCCCGGACTGAGAGATTCGGTGCTTCACGGAAAAACCGGTCTGCTCTACAGGGAAAACGATGCTCATTCGCTGGCCGAATGCATACAGCAGCTTCTGGAAAACAAGAACATGAGAAACGATTTCGGAACTCAGGGCCGCCAGTGGGCTCTGAAGTTTTCCTGGGACTCCAGCGCGGAAAAGGTGGAAAATTGGCTCAGCAGCATCCTGGAAGAAAAGTAGCAGCCCCCGTACTCAAACTGTCAGCTACACTTCTGGTAGTTGCGGTTCTCATCTACAAACTGGGCTGGCAGAGCATAATTGAAACTATCGGAAACGCCAACCCCGCCTGGCTTTTAGTGGCTTTCGGGATATTTCTGATCAGCGGATTGCTGGGGGTGGTCCAGTGGCGGATACTTCTGGAAAACAGAGGCATACCGCTTCCTTTCTGGCGTTCGTTCAAACTCTACTTCATCGGCATGTTCTTCAACAACTTCATCCTGGGAGGTTTTGTGGGGGATGCGGTGAAAGTGGCCTCCATCCGTTCCAGGGAAAGCAGAGGATACGAGGGACTCGCGGCGACATTTCTCGACCGGTTCGCGGGTCTGTGGGCCATGTGCGGATTCGCGGTTGTGGGAAGTGTGGTGCTTCTCAACCGGGGCGTGCTCACTGAGGGGAAAATCGCAACCGCAATTATTGCCCTTTTCGCCGCATTTGCTCTTTTTGCGGGGATCATGCTCTTTCTCATGCTCAAACCGCTGCAGAATCTGTTCTTTTCGGTATCGGACAGACTTTCCATCATGCGCAAGGTCAAACTCAGAGAGATCATCTCCGAGATGCTCATAGAGGCAAAAGATCTTAAAATCCTCACTTCGATATCGGGATTGTCCCTGCTGATACAGTTTTTGCGGATAAGTGTGCATGTAGTCACTGCCGGAGCTCTGGGCTTGCTCACTGCGGCCAACTTTCAGTACTTTTTTATTTTCGTGCCGATCATTGCCATGCTCATGACCATACCCCTGCCTTTCGGAGTCCGCGAAGCGGCGGGAGGCACTCTTTTCGCCCTGGCGGGGTTTCCCACCGAGGCGGCGTTCGTGATGGGCTTTCTGGCATCTCTGGTCGGCATATCCGCAAGTCTTTTGGGAGGAGTCTTCTTTGTCACAGAAAGAGTGTACCGTGCTGGAAAGTGAAATGGATATCTCAATTGTAGTTCCTCTCTACAATGAAAAAGAGAGCCTGCCTCATCTCATGAAGGGCATCACCGAGGTGCTTGATCCGATGAAGAAAAGCTATGAGGTGGTGTTTGTGGATGACGGCAGCAATGACGGCTCCTTTGGAGAACTGCGTTCGCTCAGGGAAACCTACGGCTCAAAAGTCAAAGCCTACCGCTTCAGCCGAAACTGCGGCAAGTCCGCCGCACTCAGCGCGGGTATAGGTGAAGCAGGAGGCAAAACGATAATCACCATGGATGCCGACCTGCAGGACGATCCCGTCGCCATTCCGGAGATGATAAGTAAACTGGATGAGGGATGGGATGTGGTGAGCGGATGGAAAAGGGTACGTCATGACCCCCTGGGTAAGACAGTTCCCTCCCGGGTATGGAACACGATCACCTCGGCGGTTTCAGGACTGCGTCTTCACGATTTCAACTGCGGCTTCAAAGCATACCGGGCGGATGCGGCCAAAAACCTCGACATCTACGGTGAACGTCACCGCTACCTTCCGGCACTTGCCCATTGGGACGGCTACAGCGTGACGGAGATCCCCGTGCCTCACCATCCCCGCAAATTCGGCAAATCGAAATTCGGAGTCGGCCGGATCTTCAACGGCATCATGGATATGATCACCCTGCTTTTTCTCAAGCGCTATCTTAAAAGTCCCCTTCACTTTTTCGGACTTCTGGGCCTGGTGCTCATTCTGACCGGCACCGGGGTTCTGGGCTATTTCGGAGTAATGTGGGCCCTGACCGGAATGATGAGAATACGCCCTCTCACACTTCTGGCGATAGGCTCCATGATTGTAGGTGTTCAGTTCATCTCCATAGGGCTTATCGGTGAGATGATCACCCATTCGCAGCAGACAAAACAGTTCACCATCAGAGAAAAGCTGGAATGACAGAAGCGGCACTTGAGATTACCGAAACAAAAGCGGAAGCGTACATGAAAGTCTGCGTGATAGGGTCGGTGTATCCCCGCCATGAATCGGACTCCGAGGTCCCCTGGCTCAGAGAGACGGTAAAGCGGTGCAGAGAAGCCGGCATCGACATCGAAGTCCTTGCACCATCCTACAAGGGGCTCGGGAGCCATTATATCGACGGGGTCAAAGTGCGGCGGTTCCGTTATGCCCCGGCGTTTCTCGAGGATCTCACCGGTGAAGAGGGGGCTCCCAGCAAAATTCACAAACTACGCTATAAAATTCTCACAGTGCTCTACATTCTATCGGGGACTGTGCACCTGCTCTATCACCACACAAGAAACCGTTACGATATTCTTCATGTGCACTGGCCCTTTCCCCACGGTATCTTCTCACTTGTGGCAAAAGCCCTTCTGGGAGGAAAAGTCATTCTCAATTTCCACGGTGCCTGCCTTCTTCTGGCACGTAAATACGGATTCGTGAACTCTTTTCTGAAGCTTTTCATCAGAAAAGCAGACCGGGTGATCGCCAATTCCTCCTTCACCGCATCGAGGGTCGGGGCGGTTTACCCCAGAGATTCGGTTGTCATTCCCTACGGGACCACTTTCGACCCGCTGGAGGGCAGTGAAAGAAAGGCGGGCACGCCGCTTGTACTGAGTGTGGGGAGGCTTATCGAGCGCAAAGGTTTTTCCTATCTGGTGGATGCCGCACCTGAAGTGGTCAGCCGAATTCCCAATGTGCAGTTTGCGATTGTGGGGGGAGGGCCGCTGCTTGAACCTCTGAGAAAGCAGGTACGCGAACACAATATCGAATCCCGTTTCACAGTTGCGGGAAAGGTGAGCCAGGAGAAGCTCATTGACTATTACCGTCGGGCGACCCTGTTCGTGCTACCTTCCATCGAGGATCACAAGGGTGATACGGAGGGACTGGGGGTGGTGCTCATTGAGGCATTGAGCTGCAGGATTCCCGTTGCCGCAAGCAACGTGGGAGGCATTCCGGATGTGGTTATCGACGGGGAGACAGGCCTTTTGTTTCCTCAGAAGGACAGCAGTGCGGCAGCCGAGGCGATTATAAAGATACTCAAGAGTGACAGATTGAGAGAAAAACTCACCCGTAAGGGGTACCAGCATATCAGCACCAATTTCAGCTGGGAATCTGTGGTGAGAAGAATCAAGGAAGTCTACAGGGATACGATCAGTTCGTAAAGAACGGTGATCCGGCTGAACCGAGCCTCCCGCGTGGTGGAATCTTTGATATTTCATGTTACCGTAATACATAAAAGCCTCAGAAAGCAGTGTATATGAGCAGTTCCAAACCTCTCTCCGAT
>JBKGXV010000063.1:0-20089 GCA_046546375.1 Chitinispirillaceae bacterium | reverse complement strand
CAAAAAGGCCCCTCGCGATTATCTCGAAAGGGGCCTACAAGAGACCTCAGAACCAACTCAGAAGCAAGCAATCAGTCACTGATCACCAAACGCCTCCTGAGAACACTTCTTCCACCTGAATCCTTCATCACCAGCATGTAGTGACCGGCCGGTATTGTACCGCAACTGATCAGCTGACGTCCTGCACGAAGAGTCCCACTGAACAGTGTCCCCATGCTTCTTCCCCTTATATCGAAGAGGGTGATCCGGGCAAATCCGCCGGCTGGTGAAGTTACCGCCAAACCATCTTTTGCCAACCGCAGTGACCAGGTAGACTCACGATCTACCACATTCACTATTCCTGTGGTTCTCTTGCCCAGCACCTGTGCCTCCTCCACTATGCTTACATTATCGATGTAGACAGTGGAATTGGCAAGACCTGCATTGAATTCCATGCGGGCATCCATATCCGAATTCTGCTCCATGACAAAGGTCTTGCTGAAGCGCTGCATTTTGGTGGTCAGATCCGCCCCGAACGCACCACAGTAACTGACCCAGGGAGAACTGCTCATGCCGACATTCACTTCCATGCTTCTGGAGCTAGCCGCTCTGGCTTCAAAGGTGACTGTATATGTCTTGCCCTTCTCCAGTTTCACACCCGTCTGTGTGAGCTGAATATTCCAGGCAGCTGACCCGGCACTCGAACTGGAAATCACATATTCACCATTTTTAACCGATCCGTTGGCAGCAGCACCACTGTAGGCTCCAAGATGCCAGGAATCCGTACCGCTGGAGAAGTCTCCGTTCACCACCAGCTCCGCCGATGGCTCAGTTGTGGACTTCTGAGTGAAAGTTGCAGTAACAGTGCTGTTGTTTTCCATGGTAAAGGAAAGAGGATTATCCGCTCCTGAAGCATCTCCGCTCCAGCCGCTGAACTCATAACCATCCTCAGGAGATGCAGTCAGTTCCACTACTGAGCCGGATTCATATTCTGCTGCTTCAGGTGATTTAGCAACTGTACCTTCCCCCTGCACTCCTACTGTAAGACTGCAGCTCACTGTCTGAGCTGCAAAGGAAGCGGTGATCGTTTTATTGCTGTTCATGGTAACCGAAAGAGGATTGTCCGTGCCGGATGCGTCTCCACCCCAGCCGGTAAATACATATCCCTGCGCCGGTGTTGCAGTGAGGGATACGGATGTGCCCGAATCATAACTGGAGGCCTGAGGAGAACGTGCTACCGCGCCGGAACCGCTTACTGACATATCCAATGTATACTGAGTCGGTTCTGTAGGAGAAGTCCCAGACTCTGTTCCCTCCACCAGACTCACATCATCCAAAAACCAATTCACTGATGAAAGCCCGCTGTTGAATTCCACACGTGCATTCGCATCGCTGCCTGCCTCCATGGTGAACGTCTTGGTGAAAGTTTTCATTGTAGTAGTCAATTCAGCTTCAAAAGAGCTCATATAGCTTGTATAGGGTGATGAACTCATCCCCACATTGGCCACCACGGTTCTGGCAGAAGCCGCACGAGCCCTGAAAGTAAGGGTATAGGTCTTGCCCTTCTCCAGGTTCACGCCGGTCTGGGTGAACTGTATATTCCAGGCCGCTGATCCAGCCTGAGAAATCGATGTCTTGTATTCACCATTCACGACTTCACCGGAAGCAGAACCACCGTATACACCCAGATTCCACGGTGTTTCACCACTTGAGAAATCACCGTTCACAAGCAGCTCACTTCCCGGTTCAGTGGGAGTGGTGCTCTCTGCTGAGAAATCGGCGGTGATCACTTTATTTGAATTCATAGTGACGGAAATCGGATTGGCCGTACCCGTCACATCTCCGCTCCAGCCACTGAACACATAACCGTCCGCCGGAGAAGCAGTGAGAGACACTGTGGACCCGGAAGAGTAGGACGAATGATCAGGAGACTTGGATACACTTCCCTGACCAGTGGTGCTTACTGAAAGCGAATAATCGTCAGTTGGCTGGCTTCCAGAAGCAGTAAGGGGGTCATCGAGTTGTGGTCTGATATCGGCTATGATAGATCCCCAATCAGGTCTGGGGTCGGCTTGAGTTATGGCTATCACTCCGTCAGCTATCCGGGCGTTAAGGTTGTTTGGATCATCCCAGGTATCATCGTGACCGATGCTGCCCCCACCGACACCGTATCCGTCATCGGCAATTATTCCATTTCCGGTGATATCCCAGATACTTTTCCATGTGGTATGATTTTCATTTCTGATAAGTTCACTGTCCGCATCAGTACGCCCTCCGGAAGTATGCATGAATGAAAATTCACCCATATTGAAATTGCTGAACCAGGCTCTCTGATCAGGAGTCCAGGGGGAAATGTCCATTGAAATCATGGCATTAGGCAGATGACTTTTAACGATTCCCACCAGCTCGCTCATTTTCTGTGCAAGTTCCTGAGCACTCAACCCGCCGCCACTCTGACTGGAGGAGTTGTACTGGTAGTAATCGGGTTCCATAAGCCAGATGATCTTTTTGGAAGTCCCGTAAACCCTTGCAGCATTGGAGGCATACTTTTCATACTGACTAGTGATACGAGACCACTCTTCGCGGATAAATCTCGCGCCATCGGTACAGAGATTATCAGAGCCTGAAACGTCACAATCGGCCAAGCCCCAGTCTCTTCTGGCGGTGAAAGCGATTATGTAGCTGTAGAATACTGGAGTTTTTTCATTGGATCTGCATACCCGAAGCATATCACCGATCCAGTGATCATTCCAGTTTTCATCACTTCCGGCCCAGATAGTAAGATAATCTACTTCTGAAGGGTAGCTTATGTTGCCATCCCAGGCCATGCCGAAATTGAATTTGTCGGTCGAGAATTCAGCGTTGATCTGCTGAGCCAACACAAGAGAGAGCAAAAGACAGATGACTCCCGTACGTTTCATCGTTCCTCCTTAAAACTTCGAGTTTTAAGCGTTTAAATCAAAATGATGCTCGCATGCTGTTAAGCAGCAATATAAGGAAATTTTTCCGGTTTCGCAGAAAATTCTTGGATCTGAAGAACTATCCCGTTCATATTCACCACAGAAATCCTCATATTACCCGTTCAAGAATCACTTCCCGGTCTGTGGTACGTCACTGAACTGCCTCCGGGGGTTTGGGCGCAGACGGGTTCAGCTGCAGTGATCGAGTATGTACGGAGCCTGTTACAGCGGGCAGGACTGAGGAGGCCGTGAGCCGCTTGAGATACGAAGTAGGTGTTATGTGACCGAAATGGGGACCAGGACATATTCATATACCGGCCGGCTCACAACCCACAGCCCAGCAATTGTGAAAAATATTTTCTCTGACAGTTCCGTTTTCGTATATTATACGAAGAATACCTCCGATCTCGCTTAGCAGTTCCGAACAGAAGGTCACTCCCTCTGATTCGGTCAGAAATGCCAGAAGGAAGCGTTTTTCTTTTATTCCGAGATACCAGTATTCTGCTTTTTGCACAGTTCATATACATTCATAATTACCCCATCAGAGATAATCTAAAACATTAGCAGCAGAAAGTGAATACCCTGGAAAAAGATTTCGTGTATTATAATACACGGCACTGTTTTCCTCAGATCAAGCTTTAATTATATTAACGATTCAGAGCTGAACGGGCGTGAAGCACAGCCCTTTTCATAACTTTACTTTAAAGGTTCACGGCAGTGGTAAATATCTACAACTACATCAATTACCGTACTTTCATTCAGGACTATTATCTGGATAAGAAAAAAAAGTCTCCCTCCTTCTCTTATCAGATCTTTGCCGATATAGCCGATTTCAACGATAAAAGTTCAATCTACAGTATCATCAAAGGCAAACGAAATATCAGCGTTAATGTAGTCTACAAACTCTCGAAAGCCATGAATCTCAAACGGGCCGAGAGCGAATATTTCGAAGTTCTGGTGGCATTCAATCAGGCCAAAGCTACTCATGAAAAGAATCACTATTTCGAAAGGCTCTGCAAGATCAGATGCAGAGGCAAAAACAGTGATGCTCTGAAACTGCATACCTTCCGCAAGGATCAGTTTGACTTCTACTCCAAATGGTACAATGTCATGATCCGCTCCATTATAGAGATGCACGGTTTCAATGGCGATTACAAATGGCTGGCATCCATGACGTATCCGTCCATAACTCAGAAACAGGCACGCCAGTCCGTGAAGCTTCTGGAGAAGCTGGAGCTGATAAGGAAAAACGAAAATGGGGAATACAAGGCCCTTCACAAAAACGTGACCACCGGAAAAGAGCTGATGCCCCTTGCGATTTCCAATTTTCATCAGGAATGCATCAAACTGGCCAGCAAAGCGCTGGACGAAATGCCTTCCGAAATCCGCAACTTTTCCGGACTGACGCTTGGCATATCAGATGAAACCTATAAAACAATCCTTTCTGAACTTCGGGAATTCCAGAACAGAGTGACAGAACTCGCCAGTCACGATAAAAAAGCAGACAGAGTCTATCATTTCAATTTCCATCTGTTCCCGACATCCAAAAACGACAAACCGAACAAGAAACAGTTGTGACACACAAAAACCTGTTCAGAGTTTTACTTCTTTTTGTAATCTCTCTCACGCTTACCTGCGGGAACGAAACCTCCGTTGCCGGAAACAGTACTCAGACAGGAAACCCCAAAATGCTGGTGGGAACCATTTACAAGTGTGACGAGGTAACTCCCGCGCCAAATGCCAGCGTCAAGGTGAGAAAAAGGGAATTCACCCGGAATGCCGATTCGATCAGCAGCAGTCTGCAGATCAAAACAGATGAAAACGGAGTGTTCGGGATTAACTCACTGGAAACGGGAATGTACGCTATAGAAACCGTCAAAGATTCCCAGAAAGCTTTCACCGATTCTGTTCTGATCCGGGATCCCGCAACAACCGTGCGGGTATGCGACACACTCAAACCGACCGGCAGAATAAAGGGTCAGGTAGTTCTGGCTGAAGGCGGTGATCCCAGGAAAATACTCATTCTCACAGCAGGATCGAACAGAATAGCCAGCCCCGATTCCGATGGAGTTTTCATTCTGGACAAAATGGCTCAAGCAGCCTACGATCTGCGCATCACTCCCACCATGGACAATTACGAGGTAAGGGATACCTTCAACATACAGGTCAGATCCGGGGAAACAACAGACCTTGATACTCTGTATATGAAATTCACCGGCATTCCCTCTGTGAAAAATTTAAGTGCTCAAGTAGATACTCTCAAGCAAACTGTCGAGCTGCGCTGGAGCAGAGTGGATTGCGCTTCTGTAACCGGCTTTAATGTCTACCGAAAAAATCTCGATTCCGTGTCAGTCCCGAATCTCCTTGTAGGTAGCGTCGAAGATACTCTCTTCGTAGACAGTATCGAAACGCCAGGAGATTATGTGTACCGGGTGTCTTCTGTGGACACAAGCGGCAATGAGGGGGAATTCAGAGACGGACTGGAGATCGAAATCACTTCGCCTATCACCAGAATCGATTCGTTTGGCGGTTCTTCCTTTTTAGGCCAGATTACCGACATAGAGCCGCTGAAAGATGGAAGAATCGTTGTCACGGATGGAATGAACAACAATGTCCTCTTACTGGATTCTGCCGGAGAAGTTATCAAAAAAATAGGAGATGCTGAGGCATTTTCCTTTCCCAATGCAGTCACGGTGGATGATTCCTCCAATTTCTACATTCTTGAAATGCTTGGTGAAGGAAAAATACAGAAATATTCCGAACAGGGAGAGTTTGTCAGATCATGGACTGTTGGAGCATACTGCAGCGATCTTGTTTTCCGAAACAGCAACCTTTACGTAATACAGCCCGGAAAACTGCTGAAAATAGATATTATGAATGATACAGCGACAGACGTTGCTCTTCCCCTGCAGAATGCATTCAGACTTGCCCTGAAGGATTCAACTCTGCTTGTCACCACCCAAATTTCAAAACAAGTAGCGGCTTTGGATATGAAAGGAAATACCGATACATCCTGGGGGTTATCGGGATATGTAACAGAAATAGAAAATCCCGGTGGTATTGACAATTACAGTAAAGAACGACTGGTGGTCGCAGACAACCTCAACGGCTATCTCTATGTTCTGGACAACAACGGTTCAGTTGTAACCAGAACCGGAATCGCAACCACCCCCGAGGGACAGGATGAAATACCTGCTGCCAAACGGCCTTACTCGGTTGTTTATGACAAGTCTTCAGGTACTGTTCTGATTGCCGATTATCACCATGTATACAGGTACAGAATATCAGTACCCTGATAAATACAGGCGGGCAGGGGGCAGAAACAGTGTGCCCCCCGCCATTTTCAAGACTGACTACCCACCACTGTTCCATCCGTAGTCGAAGCGGGAATACCGTTTTTAATGCGGAGGTCTCCGTTGCCGTCAACCCATATATGATAGTTCCCCAGAACTATATGACCGTTGTTGTAATCTCCTCCGCCAAGTCTGGAGTTGCCGCCAGAAACTTCAAACACCTCAGAAGGGCTTGTAGTTCCCACTCCCACTTTTCCGTTTATTCCACTGGTGGACAAACCTTCCGAACCAAGATTCAATGCTGCCATGAGAATCCCTCTCGTAAATAAAATGCGATGAGAAACATAAAAGCTTCGGGCCCCGGCTTTAATGATTTATTAATATTGTAGAACCAAACTGAAGAATTGTCAAGGAAATCTTCTGAAAAGATTCCGGATCGGAATATTTTCAGAACTTGACCATCCTTCTGGTCTTCACGAATCCAGGAGTGACGATTCTGTAGAAATAATGCCCCGAAGCAACTGCTCTCCCTCTTTCATCTCTGCCGTCCCAGAGCACTTTGTGAGAACCCGGCTTGAACACCCTGTCAGACCTGACAACCCGCCTGATGAGGCGTCCCTTCAGGTCATAGATATCCAGCCGCACTCTGGTTTTCACCGGAAGCTCGAAACGGATGGTGGTCATGGTGCGGAACGGATTGGGGTAGTTATGCCTCAGCTTATATACCCGAGGGATTCCGGCTGCAGGCATTGCCTCCGCGAAGGCGATGGTGTCGTTTACGCTGGAGAAGTCTACCGCCACCAGCATGTACTCATACAAAAGGTGATTGTAAACGCCCCTGTCTATATGCTCATAATCCTTTGGACCGTGAGAAACTCCGGATTCTGCTCCGGGAATGACCTTTTTATTGATCCGCACCCAGGAGGAATCCTCATGTGAAATTTTTCTCTGTTTATAAAAGTTGAGAGCCTGATCTGTTTGCGATGTATCGGCTACTTTGGCCAAACTGTCCAGATACGCCGGTTTGACTCTGCGGTAGATATGAAAACCGAGGTTCTCACTTTCGCTTTCTGTTCTCCACATGAGTGTATCGCAGCCGTCTCCTGGGAGTGCCTTAAACTGCGACAAGGTCACTGCAAGGGTCACATCGGAAGAGAGATAGATTCCTACCGTGTCACTGAAAACGCTGTCAATCTGAAACACCAGTTCGTTACTGGCCACATTATGATACATATTGTACTGATAACCCTCAAGCAGCGCGAGGGTGTCGCCTGCGGCTTTGCCTCTGTAGACAAACACATACTGCGGCTTTTTGGCTGCTGTGTAATTGGCAACTCTGAAAGCGGGATGGTAACGGACAGTGTCACCGCTGGCGGGGAGTTTGAAATGAGCGGTGTTGTTCGAGGCACTCACCACATACGCACCCTCTCTTTCGTTGAATCCGTCCTGATTCAGATCACCCGTTGAATTCGTAACCAAAGAACCATCCAGCATTGTCAGTGCATCTCCCCCGGTTTCTATATACTGTACGGAATTACACACGGAGTCTATATAGTCCTGACTCATGGATGAATGCTGGATGTCCAGATACAATGCAGTCTCAATACTGTTTGAATTCCACACTGCGGGCAGACTCTGGTCCCCGAAATCAAATCCTGTACGGTAACTATCCAATACCGGCATAATTGTGTCACTGTCAAATGGGGCACTCTGAAAACCGAAAGAATTCTTCATTCCCAGCCAGGCAAAGCCGAAATCGGGATAAGACTCCGGATAAAAAACACCCGCCCGCATTTCGGTATTGTTCTGATATTGCGTCACTCCCGAACTGGCGCTGAAAAATGCCCCGGTATAGGCCGCATCCGGAGCGCTGCTGAAATCATACAGACTGTCATAGCGAAATATCTGTCCTGTGGGATAAACAGTCCAGCGGGTTTTCACTCTGAATGACTCCGTACTGGAAACTGTCCTTTCGTGTATGTTCAGCACCAGACGAACAGAGGAACTTTCCGCCACCTCATACGAAACAGTGTTGGATACACTCTGGGTCGTTTTGGGCCTGTGGCCATTCTGATTGAAACAGATCTGCCCCCAGGAATCGTTTGTATTGTTATAATCGGGAATCATATTGGTATTGTAAACCGTATCGATTGCAACATCGGGACTGCTCACAGATGTGCTCATGAAAGTGGGCTCACCGCCATTACTGTTTGACGAATTGCTCATTTTCCAATTGAGGTAGAATTGATCGGAATCCGCGTCGCCGAAACTGTCACCCTCAAAATTCTTGACCCAGAAGTAATCTGTTCCTTCCAGGTTGTCCACTCCCCATTTCATCTTTCTGGTTTCCCCTACAAGCTGCGCCCCCTTCGCGCTTGATTTATGCACATACAGCCGGGCATCATCCCAGGAAATCATTTTGTTGAGCCCCAGAAAAAGCCTGTTTTCATCAAGCTTCGTATAATAATCCGTTCCATCCACCAGCGCCGTTCCATCCAGTAAAACCGCACCCGCAGCCGGGACATCATCACTCCAGTAATTGGCGATTTCAAAAACCGGGTGTCGTCTGGTGATTTCACCTCCGTCAATCTCCACATGAAGGGCACTGTTGTTGTCTGCCCTCACCTGATAAAAGCCCTCGGAGGAACGGTACCCTCTCTGGTAAACGGCTTTAAGCGTATTTTCGGAAAGGGCTTCACCATAAAACCGCACATCGTCAATATCGCCCTCGAACCCGCCGCCTATAACAGCCGACGCGCTGTTGTAATCCGCAAGATATGTTCCCTCTATGATCCGGTCGATTCTTCCGTCGACATAGAGATATACTTCCCCGGATTCACGGGAAAACGCAGCGGCGACATGATACCACCTCCCGGTTTCGAGAGTGCGACTGCCAGTCAATGTAGTGTTGTCGAGAACCAGCGACAGCTTTCCATTGTCACCGGTGAGCCTGTATCCCTTGGATCCGTCGTGTTTGCCGAAAATATGACTCGAACTGGACAGAGTCGCACTTGGTTTTATCCAGGCCATAACAGTAAAGACAAACCGGCCGTCAAAATCTGCGATATCACCCATGGATACAATGCTGCTTGATCCCAGAGTAAGTGCGTTGCCGTATTTTCCAGCACACCATGTTCCGTTGTCAAGAGTGCCGTTACGACTGTTTCCGGACTGGTCATGAACTGCTGAACCGCTGCCCTCGTCAAGAACCCAATGGCCTTCAAGGTGATTTTCCCACGATTTCTCAAGCGCTCTCGTTCCCGTTAGGAAGGCCAGTGAATCGGTTTGCCGGTAATCTCTGATGTACTGACCTATACCAGTCGTGTCACTCCAGTTTTTATGGGAAAAGTCGATCATGAATTCCCAGGTCTGTCTCTGACCGGTCTGCAGTTCGGGACTGTTGATCAGATAACCTGTTTTCTTTTCATCGGAGACGTATATTCCATCACAAGTGTTTACTGCTCCGGAATCCGCATTCCACAGATCCTTGATAATCATTACCGGATCAAAATGATCAGCATCGGATGCGCACACCATCACGTATTCGGTAAAGGGCGGTGTACCCGGACCGGTATACACAGTGTTTGCGGCCAATTTCCGAGCGAGACCCTGTCTATAATAACTGGGACTCACAGTTGACCCGGTAGTGTTGCTGAAGGTGGTTTTGATAAATATTCTGCCTGAACCGTGAATGGTGTAATCAACAGCATAATCGATACTGTTGATACTGCCGCTCTGTCGTATACGCGCGTAGAAAGGGGTGGTATCGATAAGAGCCCAAGAACCGGTTGATGAGGATAGGGTTCCATCTATATCGAAATAATAGAGAGGATAATCCCCGAGCTGATTACCTGTAGCATTACTATAACGGCCATGTGCACTGTCGGTCAGAACTGAAATGGCCCCACCAAATGCATTATCGAACACAAGTGTCCAATTATCCGTATAGACGGAGCATTGTTCAGTAGTAGTATTCACAGTGAGAGGGAGAAGTTCGTGGCTGCTTTCGATTTCCACTTTCACTTCACCACCAGAGGCGGTCACAGTGTAATCATAGCCCAGCGGTGCAGAACCGATGGCAAGAGTATTATCGGTGAGGTTCCCCGAATAGGTGATTATTGTATAGGTACCTTCCCTGAATCCTGATATATCGGTGATATCCAGAGTCCCGTCCAGAACCAGATCGCCGGTTACGGCAACGGTGTCAGATTCAGTCCCTATATCAATATCCAGCACCGAAGTTCCGTTGAGGGAAAGTGCTCCGGTGGAAAGCTTTCCGGATCCGCTGGAGCCAGGGGCCAAGGTGCCCTCGGCATTCACAGTCACCGACCCGCCGATCGTGCCTGTTCCGGAAAGTGTCGCCCCGGTAGAAACTGTCACGGCTGTTGAGCCCAGAGAACCGTCCATCTGAAAATTGCCGGATGAAACGGTGGTGTTTCCGGTGTAGGTATTGTCTCCTGCAAAGACAAGTGTTCCGGTTCCGTTTTGAGAGACCGTTCCTGTGCCGGAAATCACTCCCGCATAGGTATAGGAATCCGACCTGTTGAACACGAGAGCTTCACTGTTTGAAACATTTCCCGAAAGAGCTCCTGTGGTGGATCCTTGCCCCACCTGAATAGTACCGTTTTCAAGCGTGGTACCCCCGCTGTAGGTGTTATTGCCATTAAAGACAAGTGTTCCGCTGCTTTTTTTAATAACCGATCCGGTACCGGAAACCGCCTCCAGAACCAGCTGGTCCGATCGGTTTACAATCAGCGTACCGTTGTTTTCTATCGTACCGGTAACAGAACCGCTGGTTTCTCCGGTCCCAAGCTGAAGAGTACCCTCGCTTATGGTGGTTCCTCCGGTATAGGTACAGGAGCCGGTAAGAAAAAGTGTGTCGGTGTCGATTTTTCTCATTCCGCTTGAACCGGTTATGGCCGAACCGATGGTGGCCTTATATGCAGTGCTGATTGCGGGAGTCACACCGGTCAGGTTGAGTGTTCCGTCGCTAAGAGTGTAGCCTGATGCAGTGAAGAGTACAGAATCGGCACTCTGGGTTCCGTTCACGGTGATTGAAAAAGGCCCTGTGGAACCGGCAGTTGGAGCATTCGCCCATGAGGAACTTTCAAAATTTACATATGGTTCATATTGAGAATCATAACCGTAGCCAACCTGACCGCCTGCGTGGGTTGGATCAGAGAAGGTACCCAGAAGAGAATCATTCAAATACACGGAGGTTGATGACCCGTCAAGTATGATCTTTATAGGGTAATGACGGTTCATACCGGCGAAATTCAGGTTGTCGAAGGATGCAATTGGGGTGGCTCCCCAGTCGATGGTATTCTTGAACACACGGATTTCATTCGAGGTATGCTGCCCTTCGCTGTCTTGTTCGTGAAGGGCAAGGTAATAGTAATTACTTGCATCTGTGAATCTGAATACAAGGCCGCCGTAGCGGGTATTGTAGAGCTGCAGAGCCTTAATGACAGCAGAAAAGGTCCCGTTGCTTGCACACTCGAAATTGTTGATCAAAAAACCCTGATCATTACTTTGCCCCGGTGTACAGTAATCATTATTTATTTCATCCCAGGTTGTTCTTGCCCCAGCAATAGTCCATTCGGACAAATTATTATCTGTGTGCTCATCATTGTAACCATCTCCTCCCGGATCGTCTGCATCAGGACCGAAGACCGCCCGGTTACCCTCACCGGGCCAGGACTTAAGCACTGTGCCATCAGCACTGGAAAGAGTCCAGAAGCTATCAATCCCCCAAATTCCGTCAGTTACCTGAAAATCGGCTTTAGTTGAAACATCCCAGTTATATCTGGCCAGCTCTGTTGTCACTGACAGAATGATGCTTCCCGCTGTTGCAGTGGAGATTTCTACATCGTAGCCTGCAGGTTTGGACCCGACTACAGGAATATTGTCTGTCAGACTGCCAGTATAGGTCAGAATGGTATATTCTCCCGACCCGAAGCCGCTGATGTCCGAAACGTTGACAGTCCCGTCCAGAGTCAGATTCCCTGAAACTGCAATCTGATCCGAGGAGGTTCCAAGCTGGATATCCAATTCGGAGGTACTGTTAAGTACCAAGTCTCCTGTTGAGAGCGTGCCCGCACCGTTGTCTCCAGGAGCCACTGTGGCCCCGCTCTCCACTGTTACAGATCCCGCCGCGTCACCTGTTCCCGCCAGAACAGATCCGGAGCTGACCGTCACATCGCTTGAGGAGGACAGGGATCCATTGAGCACGAGCGTACCCTCGGAAACATTTGTCGCACCTGTACAGGTATTGGCACCCGTTAACGTTACCGTCCCCGTGTTGGATTTGGTAACAGCGCCGCCTCCGGAAATAATTCCGCCATAGGAAAGAGAGCCCGTTCTGTGGAATACCAGGGAGGCATCATTCACAATATCTCCGGTAACAGAACCTGAAGCACCGTTTCCGATCTGCAGCGTTCCGCTATTTATGGTAGTGGGCCCGCTATAAGTGTTGGCATCGGTGAACAGAAGCGTTCCCGAACCGAATTTTTCAAATGCGAATGCCCCGTCAATGACCGAAGATACTATCAAGGTATCCCCGGCGTCGGCTACCCCGATGGAAGCGGCACTGCCAAGCGTAATCGGCCCCGCCCAGGTTGAAGTAACAATATCCCCGCCGCTCAACCGCAGGACCCCATCCGTACTGTGATATCCGGTTCCGTTGAGTGTAAGGGGTTCGGCTGCATAGGTGGAGTTATCCGGGAGTTCAGATAAATGTCCAGCCAGAGTCAATGCCGCCCCATCGTTTACTACTGTTCCCGACGAAGTGGCGCCCAATCCGTCTGGATTGGCGAGAATGATGTCTCCTTCCGAAATTATGGTCTGACCGGTATAGGTGTTCTCTCCTGAAATCCTTAATCGGCCCGTCCCAGTTTTAGTCAGAGAGCCGCTGCCGCTGATGACACCGGTTATAGTAAGATCACCCACATCGCTGTTGTGTATGCTCGAAGCACTGTTGAGGCTGACAGTACCCGGCCAGGTATTATGGCCGTCTGCGTTGTGTAAACCTCCGCTGCCGGATATCCCTGTACCATTGAGTATCAAGGATTCTGCACTGTAAGTGACACCACCCTCAAGTTCGAGAGATGCTCCGGAATTGACCACCGTCCCCTGTCCTGTTGTACCCAAAGCATCGGCATTCAGTGCACCCAGAGCACCGGCACTGATATTGGTCTGCCCGGTGTAGGTGTTTGCACCCCCCAGGGTCAGTCTGCCGCTTCCGTATTTGTTCAGATCAGTACCATCGACAACCGAATTGACAGTAGCATCGACGGCCGCATTGATCGCCATTTCTCCGCTCAGTGCAATCGTCCCGTCGGTTACAGTGTAGCCGGTATTCAGAAATGCTATGCTGTCCACTCCCTGACTATCATTGACACTGATGATATAACTTCCGTCTGAACCCGCGAAGGTAGCAGTATTTCCACTTCCCTTCCAGGCACTGAGGGTGGTTCCATCTCCATCGCTCAATGTCCAGAAATTGTCACTGCCCCAAATACCGCTGCCGGGCTGAATGCCGCTTGTGATTTCAGTATCCCAGATATAATCAGCAGTGAAATTCTCCCAGGAAGATGCATCAAAGGTCATGTAATTATCATAAGTGGAATGATGGGCATAACCCACCTGACCGGAAGCATGGGTGGCGTCCGTGATTTGACCAAGGCTATCACTGTCCAGCCAGAATGTGAACTGCGTTCCCCGAAGACGGATCTTTAAAGTATAGACACCATTCTTTCCGGATAAGTCAAGATTGTCTTTTATGACAGTGCCTCCGGTGGTCCAATCTGTTGTGTTCACAAAAAGACGCAGTTCATTGCCACTTGCGGCATTCGAAAGGTCAGAAGTCTGAAGCGCCACGTAATAAAAAGCTGATGAGCTATTATAGCGGAAAACGACACCACCAAACTTGCTGTTGGCATTCGATGCAAGACTTTTGAGAGTGACGGTATAAGTCCCGTCATTTGCACACTGGTTATCCTTTATTAAAAACCCTTGCTCATCCTGATGATTCTGCGGGACAGCGGCACCTCCATTTTCAGACCAGTCTCTGTTTCCATAAGCGGTCCATCCGGTCAAAACACCATCATTATGGAGATCTGAAAAATCCTGTGCGAAAACGTTCGCCAGGCCGCAGAACATAAGCGTTATGAAAGTTATGCGGGTAAATGTACACAGAATACGACTAAGTGTCCTTCTCTGAGCAGCTTTTTTAACATCCGATTGAATGTTCAACATATAGTTCTCAATTTTGTCACCTGAATCCAATATCCACCTTATATATTATACTCGTCATTCAGATTCTAGTCCACTGTTTTTATTAACATTAGTTCACACTGATGAAGTTAATCGATCATAAAAACCGCTGTATTCAATTTTCGGGAAGATTTGATTTTTCTCACCCGCAAGCCGCTTCTTTTGATTGGCCGGGTGTTCTGATTACCGTTCGTTTTTCAGGCACATCCTGCAGAGTGGTACTGAGCGGAGGGAGTTTTTTCGATACGGTATTGGACGGTAATGTAGTACTGAAGTTTAGGTCAAAAGCAGAAAAACAAGAAGTCATTCTAGTTCAAAACCTTGAAAACAAAGAACATACAGTAACTATTCACAAACGCAGCGAATCCAACAGCTCCCTTTCAAGATTCTACGGTTTCGTTCTCGATGATGATGCACAGCTACTCCCCCTTCCCCCTCTTCCCGACAGACGCATTGAATTCATAGGTGATTCTCATACAGTAGGTTACGGCAATGAATACCCCAGCATAAACTGCCCACCCGACCAGCACGATGCCACCTACATGTCATCCACAAACACCAGACTGGCCTACGGCCCTATTACCGCCCGAATGCTCGATGCCCAGTACCATGTGAACGCAGTATCCGGCAAAGGCCTGGTGCGCAACTACAACTGGGACGGCAGGGGAAAGGAATTCCTTTATTACTACGGAAAAACACTGGTAAGCCCGATGAACACCAGCGGAAACAGCCCGGACTGGGATTTTTCAAGCTGGATTCCGCAGGTGGCGGTAATAAACCTGGGAATAAACGATTTTCAGAAAGAGCCGCCCCATGCAGACACGGACCTGTTTTACAGAAGATACCGCGACCTGCTCGACAAATCCAGAGAGCGCTATCCGGGGGTGAAATTCATCTGCGTGGGATCCACAGTAACTCCCACCAGAAACAATCTGACAGAGAAAATCAAATGTTTGGTAAAAAGTGAAAAATCAGCAGGTAAGCGGGATGTCTGGTATTTCGAATACGCACCCGAAAACAGCGCTCTCGACCTCCACCCCAGCCTCGAGGATCACCGCATGATCGCCCGGGGACTGTCGGATCTGATATCAGAAATCACAGGCTGGAAAGCTTATTCTAATCAGTCATGAAAAGCTTCTTGACTTACTGAATCAAAAACACCTATTTTAGAGCCGTTTCACCTCGTTTCCTTGTGTCAGATCAAAATAGGTGAATAATCCCGGCTGGGATGGATACCAAGTTCTATTATCGCACATTTTTCCCAAAATCGGAAAACAGACGGTTTTGAAAGCCCCCGCAGGGTGTTACCAGCCTACGGATGCCGAACCTGTTCCGGCATGCATATTGCTTATTCTTTATGCGTTTTTTCAGATCAACCCAGAATCCCGACTCCGACTTCAATCATCACACATAAAGGAGAACTATGAGTACCAAATCACTCGGCATCTGCTTCGGATCGTCATCAATAAAGCTGGCTGAAATCATACAGGACCGAAACGGAACCCGTATCACCAGAAACGAGGTACACAGCCATGAAAGCAACCCCCGGCAGGCGTTTGAAGACCTGCTCAATTCAATAGATCTGGATTCCTACGACTACGGAATGCTCACCGGACGCAAATTCCGCGAAATGGTGGCCTCCCGTTCCATAACCGAACCGGAAGCTGTGGAATATGCCCTGCGTTATATGGAAAAGACAAACATCTATACCCAGAACGCCGGAGCGGTGGCAAGCCTGGGATCGGAAAATTTCATCATCTACGCGCTGGATGAAGAGGGGATGATCAGCACGGTGGAAACCGGCAACAAATGCGCTTCGGGAACGGGCGAATTCTTCCTTCAGCAGATCCGGCGCATGGACATCTCCGTACAGGAAGCGGTGAAGCTTGCCTCCGAATCTGAAGAGTTCAGAGTATCGGGCCGCTGTTCGGTGTTCTGCAAAAGCGACTGCACCCACGCACTGAACAAAAATATCCCCATCGGAAGGGTAAGCGCCGGGCTTTGCCGCATGATGGCCGAAAAGATCCTCGACCTGATGGAGAAAGTTCCCCTGAAACGAATCATTGCCACCGGAGGAGTCACTCGTAATTCCGTGATCATGGAAATGCTCAAAGAGAGAATGGAAGATCTCTTCATACCTGATTTCGCCGACACTTTTGAAGCTGTCGGAGCCGCATACTACGGATTACTGCAGAAAACCACCATGGGTATAAACAAAAAAACTCTTTTCAGTGAGGGTAAAGTATCATTCAACACCCTTGCACCAATAAAAAACGGTAAACCGCTGGTGCATTTTGAAGAGATATCCACCCGAAGAGCAAAAATAGACGACGAGCTCATTATCGGTCTGGATGTGGGATCCACCACCACCAAGGCCGTGGCACTGCGAACAGAAGATGATTCCATTGTAGGTTCCATCTATCTCAGAACGAACGGCAACCCGGTCAAAGCCTCAAGGGAGTGCTACAAGGCACTTATTGAGCAGATTGAGGTACCCGTGCGCATTATCGGACTGGGTACTACCGGATCGGGTCGTCATATTGCCGGTCTGCATGCTGGCACCGAGGGAGTGATAAACGAAATTATCGCTCACGCCACTGCTGCTGCTCACTTCAACAAGGAAGTGGACACTATTTTCGAAATCGGCGGTCAGGACGCCAAATACACGTTTCTCACCAATTCGGTGGCTTCAGATTACGCCATGAACGAGGCCTGCAGTGCCGGAACCGGTTCTTTTCTGGAGGAATCGGCTGGGGAAACACTCAATATCGGCTACAAGGAAATAGAGAAGATCGCTCTGAAAAGCGAACATCCTCCCAATTTCAATGATCAGTGTGCCGCTTTCATCAGTTCAGATATCCGCACGGCTTCGCATGAGGGAATTGCCAAGGAGGACATTGTTGCGGGACTGGTCTACTCTATATGCATGAACTATGTAAACCGGGTCAAAGGGCAGCGTCCCTCAGGAAACAGAATTTTCATGCAGGGAGGGGTCTGCTACAACAAGGCTGTACCGCTGGCCATGGCCAACCTTATCGGTAAACAGATCGTGGTGCCCCCGGAACCAGGTCTCATGGGAGCATTCGGAGTGGCACTGGAAGTGAAACACCGGCTTGAAAAGAAACTCATGGAGCCTTGCACCTACAACCTCGGGAGTCTTGCCGGCAGGGAGATTCACTACGGCAAGCGCTTCATCTGTGCCGGAGGAGAAGAGAAATGCGACCGCAGATGTGAAATCAACATCATGATAATCGAGGACAAAAAATTTCCGTTCGGTGGAGCATGCAACAAATACTACAATATGATCCATCAGGTGAAATTCGACAAAAACCGGTTCGATCAGGTAAGCCAGCGACAGAAAATGGTATTCTCCACTTTTGCGGCAACTCCCCCCCGAAGCGGAAAAACAGTGGGGATAAACCGATCATTTCTCACCAACACCTTCTATCCCCTCTATTCCAACTTTTTCACCTCTCTGGGAATGAAAACCGTACTGTCCCCGGAGGTTGATCCTGAAGGAATAAAGCGCAAGCGGTCCGCCTACTGCTTTCCGGGAGAAATCGCCCACGGAGCGATGCACAGCGTTTTGAAAACGAAACCCGATTTTCTGTTTTTGCCCAAGCTTGTCGAACTTTACGTGGAGGGAATGCCTCATCGCCGCAGGGAGCATCAGTGCACCTGTCTTCTACTTCAAAGCGAACCCTACTACCTCAAAAGCGCATTCAAGGACATGCTCACCGACACGGAAGTGCTGTCTCCGGTTCTGGATTTTTCTCAAGGGTACGAATCCATGGAGGGGATTTTCGTCCAGATGGCAAAAACGTGCGGTTTCGATGAACATCAGGGCCAGAGAGCATTCCGTACCGCTCTCGAGGCCCAGAAGAAGTGTTTTGCGGAAATGAAGCGCAGGGGGAGCGAGGCTTTGAAAAGACTGGAAGAGGATCCCTCGCGTATAGGAATAGTGCTTTTCGGACGCCCCTACAATGCTTTTGCCGATGAGGGCAATCTGGGTATTCCGGGCAAATTCGCATCCAGAGGCGTTGAGATCATCCCCTGGGACGTTCTGGATTTCGATAAGGAGCCCTGCACTATGGAGATGAACTGGGCTCTGGGACAGAATCTTATGAGAGCGGCCAGAGTGGTTGAACGCCATCCGCAACTCTTCGGCGCATATATCACCAATTTCAGCTGCGGTCCCGATTCCTTTCTCGTGGGTTATTTCAGAAGCGCCATGGGTTGCAAACCATCTCTGACACTGGAGCTTGACAGTCACACCGCAGATGCCGGAGTCAACACGCGCATAGAAGCATTTCTTGACATCATCGCCCGCTACCGCAGCATCACGCGCACCACTATAAATGAAGAACCGTTCAACAAGGCCTATATCGATTACAGTGGCCGCGAACCCAAGTTCGTGACCTCAGAAGGCACGCGAGTTTCTCTTAAAAGCCCCAAAATCCATGTTCTTTTCCCCTCCATGGGCCAGCTTTCAAGCGATATTTTCGCCGCAGCCTTCCAGGGTGCCGGAATCAAAGCATCGGCGATACCGGTGTACGATTCAGACGTGCTCAAACTGGGCAAGGGACACAGTTCATGCAAAGAGTGTCTGCCTCTGATTCTCACCACAGGCGGTCTTCTTTCATACCTGTCCAAACGCAAATCGGAAGATGAGTATCTGGTCTATTTCATGCCCACCAGCGGAGGTAACTGCCGTCTGACTCAGTATACCGTGTATATACGGAGCATTCTGGAAAGATACCGCATTCCCAATGTAGCTCTGCTCTCACTCACAAACGAAAACGGATATGCCGGCCTGGCGGTTTCCGATGCACTCAACATTCTCAAAGCCACTATTGTTTCCGACGTTATGGAAGACATCAAAAATGCTCTGAATGTATTGGCAGAGGATAAAATTGCCGCCATGGGTGTATTCTATGCCCAGTGGGAGAGAATAATGGAGCTATTCAGGAACAAAAGAGTGCGCGGGCTTTACAGACTGCTCAGAAATATTGCGGATGAACTGCGCCGGATTCCGCTCAAATACCCCTTGTCGGAAGCGAAAGTGATATCGCTTCTGGGCGAGATCTTTGTCAGAAGAGATTACTTCTCGGGTCAGGATCTGATTGAACGTCTGGAAAAACGGGAAATCATCGTCAAGCGCGCTCCCATATTCGAGTGGATGGAATATTGTGACTGGAACGTAAAGCAAGGTATATATGAAGCCGATTTCAACTGGAAGGGCACGCTTGAGTTCAAGGCGCGTGTGATGCTCCAGCAACGCTACGAAAAAAAGATCAAAAGCATCCTTGCGGGGTCAGGCCTCTACCAGTACGAACTCACCGACATCAACCAGATCATCGACTACGGCAAGCATTTCTTCGATCCCCGCCTTACAGGAGAAGCGATAATTGTAACCGGGGCATTTTTCAAAGATATTCTTCATTCCACACACGGAACCATTCAGATTGGTCCTTTCGCCTGCATGCCCACCCGAGTTGTTGAGGCGGTACTGTCTGCGGAAGCAACTGTGGAGAACAAAAAATACCTGGACAAGGTTATTTCAGGAAACGGCCACTACAAAGA
>JBKGXV010000062.1:0-20605 GCA_046546375.1 Chitinispirillaceae bacterium | reverse complement strand
AGTGTCAGCGGGGCCGATATAGAGGAAAAACTCGACCAGATTTTCCCCAAGGAAAATGCCGATAAAGCTGAAAGCTCCTCTCAAGTTGAAGAAAACGATGTCTTTGAAACTATTGAACTGAAGGACGAAAGTCCCAAGGAACAAACCGACGAGAGTGACGAAAGTGTCAGCGGGGCCGATATAGAGGAAAAACTCGACCAGATTTTCCCCAAGGAAACTTCGGTTGAAAAATCATCATCTCATGAATCTGACACAGAGAATCAGAAAGCTGTACCCGAGAAAGAGCAGACCGATACGGATGAGAATGTAACCGGGCAAGATGTCGAGAGAAAACTGGATCAGCTTTTTCCAGAAAAGAACGCGGGCAATCTTAAAAAGAAGACGCCAGAGGGATCGTCCTCGGAAAACGAGAGTGTGTCCGGAGATGATGTACAGGAGCGGATACGCGAACTTTTCACCTCTGAAGAAGCTTCGGAAAACAAGAGAGTTGCCGGCAAGCAGAAATACGAGGAAAGTAGTTACTCCGAAGAGGAAATTGATGACAGAGACGAGCCGTTTTCTCTTCCGGACCATGTGCTTACCCCTACTCTTGCCGATATCTATTTCCAGCAGGGACAGCCTAGGCTTGCTCTTCAGATTTACGAGCGGCTAGCGCAAAAAGATCCCGATGACGGCAGCATCAGCCAGAAAACAAAGGAAATCCGAGATCACATCGAACACTCCGAGGAAAATGAATTACCCCAGAGTGTTCCAGAAAAAAAGCCAAGCAAGAAAACGGTCAAAAAGTCCAGCAGAACCCAAAGCGGTTCCACCTCTGCAACAAGGAAAAAAAAGAGGAGTGAAAAAGACAACAGACCACTGGCGGGAGTGCGAATTAAGAAAAAGCCCAAGAGGCGTTCCAGATAGCCCCAAAAAAACAAGGAAATGTATGATTTCACCAAGGGTGAGTGCAATCCGCAGAATCATTTCCAAGCGACATTGTACTCACATACTCATTTCCGATCCTGCGGATGTAGAATACATAAGCGGTTTCCGTTCATCGAATGCAAGCCTGCTTATCACCTCTGGAAAACTTGAACTTTTCACCGATTTCAGATACAAGGAATCTGCACAGGTTTTCTGCCAGAAAAACCGTCCCTGGAAATTTCATCTGATTCAGGAAAGTAACTTCCGATACTTTTCCGAATTCATACATTCCGGTTCAGTACTGGGTATCCAGTCCGATGTCCTTACTGTAGACCAGTTTCATGAACTCAAACGAGTCCTTCCCAAAGTCAAATTTGTGCCATTGTCGAGTGAACTTGGTTCGGTTCCGGTACAGAAAACAAAAGAAGAAATTTCTCAGATGAGAAAAGCGGCCCGCATAGGTGACAAGGCATTCAAAACCGTTCTGCCTGAAATCGATCGGGGTATGAAGGAATCTGAACTGGCAAGACTTCTTGAGAGCTTCTGTTTACGGTATGGTTCGGAAAAACCCTCGTTTGACACCATTGTACTTTTCGGAGCCAGAAGCGCTTTACCTCACGGTAGTCCTGGGGAAAAAAAGCTGGCCAGAGGTGATCTCATCCTGTTTGATTTCGGATGCACTGTAAACGGATTCTGTTCGGACATGAGCCGGACGATAGTGTACGGAAAGGCATCCTCTGAACAACGGCATATTTATAATGTGGTATCAAGAGCTCAAAGCAAGGCCCGTTCGCAGGCCAGAGCAGGTGTCAAGGGATCAGAGCTGGACCGCAGCGCCAGAGAAGTCATCGAAAAAGAGGGGCTGGGAGATTTCTTCGGGCATGCAACAGGCCATGGTGTCGGGCTGAAAATCCATGAGAAACCACGTGTGAGCCTGAAAAACAAACATGTTCTTTTGGAGAACAGCGTTGTGACCATAGAGCCGGGTGTCTACATCCCGGATCTGGGCGGAGTCCGTATAGAAGACATGGTCGTGCTGGGCAAGTCCGGCTCGTCCCTTATTACTCATTCACCAAGAAACCTCATCGAGTTGGACGTATGATAAACATACATGCATTAATGAAAGCTATGGTAGACAAGGGAGCATCCGACCTTCACATAAGGTGCGGAGTTCAGCCCGTGTTCAGACTCAGCGGATCGCTCTTCAAGGTCGGCAAAGATCCCGTCACGGTCGAAAACATGGACAACATACTCAAAACGCTCATGACCAAGGACAATTATGAAAAATTCCAGTCCAGCCCGGAACTTGATTTCGCAGTGGGCATACGGGATGTGGGCAGATTCAGAATAAACGCTTTCAGACAAAGAGGAACGCCCTCTCTTGCAATCCGTTCCATAAAAACCACAGTACCCCATTTCTCCGAGCTTGCTCTCCCGGAGGTGATTCTGGACCTGTCCATGCGCAAAAGAGGTCTGATACTGGTGACCGGGACCACCGGCAGCGGGAAATCCACGCTGCTTTCATCAATGATCGATCATGTGAATTCCAGTGTTTCCGAAAACATTGTCACTATAGAAGATCCTATCGAGTTTCTTCACCGTGACAAAAAGAGCATTGTCGCCCAGAGAGAAATCGGACCAGACTGTCCCTCCTTCACCGATGCACTCAAAGCAAGTTTCCGTCAGGATCCCGACATAATCCTCATAGGTGAAATCAGAGACAAGGAGACGATTGAGACCGCATTGAGTGCGGCCGACACCGGCCATCTGGTCATGAGTACACTTCATACGATGAATACAGTGGAAACCATCAGCAGAATAATCTCCTTTTTCCCTCCCCATCAGCACGATCAGATCCGGCTGGTGCTGTCAAATGTGCTTGTCGGAATCATCTCTCTTCGCCTGCTGCCCAGAAAGGACAACGGCGGAAGAATACCCTCTGCTGAAATTCTCATCAACAATGCAGCCATTGCGGAGTACATTCTCGATCCGGATAAAACACATCTTATTCTTCCTGCGGTAGCGGAGGGATATACCCAGTACGGTTCACAATCCTTTGACCAGTCGCTGCTTCATTTGTATCAGGAGGAGCTGATTTCTCTGGAAGTTGCCAAACAGAACGCCTCCAATCCCGATGATTTCGAACTGCAGGTTCAGGGGGTGTCGGGTACTTCGGACAGACGCTGGATGCTCTGATTGGAAAAAAACGGGCAGCAGTAAATGTCCGTTTTTTATATTGAAATCAGATTGTCCGTGAACCCCTTAAAGAAAAAAGAGCCAATGCATCACCTCAAAGCCGTTCTCTGTACAGTTTTCAGCCTGCTTATCTGCAGTCAGTCCATTGCCATAGAACCGCAAGCACAAATCTCCCGAATCAACGGTGAGGCAAAAATCACCAGAAAAGGTTCCAGCCGTTCACGCTCTGTCAGAATCAACATGCCTGTCGCGGTGGGGGACAAGATCAGCAGCGGCAAAGAATCCATGGTGGAAATCACCTTCAAAAAGGGTGAGGTGGTTCGCATGGATGAGAACTCGATATTGAAGGTGGAAAAAAGTGATGACAAGACTGTACGAACCAGCTCTCAGATCGGCAATTTATGGGTGAATATGAAAAAACTTTCCAAAAGACGCGATTTCGAGCTTTCATCACCCACTGCGGTTGCAGCCATACGCGGTACTATTTTTCACATGGGCACAGACAAGGATTCCACAACAGCGGTAAGCGTTTTTGATGGAAAAGTGGCGGTAGGATTGAATAAGGAAGTCAAAAAGAAAATAGAGAAACAGAAATCGTGTGGCGAACCCGTTGAGGTTCCGGGTCCTGAAGAGGTACCTGGACCCTATGAGGTTTCACTTGATCAGTGGATGGATATTGTTGCCGGACAAAAGATTTCTGTTCGCAAGGACGGTAAATACGCCACTGAGGAATTCAATAAAGAGCAGGGTGATGAATTCATGAAGAAAAACATGAATTATGATGCTCAGAAGTAAGAAACCGGGCAGTATCCGCCATGATGGCAGATACTGCAGCTTCTATTTCAGCCGATCAGACCATCCGTAAAAACTCATCCAATGTTTTACATGTGGCCAGTGCGATTTTCAGATTCATGAGGTCGTCCGAACAGATAACGGTTTCACGTTTGGGTCTTCCGGCCATGAAAGGGATACCCGTGGTTTTACGTTTTTCACTAGCTTTTTCTCTTATCCGTCCGGTCGCTTCATTTCTTCTCATGGTCTTCTCCTTTCAAGCGGAGTCTACACTGCTGGTAGCTATATAGCACAATATTCGTGCCAACCAGTCTGCCCTCCGCCTGTATTACTGCAACATTGTTGATAACTGCCCGAGGTCCTCTTTAATTCGTGCTATTGCCTTCCCATATTGTGACTTTTATGTCATTTTGAGATTCCGGAGTTGATTCCATCCCCCTTTCTCCCAAGAAGATTCTTGTCGCCATATCAGCATTGTTCTATATTGTTTTTACTTTCCCTGAGTTCGGATTCACTTAGAGACAGGCAGCACTGGGGAGAAAAATGGGTAGATTGGTAACGTTGAGCAATGGAGAGATGGAACTGGGGGTGCTTCCTGACCTGGGAGGCATGGTGGCTCTGTTCAGGCTTTCGGGAAAACCGAATGTTCTCAAAGCAGACAGTTCAATCTGGAATGCTTCCCCCCGGATCCGCCGTTCTTTCGGCCCGGAAACCAGATGGAAGGCACACAACGGACACATCATCTGGGTGGGCCCTCAAAGCGAGTGGTGGATACATCAGGACAAAAGTCCCCGCCGTCTGCAGAAAAAAGCTGTCTGGCCCCCCGATCCCTATCTCAATTTCGGGTATTTTGAACCCCTGGAAAAATCTGATTCCCACGTAGTGATGCAGGGCCCTCCCAGCGAGTTCACCGGGGTACAGATGACTAAAACGATAGAGATCCAGGACAGCGGCAGTGTACGGTTTCACGTTTCAGCCACCAATATCAGAAACAGCCCCGTATCCTGGGATCTCTGGTTCAACACCCGGGTAGATGGCTATGCCCGCTGCTACGTGCCGATGTCTGATCCAAACGCAGTATGTATCGACAGCAGACATACCAGAAGTCAGGAACCCAGCAGTTTTGAAAGTGAGGAAGGCTTCTTTTTCATCAACCCCACCCTCCCCTCGAAAGAAAAAAAACACCGCTGGGCCAAAGCCTTTATTCCTGCAGACAACGGGTTCATGACCGCCTTTGCCTCGTCTCAGGCATTCACTATCAGATTTCCCAAGCATGAAAGAGAACTGATACACCCCGAACACGCCCTTGTGGAACTGTACAATTGTACCAGCCATAAGCGAGCGGATGCACTGAATGAACTAGAGTACCACGCCCCCTATGTGACGCTTTCTCCGGGAGAAAGCATGGAAGCCAGTGAGGAGTGGGTGCTTGAACCGTTTGAAGCGTGTGAGGATCACAAACGGTGTCTTTCATATATGAAGGAGCTGAGTGAGGCTGAAATTGGAGTGGGTGCCGTGCAGGCTGCGGGATAAACGGCAAGTTCATCGGGATACTTTTTTTTGTGACAGTCACCTCCGGAATTTTTTTCTTCTCCCCGTAATTCAGATACTTACACTTCTGAAGAAGAATCGTACCCTGATACCCACTTTCGGTCCCGGAAAGATTTCGGGATGTTACCCTTGAGCCCCTGAGGTGAGTCAGTTCTCCATTACCCAAGGCACTTCCGTGCGGCACACTTCTTGCTTCCCCATACCACAGCCGCCACATACCCGGGAAAGGAGAAATCTATGCCCCTTAGAGAAAGCAATGCCCAATGGAATGGAGGACTCAAAAAAGGTAACGGTTTCATCTCATCTCAAAGCGGAGCCCTGGAGAGTTTCTATTCCTTCGGGTCACGCTTTCAGGAAGGTCACGAGGGGACCAACCCCGAAGAACTCATCGGAGCCGCACTGGCAGGATGCTTTTCCATGTTTTTTTCTATGCTTCTTGAACAGAGGGGTCACGAACCCCGCACTATCCAAACCCGTTCCAAAGTTCATCTGGACCAGACCGAAAAAGGGTTTCAGATAAGCTCCATCGAACTGCATTCCGAAGCAGATGTACCCCAAATCGAGGAACGTGCTCTTAAAAATATAGCCGAAGAAGCAAAAAGGGGCTGCCCCGTTTCCCAGGCCATTAAAGTACCAGTCAGTCTTTCCATTTCACTTAAAACAACATCTTAGAAAATCCACGGAACTGAAGCGAGGTGCAATGAATCTTTTCTTTTCCAGAATGATACGAGCAGCCCGCCTGGAGGCGGACTTCTATGAAGAGGTGGAGGCGGACAAAACGGCACTGACCCAGGCTATGGTGGTTGTTATCCTCTCCAGTCTGGCAGCGGGAATCGGTTCCTACACAGGGCAACCCTTGGATATTCTGGCCGGATTGGCAGGAACTCTGGGCGGGTGGCTCATTTGGGCCTTTATAACCTACTTTGTGGGTACCAGAATTCTTCCTCAGAAACAGACCGAGGCTGACTATGGCCAGCTGTTGCGCACTATCGGTTTTTCCAGTTCTCCGGGGCTGATACGAGTGTTCGGGTTCTATCCTCCACTGAGGGGCATTCTGTTTCTGGTGGCTTCCATATGGATGCTGGCTGCGATGGTGGTGGCAGTCAGACAGGCTCTGGACTACACCGGCACTCCCAGAGCAGTCGGAGTTGTGTTCATAGGCTGGATCATTCAGGCTGTTATCATTTTTCTCATACTTACACTGGTAACTCCTGCCAATTAAAAGAAGGCGGTTCGTTATGAAAAGAGTGGCTTGGAAGAATCTGAACGATACTCAGAAAGGAATCCTGGTCTCATTGATTTTAGTTCAGCTCTCCCTTTTCATCGCTGCGATCACCAGCATTGCAAAACGTTCAGCATATGAAATAAAGGGTAGAAAAACATGGTGGTGTCTTTTCTCCCTGGTTAACTACATCGGCCCGATTTGCTATTTCATTTTCGGACGGACAAGGCCGGGAATCAAACGAAACTTCCTGCAGTAGGAGATTACATGTCCGGGCTGAAAGCGGGAGCTCTTTTCACCGATTTCTACGAACTCACCATGGCCCAGCTGTACTTAAAGGAGGGGCTGCATGATCACATGGCCCAGTTTGACTTCTTCTTCAGAAGTTACCCCGATTACGGAGGGCATCAGGCCGGCTACTGCATATGTGCCGGTATCGAGCCGCTAGTCAGATGGTTGGAGGAAGTCAGATTCACACCGGATGACATCACCTTTCTCCGGGCCCACAAAAGCAGTTCGGGGAAAAATCTCTTCAATGCCGAATTTCTTGACTGGCTGAACGGCAGAGCCCCTGTCGATTCCCTCACACTACATGCCATAAACGAAGGAAGAGTAATCCATCCCAATGAGCCTGTTATAACGGTCAAAGGGGGACTTGCTGATTCCCAGATAATCGAGTCGGCGCTGCTCAACTTCATGAATTACCAAACGCTTGTGGCAACTAAAGCTTCCAGAATATATGAAGCCGGCAACAGGCGTCCTCTTATTGAATTCGGTATGCGCAGGGCGCATTCGGGAGCTGCGGATGCGGGCACGCGGGCGGCTCTGATCGGCGGTGCGGATTTTTCCTCCAACACGGATATCTCCTACCGGCTTGGAATTCCTCCAAAAGGAACTCATGCCCACAGCATGGTACAGGTCTTCATGGCTCTGGGTATGGGAGAACTGAAAGCTTTCGAGACCTATGCACAAGCCTACCCTGATGACTGTCTGCTTCTGGTGGATACCATAAACACGCTTGAAAGCGGAGTGCCAAACGCCATCCGGGTCTTTGAAAAACTCAAAGCGAAAGGGCACAAACCGGCCGGCATTCGTCTGGATTCAGGGGATCTGGCTTATTTGTGCGTACGCTCCGCGGCAATGCTTGACAAAGCAGGTTTCCCGGACACCAAAATAGTATTGTCCAACAATGTGGACGAGCTGGTTCTTCTGCAGATCTTCGAACAGATCCGTCGGGAAGCTCCCCGCTGGGGGCTCAATGCGGAAAATATCACAAACAGGCTGGTTTTCGGTGTCGGCACAAGACTCATCACCTCCAGAGGTCACTGTGCTCTTGATGGGGTTTACAAACTTACAGCGGTAAAGAGTGATGATCAGTGGAGACCGGCTCTCAAGATTTCGGAAAATCCCGAAAAGATAATTACTCCCGGAGAAAAGCAGGTCTGGAGAATATATGATCGGTACGGAATGGCTACTGCAGATCTGATCTGTAGCGGAGGAGAGGACCCTCACTCCTTTCATTCACCGTTTTCCATTTACCATCCCGTTCGTTCCGGCACTAAAAGGGAGATGAGAAATGATCAGATATCCCTGATTGAACCTCTTCAGGCACAGATTATCGAAAATGGAACAACTGCAACTGAATTCCCGAAAATTCAAATCCTGAGAGAAAGAAGAGACGACGATCTTGGCAGACTCGACTCCGGAGTGAAACGGATAATCAACCCCCACATCTATCATGTTTCGCTTTCAGAGCGGCTCTGGAGAGAGAAAAGAGAGCTTATCCGTTCCAGTTATTAAATACACAAGCCGTTTGAAGCCAAACGGCTCAGTTCTCAGGACTTCTGTTCGCTTTTATTTTTGCGGGGACGGGTTTTACCATGACTTTTACGAAAAATTTTGCCCTTGCGTGTACGGCGATCTCCTCTTCCCATTGTTTCCTCCTGTCTAGCAGTTTATTTTGAAATTTCACCACATATCGGTGGGTGTTTCCCCCACGATGGAAGAATAATATAATTATTGCGCCTCCCGCAGTCTCGGGAGGGTGGTCATAATAAGCATGTCGTAGCTTTTGTTGTGTAAAAAATGATCATTTCATCTGAATCGGGGTTGTCTCTGGGGTCACGTGGTGTACACAGACTAGTTATCAGCAGAGCGAACAACCCGATAATAAGCAGGTAGAAAAGAATACGGCAGCGACAGCCGCTCCTCCGAATCCGTAAATAGCTGCCAGTAACGCCAGAAACATGATCAGAAAATCCAGTATATCAGTCGCTGTTCACTTTTTGGATTCGCTACTGATTTTATTCCGGCTAAGAGAGCAAGTTTGGTACCGGGTGACACCGGCAGACAAATGTTTCCGAGACACAAGTTAGGACTCAATTTTGTTGCTCTTAAAAATGGGGTGATTTATATTTATATTACTTAAGGGGCCCGTAACTCAGTTGGTTAGAGTAGCGGACTCATAATCCGTTAGTCCTAGGTTCGAGTCCTAGTGGGCCCAATTCATTTTTCTGCGGGAGGAACATTGCAATCCACCACGGTTTGCTCAATTAATATAGACACAAAAATCAGTTCTGAAAATACAAGCACTTCCTTTGGGAGGTGCTTTTTTTTTCCGGTTGACATACCGGCTTATCACGATCGCGGAGGTAGATATGATTCAGGATTTGGAGTATTTGATCAAACTTCAGGAGATAGATGTTAGGATCAAGGAGCAGGAAGTGGCCAAAGAGAAGTTCCCGGCCGCAGTATCCGAGCTCCAGGCACAGATAAACAATGCACAGGACAATTTTCAATCCGCTCAGGATAAACTTGATTGGCTTAAACAGGAACTGCGGGATGCCGAGGAGAAAACAGCCAGTGCTCAGGAAAGTCTGGATAAAAGCCAGGTGCGGCTCACATCCATTCAAACCAACAGAGAATATGATGCTGTTCACAGGGAAATAGAAGCCCAGAAAAACCTGCTCAGCAGCTCTCAGAGCAAAAAAGAATCCATCAGCGAGGAGATTGAAAAACAGCAAGCCGCACTTGAGGAAAGCAGCAACGAACTGAACCGGGTCAAAACCGAACTTGAACCCCAGATACAGGAACTCAACACCAAAATCGGCAATATCGATTCCAATATCGAAAAAATCACGGCTGAAAGAAAGGAAATCCTCCCTCAGATCAGCAAACCGACTCTTCGCTCTTATGAAGCCATCAGCAAAAAGCGCAAAACAGGACGCGCTCTGAGCCTGATAAACAGCTCCAAGGTGTGCACAGTGTGCTTCAAGGTCCTCGAACCACAACTCTACAACGAAATCAGGCGCGGAACGAAGGTCATCCTTTGTGAAAGCTGCGGCTCCATTTACGTCTGGAATGAGACCCCGCCGGAACAAAAATAATGAAGCGGACCGGAACGCGCCTTTTGCGTTCCGGCTTTCACTGGAAAAGTGCCCCACATATGAGCAGTATCAGTCTATACCGCAGAATGCTGAAATATTTATGGGTCTACCGTTCCCTCATTGCGGTATCCCTTCTTTTATCCCTTCTGGTCGTGAGCTTTGAAGGACTTTCCCTTTGGTTCAGCGCCTCACTGGTGCAGACACTCTTCAGTCCGGAAGCTGTTGAAATGGCCAGACCGGAATTCAGCCTTGGCAACATAAACCAGTATCTCAAATACTGGACCTACCAGCTGATCAGCAAAGGCAGCGCCCTGGATTCTCTGAAACTTGTATGCGCCATGATGGCAGCTACTTTTTTTCTGAAAAATCTATTCATATACTTGAAAAAACTGGTGATGACCCGGATCAACCTGCTGGTCATTCGTGACATGCGTGACCAGCTCTACTCACATGTTCTGAAGCTCCCGGTCAGCTATTACGATAAAACCAAATCCGGTGATGTGATCTCGCTTATCCAGAATGATGTACAGAACATCAATGCCTCCATGACCGGCACCTTCGACAAAGTCTTCATCGAACCCATGCGGGTCATTTTCTTTATATCCATGCTCTTCATCATCAACTACAAGCTCACCCTGGCCGTGTTTTTGGTTTTCCCGGTTCTGGGACTGATGATCACCTTTATAGGCAAGGCGGTCAGAAGAAGAAGCAGAAGAGTACTGGAGCACATGGCGGGGCTGCTGTCGATTCTGCACGAGACCATCGGGGGCATAAGAATTGTAAAGATGTTCGGAATGCATGATTCCGAAGCACAAAAGTTCGGAAAGGAAAATAAAAAATTCATCCTTCACTCATACCGATCCACCGCTATCGGAGCCGTTTCAAGCCCGCTTACGGAACTGATGGGTGTGGTGGTGGTTATCATTCTTCTGTGGTACGGAGGGCGTCAGGTTCTGACCAATGGCGGATTCGGTGCGGAAGACTTCGTACGGTTTCTCATTTTCCTTTTCTCCACATTCACTCCCCTCAAGGCGATAAGCAACCTCAACTCGACTTTACAAAGAGGCTTTGCCGCTGCGGACAGGGTTTTCAGTGTTCTTGATGCCCCCACGGAGCCTACCGGCATCTCCGGAGCTGTAAAACCGGAATTCAAAAAACAGATCAGTTTCTCACATGTTCACTTCACCTATCCCGAATGCGGAGAAAAAGTGCTGGATGACATAAGCTTCACAATAAAAAAGGGAAGCATTGCCGCCCTGGTGGGATCAAGCGGAAGCGGCAAAAGCACCATTCTGGATCTTCTTCCACGCTTTTATGATGTGACAGAAGGGTCTGTCAGCATAGACAATACTGACATAAGGGAAATTCAGCTGGACGATCTCAGAAAACTTTTCGGCATCGTTTCCCAGGAAACATTTCTCTTCAACGAAACCATTTTCCGAAACATCTGTTATGGTGTTCAGGACATTTCAGAAAACAGGGTTATTGAGGCAGCCAAAGCCGCCAATGCGTGGGAGTTTATTGAAAAACTACCCCGGGGAATGCGGACGGTAATTGGCGAAAGAGGTGTTATGCTTTCAGGAGGGCAGCGTCAGCGTATTTCGATAGCAAGAGCACTTCTGCGCAACCCTCCCATTCTGATTCTGGATGAAGCGACTTCCAGCCTTGACACCGAATCAGAACGGCTGGTGCAGTCAGCAATCAACAATGTGATAGAGAGCCGTACAGCCCTGGTGGTGGCTCACCGTCTGTCAACAATACAGCATGCTGATCTCATTCTTGTGCTTGAAAAGGGGCGCATTGTCGAAAAGGGGTCTCATGAAGAGCTTCTGGCCAACAACCACCGGTATAAGTACTTCCATGACATTCAGTTTGCACCCGCAGAGCAGTGACTCCCTTCAGAAAAGAATGCCTGCCCGGAATGTATAGTACAGCGGATAATGCGTTTCTATCTGCGAGAGAAGCGCATACAGCCTTCCCTGCAGATTGATCTGAAGTGACGCATCTTTAAAAAGGTACACTCCCGCATTGCCGCTTATACCGAACCCGAATGTATTCTCTCCGGCACCTCTGGCAAAACCGCCTCCGAATCCTGCACCGAAATAGGGCGCCAGGATTCCCTCCGAAGTGAAAATATCAACACCCAGTTCCAGCCCCCCCATGAGCCCGTCTGTGAAATCGGTGGATAATTCGCCAACAAGCCTTCCGTTCACGAATGGATTCACATCCACGACACCGCCGTAATAAGCGCTGTAGGCCAGATTTTCACTTTCAAGGTAGATAAAACCCGCCGGTCCCAGTCCTGCGGTTCGGAAAACCCTCTGTGGACGCACCTCTTCCTGCTGATCCTGCTCCCCGTCCCGGTCACCCTGGGCCAGCAGAGTATCCCGTTGAGACAAAGTGTTTTCTGAGACCGTAGAGTTCTTTTCCCGGGTGGTATCTGCCAAAACGGTATCCTTTTTCTCTTCAGCTCTGCTCTGTTCCAGAGAATCGGTCACGGAATCGTAGATTTCAGGACTGAACGGCTCTGACTGAGCATGAATGGATATGCATGCCCAGAGCAGAACTGCAGCCATAGCGGTTAATTTCATACTCCAGCTCCCTTGAAATGTTACCCTGCACAACAGTCCTGCAATAGTGGAACCAATTATATTCCTGATCTGGCACGCGATTTGATGAAACTCAAAGACTTTGCGCCGTTCACGTTTAAGCCAAAAGGAGTGATGCAGCATGCTTGCCTTACTCGCCCTGCTGCCCATAATCGTAATTGCAGTACTGATGGTGATCTTTGTCTGGCCCTCAAGCCGCGCCATGCCCCTGGCCTGGCTTACCGCAGGGGTGATTGCGTTTTTCGCCTGGGATATGCCTCCGGTATGGCTTTTTGCCGCAACCCTGGGGGGAATAATCAATGCCATAGACATTCTGTTTATTGTTTTCGGTGCCCTCCTGATACTGCAGATCATGAGAAAAAGCGGAGGTATTCACGGCATATCCCATTCCATGTCTCAGATCTCCCCGGACCGACGGGTACAGCTTCTGGTAATCGCCTGGCTCATGGGATGTTTTCTGGAAGGTGCGGCCGGTTTCGGAACTCCGGCCGCTGTGGCCGCACCTCTTCTGGTGGGGCTGGGATTCCCTCCGCTTATCGCAGCCGGCTCCACTCTCATGGCCGACAGTGTTCCCGTGACCTTCGGAGCCGTGGGGGTTCCCATATGGGGTGGATTCGCAGCACTGGAGGAGGTCATTGCCTGGCCTGTGCAAACCACACAAGGCCCGCTCCTTTTTTCGGAGTTTCTTCAGTACATCACCTCTTTTTCCGCTATTCTTCACTTTTTCGTGGGGACATTCATTCCTCTCGCTTTAGTCAGCATCATGACCAAAATCATAGGAGGTTCCTTCAGAGACGGCCTGAAGATATGGCCGCTGGCTCTTTTTGCCGGTCTGGTATTCACCATACCCCAGCTGCTTATAGCCGTACTGATCGGCCCGGAGCTTCCCACCCTGCTGGGAGCACTTATAGGACTGGTGGTATTCATCCCCGCCGTACGGCACGGCTTTCTGGTCCCGAAAACCAAATGGGAATTCCCGCCCAGAGAAAAGTGGAAAAGCAGCTGGGAAGGCGAGGTAAAGGCTGGTGGTGGGGAACCTGGAGAACACGAGAGAATAGTCTCCCCTGTCATGGCCTGGACGCCCTATGTAATATTGGGTCTGATTCTCCTCATTTCCAGAATTGAAGAATTCAGATTAACCCCGCTACTTAAAGCCTGGAGTGTGGGATGGGAAAACATCCTGGACACGGAAATCAGCCGGACCATCCAACCGCTCTACAACCCGGGAATCTTCCCGTTTCTGCTTGTAGCCCTGCTCATCCCCTTTCTGCACCGTATTCCCTACAAAGAATTGGCTTATGCTGCCAAAGAAACGGTATCCATGCTGATCCCCGCTTCGATCGCCCTGGTTTTCACTCTGGGAATGGTATACATATTAATGTACTCCGGTGATGCCACCGGGCGTGATTCGATGCTTATTATGCTGGCCCGGGCAGCAGCAGAGTATACAGGAAGCGTCTGGTATCTGGCAGCCCCCTATGTGGGTATTTTCGGGACTTTCATATCCGGAAGCAGCACCGTATCAAACATTATGTTCGGACCATTCCAGTTTTCGACGGCCGCACAGGCAAATCTTCACACGATTCCGGTACTCAGCCTTCAGACAGTGGGAAGCGCCATCGGCAACATGATCTGCATTCACAATGTGGTAGCCGCGCTCACCACGGTAGGACTGATCGGCAAGGAGGGTATTATTATCCGGGAGAATCTTCCCGTGTGTCTTCTTTACGGATTACTGGCCGGAATCGTGGGGTGGATATTAATACTTGTGCTGCCGCCGGGGCTTTTTGCATTTTTCCCTACAGCATTATGAAACCGCATATTCTTTTCAGAAAACGTCAGGTGCTGTTTCCCACCGTCTGGGGATGGCTCCTGATTTCATCGATCATAGCTCTGAGCTTCTGGGGTACACTCAAGTTCAGTCATTCATTTCTGGCCGTGTCGGAACCGGTAAACGGTGAAATCATGGTGGTTGAGGGCTGGATCCCCGATTTCGCCATGAAGGAGGCAGCCCGGCGGTTTTCTGATGGTGACTATCGGTTCATTGCTGTTACGGGAGGACCCCTTGACCAGGGCTCATACCTCAAAGAACACAGAAATTATGCTCAACTCGGTGTTGCAACATTCTCCAGACTGGGAATAGCCGATTCTTTGCTGGTTGCGGTTTCTGCTCCCGCGGTTTCAAAAGACCGCACTCACACGTCTGCAGTTGCCCTGAAGAGGTGGTTGGAGAAAACCGGTTCAGAAGTCCGCTCTCTTGATCTGTACTCTTTCGATGCCCACTCCCGCAGAAGCGCACTTCTGTTCCGCAGGGCCCTGGGAAAGGAGTATGAAATCGGCGTGATTGCCCTCCCTGATCTCTCCTATGATTCTTCCAACTGGTGGCGTACGAGCATGGGCTTCCGGATGGTGATGGGAGAAATAATAGCATATGCATACGCGCTGATTCATCCTTAAGCATAGCCGACCGGAAGACTTGTCCGATCTCTCATTTTCTGTATTCGCCGACAGCCTAGAATAATCTCGCAGTCATTAAATCGCTCCTCTGCCCTGTGCCTTTTACAGTATCCACTAGAAGTCTTATGGCTAAAACGTTTCTCCCCCTCTTTCCCATATATATATTTTTACTCTTTTACTGAACTTTTCTGAAAGGATGTATTTCACATGATCTGGGACGTTCAGCACGAAACCATGCCTCATGAATTCATGAGAACGCTTCAGGGCGAAAGACTCGGGAGCATCATACAGAAAATCTATGGTCGGGTTTCATTCTACCGTAAAAAAATGGATGAAGCGGGTGTGAAACCCTCCGATATAAAAAACATCGAAGATCTCTCCAAGCTCCCCTTCACCACCAAAGATGAAATGCGTGAAGTGTATCCGTACGGACTTCTGACTGCTGATCTCAAGGACATCGTGGAGATACATACTTCATCTGGTACCACAGGAAAACCGGTTGTGGATGCCTACACTCAGGGAGATATTGACCTGTGGTCTGAAGTGATGGCCAGAACTCTTTCAATGGGTGATGTGACCAAAGAGGATATAGTTCAGAACGCCTATGGATATGGTCTTTTCACCGGTGGTCTGGGGGCGCATTACGGCATTCGCCGCACAGGTGCAACGTGCCTGCCCATTTCAGGCGGGAACACCAAAAGGCAGCTTGAGGTGATGCAGGATTTCGGTTCCACCGTTCTTACCTGCACTCCCTCCTATTCGCTTTATCTGGCCGAAGCCGGCAGAGAAGCCGGTATCGATTTTTCCCAACTACCTCTGCGGGTGGGATTTTTCGGTGCGGAGCCCTGGAGTGAAAACATGCGCAGGGAAATCGAGGAAAAACTTCAGGTAAAAGCGATTGATATCTTCGGACTGACTGAAATAATCGGTCCCGGAGTGGCAAGTGAATGCGAACACCAGAATCTGCTTCATGTATTCGAGGATCATTTCTATCCGGAAATCATCGATCCGACCTCAGGTGAAGTGCTTCCCGAGGGAGAAAAGGGGGAACTGGTGTTCACTACCCTTACCAAGGAGGGAACACCGGTAATCCGTTACCGTACCAGAGACATTACCTACCTCACCCGGGAAAAGTGCGCCTGCGGACGCACATCGGTGAGAATGCACCGCATTCTGGGCAGAACAGATGACATGCTTATCGTCCGCGGTGTGAACCTGTTTCCATCTCAGGTGGAGCATGTGCTGCTCAAGGTGGACGGAGTGGAACCCCACTACCAGCTTCTGGTTGAACGGAAAGACAAACTTGATTGTCTCGAAGTGCTGGTGGAAATGACCGAGAGCCTTTTTTCAGATGAACTCAAGTACATTGAGCAGAAAGAAAAAGAGATCGAACATCAGCTCAAGGAAGCGCTTCTCGTAAAGAGCAAAGTCAAACTTGTTGAGCCCAAGAGTATCGAACGCAGTGAAGGCAAAGCCAAACGCATAATCGACAAAAGATCAATCTGAACCGGGAGACAGGACGATGAAAGTACAGCAGATTTCGGTGTTCCTTGAAAACAAAGCTGGTCGTCTTGCCAGTGTGGGCCAGGCACTCAAAGACAGCGGAATAAATATTCGAGCACTTACCATCGCGGATTCGGCGGATTTCGGAGTGCTTCGCATGATAGTGGGGGATCCGGAAAAAGCCTACTCAATACTGAAGCAGGCCGGATTCATGGTGAAAACCAATCCGGTCGTTGCGGTGGAAATCGCCGACAGAGAGGGATTGTTCTATGAAATCATGAATCTTTGTGACAAAGAGGGTCTGAACGTGGAGTATACCTACTCTTTCGTGGAGCAGAGCTCAAGCAGGGCGATTCTGTTCATCCGTTTCGAAGATGCAGACAAGGCGGTTGAACTTTTTCAGAAGAACGGATACAAACTGCTCTCCTCGGAAGAGATGAGAAAACTTTAGTTCATTTGTAATCCTTGTCAAATCAGCCGAGACCTTTTGGAATTCAAAAGGTCTCTTTTTTATCTCAACGTTTTAGAATTTTCCTGTAAACATGATTTCGGGTCGATTCTCCATATTCACCTTGATGCTGGAGTTTTCGGAGTTCAAAGTGGTGAAATTTCTTAAGCGGGGAGCGATGGAAAAATGCGGGTGCACATTCCAAGTATAACTGATATCCGTATACAGGTAATCGGATGCTGAACCGGGCTGCTCTTTATCCTCAGCATAGTTATAGGCGAATTCGGCTCTGAACGCCCCCGGCCCCGCCCCGATATCGGATCTAAGGCCGGTGATGAAACCTCGGTTATCGTAAAGCGAAGCAGTTTCAATATCCGTTCTCAGAGTATCGACAATCCTGCTCTTTTCGTTGTTCACCATCGCATATGCGGCCATAACTGAAAATGAAACTTTACTGTTGATCCGGTAATCAGCTTTCAGGCCACCGGAAATTTCATGATCCCCAGCCTCCCTGGCCTGATTGAAATTCCTGTAAGCAACTCCTGCCAGCTGAGGAGTAATGCTGAATGAGCCGAAAGAAAAAGGGGCATCCAGAATGAAAAGTACTGATGAGGGATTGAAGGTCGTGGATTCGATAAGCGAATCACCCCGGGTGAGGGCTGTTGACCTAGGATCCACGACTGTGGAGAAGAGATTAATTTGCAGTTCCTGATCTCCGCTAAGGATAGGTACTCCTGCTCTGAGCCCTAAGAGGCTATTATTTGTACCGACAATCCATGTATAAAAGGCGGCAGTTCTATAGGAACCGGAATTGAGAGATCGCTCCAGAAGATCAAGCGGTCCGTAAGAAACAACCGGCACCGCCCCTACTTCCATATACATGAATCCGGGATCCCACCGCGCATAGGCAAGATGCATGTAGAACTCCGTACCTGGAAGAGGCGTACGGGTGGGAAAAGGCATTCTGTTGGCTGCCCAGGAAACGTTCTCGACTGCAACCCAATCATTGCCGATCTGAAACTGAAGAGAGAGCTGCTGATCAATACCCACCTTCATTCCCGCATAATATGAAAAGGTGTTGAAATAATCCAGAGCAGTCGCACTCGATTCATCATCGAAGGCGGTGTTGATTTTCGCCCTGAGACGATACTGTACCAGACCGTAAGGGGTGATGGAGAGTTCTGCAAGAGTTGAAGAAACCAGAAGAGACAGCAGAAACACACATGAGATTTTTAAACGCATCAGCACTCCTTTAAAAGATTTTCGTTTGTCTCATAATATAATAAGAGTGAAAGGCATTCAAGAGTTTTGTTAGATCCGTGTTAGATTTCCAACCCGACCACGGCCGGATTCAAAATCTTCAAAGCAGATTATTCATAACATATCTTGTATTCATGGGCGAGATAATCCTAAGTCACCCTCACGACAAACTATTCAAAGTAACATTCGGCCTCGAAACGGTAGTTCAAAGCTTCAGAGCGGTGTTCCTCAATGAAGAGGAAAGATATCTCATCAATCCGACAACTCTGCAGTCCATCAAAGACAGCCACATTGACCCTGAATTCCGTGAGTACTTTTCGGATTCAGTCTACACTTCCGTTTCAGAAGACGGCTCTACCTGCACCTACCTGCTGTTTGAACACAAAAGCTATACCGACCATCACATTGGCATTCAGCTGCTTCAGAACATCACGATGATTCTCCATGAACACTCCAGACAGCACAAAGCTGCCATACAGCCTGCGATAATTGCTGTGGTCATCTGCCAAAACACCTCCGGTTGGATAACACATAACCGGGAGACATATTCTCTGGAACCTTTTGCTCCTCTGAGAAAAGATTTTCCTCAGCTCAAAATGAATTTTCTCAATCTTTCACTCATTGCCGACTCCCACATAAAAGGGCACCCCTATTTGAGAATACTTTTTCTTACCTTCAAGTATATCCGCAGTCCTGAAATGGTTCACAAAATAGGGGATATAATCGTAATTTTTAAAGAGGCTGATGGGTTTTCGAATGTGGCGGAGTACTTCAAAGAATTCATCTTATATTTGAAAGCAGCAGCCTCGAAAGAGGTGCTTTCAGAACTGCAACTAATCTTAAGGGAGCTTCTAATGGAGGAAGAGGAAAAATGGCCCGATGTTCTCAAAGAAATGTTCAGCAACATATATGAAGAGTGGTTTGCCAAAGGAGAAGCTGAAGGGGAAGCCAAAGGGGAGACCAAAGGAGAAGCCAGGGGAGAGGCCAAGGGTAAAGCAGAGGGAGAAGCTAAAGGAAGAGCCGAAGACAAACGTGAAATAGCGCTGAAAATGATATCGGAAAAATACGACACCGAAACGATCAGCAGGATCACCGGATTACCTGAAAGCGAGATAGAGAAACTCCGGTGTAGCTAGGAATATCAGAATGGCCGGATTAAAGAAACCAAAGCGAATTAATCATAACGTATCTTGTATTCATGGACGAGATATTCCTAATCCACCCTCACGATAAATTATTCAAAGTAACATTCGGCCTCGAACCGGTAGTTCAAAGCTTCAGAGCGGTGTTCCTCAATGAAGAGGAAAGGCGTCTCATAAATCCGACAACTCTGCAGTCCGTCAAAGACAGCCACATTGACCCTGAATTCCGTGAGTACTTTTCGGATTCAGTCTACACTTCCGTTTCAGAAGACGGCTCTACCTGCACCTACCTGCTGTTTGAACACAAAAGCTATACCGACCATCACATTGGCATTCAGCTGCTTCAGAACATCACGATGATTCTCCATGAACACTCCAGACAGCACAAAGCTGCCATACAGCCTGCGATAATTGCTGTGGTCATCTGCCAAAACACCTCCGGTTGGATAACACATAACCGGGAGACATATTCTCTGGAACCTTTTGCTCCTCTGAGAAAAGATTTTCCTCAGCTCAAAATGAATTTTCTCAATCTTTCACTCATTGCCGACTCCCACATAAAAGGGCACCCCTATTTGAGAATACTTTTTCTTACCTTCAAGTATATCCGCAGTCCTGAAATGGTTCACAAAATAGGGGATATAATCGTAATTTTTAAAGAGGCTGATGGGTTTTCGAATGTGGCGGAGTACTTCAAAGAATTCATCTTATATTTGAAAGCAGCAGCCTCGAAAGAGGTGCTTTCAGAACTGCAACTAATCTTAAGGGAGCTTCTTATGGAGGAAGAGGAAAAATGGCCCGATGTTCTCAGAGAAATGTTCAGCAATATCTATGAAGAGGGATTTGCTGAGGGAAAAGCCAAAGGAGAAGCTAAAGGGGAAGCCGAAGATAAACGTGAAATAGCGCTGAAAATGATATCGGAAAACTATGACAGCGAAACGATCAGCAGAATCACCGGATTGCCTGAAAAAGAGATTGAAAAACTCCGGCGTAAGAAACCGGATTCGGAAAGCCAGAATCAATGAAGCTCAAAACCTAATCCAGTATTCCAGCCAGATCTCCAACCGATTCTGCCCCTTGATCAGCACAATACTCTCTTATCCCCTCAAGCACCATCCGGGGGACCTGAGGAT
>JBKGXV010000061.1:0-20665 GCA_046546375.1 Chitinispirillaceae bacterium | reverse complement strand
ATATGCTCAAGGACTTGCTTACAGACACCGGAGGCAAAGCTGTTGTCAGGAACTGGAATATCCGAGAGAAAACACTGAACAAACTCAACGGTATCATCTGGAGTCTTCAACCTGTTTCCATTATCGATATTGTCCTCAATACAGTCAAATGCAGTTACAGAAAGGCCGAATCGTGCCGTCAGAATGGACAGAGGCCCATGACCGCACCCGAAATCGGCTAACGGACTCACAAGATGCTTGCGCTTACTCTTGAGAAACCGGTAGCTTTTATCCTTTTCCCAGTACTCCATGGTAAAACGACACGGGTAATGCTTTCCGGTATTTTCTTTTTCCAGATAATAGGCCTCTGTATTAGTGATATCCATCTTTAACTCCTTTAATAACCAGACCCCACAATATAAATCATGTGATTTCCGGTAAGTGCCTCAGTTTTGGCCGATTGTTCTGGAGCGTTTATATCACCTGCATGTTTGATTCCAACTCTGATTTTATGAAAGGTTAAAATGATGTCTGGCTGTATTCACCATACATCCACCAGTAAGTGATCAGTCGAATTCTGCCAGCCAGTTGAACACATTTCTCAAAGCCTTGCAACAATCAATGGCAAAACTTTCACCGATTCACCCGGTCAGGTCACAACCGTGTAAAACCCGGGCCTCTTTATGATATTAAACCGCCTCCCATGTGAATTCACCACCGTTTCTGTCCGGTCACAATTCGCCAGACAATTGTGATCGCATACTCTTTTGCTGCAGCCTGAAATGTTTCTGATCAGACATTGACGGGTAGTCATGAAAACTTTTTCATGGTTAACAGCCTGCCACACGTCTATGTGCGGGGGAACCTGAACTGCTCCCGTTTCCTTCCGGGTGAATTCCGGAGAAAAAAACAGGCCGCTGAAGCCTTGCATGCTCAAAAGGGCCTCGACTGCGTAGGAATTGGCGATATTGAACCCCGGACCTGCAATCCACTCTGTGCCGAGCCGGGATGCGGCATCTGCAATACCGGTATTATCGGTAATAATTCTACGACCATCCAGTTTTTCCAGAAGCTTTACAGCTCTCTCGAAATCCTGCCCTATAAGTATCGAACTGAAAAAGGGAGCGACACTCTTATGAGCCTTGATAACAGCCGCCATTTTATCAATATCCCCAATACTATTGGGAATGACAGCAACAGCTGCATCGCAGTTTGGTTTTGAGTGTAAACCTCTCGGAATATCGTGAATGAAAAACGCTTTTTTCACTCTTCTTTTAGAAGATGAGGGATAAACGAGTGGAGGGATTTTGAATCCAGAAGAACTGATCGTAATGCCGTTGAGTTTCTCGACGGCCTCCCGCCGGAGCCGGTTCAGTTCTTTCTGAGGAATGAAACTGTTTTCTGAAAGCCCTGACGCATCCAGTTTCTCCAGTACAAACTGACTTGTGCCAAGCCGTTCGAACTGAGAACGAAGCATATGCTGATCAAGCGGTCTTCTGGATGCATCAGTGAGCGGTATCTGCGAAAACAGTGTGACACTTTCTTGGGGTGATTCAAACAGGACTTTCAGTTTCGAACCTGTCGAACCGGAAACACTGATCTTAAGCGGAACTTTCTCAGGATGCATCTCATCAATCATCGCCCTTACTCTGTCTGCTGCATCCGGAGACTTCTGTGTGAAAACCTGGTACCCTTGATTAATCTTACCTTTCAGCTTGTGTTCTATACTGAACTGATACTCGAATGCAGATATTTTTTTTGCAAGCACGCCCTTGCAGATAAACGTGAAATCCGAAGTATACACAAGGATCTCAGTATTGGCAAAAAGCTCAGTTTTTCTATCGAGGGTGAGAATCTTTCTATCAGCCCAGTAGCGGGATATATTCGCGACAAACTTAAGCGACTGATCCCGTGAAGTGTCAATGAACATATCGGTTTCGATGCTGCCTTTCACATAACCTGCAGTGAATTTTCTGTTGAAAACAGCTTCCAGCCTCTTGTCCTTATGCCGGATATCTCTTCCGGTCTCAAGTGCATCAACCTGTTCTCTCCAGGCGGAGGTCACATTGTATACATAAGGAAACTTCTTGATCCGCCCCTCGATTTTAAGAGAGTCCACACCTGCGTTATAGAGGGAATCGGCCTGTGAAAAAACAGAATTATCCTTCAGGTTGAATACCGCTTTAGCATCTGTTTTGCCTGGTAATGAATACAGCCGTCTGCAGGGCTGCACGCACTCGCCTCTGTTGCCGGATTTCCCGCACAGGAAGCTCGACAGATAGCACTGACCGGAAAATGAGATGCAGAATGCTCCGTGTACGAAGACTTCCACTTTGATATTTTTTTCGTGAGCTGTTTCACATAGAGGACTGATCTCTGAAACGGAAAGCTCTCTTGAGAGATTCACCTGAGTGACACCGAGTCTGGAAAGAAAAGAGATCTGTCCTGCGTTGTGAGTGGTCAGTTGAGTTGATGCGTGCACTTCTAATTCAGACAGGTATGTTTTCAGAATATGCAATAAACCCAGATCCTGAACGATTACTACACGGATACCCGCTCTGTAGACACTTTCCAGGAGTTTGAGAATTTGGGGTATCTCGTGATCAAAGACTAGAGTGTTCAAAGTGAGGTAGAGCCGGCAATTTCTCTGCTCTGCAATTCGAACGAGCTGCTCCAATTGCTCTACAGAGAGGTTGGCCGCTCTTTGCCTGGCATTGAAAGAAGCTGTTCCGCAGTAGACCGCGTCTGCGCCGGCACAGATCGCCGCTTTCACACTGTCCGCGTCACCGCCCGGGGCAAGGAGTTCAATTTTTCTCTTTATCTGCTCACTCATTGTCGTGGTTACCGATCAGCTGCATTTTTGTGAATAGAAATATCGTATATTCAGTCTCAGAGCAGTAGTAATTTATTATACAACGAACTGGCAATCCAAATGTTTATTCCGACCACAAAAAAAGAGATGGAAAAACTGGGCTGGAAACAGCTCGACATCATACTAGTTACAGGAGACTGCTATATCGATTCACCGCTGGTGGGGGTATCGGTGGTGGGTCATTGTCTAATGCAGGCTGGATTCAGAGTCGGAATTATCGGCCAGCCTGACAGAGACTCGTCAAAAGATATCACCAGACTGGGCGAACCTGCCGTTTTCTGGGGTGTGACCGGTGGCTGCATCGATTCCATGGTGGCAAACAGGACCGCATCAGGCAAGCCCCGCCGGAGCGATGACTACACCCCGGGCGGGGTAAACAACAGAAGACCGGACCGGGCGGTAATTGCTTATTCCAACCTGATCAGAGCTCATTTTAAAAAGAGCGCTCCGATTGTACTGGGCGGGCTTGAAGCAAGCCTCCGGAGAGTTGCTCATTATGACTACTGGTCAGACAGCATACGCAGATCCGTTCTTTTTGACAGTAAAGCGGACTACCTACTCTACTCCATGGCGGAGAAATCAGTTGTCGAGCTTGCTCATCATCTGAAAAACGGCCGGGATTGCCGTGACATCCGGGGACTCTGCCACATTCAAAAAACTGCTCCCGATAAGGGAATAGAACTTCCCAGCTTTGAAACCGTCAAGTCAGACAACGCAGCATTTTCGGAGATGTTCAGAATTTTCTACAGAAACAACGATCCTGCTTCGGCTGAAACCATTTATCAGAAGCAGGACACGCGGTTTCTGGTCCAGAACCCGCCCCAGCCCTATCTGACACAGAAAGAACTCGATAAAGTGCACTCTTACGGGTATATGAGAGATGCTCATCCATACTATTTGAAAAACGGGCCTGTAAAGGCACTGGAAACGATTCGCTTTTCTGTTCTCACTCACCGGGGGTGCTACGGGGAGTGCGGCTTCTGTGCCATTGCGGTTCATCAGGGGCGGCTTGTCAGATCCCGCAGCAGGGATTCCATTCTGAAAGAGGTGAAGGCGATAACAGCTCACCCGCTTTTCAAGGGAAACATTATGGATGTGGGCGGACCGACTGCGAACATGTATGGTTTCGAATGTGAAAAAAAAGCAACAAGGGGAGCCTGCGAAGATAAAGCATGTCTGTTTCCTGATGTCTGCCCCGGCATGCCAGTTGACCACTCCAAACAGATCTCTCTTCTGAACGAGATAAAAGCTGTTCCCGGAGTGAAAAGAGTGTTTGTAACGTCCGGAATCCGGTATGACATGATCCTTGCAGACAGGAAAAACGGTAGCCGCTACCTTAAGACGCTTATCCGAAACCACATATCGGGACAGCTCAAGATTGCCCCTGAACACTGCGATCCTGAGGTTCTGAGAAAAATGGGGAAACCGGGTATTGACATGCTGCTGAAATTCAAAGGGATGTTTGACAGACTTACTGCCGCGGATGGAAAGAAGCTTTTTCTTTGCTATTACTTCATTGCAGCTCACCCGGGATGCGGCATGGAGCAGATGAAGCAGCTCAAAAGGGTGTGCACAGAAGATCTGCACTGTACACCGAAGCAGGTTCAGCTCTTCACCCCCACCCCCTCGACCCGTTCCACCATGATGTACTGCACGGGTGTGGATCCTTTGACTGGCGAAACCTGTTCTGTCGAAAAGAGTGGTGCGGGACGCGGGAGGCAGATGGCTTTTATGCTGTCAGCACCGAAATTCACAGGTAAAGGCAGTAGCGGCAAAAGGCGGTCCGGGGGTCGGACCACGCGTTTAACGCGCAAGTGATTGATTTCACCTGTCCTCTTCTCCTGCTTTCGTGCGAAAACCGGCCTTAAAACGCTGTTTTGGGGGCGATTTACGTGGTTTTAAGAAAAAAGTCTCTCTTGAGGCAGAATACTTCCCCGGCTGCATTCAAAGCCGCCGTTCTCCTTGCCCAATGCCGCAACAAAGGTCTTAAAACCAGCTTTAAAGCGCTTAAAAGCGGCTTCCAAGGGCGAATATCGGGGTGATTTCAGTGATAAGTCACTGATTTCAAAAGGACGGTCATGGTCCGACCCCAAATCGTCTTCCCCGGCGCAAAGATGAAGACCGGGGTGCCCAAAACTCCTATCAAACAGGCACATGGCGGGTCCGCTCTGAAATACTTTCTGAGGGTTTATTCTGCTCTAAACATATGAATCAGAGCACCTTCCGGGCTGAGATCAGTTTGAAGATCTGTCCGGCGAAAAACGGCATCAGACTCATTACCAAAATCAGAAACCATCCCGAAAACCCCGGGTTCCGTGTACGCAGCGCATCCGAAAGGCCCGGAAGATAAACCGCCATAAGCAGAAGACCGGTACAGAGTAGCAGTGCAGCCCAGACATATCTGTTTTTGGTGATTTCATTGAACAGTATACCGGAATCACTCTGCCGCATATTGAATACGTGCCAAAGACGGGCGAATCCAAGAGTGATAAACGAAACAGTCAGAGACAGATCGCGACCGAAACCAAGCCATTGGGCGGCCAGAAAATAAGAAATGAACAGGATAGCACCGATTACCATACCATAGCCGGTTATGGCTATCCAGTTTTTCTCTGTCAATATCGACTCCTGCGATCGGCGCGGTGGTTTCTGCATGAGATTCTCCGCTCCGTGTCCCATACCGAGAGCCAGAGCCGGGAATATATCATTAACAACATTGATGTACAGTATCTGAATGGGCAGAAGCGGAAGTGGCAGACCAAGAATGGATGCAAGTCCTACGGCCAGTATTTCTCCCATATTTCCCGAAAGCAGATAAATAGTAAAGGCCCTGATATTATTGAATATCGCCCGTCCCTGTTCAACTGCCGCGACGATTGTAGGAAAGGCATCGTCCTTCAAAATCATATCCGCTGCCTGGCGTGCCACTTCCGTCCCTCTTCCGCCCATGGCAATTCCGATATCCGCCTTCTCCAGTGCCGGCGCATCGTTAACACCATCGCCGGTCATCGCGACTACCGACTTATGACGCCGGTGAAGATCAATCAGGTTTAGTTTCTGTTCGGGACTTACACGGGAAAGGATAGAGGCATTGATTATTGCCTTCTGCTCATCAGGCGACAACTCTTCCGGTGTTTTGATTGCATTGCCCTCCATGACCGATGCATTCTCGGCATCCTTCAAACCTACTGCAATGCCGACATTTTTCGCCGTTATCGCCTGATCCCCTGTAACCATCACCACCCGTATTCCCGCCTCCTGACACTCCCGGATGGCCGGCCGGACCGAACTGCGGGGCGGATCGAGAAATCCGATTACCCCCACAAGTGTCAGACTCTCATAGGGATCGCTTTCCTTGTCTTCAACGAACTTTTCGGCAAGTGCCAGAACCCGCAGCCCTTCACCGGCAAGATCATCAGCCCGCTGCTCCCAAAGCCGCCGCTTCTGAGCCGTCATTTCATCACCCGTACTCAGCAGGCTGCAATTCTCCAGTACCGCGGAAGGCGCGCCTTTCACTGCTACACGAAAGCGATAGTTTCCCGTTGCATGAAACGTGGCCATCATCTTGATTTTCGGATCAAACGCCTCCTCCCTGACACGCCGCTGCCCGCTCTGCAGTTCCGAACGTGATATGCCGGCCTTTACTCCAGCCACCAGCAGCGCCACTTCCATCGCATCTCCCGATGCTTTTCCTCCGGCTTGACTGTCCAGGAGCGCATCATTGCACAGCAGCCCGATCTCGATTGCCCCCTTAAGGACGTCATCCTCAAGCGGATCTATCCGGTTACCATTCTTGGTGATTTGACCATCAGTCGAGAGTCCCTCACCGCTTATGTTATAATCCCCGGAATGAAGCAGCAGGCGCCTGAGGGTCATCTGGTTTTCGGTGAGAGTGCCTGTCTTGTCTGTACAGATTACACTCGTGGCGCCAAGGGTTTCTACAGCGGAAAGATTTCTGATCAGTGCGTTGCGACGAGCCATTCGCCACATGCCGCGGGCAAGTGCTACGGTAGCCACAATCGGAAGCCCTTCAGGCACCGCGGCAACCGCCAGCGCCACTGCGATTTCAATCATCCTCCGCAGATCCCTTCCGGCAACAATCCCCGCTACGGCAACAAGAAACGCCACTGCAAGGGTCAACCACACCAGCCATTGCCCCAGCTGCTGCAGATGGCGTTCGAGAGGGGTCTGCTGCTGCATCCCGGCTTCCTGCGCCAGTTTGCTGATATGCCCCAGCTCGGTACCCATGCCCGTTTCGACCACCACACCCGTCGCCGAACCGCGGGTCAGTGCAGTTCCTTTGTATAGCATGTTCTTCCGTTCAGCAAGGGGCTTATCCTCTCTGTCGAGAATATCGGCGGTTTTCGAGGATGCAACCGATTCGCCCGTGAGCGTGGATTCATTCACCTGGAGCTTCGAAGCCTCGATGATACGGCAGTCCGCCGAAACCACATCACCGGCCTCGAGAATAAGAATGTCACCGGGAATGAGATTTTCAGAAGCAATGCTCTTTTCACTCCCTTCCCGTTTCACCCGTGCGGATGTCCGGCTAAGTTTCTGCAGCGCCTCCATGGAACGAACCGCCCGCAGCTCACTGAAAAAGCCGATTGCTGTATTGATAACAATGGCCATAGTTACCGCTACCCCCTCAACCCACTCGGCCATAGCGAATGAAAGCACAGCGGCTACTGCCAGAATTCCTATGATGATGCTTTTGAATTGCTCAATTAAAATCTTCCAGGTACTCCGTGTAGCTGCTTTTTTCAACCGGTTGGGCCCATGGATGCGAAGACGCTTCTTAGCTTCTGTTTCAGACAGTCCTCTTTCAAGCGTAACATCAAGATCAGAAAGAACTTCCTCCGGTGTGCGCATCCATGCAGCTCGGCTTTCCGACATGTACTGTGCTCCTTTCGCTTCCAAAGTAGCTTGTACAAGCAAAAGATGCACCAGTACGGAAACATTCACAGTTCCGACTATAGATATCACAATCTCCTTTAATTCTCTGGTAATCAGTCTGCTGAGCGAAGGGATGGCTGAGGAATCGGCAAGGGTGAATTCAAAGGTAGGGTCATGGTCCGAGTCTCGGACTTTTCGTTTTTCTCTTGCATCACACCACAACGCCCATTATTTTAGTTAGAGTTAGAGGATTCTAATTCAGATTTGGAGCATATATGAGTGTCCACAGTCTCAGCCCTACCCTCGAAGATTATCTGGAAGCCATTCTGGATATTTCGGCAATGAACAAAGTCGCCCGTTCCATGGAGATTGCCGACAGGCTGAACGTGAAACGGTCCTCGGTCACCGTGGCTCTGCGCTCGCTGGCCCGCAAAGGGCTCATCAATTATAAAGCCCGCTCCTTTATCACTCTCACCGACAAGGGATACACCACGGCAAAATGCATTGCCCGAAGACACCACGTGCTCTTTGAGTTTTTTACCGATATACTCGGCCTGTCACAAATAGAAGCGGACAGCACCGCCTGCAGCATGGAACACGGCATGTCTGAGGAAGTGTGCAGAAAGATAACAGCCCTGCTTAACGTGCTAAGAGAAAACAGCACTGATACGGAAAAGCTCCGCAGCACCCTTGAGAGGGAAGCTGCAGGTATCGACTGTACTTCCGACTGGGGATATGAAGAAAATGAAAGGTATCGGGAAACAACGGATCTGAACTCTCTTCTGCCGGGCGATAAGGGTACAGTCACACAGGTGAACGGATCGGAATCGGTCAGAAAAAGGCTCTTTGGAATGGGAATCATACGGGGGCAGTCTGTATTCGTTGTCAGAGCAGCGCCGTTTGATGATCCCATCGAAGTCAAAGTGAGAAACACCCATCTGTCTCTGCGCAGGGATGAGGCAAAAATGATCAGTGTGAAAATGGAGATGTGATTTTTTTTACGATCAAGTTAGATATATCTAATTCAATAAGTGCAAATCAACAGGAGGCACGTGATGACGCGGAAAGTATCAGAGCCCAAACCATTGACACTCTTCAAAGAAGGTGACACTGTGGGAATCGACAGTGTCCGAGGTGAGGGACCGCTCAAAAAGAGAATGCTGGAAATGGGATTCATCCCGGGAACCATACTTCAGATTATCAAGTATGCCCCGCTCTATGATCCTATTGAAGTGAAAATGAAACACACCTCCATTTCGCTCAGGATTACCGAGGCCCGGGAGGTTTACGTTGTCCCTGTCAAGATCTGCCAGTCCAACAAAGTGTCACTCAAGGAGGTGAAGGCATGAATGGAGCGTCTATAGCCGTAGGTCCCGGAGATATGAAGACGCAGTGTCAGTCGTCATCAATGAAAATCTGTCTGGCCGGAAACCCGAATTCAGGCAAGACGTCGCTCTTCAACCGGCTTACAGGTACGAATCAGAAAGTGGGCAACTGGAGCGGTGTCACAGTTGAGCTGAAAAAGGGAAATGTCCGTCACAATGGAGTCGGGGCAACGGTGATCGATTTGCCCGGAACCTATTCACTCAGCACCAGCTCGCCCGACGAGAAGGTTGCCCGCGATTTTCTGATGAACGAGAAGCCTGATGTGGTGATCAATGTGATTGACGCGACCAATATCGATCGACAGTTATATCTGACAATTCAGCTGTTGGAGCTGGGAGTACGCCCGGTGCTGGCACTGAATATGTGGGATGAGGTCAAGGGCAGAAAAATGAGCATAGACATCGCGCTTCTAGGCAGACTGCTCGGATTGACAATTATCCCCACTAACGCCCGGACGGGGGATGGAATCGACAATCTGCTTTCTTCAGCTTTAGACCGGAAGTCAGGTAAAGAGAAGAAAACGGTTCCCTTCTCTTTACCTCTTCCCGGCGAACTCGAAGCGGCGATTGTGAAGTTGAAGTCCGCTCTTGATTCACTCCCAAAGCTTTCTTACCCATCCAGGTGGATTGCCGTTCAGCTCCTGGAAAAAGACAAGGTACTTGAAAATGACATAGCGGGAATGTTCGGAGGAAAGTCGGTACTTGCAGTCCGGGACCGGTTAGTAACCGAGCTTAACCGGATTCTCGGTGATGATCCCCAGACACGCATCGCCGAGGAGCGGTACGGGTTCATATCGGGGGCTGTTAAGGAATGCGTCCGGTATCCGGTCGAAAACAGACTCGAGATTTCCGACAGAATCGATTCCGTTCTCACTCATCGTGTATGGGCTTATCCCATATTCCTGGTTTTCATGTGGCTTCTTTTCCAGGCGACTTTCAAACTGGGTGAACACCCCATGGGCTGGATAGAAACGCTGTTCGGCTGGCTTGGCACTGTGGCATCCGCCACTCTCCCCGAGGGTGTTTTCAGGGATCTTCTGGTGGATGGAATAATCGCCGGCGTAGGGGGGGTAATTGGCTTTCTCCCCAACATTCTCATACTGTTTTTGGGTATTTCGATCATGGAAGACACCGGCTACATGGCCAGGGCAGCATTCATCATGGACAGACTGATGCACAAAATCGGTCTTCACGGCAAAAGCTTCATTCCCATGCTTATGGGGATGGGCTGCAGTGTTCCGGCGATTATGGCTGCACGAACTCTCGAATCACCCAAAGACAGGATAAAAACCATCCTGCTTACTCCGCTCATTTCCTGTTCTGCCCGGCTGCCGGTGTTTGTCCTTTTCGCAGGAGCACTGTTCCCCCGCAATGCAGGAAATGTAGTATTTCTTTTCCAGGTGATTCTGAGTTTTGCTGCATTTGTCGTTATGGCACTTCTCTTCAAACACACGCTTTTCAGAAATGCGGAGGATCATGCTTTTGTCATGGAACTTCCCCCCTACCGTCTCCCTACGGGAAGAAGTGTGCTTATTCACATGTGGCATAAAACAGAACACTATCTCAAGAAAATGGGAAGCGTGGTGCTTGTTTTTTCAATCATACTGTGGTGGGCCGGTATTTATCCCAAAGCCCCCGGAACCGAGCAGCGTTTCGATTCACGGATCGAACAGGTCCGGTCGGATATGAGCATGAAGGAATCAGAACGCAAGTCTATGATTGAGGATCTGGAAACGAAAAAACACGCTGAAATCATGGAGCAGACCTATATCGGAAGGATAGGCAAAACGCTGGAGCCAGTAGTCAGACCTTTCGGAACAGACTGGCGTGGAGCAGTTTCGCTTGTCACGGGTTTCGTCGCCAAGGAGATCGTTGTGGGGTCGATGGGCGTTCTTTATGCCGTGGGTGGCGAAGAAGATGAACAAAGTGAGGGGCTCAGGGCCAAGATCAGGGAACACTTCACACCCCTGTCCTCTTTTGCGTTCATGCTTTTTGTTCTCCTGTACACACCGTGTCTTGTCGCATTGGTCACGGTGATCCGGGAATTGAAAAGCTGGAAATGGTCTCTCTTCTCGCTCGGCTATCAGTTGATTTTCGCATGGTGGGCAGCTACGGCGGTATTTCAGATCGGCACAATGCTGGGAATCAGGTAAGTTGAACCCCCGGCTGGAACACGCCGGGGGGGTTTGACAAAAAAAAGAATCATGTATTTCTCAATAACACTAAAGAAGGAGTGGTTTCATGATCAGACGTTCGATTATGACTGCAGCAGTTGTCGGTTTTTTGGTTTTCCAGGCAAAAGCCGCACGCCCGTTTACAGTTGATGACGCGGGTACGGTTTCCAAAGAAGGATTCGAAGTGGAGGTGGCATCCAACTACTGGGGAGATGCTTTTGACGGAGGCATCGGTCTGAAGCACGGTCTCACCGACCGGATGGATTTCGGAATCGGGTTCGGCTACACGGCCCTCCCTGAAACCGACGCACAGCATTCACCTCTGGAAATCGGTATGAAGTATGCCCTTGTGCCCGACATGCTGGCAGCATCTCTGGGTGCCTCTTTGGGCGATCCCGGCTACGCGGTCAATCTGGTCGCATCCAGGCCGCTTGGTGCTGCTTCTCTACACCTCAACCTGGGCCTTGAAACCATGTCATCCGTTGATCAAAGAGCGGTGACTTACGGTATTGCTGCGAGTTTTGAAACGGGCCGTGTCACCAGCGGCTTTGAAATCGCAGGAGCCGATGATTCGATTGACTGGTGGCAGATAGGAGCTCAGGTTTCGGTACTGGAGTGGCTTGCTGTGGATGGCGGACTGGGTGGTGATTTCAAGAAGGATATATCCATGACTGCCACAAGCGGCATATGGATGGAATTCTGAAACAATTTCGGGGTGATTTCCGTGGTTCTAAGAGAAATAATCCCTCTTAAAGCATAATTCTTCTCCGGATGCTTCAAAAGTGCCCACCGTTGTCCTCCCTGTGTTTCAAAAGGAGTTTCGGTTTCAAGCGCATAAAAGAGAGTAAGCGACATGCTCACTCTCTTCGTGTTTTTTGGAGCGTATTTCGGGAAGGTTTCAGGTGGTCAGCCGACCAGCCGAGTTTCATACCCAATAAATGTCTATGTGCACATCAGTGCGTGCTTAGTAGTCAAATATCCAGCTCTAAAAATTCAATCAGCTGACCCGGAGTCAAAATCACCTTGGACACACTTTCTACGGGTGAGCATGTGCAGACAGCAGTTGAATATCCCGCTCCCATGTTCAGGATAGTAAAATGCCTTGCAGGAAGAGATTTCAAATAGAGTTGAAGTTCCACGGAAATATTATCACTAGAGGGCAGAAAGGCAAAACTGTCAAGAGGACACGAAAGGCCTTTACTGATCCCCTTGAGGTAACATTCTTTCAGGGACCAAATCGTATAAAAAGCTCTCAAACGTTTCTCCTGATCGGGTAAACCCCTGAGTAAATCGATTTCCGCCTCTGCGAAAAAATGATCAGCGATTCCGAAATCAACATCGCGATGTTTTTCGATATCCACTCCGATTTCACACCTATCGACTCCGCAAATGACCCATTTTCCCGAATGCGCCACATTGAAATGACAAGATTGTCGGGGTATAAACGGCTTCCCATACTGAGTTCGCCTAATAGGTAAAGTGTCGAACACAACTCCTGAGACAGACATCAATGCATACCTGATCAACGCTTCGGCAACAACAGATCTGCACGCGTCTTCTCTTTTTACATACCTTTCTGACTGTTCCTTACGCTGATCTGAAGCCAAACGGAAGAATGAATCATATTCACGCTGAGATAGATCTTGAGCTCCTGTAATTCCGAAAAGCTTGGGAATTGCTGAATCCGCCATTTTTCCGCCCAGTTTTGTGAAATGCACAATCATCTATCAATTAGATATGATAATCCGAAGCCCCGAATTGTTGCCCGAATTGATTGCTCTGATTAAGGTTCCATTTATTCCAGCCAATATAACTTGTTTTATTCCAGGTTTCAACCGGCAAAACAGGCTCGAACACCCACTTATTCCCAGTAATTTGATCAATTCCAGCAACCGAGTGTTCTAGTCCCGTTCTCCACCTACGGTCCCTTTCATAAGCCGGTTTATGCAGTCATTCAGCGCTTCTGTCCTTACAATCAGAGAATAAAAAGGCGCATATTACTTTGCTAATATTTATTTTAGATCACTCGTAGAGATATTTCAGCCAGGAATCTTTACCTGTATGCAGATCTATTATTCGCAACCATACTCAATCGTAATTTTTTTTTGCAGAAAGCGACCAAATTCGTATTTCCGGAGGACCATTCATTGTGACACGAAGACCTACTATAATGCCTTCTGACAAAAAAACCAAAGAACATCCGTTATCCTGGTTTCAGGAAAGAATGTGGATGCTCAACAGAAAGAATCCACATGACCTCAGTTACGACATTCCAGTGTCTTTTCTTCTTGAAGGAGAACTAGATATCGGCGCATTGAACAGGAGTATTACAGAAATTCTGAACCGCCACGAAACGCTAAGGACCCGTTTTTCTGTCAACACGCGAGGCGAAGCGGTACAAACAGTCACGGAACCCGGTTCATTTTCACTGCCCGTAGTCCAGATCGAGGAAAGTGAAATTCCCCGGTATTTTGAAGAGAACACCCGTCATGTGTTCGATCTTGAAAAAGGCCCCCTCCTAACCGGTCGCCTCCTCAGGATAACTCCAAAACGCCACCTGCTGCATCTCAATGTACACCATATCGCAGCAGATGGATGGTCTGTTGAGAGTATATTTTTCTCAGAGCTACAGGAATGTTATGCTGCTTTTTCCACAGGACAAACCCCAAATCTCATGCCCCTGCCTATCCAATACAAGGACTTTGCATATTGGCAGCGGCAGCTTGATTTCTCCTCCGGACTTGAATTCTGGCACAATCACCTTGCCGGATACGATGGTTCGCTTGAATTACCCACGGATTTTCTGAGAACCCCGAATTCCGGAAGTACAAGCGAGACACTTGAATACCGTTACACTGAAGAGTTTTCCCGTGACCTTGAAATTTTTGCCCAAGCACACGGATGCACCATGTTCATGTGTCTGCTTGCAGGATTTGCCCTCACCATCAACCGTTATACCGGCAAAGACGATCTCTGCATAGGCACCACGACCTCTGGACGAATCCTTCCGGAGATTGAAAAACTGATCGGCTTTTTCATCAACATACTTCCCCTTCGTATATGTGTAGATGAATGTAAAACAGTAGAAGAATTCATGAATGCGGTACGGTCTGTTGCCCTTTCAGGTTTCGATCACCAGATAGTACCGTTCGAGCGTATTGTGTATAGTTCTGCTGTTGAGCGCAGTGATGCATCAAGTTCGCTTGTACCTCTTGTCATACGTCACCAGAACTTTCCCCGCACCAATCTGGAGCAGTCGCTTCCTGGAGGAGTGAAGTTCGGATCGTATGAAGGATATGAGGGGTACCGGACAGCAACCGGCAAGGATGCTCTTGCCCGATGCGAAATAGAACTTTCATACTCCGGGGATCGTCACAAACTTGAAGTCGAGGTCATGTACGCCTCGGATTTGTACCGGCCAGAAACGATCAAACGGCTTCTCATCCATCATGAACAGCTGATGCGCGACATGATAGCAAACCCCAAAAAATGCATCGGCAACCTCACAATGCTTACTGAAGAGGACCGCCATCGTCTGTTCATCGAATATAACCGCAATCAACGCGAAATCGACGATACCAGTTTTGTTGCGCGATGGGATGAACAGGTGGGAAAAAACCCCGACGCTGTTGCCTGTAATGATATTTACGGATCCTGGCGATACCGGGAGGTTGCGGCAGCTGCCGACACATTTGCCGCAAAGCTCCTTGAGCGCGGAGTGAAACGCGGTGAGATCATAGGCATCTGTATGGAGCGCAGTGCTCCCATGCTTGCGGCTGTTCTTGCGGTGTGGAAGGCAGGAGCGGCATATGTTCCTCTTGACCCATCGTATCCTGAATCTTACCTGCAGCTGATTGCAGAGAATGCAGAACCCAAGCTTGTGATATGCACTGAGGCACAGCAGACAAAACTGGGGCTGAAGAATCATGAGAGCTTTATTGTTGATGCCGAACTTCCTCTCCTGCCGGACAACGTTTCCCTAAAAACTTTTGCCGTACCTGAACCGGATGATCCGGCTTATCTCATGTATACCTCCGGTTCAACGGGCATTCCAAAAGGAGCACGGATTCCACATCGTCAGCTGACCAACTGGTTATGCAACCTTGAAAGCAAATGGCCCTTTGCTTCAGGGGAGGTGACAGCACAAAAAACCACAAATGCTTTTGCTGTTTCTGTAAAAGAGATTTTTGCCGGCCTGCTTAACGGATGCCCTCTGGTCTTTATTGATACTGATACGGTAAAGGACCCCGCACTCTTTGCTGAAGCGCTACGCAAAAGCAACGCAAGCCGTGTAAACCTCGTGCCCTCACACTTGCATTCTATACTTTTATACCTGAAAAAGAGTGATATACGCCTCCCCTCACTTCGGTATTGCACAACTGCAGGAGAACCGCTCACTGCTGAAATGGTCAGGATGTTCCGATCAATTTTACCGCACGCCCGTCTGCTCAATAACTACGGGTGCACGGAACTCAACGATATAACCTACTACGATACCACCGACTTCGACGGTACTCAGGGTTTTGTTCCAATTGGAAAACCAATCCAGAATACGAATGTGTATGTCCTTGACAGGAGCGGAAGACCGGTGCCTGAAGGTGTATCCGGGGAGCTGCATGTAGCGACCGCGGGAATGGCGCTCGGATACCATAAAATGGTGGATCTCACCGAAAAGCGGTTTATCCGGAATCCGTTCTGCAATGATTATGGCGGCGTTTTATACAACACCGGTGACATTGTGCGCTGCCTTCCCGACGGGAACCTGGAATTCATGGGACGCTGGGATTTCCAGGTGAAAATCAGGGGATTCCGTGTTGATGTACGTCATGTGGAAAAGGTAATGGGTGAATATGCAGGCATGGGGGTCCGTGCTGTAGTTGGTGAGAACGGACAGCTGCTGGCATTCTTCGTGCAGCAGCCGGGACGTACTGTTGATATCGGACAGCTGAGAGATTTTCTTGAACTGCGTCTCCCGCCGTACATGGTTCCGACCGCGTTCATCGCGTTGGATGATATGCCTAAGCTCCCCAACGGAAAACTCAACCGCCGCGCATTAAAGCTATCCAAGGGAAATATACAGCAGAGTGATTCCTACGAGCCCCCCTCAACTGATACAGAACGGGCGCTTGCGGAAATCTGGTCTGAAGTACTTGAGATGCCCGAGGACCGGATTGGAAGGCGAGCGCATTTTTTTGAGCTTGGAGGACACTCGCTTTCAGCAACACGGCTGATTGCAAGAATAAAGGACCGCCTGAATATAGAGGTTGGCCTTTCCTATATTTTTGAACACGCCCGGCTTATGGAAATCGCCGGCTGTCTTGCTGAATCTGTCAAACAAAATGATGATGAAGACATTCTTACAGTGGGGCATCGAGAAAGTGCTGGTTCAGGAAAAAACGTCTCTCGTGTGCCGGGCCTGCTCGAAAACAAGGTGGTACTGATAACAGGCGCAAGCAGAGGTATCGGCCGCTCAGCCGCACGGCTTCTGGCAAGCCAGGGAGCTTCTGTAGCTATCAATTATCTGAAAAGTCATGATCAGGCCCGAATGGTTAAAGAAATAATCGAGGAAGATGGCGGTACTGCTGAAGTCTTTCAAGCCGATACAACCACCCCCGAACAGGTGGACGATCTTGTCAAGAGAGTTCGGAACCGTTATGGAAAAATCGATGTCGTCGTGGCAAATGCCGCAATCGGCTTCAAGACTATTCCTTTTATGAACAGCAACTGGGCAGATTTCGAACACAAACTCAATAATGAGCTCAAGTCAATATATCTGCTGTGTCAGGCGGTCGTTCCTGAAATGGTGGAACGCAAAAGCGGAAGCATTATTGCTGTATCAAGCACGATGTCCAAACAGGCACAACCCGGGTACTGCGCACACAGCACATCGAAAGCAGCTGTCGATGCATTTGTCCGCGCGGTAGCAAATGAACTCGGTCCTGACGGGGTACGTATCAACATTGTTGCGCCGGGGTTGACTTTAACTGATGCAACTGCAGCATTCTCTGCACAAATCAAGGAAACAGCTGCATCACGCTGCCCACTGAGACGTAACGGCCTTCCGCGTGACATTGCCGGAGCGATACTCTTTCTGGCCAGCGATCTTTCACAATTCATGACCGGAACCTATCTGCCTGTCGATGGCGGCTACACCATGATTTGATTCGGAGTTCATTATGAAACCATCTTTGCTCGTTATAGACAATTATGATTCTTTCACATTCAATCTCGTGCAGATGTTCAGGAGATACCCCTTGGATATTTCTGTATTCAGAGCAGACAGGTTATCAGTTGCAAGTGTAATCAGGAAGTCACCAGACTACATTCTGATAAGCCCCGGCCCCAAGGACCCGTCTGCGGCGGGGATTTCAGTTTCTCTTACTCAGAAACTCTATAAAGAGATCCCCATTCTTGGTGTTTGTCTGGGGATGCAGTGCATTAACGAGTCCTTCGGCGGGATCACAATCCGGGCACCATTACCGATGCACGGAAAAACATGTTCTGTTGAACATACAGGGAAAGGTCTTTTTAAAGGAGTAACCGTCCCTACCGTTGTTGCCCGCTATCACTCTCTAGCAGTTGAGAAAATAAGCGACGAGCTTGAAATAACAGCCCGCACTTCTGATAAGGTCGTTATGGGACTGTCACACCGCAGCTACCCGCTGCACGGAGTACAGTTCCACCCCGAGAGCTTCCTCACAGAAGAAGGTTTCACCATAATCCAGAATTTTCTCAAATTCGGTCCGCTTCAGGAGCTGTTTTCATGACCTCTTTGGCTTCAAAACTTGATTTTCTCCCGGGCAGATCTGATGGCATAACGTCATTGCCGCTTGTAACCGACCTTCCTTTTCTGGATATTGCAGCCCGGTTTGTCCACCAGCCCGGAACAGTGTTATTGGCCAGCGGCGGAAAAAAGGACTGCGCCCGCTACAATATTCTGGGAATAGATCCCTGGCTGAGCGTCAGGGCCAGTTTAACACATGCAACGGTTGAATCAGCCGGCCGCACAGTAACGTTCGAGGCTGATCCGCTTGAAGTGCTGCAGCACCTTGCAGGGCACTACAGACTGCCTGAGGGTGATTACCCGTATCCCCTCTGCGCCGGGCTGCTGGGATATCTTTCATACGATCTCAAAGACTGCATCGAAGTTCTCCCTCGGACAAGTGTTGATGATCTCCATCTGCCTCACCTCTATATGGCTGCATCGTCGATCATTGTAGTCGAAGACCGCCGAAAAGAGACGATAAGCATGCACGTATCGTCAACTGCGGGCGATCCAGCGGAGCGCATAGACGCATTCAGAAAAGCACTGAACAGTCCACCACCGCAATTCCTCCCTGAACCGGCAGCCAGCAATGCGGAATTGAAGTCCTGCTTTACCCGTGAAGAGTACATGGGTTCAATCAAAGCCATCCGGGATTATATTGTGCGCGGCCATGTGTATCAGGTGAACATGTCTCAGCGGTTTGAAACCTCTTTTCAGGGCAATCCCTTCGATCTCTTCTCTTCTCTTTTCAAGCAGAACCCCGCGTCTTTTTTTGCATACATCAATGCAGACGACCACCATATCGTTTCCACATCACCGGAACGGTTCATAGAGCTTCGGGGGAGATGTGTGGAGACCCGCCCGATCAAGGGTACCCGACCCCGGGGCAAAAGCCCCGAAGAGGATCTGAAGAACCGTGAAGACCTGATTAGGAGTGAAAAAGATGATGCGGAGCTTTCGATGATTGTCGATCTCCTGCGCAATGATATCGGAAAAGTATGCAGTGCCGGATCTGTTAAGGTGCGCGAGCACAGGCGCGTTGAAGCATACGAGAATGTATTCCACCTGGTCTCCATCATTGATGGATTGCTTGATGAAGACAAAGACGCAGTTGATCTCATCAGAGCCGCTTTCCCGGGTGGATCTATCACCGGCTGTCCCAAAATCCGTTCCATGGAGATCATTGACGAGCTGGAGCCGGTTCGACGCCACCTGTATACCGGATCGATCGGGTATATCGGCTTCCATGACTCAACGGACCTTTCGATTGCCATCCGCACCGCAATAATCAAGGATGACAGGTTGGTATTTTCTGTGGGAGGCGGTGTCGTGTACGACTCTGATCCGGCAGATGAATACGAAGAGACGCTCCATAAGGGCGAGACGCTTATGAATGCCGTATGTATCACTTCCGACAAGAGTGAAGCGGATCCTCCCGTTTTCTGGTTCAACGGTAAATTCCTGCCTAAAGAGAAGATTAAAATATGTGCCGATGACGAAGGCTTCCTTTACGGTCACGGCATATTCGAAACCATCCGGGTGCAGAACGGGTTTCCAATCAGACTCGCACAGCATGTTGATAGGTTCAACCGGTCCTGGCAGTATTGTTTCGGTACCTTACCCCCGGATATCACATGGGATGCAGTCATATCGCAGGTTGTTGACCGCTGCGGCTTATCCGACGATGTTGCGGCTGTGAAAATTCTGGCTGCTGCCGGAAAACCCGGCAAACCGTATACGACGACTATGCTGGTAACTGCACGACAGTATACTCACCGACTGAAAAGCGCAGGAAAAGCTGGTTTGCATCTAGCGGTCTATCCTCACCACAGATATTCTCATTTATCATCTCACAAAACCATGAACTATATGTTCTGCAAAATGGCCAATGAGTGGGCGAAACGGCAGGGAGCAGATGAAGCGGTCATTGTAAACCATGACAACTCGGTTTGTGAAACCGCAACCGCCAATATACTTTGTATAATTGACGGGAAATGGTGCCGACCGGCATCAGAACATGTTCTGCCGGGAACCATGGAAAAGGCAGTTTGTCACCTTCTGGAATCGCGCGGTATATCCTTAGAAACCCGCGTCATCACGGTTGAAGAATTGAAAAGAGCGGATAGGGTTTACATAACCAATGCACTCATGGGAATTGTCCCGATAAAATGTATAGACAGAGTAGAAATAGGGGAAGATGCAAACGATTGGTGTGAAGATATCAATTCATGCTTGTTTGAATCGTATGGCAGTTCATTAGGAACAGAGCAAGCAATGTCGATTGTTTGAATTTTCTATTTTGAATTCAGGGTACCAGCCATAGTAACCTGAGCTGGTGTCGGATTTCGGGGTAAGTGTCTAAATTGAATGGATGGAGCCATGGCCCCATCCACGGGACACCGCAGGCCAGGTCTGTCACACTCTGCATCCGCTTAAGAGACAATTTGTTTTTTTCCGAACTAATAAGCGTTCATGCATGCAAGTCCATGTAAACAAAAGAATATATTTGTTTCACAAAATCAATTTAATTTTTAATTGAGCAGCATTACGAGGCGGCTGGCATGGGAGCTCTTTTTGTACCCGGGCCCGCAAG
>JBKGXV010000060.1:0-20735 GCA_046546375.1 Chitinispirillaceae bacterium | reverse complement strand
TCCGGGATCTGTTGCGTTCCTGCCTTCCGCGCTGCTCTACATCCCCCAGCCTGTAAGCCTCCCACCCCTTTTTCCTCAAGAATCCCACCGCCTCTTCCGAAAGCACACAGAAGGAATCGCGGCAATAGGCCACGATGGCCCTGTCCCTGGGAAGCTCCCTGAACCGTTTTTTCAGTTCACCTAGCGGTATCGAGGTGGCGGACCGCAAATGAGACTGCCTGTATTCCTCTTCAGGCCGAACGTCAATCAGAAGAATCTCTCCCGACGAGGCTCTGCGTACCACCTCATCCTGATCCAGCAGTTCAAGATCATCCCTTTTTTTCAGAAACGCCGATGTGGTTTTCTCAATCTGGGCAAGCTGCCCTTCAGCCACACCCTGTATCATCTGCCAGAGAGACTCTACATCCCTGTGTGCTGTCCGGTACACGATAAAGTTCCCCTCTCTTCGGGAGGCCACAAAACCAGCCTGCCTGAGCACCTGCAGATGCTGGGAGGTGTTTGCTACTGTAAGCGACGTATCTTTCGCAAGCTGCTCCACAGTGCACTCTCCTTGACACAAAATATCGATAATCTGCAGGCGCGAAGAGCTCGACAGAGCTTTGCCGACCACTGAACACTGTTCAAGCAAATGTTTCTGACTGTATGTTCTGCCTTTTTTCATTCCGTTTCACTCCCTTTCAAGTAAAAATAGTTACTGCAGGTCCGGTTCAGCACAACTATTCAAGCAACCACTTGAATAGCAGAGCCGTATTGAGTATCTTTCATCTTACACCATTGAAAGGAGATTTGAAATGATGTGCTTCAAGAATACAGGCGGCACCGCGGCAGCTCTCGCCTCTTTGCTTCTCCCGTTTACGTTTGCGGCTGTATCGCATCAAAGAAAGGAATACTGAATATGAAAGTGGGAATTATTCGCTGTCAGCAAACCGAGGATATGTGCCCGGGAACAGTGGATTTCAAAGTGGCTTCAGAGGGCAAGCTCGGTTTTGCACAGACCGGTCCCTCGGAGGTTATCGGTTTTGTCTCCTGCGGAGGGTGCCCCGGAAAAAGGGCCGCACTGAGAGCAAAGATGATGGTTGACAGAGGCGCTCAGGCAATTGCATTCGCATCCTGCATCAACAGAGGAAATCCTATCGGTTTCCCCTGCCCTCACGCTGAAATGATCATGAAAACGGTGCGGCAGAAAGTTGGTGAAGAGATTGCACTTATTGATTACACTCATTGATGAAAAAGGTGATGCATAATGACCTATCTGGATTATATGCCCCACAACCCCCGTTGATGACAGTTGCCGATGCCATGCTCCCGCTTATCTTAGAACATTACGGGAACCCATTCAGTACCCAAAAGCAGGACAAAAGCGCAAAACTGGCGTTCTCATGGGGGAAGCGGTGGAGTGTGAAAACATCACTCACGAAAAGTTCGACGTGGCCGGACAGCTTAGAGTTTTTGTGGATGCGGGTGGAGAACTTCTTGCCTGCGGGACATGTCTGAAGTCACGACAGCTGGAGGGAAGTGACGTCTGCCCCGTTTCCACCATGGTGGACTGTGTCAATATGGTGGAATGGGCCGACAAGGTGCTTACGTTTTAGCAGTATCACGCAAGGCAGAGGAATGGAAGAGAAAAAGGTCTTCAACCCCTATGATGCATTCGCTCAGGACTACGACAGGTGGTTTGATGAGCACCCCGGAATATACCATTCTGAAATCGAAGCACTTTCCCGACTCATTCCCTCGGGCCGCGGGGTGGATATCGGAGCCGGTAGCGGCCGGTTCTCCGCTCCGTTCAACCTCACCTGCTCACTTGATCCATCCCTGAATTCTCTCAGAATCGCTCAGAGGCGCACCCGGTTCCGTGTGGCCGGTGTGGCTGAGCAGCTCCCCTTTAAAAACAGCACTTTTGATTATGCATTGATGGTGACTGTTGACTGCTTTCTGCAGAATATTGAGAAGGCGTTTTTTGAAGTCGGCCGGGTGCTGCGCGATGAGGGAAGCTTTGTTGTCGGTTTTATAGACAGAGACAGTGCTGTGGGCAAAGCATATACCGCAAGGAAGGCAAAGAGCCGCTTTTTCAGAGATGCCCGGCTTCACTCCGTCGATCAAATCTGCTGTTTTCTGAACGGTGCCGGTTTTAGTTGTGTGCGCATGTTCCAGACGGTTTACGGTCTGGAGGATGGAGACTATGATGTAAGAGAGGGAAGCGGCCAGGGAGGGTTTGTGGTGATAAAGGCACAGAAGGCTGTTATATCTGATTCTATCACGCTAAAAGCATCTGATTCGCCACGGAAAGGTTGAAAGGAGCTTTGATTCACATTTATCAGTACCGGATCTGTAGTATCGACTTGAATCCGATTAAGGGAGTCGAGATGTACAGATCAGATCCTGTGTAGTTTTCACCTCCGGGGTAAGCGGGTGCATCGTCTTTATTTCCCCGCTGGCTGCGGTGGGATTGTAAACTGCGTTTGCAGTAATGAAGGCGATTATTGGTGCACTTCTGATTTACTACCCTGCTCTCTTGTCTTATCCCCCGCCACACTGATTCCCGTAACCTGTTGCCTGCAGCCCGGGAGAAAATTTATTTTAGTTTTTACTAAAACAAAAGAGGTGTATGGAAGATCCGGACCTGACAATACTTAAAGCCCTTGCCGCAGAGCCGCGAGCCAGAATCGTTTCACTTCTTTGTTGCAGGTGCCTCTGTGCCGGGGCGCTCGCCCGTATGCTCGATATCACACCCGGAGCGGTGTCGCAGCATCTCGGTGTGCTCAAAAAGTGCGGCCTGATCATTGGAGAACGGCGGGGATATTTCATGCACTATCGAATAGCCCGGGACGCACGCGATCGGGCGAAAATGGCCATCGATGCGCTTTTTGACGGTGAATCAGGTTTGCCCAACAAAAGTGGGCAGTGCGTAAAAAAATGTTCATGCTCAAAACATGGGGAGAACGGCGACAGAAGGTCAACTTCACCTTGATGACAGAATATCTCATGCACCTCTGGATTGTTTTCTGGAGCACATTCTGCGGTGCCAGATGATCGACAACATTCATGCCGACAGTATCGGGATGCGCTAAGGCCACTTTTGTATTCAGAAAGGAAAAAGTATGGATGAAAAGAGATCGGTTGCGATAAAGGTAAAAGACCTCGCAAAAAGATTCGGCAGACACGAAGCAGTCAGAGGCGCTGACTTCAGTGTGCTTGAAGGAGAGATTTTCGGATTTCTCGGGCCGAATGGAGCGGGGAAAACCACGACAATAAACATGATTACCGGACTTGCCCGTCCCGACAAGGGGCAGATCCTGTACTTTGGCCATGACTATACGAAGGATTTAAAGAAAGCGCAGCATTTGATGGGGATCGTTCCCGATGAGAGTAATCTGTATCCGGAGCTGACCGGATTTGAAAACCTCTGTTTCTGCGCGTCGCTTTACGGTATTTCGAAAAAAGAGCGGCAGAAACGATCACTTGCGCTGCTTGAATCATTTGGCCTGGCTCAGGCTGCTCACCGCAGATTCGGAGGTTATTCACGCGGAATGAAACGGCGGCTGACAATCGCTGCGGGCGTTATTCATCAGCCAAGGATTCTATTTCTTGACGAACCGACCAGCGGCATCGATATTGCGAACGGCCGCAATATACGTAAACTCATCTCCGGCCTCAAAGCAACAGGCACCACGGTATTTCTCACCACGCACTACATCGAAGAAGCACAGCGGCTCTGTGACCGGATCGCGTTCATTGTCGATGGGCAGATTGTGCGCACCGAGGCCACCTCAGTGCTTCTGAGGGATGTGGAGGGACAGCACATAATCGAACTGGCGGTAGCTGAAAAACTCAGGAGCTTGCCGGAGGGAATAACGGAAGAATTCGGCAACCTCTCTTTCGATATGCCATCATCAAACACGTTGAGAACCGTTTCCGAATCCGCATTTCCTCTTGGCCCGCTTGTACGGTTTCTTGAAGAACGCAATATCAGCATTACCGAAGCGCGTTCGGTACGTCCTTCACTCGAAGATGTTTTCGTTCGCATCACGGGAATCGAATCGAGCACCATGAATACTGAAAAGGAAGGGAAGAACCAACAATGAAACAGTGGATTGCATTCTGGAATGTCCTCTTGAAGGATATAAGAACATACTATCTCAAGCCGCCGAACATGAGCTGGGGGATCATTTTTCCGCTGGCATGGACGCTTATGTTTTTCATCCGTTCCGGTGGCGAGTTCGATTTGCGCGCGGTACTGCCGGGGGTCATGGCAATGGCGATTCTCTTTGGGACAACTTCGCTTCTTGCAGTCACTATAACATTCGAAAAAAAGGGACGTTCGTTCGAACGACTGCTTCTTTCGCCGCTTTCTCTTGAATATCTCATGCTTGCAAAAACCGGGGGTGCAATTCTGTTCGGCGCAATCAATGCGTTTGTTCCATTGGCTATCGCGGCTTTTTTCATTGACATGAGTACAATCGCGTGGTTTCCGCTGGTAACAGGGGTCGTGCTGACATCGATTGTGTCAACGTTTCTCGGGCTGTTCATTGCCGTTGCGGTTGCGGAAGTATTCGAGGCCCAGACGTTCTCTAACTTCTTTCGCTTTCCGATGATATTCTTCTGTGGCCTTTTCTTTCCGATCGAACGGCTTCCGGTCCTGCTTCGGCCTTTGTCCTATGCGCTTCCTCTCACCTATGGAAACGATCTCCTCCAGGGCGCGGTGAATCAGTCGGCACGGATACCGCTGTGGATCAATCTTGTTCTGCTACTCGCGTTTTGTACGGTACTATTCATGCTGAGTCTGCGAAACATTCGGCGGAAATGGATTGCTTAAAAAGGTCTTGCGTTTCTATCACTCATACAGATGCCAAACTTTTTAAATTGTTCAAATGATTGTCTGTTTGAGCAAATCTAAAATGCATATCATATTCAGTGTAACATTATGCGTGTCCAAAACATCTAATGAGTGATTTCAGCCTGCAGCTCCATTTTTTTACCATTCAGGAGGAAAATCCGCAATGATGTACTGACGACAATATCTTCTTTACTGTATAACCGCATTGACGCTCTTTATACCGCTGAGTGCCATTGCTCAGCCGGAACACTTTACCGGTCACAGTCGAAAGTGCAGCAGTGTGCCGGAGGATCTTGATCTTACCGTCGAGCAAAAAGCCAAACTTGCAAAAATGCATAAGGAATCCAAAGCCGAGCGGAAGAGACATGTACAAAAGAAAAAAAGTCTGCGAAAAAAAACAAAAGAAGAATTTCTTAAAGCAAACACCTCGGAAACCAGGCTCTCTAAGCTTGCCGAAGAGGCGGGCGAATTGGAGAGGGCGTATACTGAAAAGCGAAACAGACAAGTCCTTAGAATCAAGGAAACCCTTACTCCTGAGCAGTTTGCCAAACTGATTGATCAAGAAAGTCTTTCCCGCTCTGACAAAAATGTAAAGACCAGACGAACGAAATACAAGAGAAGAAAAACACAACAAAACAGACAGGGGGAATAAACCGGATAAAGCATACACAGTGGTGCGCTTCCGGCGGAAATGGCGCGTCGTATTCTTTCCCGATCAACGGTATAAATTCTCAGCTTCCAACTAAATCGCCGAAGTGAGCCGTGAATCAGCATCATCATCGACAGAAAGGTAATTAAAGAAATGGAATTATTTGATCTTGGAGCAATACCGGCGTATCCATTACATGAGAAAGGTAAAAACGTTTTCTACCGCACTGAGGCATTCAAGGCAAGGATTGTTGAACTGCCGCCTGGCGGAGCAATCCCTCCGTGTGCCATGCCACAGCATGTCATTTTTACTGTTGTAAAGGGAGAAGCGCACATAACGGTTGACGGCAAAACCGCTACAGCCGCAAAAGGGTGCTGTTGTATTACCGAGCCGGCGACTGTTTCTATGAAAACCGACACTGGTGTTCGAATCATGGCGATCCAAATCGATGCCAACACCACACTCCCGTCAGGACCTCGCGCATGAAAGCCCTGAAAACCGTATTGTTCATGACGATGCTCTCTCTTTTTGGTAGTGGATGCGCGCTCATGCGGCCTACCGATCCGTATGCAGCAGTGGCAATACCCGAACGCCCTGAAAACAAAACCGATGCTCCGCTGCGGCAATCCACGAACTTACCACCGGATGATATTGACAGCCTGACGCTCGATCAATGCATTGAGACCGCTCTGGCAAACAATCCCGATATCCAGGCGGCTCTTCATGAGCTTGACGCGGCGCATGCACGGTATAGACAGGCGCGTTCGGCGCTGCTCCCGTCGCTGCGTATCGAAAGCGGATACGATCGCTACACCAACGATCAGCGGGTGCTTTCACCACAGGGAGCGGGTGATGCCGGGGTGTTCAGCGATCAGCTTCTGCGGGCGGAGGCAGTTCTTACAGTTCCGCTGTTCAGCGGCGGACGCACTTACAATGATTTGCGCGCCGCGGATCATGAACGCCGTGCCCAGGAGTATCGCACGCAACTGCGGAGTGATGACCTCGTATTTGCCGTGTCTCGCCTTTACTACACCATACTCGGCTTCGAAAAACGCATACAATCTGTGCAACAGTCAATCGAGGCAATAGAGTCTCATCAGCGACGTGTTGAATCTATGATCGAGGCAAAAAAAGCCGCGCGGGTCGATCTGCTTCGAACGAATGCCCGCCTGGCCAACCTGCAACAAAATATGCTGATTCTGCGCAATGAACACGCAACTCTGCGCCGGCAACTTGCAGCAACCATGGCGACCGACATCGGCTCGCAGCCGCTGGCCATGCGCGCGCCAGTGGATACCCTGTTGACCTTACATAGTGATACTATCGTCGAGCATGCGCTTGGGAGCCGTGGTGATTACCGTGCCGCGCGTGAGCAGCTTGAAGCCCAGGCGCGTCGGGTCGACATTGCTCGCGGTGCTTTTGCGCCCACCCTTGCGGCCAAAAGCGGATACGGCATTCGCTCCGATATGGATGGTTCATACGAGCCGGGCGGCTCAGCGGGGCTTTCGTTGTCGATGCCGCTGTTTGAAGGAGGACGCAACGCCGCGAAGCTGGCTGAACAGCGGGCGAACATGGCGGCCCAACAAAACGGTCTGAAAGCTTTGCAGCTCAGAATCGGGGTCGAAATCAAAGCGGTAGTAATGGATATTGAAGCGGCGCGGGAAAGAATGGAAACCGCCCGCGTGGAAATCGAGGCCGCAAAAGAAGGATTACGGATTGAAAACGTCAAATACGAACAAGGTAAGGGTACGATAAGCGATGTACTTGTTGCACAGGCCGATCTGCTCCAGGCGGAAACAAATCTTGATGAGGCTTTTACTGCATATGCAATCGCCCATGCCCGACTACAACTGGTGTCCGGAGGACTGTCCCAATGATTCGAAACAAAAAAATGGTTATGTGTATAACGGTATCGGTGCTACTTGGATTTCTGACAGGGTGTGGCGGCAAAGAACCGCAACCGGCTCAATCCGTCGGCAAGGGTGGCGGAAAAAAAGGTATGATGCCGACAGTGTCGGTTGTTCCCGCAGCGCTTTCTTCGATATCTGAAACCATTGAACTGACCGGTACGGTAGAACCGGTGCGGGTGGCACGGCTCGCGTCCCCGGTGGAAGGGCCTGTGCAGACCCTGTGGGCACGTGAAGGCGATACGGTGAAAGCGGGTAAAATGCTGGTGGATATCGGGCGTAAAGGTGCGGCAAGCGCACAGCTTGTCGCAGCTCGAGAATACCTTCAGAAGCAGGAGCAGGAGCTCGAACGGGTTAAAAAGCTCGTTGCCGAGGGTGCCATTGCCGAATCGGAACTCGATGCCGCGCGCTCACAGTATGAAAACGCCCGAGCGCAGTATACACGTGCGGGTGAAGCCACGGGTGATTTCAGAATACGTGCTCCCTGGAGCGGCATCGTAGCGGAAGTGGCTGTCACCGAGGGCGATTATGTAGCTCCGCGCAGTACACTTGTTGAAATGTACGACCCTGCCACACTTGTTGTCAGTACAAGTGTTCCTGAAACCCGCGCAACCCAAATTCAACAGGGCGCACCAGCAGAGATTCATTTGGACGCCTATCCGCGGCGCACATTTGCCGGGGCCGTCAGCAGAATCTATCCGCGACTGGATGCAAAGACCCGCACGCGAAAATTCGAGATAACGGTACACGATACCGTCACCCTTATTCCGGAAATGTTTGCACGACTTGAAATCGAAACGAAACGCGCGGACAGTGCAGTGGTAATTGCGGAAAATGCGGTCGTGACCACACCAAAAGGCCAAAAGGTTGTCTATGTCATAGAAAAAAATGCTGCAGTTTCGCGTCCGGTAAGCATCGGAATAAGCCATAAAGGCAGGATACAGATCACGAAGGGATTACAGCAGGGAGAGACGGTCGTTGTCACGGGAAATGAAAAACTTAAAAACGGAGCGCAGGTCCGTATAGCCAAAGGTAAAGATAGCGGCACGACAAAAAAAACCGGTATGGGTGACAAACCACAATCCCCGGCCTCAAAGCCTTCGGTCAAAAAAGGAGCAGGCAAATGAAAATCACCCGATACGTCGTGAACCATCGCCTGGCCACCAGCGCAATAGTAGCGGCACTGCTGTTGTTTGGATTGTATGGCCTGTGGCGGCTTCCGGTTGACCTGCTGCCAAGTATTACTTATCCGCTGGTTAAAGTCTCTGTATATTGGCGCGGAGTGCCTCCCGAAGAAATAGAGCGCGGTATTGCCGAACCACTGGAACGGGTGATGTCGACGGTAGACGGGCTTGATTACCTGGAATCATCCAGTATCGAGGGGCAGTACAACCTTTCAGTCAATTTTCATCCCGGCACCGATATCGATATTGCCTACCAGGATGTGCTGGCCGCCCTGAACCGCAGCGCACGAAATCTTCCCGAGGATGTCGAACCACCGGTTGTATACAAAGCTGATCCGTCGCAGTTGCCGGTCACCCAGATATCTTTCTCATCGGACCAATGGGACCTGGTACGCCTTCGTTCCTGGGCCGACCAGTGGCTTCAGGACCAGCTCATTACCGTTCCCGGTGTTGCCGGAACCGCAATTGTCGGCGGACACGTGCGTGAAATCCGGGTAGAACTGGATCCGCAGAAGCTCACAAAGCACGAGCTCTCTATTGACAGGGTATTGAAAACTCTCAAAGATGAAAACCTGGAGATGGCTGCAGGACGGGTAACCACCGGCCCTCACGAAGTTGTCGCACGTACTGTCGGCGAATTCGATTCGGTTGACGAAATCGGGAATGTCGTTCTTGCACGTTCGGATAATGGAGTCGTTCGTCTGCACGATATTGCATCAGTAAAAGATGCATACGAGGATGTTCGTATAATGACACGCCTCAACGGTGTTCCTTCTGTCACAGTGAGTATCTTCAAGCAAGCGGATGCCAATACGGCGAAAGTCGCGCAGGGTGTCGCACGCAAAATCAGGGCGCTCGCCGATGAAATGCCGCCCGGAATTCACTTTGGTACCTTTGAAGACCAGGCGGTGTATGTGCAGTCAGCTATTGACGGTGTGCGCGACGCCGCCCTGCAGGCCGCATTGCTCATGATAGTAATTGTGTTCGTTTTTTTGGGAAGCTGGCGTCAGGTCGTCGTTATGGCAGTGGCCCTGCCCCTGACACTTGTTTTCAATTTCGCACTCATGAAACTGGCCGGTTTTTCACTTAACATCTTTTCACTTGGCGGCCTGGTGGTGGCAATTGGAGTATTACTCGACAACTCTACTGTGGTTGTGGAAAATGCCACGCGCCTGCTCGAAGAACGTAAAGGCACCGATGCTTCAGATGCCGCAGTCACGGCGACAGGGCAGCTCGGACCGGCGCTTCTGGCATCCACGCTTACATTTCTGGCCCTGTTTCTTCCGTTTCTCATGATACCGGGAATGACCAGCCTGCTGATGCGTGAACTCATTCTCGTCGTTGCAGTTATCACGGTAATAAGCCTTATCATGGCCATAACGGTAACACCGATGTTGACCGCATGGATATGCGGCAGGTCCCGACCGAGAACGTCCGATAGCGCTCTGAATCGCATGCACGTGAGGCTTGCCGATCTCTACGAGTCGCTCTTGCGTCGCGTACTCACCCGCCCAGGCCTGACATTTCTACCATTTGCAGCTCTTCTCCTCACGGCGGCACTGCTGCTCCCCAAAGTCGGTTCGGAATTTCTACCCAAAATAGACGACGGCAGAATCATGGTTAAAGCTAAACTTCCCTCAGGCGCATCTCTGGGTAGTACCGACAGCACATTGCGCCAAATTGAAAATATACTAAAAAGCGATCCGCTTATCGAAAGCGCTTTCGCCCTTACCGGTGGGCAGCCAAAAGGGCTAATGACATATGAAGTGGCCAATGAAGGGCAGGTTGACGTACAGCTTGTCGGAAGAAAGCACCGTAAAATCTCCACGAAAAATTATGTCGGGAGCCTCAGGAAAAAAATTGCCCAACTTGCGGTTCCGGGCGCGCGAATAATGGTAAAACAGAAAAGCGTGCGGGGTATACACGGCATGGGAAAATCCGATATAGAGGTAAAGGTTCGGGGAGCCGATTACCGTCAGTTGTTCTCTATTGCTCAGCGCGCCTCCAATGCGATGCGGAAACAGAAGGATCTGGCCGGCGTCTCCATCACAGCCGATATGCAGAAACCCGAATACCGGGTGATCATCGACCGCGAACGGGCTTCACTGATGGGTGTTTCGGTTGCACAAGTTGCGGGAACAGTTCGTTCGTTTATTGACGGTGCAGTGTCCACGCGTTTTCGGGAAACCAATGAGTACTATGGGATCAGGGTTGTGGCACCTGCCGCATCCATGCAGCACGCGGATGATATAGGTAATCTCCTCATCGACCTTCCGGGAGAAAGCCATACACGGCTTTACGATTTAGCCCGGATAGAGAAAGCTTCGGGACCGGTTGAAATAGCCCGGGAAAACCAGGTGTCTCAGATCACCATTGAGGCGGATGTAAATGGAACCAATGTCGGTGCCGCACTCGCTTCCCTTCAGCGTGCGCTCGGGAATCTTGAGATGCCTTCCGGATATTCAATACATTACGGTGGACAGGCCCCGCTCATGACTCAGATGCGCAGTGCTATGATCCTGATAATCCTTTTGGCCCTGTTCTTCGCTTTTGTCGTACTGATAGTACAATTCAATAATCTCAGGCTTCCGGCCCTGGTGCTCAGCGGCATGCCCTTTTGCATTGCCGGTGCTGTTTTTGCACTTCTATTCACCTCAACACCGATCAGTGTGACCGCGATTGTCGGGTTGCTTCTGGTGTTGGCCGCGTCCGTCAATGATGGTGTTTTGCTTTTTACATTTGCCGATGAACTGCGGTTTAAGAAAAAACTGAGCAGCCGCGATGCAGTACGAGAAGCCGGGCGAATCCGCTTCAGGCCCCGGGTGATGACAACAATCACGACGATGGCCGGTCTGATCCCTCTTGCGATGGGATTGGAAATCGGAGCGGACCTGCTGCGGCCTATGGCGATAGGGGCAATCGGAGGGCTAGTGTTGGAAATGGCCGTTGCGCTGTTTCTGATGCCGGTTTTCTATCTTTGGGGTACGCGGAAACAGCAGAACGCTATGTGACAATCAGGACATCAGGAAGGAATTTGTTACAGGACATTTCACGATCAGTCGAGCCGTCAACCACATACCATTATTAACGGGGATAAACCATCATGCTTTCACTCGGGTTTCTGTCTGATGAGATGCACATATATGTGAAACACCTCAGGCAAATACCAGAAACCTCAATCCGACCAGAAACAGAAACACCGCGATCACCATTCTGAACTGCCTCTGAGGGATACGGTCGACGATCTTCTTTGCCGCCGCCGCTCCCGCAAACGATGCCGGTATGAACAGAAGAAAACCCCGCAGATACCGGGCATCGAGGCTTACTTCATTAATAATATAGGTGCCGATGCGGGTTAGGTCGATAAACAGTGCTATCGCCCCGGCGGTGGAAATGTAGACAGCTTTGGGGAGATTGAACGCGCTGAGAAACGCTGCTCTCACTGCTCCCCCGACTCCGAATATACCCGCCAAAAAGCCCGACAGTCCGCCCCCGGCCAGCGCCGTAAAGGTGTTTGCCTTCACTTTGAAGTCCGGTTTCAGAAACAGAAATGCAACATACCCGAGAAGAAAACCTCCCAGAATTCGGTAAAGCAGCACCTCGGATGCGGCAAACACAAGGCTTGCTCCCAGAAAGCTCAGGACGATTCCTGCTGCCCCGAAGGTGAAAATCAGTTTCAGGTCAAACCCCTTTCTGAAAAAGAGGACTTTCCAGATATCACCAAAGAAATGGATCACTCCCACCAGAAGAAGCGTCTGGGAGAGGGGAAGGAAAAGCAAAAGAACGGGAACCATGATGGTTGAGGTTCCAAAACCGGTCAGGGTGCCTGCTGCACTGGCTATTATGGTGATAATTGTGATAATCGCAATTTCCATTTGGACCTCGTGAGTTCGGTGCTGAGAGCCTGTGGCAGTGCTATTTTCATATTGGAAGCAGAATGATGCAATTTCTGTTCCTGAAATGAACCATGTGTGTTGACCGGAGATGTAGATCGGTAGAATGCTATTGGGAAAGGCAGAACTCCAAAGCTGAACGTGTTTTTGAAATCAGTTGAAGTTATATTAAATAGAGCCTCTTCCCTTAAACGGGAAAAACTGAGCAGTATAGGGTGCGGCTTTCAATCAAAAGATTAAAATGAGGTTATATGCTTAGATTCGCAACCAAACCTGATGAAGTCTTCACTCAAATCATCACCGATGCACTGGATTTGGTGATAGACCAGATCGGGCTGGATATCGAGCTTAAAGAAAAGGATGTATTCGCACTCATCTATTTCGGGGAAAAGCTGGTGAACTCATTCGGCGGCGCTCGTGACGGAGTTCCGATCATACTCAATGAACTAAAAAAGCTGCGACAGGCTCATCAATCAGACGATATCTACATGCCGGGCGACCTTCACTTCAAGCTACTTGACCGGATACTGCGGACCTATTGTGATCTGTACAATGATGAACTCCACCGTAACGAAGAATGCGTACTGAAATGTAATGGTGAAAATATCCAAAAGCTTTCGTATGATGATATTTTCGGTATTTTCTTCTGGGATAAAGATTTCGATTTCAACGAAGAAACAGCCTCCGCCCTACTTAACAACAGTCAATTAAGAAACAGTATCGATTCATCCATAAGTATTCAGGCCCTGAACACATCACTGGGAATACCTGTTGATTACAGTGATCTGAAGCTGGAAAAATGGGAGGGTGAACCCAAATGGTCTGATACCGAAGATTTTTCGGACTTCTGGCTGGATAGAGAAGAGGATCTGGAGTGTTGATTTGAAGACGCCTTTTTCGTAAGCTGCTTCTTTTTTCAGGCGGAAGCGAAATGAGACATAAAACCGGACTGCTCAGGGTGAAACAATGATACGATACTGATTCGTTCGCAGTCAAAAGAATTCACATAAGTAACATTAGGAGCCAGACCCATGAAAAAATACCTGATATTTGCATTGCTGCCGTTGTGTGTATGGGCACAAAGTGCGCAGAAGCCCTCTCAACAGGTTCTCCTTGGAGCTTGTCCGACAATGATCCGTCATTATCTGCCCGACACGACAGGCAATGTCGGTTTTGAGCTCGTTGCGTTCAACAGTACCATGGAGGTCATGTCTGCCCTGCAGGCCGGAAAGATCGATATCGCCTATGTGGGCAGGCCCGCAAGAGAATCGGAGGGAGCTGGCGAGCTGAAGGCTTTCCCGCTGAGAGCCGGCTGGACGCTTGTCGGCTCCTCATTCAGAATGATAGATGAATCCGCACTCGAGCATGCAACCGTTCATACTGTAGCAGACAGTCTTACCATCAGACACTATCTGCCTTCAGGAATCACAATCAGGCGACACGATTCCGTTTCTGCCGCACTGGACAGCTGTGGTCAGGATGAAGCGGTTTTTCTTTCATGGGAAGATTACAGGGAGACCTATCCGCTTGTCATAGTCAGAAACAGCGACGGAAAGCTGCCCCGCTTCCGGAATCCCACGCTTTATTGCCGTAAGGACCAGGGGGAAAAATTGAAGTCAACCGTAGAGTTCATTCGAAGTTACGTGAGTGAAAAGGGAGACGCCGGGAGGTAACCTGTGGAATCCTGAACCAGAATTCTTCCCTTCCCACTATGTATTTTTGACTTTTTTGCGGCAATTTTCAAACTTCAGGATTTCTCTATGCCTCAACATCTGGTTTCAGCGGTTCTTTTCGATGGAACTCTTTCTCTTGAATGGGAGGAGTGCAAAAAGGCCCCGGATGACACATCCGTTACCCTTGAAAATCTGCTGTTTAAAACCCACAAACAAAAAAGCATTGAGAGTCCCTTGCAGTGGATGCTTTTTTTAGGGCTCAGCAAGCCTTCGATTCCTCTGTCGCCCTCACTTGCCTTCTGGAGAGAATTCGGAGCGGCCTGGCTTCATCAGGTGCAGAGCGATCCCGATCTCGATAAAAAGCGTGAAGAAATATCACCGGCTCTGGATGATGATGATGCGGAGCTGTTTGTGGAGCGATTGCCCGAGATGATCGGAAGCGAGTTGGTCAATACAGCCTATTTGAGTACTGTCTGGAACATGCTTACTCAGTCATTTGCGTCAAAAATCAGCACTTTCAAAGGATCTGTTGATGAGTTTTTCAAAAGTGTCGCTCCGGGAGAAGTGCATAAGGACAGAATTCATTTTCACCTGGTTGAGAACCGTAAAAATCCCGATCGCCCCTTTGCATTTCTTGCGACCTATTCCACAAGAATCGACGCATCCGGCCGTACACACCACCAGCCGCTCAAGCTTGCCTTCAAAGAGTATGCGGACAACAACAGCAGAATTGTGGAACTTCTGTCAACCGTTGTTAAGGTATCCAGAAAAAACTCTCTTATAGAATCTCTGGTCTATACCGGTGAAATTTTCAGAGCGGTAGGATTGACGGTTCAGGAAGCGTACACATTTCTCGAGGGGGTTGCGGATTTCGAAGCCTCGGGTATCCTCTGCCGTGTCCCGAGGTGGTGGAAAGGGAGTGCTAAAAAAGTCGCGGTTTCACTCTCTTTAGGTAACAAGAAACCATCAAATGTCGGCTTTGAGTCCTTGCTCCATTTTGATGCATCGCTGCATCTTGATGGCGAAACTATAAAAGAAAGTGAAGCAGAGGCTCTGCTGGAGAGGGCTGAAGAACTGGTTTTGATAAAAGGCAGATGGGTACCGGTTGATTTAAAGTCCATAAGCTTCACTCTTGAAAGACTCAGACAGGCAAAAATGCTTGCCGAAACAGAGTCGGTAAGCTTCTCAGATGCAATAAAGCTCCTTATGGGATCCTCCGTTGGAGGCAAGATAGCCGCTCTCGGGGATGTTGAAGTAAGCTGCGGAGCCTGGCTGCAGTCGGTTTTTCAGAAGATGACTGATCCATCACTCATTCGGGAAACAACACCCTCAAAAGAACTCAAGGCTCACCTGCGTCATTACCAGCAGCAGGGGTTGAACTGGCTGAGTTTCATGCAGACACTCGGTTTCGGAGTCCTGTTGGCTGATGATATGGGGCTTGGAAAAACGGTGCAGATTCTCGCTCACCTTCAGAAGCTGAAAAAAAGGGGGAGAACGAGTCTGATTGTAGCTCCCGCATCGCTTCTGGAGAACTGGCGCACCGAAATTCAGAAGTTCACACCGGATCTCAAAGCCTCTGTGCTTCATCCGCAGATGATGAGTTCTCAGGACATCAAAAACGCACACTCAAATGTAGATACATTCGATCTGGTGATTACCTCCTATGGCCTGCTGAGGCGGTATGGTTGGCTGAAATCGCATTCCTGGTTTTACGCAATCTGTGATGAAGCTCAGACAATCAAGAATCCCGCTACAGGACAGACAAAAGATGTGAAGGAGCTTAAATGCCTGCACCGGTGCGCGATCACCGGTACACCCGTCGAGAACAGGTTGACCGATTTGTGGTCGGTTTTCGATTTTGTGAACCCGGGTCTTCTGGGCACATTTCAGGAATTCAAACGTTTCGCAAAAAATCTTCAGGACAACCCCGGAGGGTTCGGCAGACTGCGCAAGGTGATTCGTCCCTATATTCTCAGGCGAAGTAAAACCGACAAGACCATCATCAGTGATCTTCCCGACAAGATAGAGCTGAAAACCTGGTGCAGTCTGTCCAAAAACCAGACCATCCTCTATGAAAAACTGGTGGAAAGGCTGGATGAGGAGCTTGGGACTGTTGATGGGATGGAGCGAAGGGGATTGATTCTTGGGTACCTTTCAAAGTTCAAACAGCTTTGCAACCATATCGATCATTACTCGGGTAACGGCAGATACGATCCCAAGGAGAGCGGAAAGTTCGAGCGGCTGGCGGAGTTGTGCGGCACCATACACGACAAAAGAGAGAAAGTTCTTGTTTTCACTCAATTCGCCGAGATCATCGAACCGCTCTCTTCCTGTCTTGAGAAGATCTTCGGTGTTCCCGGGCTTAAGCTGAGCGGGTCCACCACGGTCAGGAAAAGGAAAGAAGCCGTGAAAAGGTTCCAGAGCAGCGAGTATGTACCTTTTTTCATTCTATCAATTAAAGCCGGCGGCGTGGGGCTGAATCTGACTGCTGCAAATCATGTGATTCATTTTGACCGCTGGTGGAACCCTGCCGTGGAGAATCAGGCAACAGACAGGGCATTTCGCATCGGTCAGAAAAAGAATGTCATGGTTCACAAATTGATCTGTAAAGGCACTATCGAAGAGAAAATCGATCTCATGATAGATGAAAAGCGATCCCTTGCATCTGAAATCACCACAGCCTCCTCGGAAAACTGGATCACCGAACTGAATGACAGGGAAATCAGAGAAATGTTCAGATTCGGTTTGAACGGATAGCGATTAGTATTTTCAAAAGCAGAAATGCCACAATTTTTCAACAATTAACGGAAAAAGCAGCAAACTATGGGAAGGTATGACTGGAACGGATACGGGCCTTATGTGTCAAAGGCGGAGAAAATTAAAAAAGCTTTGAAGACCAGAGAAAAAATGACAAAAAAGGGAATCGTGCTTGAGCCCGTCATTGTCGAGGGCCGCACGATTTCACGTACCTGGTGGGGGCAGAGCTGGATAAAGAATCTAGAACGGTATGCCGATTACAGCAACCGTGTTCCCCGCGGCCGCAGTTACCTCCGCAACGGTTCAATACTCGATCTCAAAATCGGGGCGAACAAAATTTCTGCACTTGTCACTGGAAGCCGGTCCAAACCCTATAAAATCGATATTGCAATCAGTTCAGTAAACAGATCAGCGCAAGCCGCTCTGATGAAAAAAAGCCGCGAATCTCTGGACTCCATGCAGTCACTTCTGGCTGGAGAGTTCCCCTCTGAGCTCAAGGACCGGTTCTTCAAAGAGGGCAGTGGTCTTTTTCCATCGCCCAAAGAGATCAAATTCGATTGCTCCTGTCCCGACTGGGCAACCATGTGCAAACATATTGCAGCGGCACTCTACGGAGTTGCCGTACGGCTTGACAGCAAGCCGGAGCTTTTCTTCACTCTCAGGGGAATAGATATCAATTCATTTGTAATATCCGCAGCCAAAGAGGAAAGTAAAAAACTTCTGCGGAAAGCAAAAGCAAAGGGCAGCCGGGTTTTATCTTCCGACGAATCGGAGGATGACATAGGTGAACTCTTTGGTATAGCGCTTGATACAGATGACAACCCGGCGCCGGATAACCAGAGTGAAAAAAAGAAAAGCGGACCGAACAGCAGGGCAGCAAAGAAAAAGGCAAGCCCGAAATCACCTGTCAAAAGAAAGGGTACGGCAAAAACCGAAAAAACCGCCTCTGCTGAACCTGTAAAGAAAAGCAGGAAAAGCGCCAAGAAGGGTGCTGCAAAAGGGGCGAAGAAAGCGACACGGAAAGGGGTACCCAAAGGGGGCGCAAAAAAAGCTGCAAAAAAGGGAACAAAGAAGGTCACCAAAAAAACAGCCAAAAAGACAGCGGGGCTCTAGCCATAAATTATGGATCCAAAGGAAAAATGATATGAAACTGACGTTTGCAGGCGGAGCTGGATCAATCGGAGCCTCATGCCTCCTTGTGGAATCCGGCCGCTCTTCTCTCATAATAGACTGCGGCATCAGACCGGGAGAGCGCAAATCCCCCCTGGCGGATCTGTCGGTTCTGTCAGGCAAAACTCCCGAGGCGATAATCGTCACCCATGCCCATACAGATCATTCGGGAGCACTTCCGGTGCTGGCGGAATTTTTTCCCGACGTACCGATCATCGCTACTGCGCCCACGATCGACCTTGTCAGAATTCTATTGCGGGACAGTCTCAAAATCATGAACAGCAATGAACGGGAAGGCGATATCCCGCTCTTCAACGAAAAGCATGTCGAACAGGTATTTGAAAACTTCATCCCCGCAGCACTCAATCAACCCCGAACATTTGATCAGTTTACACTAACATTTTATTCAGCCGGACACATTCTGGGAGCTTCACTGGTTCACATAGCGACACCTGAAGGGAATCTGCTTGTCACCGGGGACTACAGCTGTACTGTTCAGCGTACCGTCCCGGCCGTGTGCAAGCCGGAGCTTCCCGTTGATCTGCTTGTTTCTGAATCGACCTACGGCGAGCGGCTTCATGAAGACCGGGCGGTGGCTGAAACGCGTCTCATCGAACAAATAAAGGAGATTCTTTCCCGTGAAGGACGCGTTCTCATTCCATCGTTTGCAGTAGGACGGGCCCAGGAGATCATTCTGATTCTGCGCAAGGCGATGCGCGACGGGCGGCTCGACCAAGTCCCGGTCTATGTAGACGGAATGGTAAGATCCGTATGTAATGTCTATTCCCGTCATGAAAAGTTCGTCACGCGCTCTCTTGCTCACGACATACGTTCCTGCCGCCACCCTTTCTTCACCGATGATATCACCCCTGTACAGTCGCCTGCGCAAAGGCAGAAAATCCTTCAGGAGGGCCCCTGCATCATAATCGCCTCCAGCGGAATGCTCAACGGGGGAGCATCCCTCTTTTATGCCCGGGAGATACTTGAAAACGAAAACGACGGGGTATTGTTAACGGGCTATCAGGATGAGGAATCTCCGGGAAGGGCGCTTCTGAATCTTGCCTCACAGCAGCCTGAAAACAGAACCATCACTCTCGATGGCGAGACGATACCGGTAAAGGCCACAGTTGACCTCTTCGGGCTTTCCGCCCATGCGGACCGGATGGAGATGGCCGGGTTTGTCGAATCGCTCAGGTCGCGCACGGTTGTGTTGGTGCATGGCTCCGATGATGCCCGTGAAAGCCTGAAATCAACTCTTGGATGCCGGGACTGTATCAGCGGTTTTGACGGGCTGGTTATTGAGCGCAGTTATAGAAAAAGTCAATTTTCGGTGGAGACTGAGAAGTACCCCTTGCCGGAATCGTCCGATATGGATCGTGTAAGGACGATTCTGGGTCCTCCCGGGCATATTCCCGTCAAGGGGAGCCGGGTGGCCGAAATCTGGTTCGGCGCACGGGTAAAGCCGGTTATCATAGAACAATTTGTCTGCCGTATCGTTGAACTGGGTTTGGTTTGCAGGGATGACCAGAAGAGAAATCTTCTCTGGGTACTTGCCCCATCCCAATCTGACAGCCTGCAGAATGAGGCTGCTCTTGCAGATCAGCTCAAGGAGGAAAATCCCAAAGGCAGACTTTTAGAACACTGTATGAAACGCAGAATCGCTTATCCCGAGGTGCAGGGGGGAACGGATGGGGCGTATCACACTGCCCACCTTGTTCTGACTGATGGAAATGAAGTCTTTGACAGCGGCGTGCACAAGGCCGCGGAGCGCATAACCGCCGAGCAGCTTGCCGCAAAAGAATTGCTGAAGCAGTGTGTCGAGTACGAGCTTTCATGTATGTCTGAAGTGTTGGAAATTTCCGCTGGTGATGCAGAAACGCTCAGAGTTGCCAATCCAAAGGGATCTTTAATTGAATACACAATGAAGCACCGCATGCCCGCTCCGCAATTTGATCTGAAGCCGGTCGGAGGAGAGTGGTGCTGCCGTGTTGAAATAGATTCGGAAGCATCGGCTCTGAAGAGTTCCTGGTACAAAGCGGAAAACAAAACCACCGCTCAGCAGGCGGCAGCCCGGGAGGTTCTGGAAAAGCTGCCCCGGCCTGAATCTGAAACTGCACTCGATTCCACAGCCCGATCTCAAAAGGAATCCGCAGACACCGGTACTGAACCCGCATGCTGCGGCACCGATCCCCGGATCACCCTGAACACGCTCAAACAGCGCGGGTATCTATCGGATTTCGGCTACACCCTGCTTGAATGCAGCGGTCCCTCTCATGCTCCCCTTTTCTCGGTTTCTGCCTGGGCCCGGTTTTCGGATCAGAGCACGACCGTTTCGCAGCCGCAGGCTGGAAACTCAAAAAAGGAGGCGGAACGGAACGCCGCCCGTGAATTGGTCAGTTTGTTGAGTATTCCTGAGTGATTAAAAAACAGCACCCCGGCCTCAGCTCTTTATACTAACTACGCATATTTTAACACTATTGTTGAAATTGCCCCGGAGACCCGGAGCTCCAGATTGGAAACGGGATTGTCGGAGCTTCCCGATGTAAAGCGGAATGCCTTCACTCCCCTTCGGTCCTGCCTAACGCGTCGGAACAAACCCGGTGGGAGCTAGGTGCTCCTACATATATACCAAACCATGTTCTCCTCGCCACGACCTTAAATATAG
>JBKGXV010000059.1:0-21021 GCA_046546375.1 Chitinispirillaceae bacterium | reverse complement strand
TTTCAGATGCTTTGTCCGCAGCTGAAACCGGTTACGATGTAGTGAATCTGGAGAGTGAGAAACGGTATTATTTCGCATTGGCTCTGGTGGATGCGCGTAATGACTCCGTTCTCGTTTCCGATGTCACTGAGAATGCCATGGTTGATGAGAAAACCACCGATGCCAATTCGGTAGACCATCTGGAAAATCTGATCGTGATCGATTCTTCCGTCTACATCGATTCCACTCTCGAATTCCGGGTTGGGTTCCACTTGTCGGATACTATTTACGAATCGGTTGATTACGGTTATGTAATCTCACTTAATCCCGATGATTCTGCCCGGCCTCAGGAGGCATTTTCAATTGAGGCGCTTGAGGATACGTTTTATACAGATCCCCTGGGTGCATCTGCGATGTTTGATACCACCTACTACATTATGATGTACATGGGTAAGGATGGGGTTTGGACTGAACAGGCTCCTGAGGCGATTGATACGGTGAATGCGGGCTCATTTCTGAAACAGCCTGTGGTGTATTTCGAGGGTGAATCCCAAGATGATTTCGAACCGGTGTATGCCAACAACCGCAAAATAGTGCTTCGTGCCGAATCGGGTTGGCAGGGAACTGTGACAGACACTGTCACTCTGTTCGATGGTGGCTCAGATGACGGATTCATTTCAGTCAGTGACGGATTCCGATTTGTGAAAGGGGAAGATTCACCTGACTTTTCCGTGGGTCTGGTTGCCGAATCGATACCTGAAGGTTATTCTCTCGAGGATGTGCGGATGTACCGCTGGGTGGAAGGCAAGGGATGGATGATTGCGCAAAGCGAATCCGATCCGCAGAAAAATGTGGTTTCCTCCACAGTCAGACTCACCGCTCAACCATTTGAAAACGCACCCTTTAAACTCATGATCGATACCCAGAAGGTTGATTTGAAGCTGGTTTCCGAGTTGGGTACTGTAGCCGCCGGAGAAGAGTTCTGCGATACCTTTTCCGTTGAAGACAACATAGCCAATGTGTCCGCCACTCTGGTTTACGGGAAAGCCGATGAGGAGTTCAGGGAGCCTTTGCAAAAGATGCTCGAGTCTGAGGAGGGCAGGGTATCTTTTACTGTTCCACAAGATGCCGCTGCGCAGCATCTGGGAGTTCGGGCCTTGCTTATAGTAACCGACGGCCGACACACCGATACTCTTAACGTGTCCCGGCAGGTCCGGTCGGATAAATATATTCTCTCCTCTGTAAGCCGGAAATGGGTTCCCTTCCATGCAAAAGTAAAGCTAGATTCCCTTTCGGCCAAGAGAGCGCTTTCGATGATGCTTGAGGAGGATGAGGATTTCGAGTACGACAATACCCGTTTCCGTCTTTTCCGCTGGTTTCAGACATCATCCAACCGTGATGATGATGATCACTGGGTCGAGTTCGATCAGAGCATAAAGGACAGTTTCGATCTGGTGCCCGGCAGGCTTATGTGGCTTAAGACAGACGGGAGCAGAGCGCTTGATCTGGGAGCGTCCGTTTCCAGTTCTCTTAGGGATACCTTCACCATGGTGCTTCCGCCAAAGGAATGGACCGATTTTGTTTTGCCCTACAATTTTCCAGTGCGCATAGCGGACATTCTGGATGCCACAGGTCCCGGTTCCGATCAGATCGAATTCTATTCCTGGGTACAGAATGATTCAGGGCTTTATCACACCGACCTACTCTACACACCGGGATTGGATTCGGAACTCAGCGATTCCACCAGGGAGCTGGGGGGTGATATGGGAGATGCGTTTACGATCCGCAACTATTCAAAAGATCCCGTGATTCTCAGAATCCCGCCTGTGCTTTCGGCCATGTCGAAGTACAATAATTCCCTGGCCAAAAAGAAGGGCGGATCTGCAAAGGATGTCTGGTACGTGACTGTGAATACAAGAACCTCACATAATGCTCGACTCAATTCCGTAATGGTCGGATGTGCTCTCGGGAAAAGGGCTCTTTCTGTACCGCCTTCATTCGGAAATGAGAAGGTAACTGTTCTGGATGAACAGACCGGCAACGCATTCGGTCATCTGTTCAGCCCGGAGCTCAACGATGGCGGACACACATTCACACTCCGCTTTTCAAATGCCGGCAGAAACAAGAGCACCTTCACCTATTCGGCACAGCGCACCCGGGTTCCTGACGACATGCAGGTGGTATTTGTCAACGCATCCACCGGGGAGATAATCGAGGGCGGCTCCGAGAGGGGTATCACTGTCGACGGTCAGTCTCATGAGGATGTGCTCATGGTGGTGGGTACTGCTGAATACATTCAGCACAAAGGCGTATCACCGCAGAATATGAAATTCCGTTTCGGTGGTATCAATGTCAATCACACCCACAGAACTGCACGTGTCAGATACTACGTGCCTATGGCCGGGGTGGAACAGGTTGAATTCACGGTTCTGGACATTAAGGGAAGAACAGTATGGAGACACACCGAGAATGGCAGGGCTTCTGTCTGGAACACAGTGTACTGGAACGGGAGAACCCTGGGAGGTGGACCGGTATCGGCCGGCTCCTATCTGATGCGCATAAGGGCTCTTAACGGCAAAGGCAAAACTGCCGCACTGGTTGACCGCAGGTTCATGCTGGTTCCCTGAAGCAATTTTTGATAAATAAAAGCCCCGGATTTCTTCTGGAAACCCGGGGCTTTTATATCTTCTCTGAAATGGATCAGATCTCTTTTGCTGCCTGGTAGACATTTTCAAAGAGTTTCTCCAGCAGTCCATAAGGAGTAGAGGAGAAGGCGATGCGCAGAAGGTTGCCTTGAGCGATAACTCCTGTATCGTATTTTTCCAGAAGAATTTTGCGGATTTCATCAGTATTGCCCTTTTTGACTTTCACGCACATGAAATATCCGGAATTGAAGGGCAGTGGCTGAAGATGTTCCAAATACTCCGGGTGGTGATTCAGTATTTCGCGGATCTTGAAAAAACGTTTCTGCAGAATCGAAAATTTTACCTTTTTCTCCTGCTCATATGAATCGGAATTGTAGGCTGCAAGCAGTAACGATTGACCCAGGTTTGAAGCGCTTGAAATGCTGCCTCTGATTGCGCCTCCCAATTTACGCTCCAATGCATAGTAAAGCTCAGGGCTGTTTAGGGCGCTGCCAAAAGTGACAAATCCCACTCTGAATCCCCAGACATAATCCTCTTTAGTAGGACCGTCAAGTTTTACAGCCAATATTTTTTCATGCGCATCGGCCAAAAGAGAAAATATCGATTCCTTCATGATCCCGTCTTCAAAGACCAGACCGAAATATGCATCATCTATCAGTACAACAAGATTGTTGCCTCTCTGGGCCGCTTCTACCAGGATTTTTTTTATCTCTTCTGCTTCTTGTGCTGTTACAGTATACCCGGTGGGGTTGTTGGGAAAATTAAGTATTACAATCTTTTTACTCACAGGACTGTCTAGCAGTTCGCTTTTGAGACCATCCGTATTGAAGCCATTAAAATCATTGAACGCGGGGTATGTGGAAAACCGGGCTCCGTAGGCTTGTTTGATCACCAGATTATAGTTTTCCCAGTAAAGGTCAGGAGTAATCACAGTATCACCCTCGTCAACAAACAGATAGCCTGCCATGGAAAGACCGTGCGTGAGCGCACTGGTTACTACGGGGGTACTGAATGAAATTCCGCTGAGAGAGGGGTTCTTCTTGAAAAGCATCTCTTTCCACAGTTTGCGGATTTCAGGCCTTCCGGTGCTGGGTGCGTAGGAGAATCCTTTCGGTCCTTCAAGTGATACGTGTCTGTTAATAGAATCGAGGTTCATCGGATTTCCGTTATCCTCAAGTGCAGTACCGATGGTGGCATTGATGTGCTTGCCGCGGGCCTCAGCGGTCTGCGCCAGTATCCCTTTGGCAGGATAAAAAATGGCTTTGCCTTTTTCTGAGAGCATCTCCAGGACGGATGCATTTGTTCTGCTGATTTTCTCGTTGAGTTCGATGGCTTGGGTATTAAGCATGGGCTCTACTCTTTTCACAAAAATAGCCGACAAGTTCATAGCAGCATGAACTTTCGGCTGAATCATCTGTTACCAGAAATCTGAATGTGGAAAATAACGTGTGCGCCATATCTAGTCAATTCACTTAATAGCGTTTGAAATGATTTTACTCTGAAAAAATGGAAAAATCAATGATTTCTGATCGATTCAGTATTTGCATTGGGATTCGTTTTATTTATGTCTGCTTTTAGGTTTTAAATAAAGGGGCGTATTGAACTGCGGAACCCGGGCAAACTTCATCCGCTCCCGTTTCAATTGCGACGGCCAGCAGTTCGGGTTTGCTTTCCTTATTTATGAGAACAGTTGTGTTTTTATTCATTTACGCTGTCAGAACTCGGGTTCTGCATTTCCGGTTTGGATAAAAGGAGCAAGTTCGGGCATCTTTTCAATCAGTTGTTTTGAGACTTCTGCCAGATGCTCAGCATAGCGGAAATGAGCTCCGAGACCGGTTCTGAGTTCGATTTCGTAGATTATTTTGTCCAGATGTGTGGAATGTTCGAACGGTACCTGGCTTCCAAGCAGCAGGGCATACACATAGCTTTGGCTTCCGTTGTTTCGGGAGGCTATCCGTTCCACCAGCCGGCTCTGTTTTTCCAGAAGAGAATCGAGTTTCGGATGTTTTACTTCTGATGGCAGGTAGAATCCGCTTGGAAAAAGAGGAGAAAAGCGGAATCCGCTTCTGTGTCTGTTCAGGTCGCGCAGCTCGGCTATGGCCATGTTGTTCCATGCCACTTTCACCATTATTCTGCGTACGGATGTTCCTGAGAGACTGTAGCGGTTTGCTTTACCTCTGAACGCATCTTCCAGTTTCTGCAGCGGGGGGAGAAATGGTGGTGTGTCGTCCATGATCTGAACATAGACCTCATCAACAATATTTGTGGTATTCACACCTTCACTTCTGATCAAATCTGTGCTGTAGCGGAAAAGTTCTTCTGTCTGAGCTGTACTCGAATCGTTGGGAAAGCTGTGCCGTATCATGCGCGGGACAAACTTGCCCAGTTCTTTTCTGATAAGCTTCGCGCACCTTTTGGCTTCTGTCAGATCCATGGAATCAAGCTGACGGACAACATCGGCCCACACCCTCGCAGTCATGACGAATGCTGCATTGGTCTTGGTGGCAAACGGGATCAGATAACGAGCTCTGTCAAGAGCATAATTCTTTCTCAGTCTGTCAGCCACTTTGGTACTGATATTTTCAGGGAGTTTGATCAGATCGGGGTTCTTTTGTACTCTTTCATCCAAATCAGTATACACCTCATGATAGGTGTCAAAGCACTGTTCCATGAGATTCTGCCAATCCTGAGCGCAGGATTGGGGAATGGCGATCTCTTCGGGAGAGGGGAGACTGGATTTGTCCAGTCTGATATAGCGGGTACTGGATTCCTGACCATCCGAGAGCTGGGCGAATTCAAAAAGTTTGAATGCCAGAAACATCGAAAGGCCATCTATAGCTATGGCAATCCCCCCGGTCATCCCGGTAATACTGGCATGGCCGTAATCGACAAAACGGAAAATGGAGTCCACCGACTTGTCCGGATCGGACCAGTCGATGGAACTCAGAATAGTGTCCAGACCCTTGTTGGATCGGGAATATTTGGCGAGACTGCTGGCCAGAAGCTCCGGGGTCACCTGAGGATTGTCCTTGGCGCCCGGAGGTGGACAGATCCCGATACCGGTTACATTCATAGAAAATCCTTTGGAGTCAGTATCTGTAGTGATCCGCTTTGTATGGTCCTTCAACCGGTACTCCGATATAATCTGCCTGCTTCTTTGAAAGTTTGGTCAGCTTCACACCGATTTTTTCCAGATGAAGTCTGGCTACTTCCTCGTCCAGTTTCTTGGGAAGAATGTAGACTCCCGGTTTATAGGCATCCTTGTTTTTCCACAAATCCATCTGTGCCAGTGTCTGATTGGAAAATGAGTTTGACATCACAAATGAGGGATGTCCGGTTGCGCAGCCGAGATTCACCAGTCTGCCTTCCGCCAGCATGAAGATGGAGTGCCCGTCCGGGTAGACATATTTGTCGACCTGTGGCTTGATGGAGATTTTTTTGATTCCCGGCCAGTTATCCAGCTTGGCAACCTGGATTTCATTGTCGAAATGACCGATGTTGCACACGATTGCCTGATCTTTCATGGAGGCCATATGCTCGGCGGTGATGATGTCCACGTTTCCGGTGGTGGTGACGTATATATCACCCAATCCCAGAGTCTCTTCAATTGTGGTCACCTGATAGCCGGCCATTGCAGCCTGAAGAGCACAGATGGGGTCGACTTCAGTCACTATCACCCGTGCACCGAATCCGCTCATTGACTGGGCACACCCCTTGCCCACATCCCCGTAGCCGCACACTACCACCACTTTACCTGCAATCATCACATCGGTAGCCCGCTTGATTCCGTCGGCAAGACTTTCTCTGCACCCGTAGAGGTTGTCGAATTTGGATTTGGTCACTGAGTCGTTGACATTGATAGCGGGTACCAGAAGTTTGTTCTCTGTAAGCATCTGATAAAGGCGGTGTACTCCAGTGGTGGTTTCCTCCGATACACCTTTCCATTCGCTTACCACTTTATGCCAGTGCTGCGGATCTTTTTCATGAATTTTTTTAAGGAGGCTTTTCACCACGGATTCTTCCTGGCTGTCGGTGGGAGTATCAACCCACTTGTCTCCGTCTTCAAGCTGACAGCCCTTGTGTACGAGAAGTGTCGCATCCCCTCCGTCATCCACGATGAGATTGGGCCCTTTGCCTCCGGGAAAGCTGAGCGCCTGAAACGTGCAGGCCCAGTAATCCTCAAGCGATTCGCCCTTCCAAGCGAATACCGGCACACCTGTTTTGGCAATGGCCGCAGCCGCATGGTCCTGGGTGGAGAAGATGTTGCAGGATGCCCAGCGTACTTCGGCTCCCAGTTCAACGAGAGTTTCGATGAGAACAGCGGTCTGTATGGTCATATGGAGAGAGCCGGATATACGGGCTCCGGCCAAAGGTTTGTCCTTGGCGTATTTTTCACGGATGGCCATGAGTCCGGGCATCTCTTTTTGTGCCACTTCGATTTCTTTGCGGCCCCAGTCGGCCAAATCAAGATCTTTTACCAGGTAGGGCAGATTCGCCCAGATATCCACGTGTGGTGCCATTGTGTCTGGTGCTCCTTTTTCTAAAAAGTATTTGGTATTACGTTCGTGATGGATGGAGGTTTTCGACTAAAAGAGCATATATAGTGCCTATGGCTCTATAATATAAATAACGGTCGGCGGGGCATGGGTTCGCTCTTGGAATCTTGAAGGGGGAGCTGGGGAGACGAGTTTTGAACTGCCTGGGATCATCAAAAACAGATTGGAGAAGCAGGGATTCGGTGCTTCAGGGAGAGGCGGCCCGGAGGTGAAACAATCAGTGATGCACCTCCGGGGTACGGTAAGTACTTGAATTATCGAGAGGATCAAATATGACTCTGGACTTCTGCTCCTGACCTCACACCCTCTCCAGCCAGTACCGGTAAAGATCATCCAGCGTCTCCTCAATCCCGTATTCCCTCTTCCAGCCCGTTTCCTCAATCAATTTCGAATTATTCCCTCTCCGGACAGGTGACCGGTTCTGGCTGCGAAGCCGCTCCGAGCAGGATTCGATACGGATGTGGCGAGAAGTCTTGGATATGAGATAATTGATAATGAACGACAGCGGAACAACTTCGCCGGAGCAGACATTGTAGACGCCCGAACTCCTCCCGTGCTCAAGAATGAGAAAATAGGCGCTCACCACATCCCTCACATCGCTGAAATCCAGAGATTCGTTGAGGTTTCCCACCTCGAGAACCGGCTCGGACCTGCCCTTCTCGATCAGAGCCACCTGACGTGCCCAGTCCGAACAGACAAAATCGGGTGACTGTCCCGGACCGGTATGGTTGAAAGAGCGGGTGAAATAGAGATCAAGTCCCCGCTGAAGGTAGTTTTGTGCAGAAAGCTCCGAAGCCAGTTTTGAAATACCATAAAAGCTGGTGGGTTTCAGTTCCGAGTTCTCCCCGACCGGGTTTTCCTGGTTGCCTGCGTATTGTTTGGATGAACCCACCAGCAGCAATTTTGCCCTGGATTCCGCCTCAACGGCTGCATCAAGCAGCGAAATCGTTCCCAGCAGATTGACCTCCATGGTCTGTCGGGGGGAGCTGTCTGCCCGCAGAACGCTGGAAACGGCCGCGAGATGAAATACCAGATCATAGCTGAATCGGCTCATCAGATCTGATAGCGCTGCGGTATTCCTGATATCGGCAGGGAAGTAGTCATCTGTATGTTCCGAGCAGCAGCTCGGGTCCCGGTCGGTACCGTGTACCATATAGCCGTGCCGTTTCAGATAGGAGGAAAGGTGTCTTCCCACAAATCCGTTGGCACCGGTCACAAGTGCATATTTTTCTGATTTCATGGGCTAAATATAAATGAAACGCCGAACCTCTCGAAACACATCATCCACACTTATTGAATTGAGACATTCATTTGTGCAGCGGGGAGGCAGTGATTTGCCGTGGCAGGGAGAGCAGGGGAGATTTTTATGAATCGTTCTGACCTTTTGGCCGGCGGGTTTCCATACTCGAGGGTCCGATGGGCCGAAAATTACCACGGAGGGCATACCGAGGGCAGAACTCAGATGGGAGGGACCGCTGTCGTTTCCTATGTAGATGCTGCACCGTTTCATAACCGCCGCAAGGACAGAAAGAGGAAGATTTCTGAGGACTGTATCCCGGGTAGGAAACCTGGTATAACCGGTTTCAGCCGGTCCTTCAATCCACACTATGTGATAACCCTCACTTCTCAGTTTATCAGAAAGGAGGAGAAAATTCTCCCTGGGCCAGTTTTTTCTCCTGCTGCCGCTTCCGGTATGGATCAGCACATTTCTGCCATTAGGTGAAACCAGCTCTTCTGATTTGTGCGTGGCAGCGGGCGGGATTGTGATTCCGAAATCAAAGCTGTGGTTTGAAAAGAGTGACAGGTGGTAAACATGTATGGGAATCGCGGTTTCGGGAAACGGCGTTTGTGACAGAAGAGGTTTCATTCCCAGACTTTCAGCCGTTTTGACAAGAGCGGAATTGTTCGTAAAAAGAAGTGCCGATCTGAACTGTGAAAGAAAGGAGGCGAGTTTACTTTCATCCTCACCGAAAAGAAATGCAGAAGACGGGGCTGTCACATCGATGCAGTTGTGGATGGCGCAGCATTCTCTGGCGAACTGCCCCAGCGCGGGAGATGCTGCCAGGGTATAATGATCAGCACATGTTATTCTTCTCCATTCACTAATTGCCGGAAGACAGGTAAAAAAATCGCCCAGAGCGCCTGCATGGAGGATGAAACTGCGGTGAGTTGAATTCATATGCTGGTAAGATTTTCAAGCCTGCGCCGTGCTTGGGACTGGTCAATCGAAGGGTATTTATTTCTGATATTATCCAGACGTTTTCCAAGCGATTCAGCGAATTTTCTTCTGTTTTCCGGGTCAGCGGTTTCGAGTGAATGCTTGAACCCTTTACGGACCGGTTCAAATTCCTCAATAAACTGTGCGGATTCTCTGCTGATACAGGATAGCCTGAAACGGTCGCAGATATACTGTGCGGCCGTTTGGGACGGATGTGCCATGTCCGAGGCATAGAAACGGTAGTCTCTGAGTTCATCGATGAGAATTTCGTAGCTTGGAAAATAGAAAATGGAACTGTACCTGCTCTGCAGTTCGTGAAGTGAGGAGATGAGGTGAGCTTTACTCACGCTGTTTTCGTGAGGGTTGTCTCTCATGTGGCGTACCGGACTTGTTGTGGCTATTATTCTGAGAGATGGCCGTATCTGTAGAATCATATCCAGAGCGTTTCCCAGAGAACTGACAATGGTGGAAATGGAAGCAAGTTCGCGGTGAAATCTGCTGCCGGGAAGTTTGTGGCAATTCGAGACGATTCTTCCGCTGTCTGCCTTTTTATATGCAAATGCCGTTCCTAAAGTGATAACCAGCACATCCAGTTTTCGGGATTGTTCATGTCCGATTGACAACCCGCTGTTTATTCTTTCCAGAGTTTCTTCTCTGTCGGGTGTGCTGAAACGAGAGTGGTGATCGAAACTGCGCCACAATCCTTCATGGAAGAAAAGATCATCTTTGGAATATGTTTTTCCTTCCAAAATGCGTATCAGGGCCGAAGACAGAGACTGGGGGTTGTAAAGAATACCCGTGGGGTTCACCACCACCCCAAACAGGTTCTCTTCGAGATACGATCCGATGTTTTCGGCAAAGCAGGACCCGAGCATGAGAATCGAATCGGAATGGGTAAGGGGTTTGGGCATTTCCGGACAGGGGATTACGGTTCTGAAGAGTTCCATTTCAAGCAGCCTTGAAAAGATCGGTCGACTTTATGCGCTCTTCTGCCTCGTCTTTTTTTTCTGTACTGATGCAGAAGGCAAGATTGACTTTCATCAGGTTCAGTCAAGCCCCATTGTGATTTTGCCATCCATAATTACCAGACCTTTGAAAAAATCACCTGCTGTTCCGGATGATTTGAAGGGACGGGGTCCTTTGCCTCCTCCGATATAGAAACCGGTGCTGTAGAAGGGCGTTCCCGCTTGCGCCTGAGAGGCCTCCACATGTGTGGCGAGCATATCGAGGCGGCAGTTTTTCCAGTATGGCGGAGCATTGCGGTCGCCACCGGGAAGATAGTATAGTCCTTTGCTGCGGCCCCACACGAACTGGAACAGCAGATGGTTTTCGATACTGGCCCAGAATGAGGGACAGCTGACTTCCCTGAATTTGTGCTGCTGAAAGCTGAATGTTTCCCGGAGTGAACCGCTGAAAAAATCGAGTTTCTTTGCGGTCCAGTGGTCATTGACCAGATACACCGGTGAGAGGTACTGCTCGTGTATTTCCAAAGGAACATCGGCTGTGATCTGATCCAGCACAATGAGTCCCTCCTCTCCCCAGGTGAGGACCCTCAGATCTCTGTGCAGAATCCGATTGCCGCTTGCACCGTAATAGACAATACGGCCTGAAGTGTCGAACCCGTCTCTTTGGAAACGGTCATGGTGAAACAGCACTTCCCAGTTTTTCACATTGTCGCTTACTGCAGGGATTCCCAGAAGCGCTGCTTTGAAAGGGGCAACCAGTTCCGGCTGGGAATGGATGTTCACTCCCACCATGGGATGATCACCCAGAGCTTTCCAGGACATACACCGGGTGGTTCTCACATTTCTGCGGTAGCAGATTTCTATATAGGGATATATATGCCTGGTATCCAGAGAGTTTTCTATCTGCCCGGCAGAGAAAAAGCGCTGCTCTTTTGAGAAAGGAAGCGAGGCAAGCAGTGCCAGTTCCAGTCCGACCTGACTTTGGAACAGAAGCTCCCAGCCCTCCATGTTCTGATCGAAACCGTAAACCCATGGGCCCTGATTTTGCTGCCCGGATGCCAGAGTGGAATCCATCCATGAGAGCAGTTTGCCTGTCATGTGAAGCGCCCGGGGGTCATTGCGCCACAAACCCCAGGCAAGGGCCAGGGGGCGGGGGACGAACATGGGGATGTCGTGTCCGCCCGGAGCGAAGATCATCCCCGTAGGCAGGCAGAAACGGATGAGAATGTCGAATGTGCGCTGATGGCTACTGCGCATCAGAAACGGGGGGATTTTGCGTTCCTGCAGAGCGTAGGAGGATATGGCCAGAATGATCCACATTCCGTATGAGAGTACTTCCGGGTGAAAAAAACCGTGGTTTTCAGCAGTGTAGTCGGAAAACAGGTTGCGCGTGGTGACTGTTCTGGCAACGGAACTGCCGTAGTATTCTGAATGATCGGCCTGGTCGTGGTTGCAGGAAGCTATATTCACCGACCATCCCCTCAGTGAACTGGCCCAGTTTTTCGCCTCCGGGTGGTTTGGGCAGAGATTGATGGCCCAGGCAAGCACCATGGCATCCTGAGCGTTTTCCTCCACCTTGGTATCAATCTCGCAACCGCTGGGAGGAAGAACGCCGGTGAAGCGGTTAGCCTCGTGAGCTATAATCTCCCGGATACGTTTGTGAGCATGCTTGCCCAGAGCATCGCCGGCAAACACCGAAATCACCCCCAGAAGCGAGGCCCACAGGCTGCTTCTCCAGTTTTCCCCCCAGCGTCTGCGTTCAAGAAACGTCTCCACATCCACCTCTCCGGTCAGGTGACTCTCACAGGCCCAGGTCACCCCCTTTTCAATAATCGAGATCAGCTCCTCTTTGCTGAGTGTGGAATCGGTGATATCTGTCTTTTTCAGATAAAGAAAGCTGCTCAGAAGGCACAGTATATTCAGATGGGGACGCAGAACGTACTCTATGACCGGTGATGAAGACCCCACGGAGCGCATGTTGAAACTTCCGGGGTCGATGGAACCGAAAAGCCCGGTCTTGTCATCAATCTCGTGCCAGGAGCGCAGATAGTAGGGCAGACTTCTTGAAAGAAGGTGCAGAATTTTGTCCGGTTCGAGTCTTTCGGTAAATCCAAGCATTTCACATCCGGTTTCTATGATTTCAGTGGACGTTCCATTGGATAGATCACAACAGCATTCTCCTCATCAGCATCCGTGCACTTTTTGGCAAACTCCCGGGCGGTGTTGGAGTCGTAAAGAACCAAAAACGCTTCACCGAAAAACCTGGGAAGACGGTCACCCTTGAGCCATTCGATGTTGTCGTTGACCATCTCTTTTAAAAATGTCTGTTTGGATCCGGAATAACCGATGCCCAGATACGCCATTAGTGTCGATTCCCGATTAAGATCTGATGGTTCTCCGTTAACCTATCAACTTTTTAAATTAATACATAGCAAGGAACAACCCAAAGCATGCTTTTAAAGCTGTGCTTTGAAAATGATTGTATCAATCTGCCCGTAATGATTATTTTATGTGCAGCGGGGCTGTAGCTCAGTCGGGAGAGCGCGACGTTCGCAATGTCGAGGCCAGGGGTTCGATCCCCCTCAGCTCCATTGGAGGCACCTTCGGGATATCCCGAAGGTGCCTTCTTACGTTCAGCCTTCCTGCCGCAGGGGATAAACTAATCACGCAGAAACGGACTATCCGGTTACGGAATACCGCACCTTTTGTAAAATACGCCTGGCATCAATGTCTCACGCTTCGGTCCCGGTGTCTGAGAATTCCGTGCGACTCTGCTGGTTGTATCCGGGGGGATTCGAATATCCGGTGAAATCAGGGGCTTAAGATGCCCCGGAGGTGAGTCGGTGCTGAATCAATAAATCACCCCGGAGGTAATTGCCCCCTTTCTCGCCTAAAGCCTCGTACCTAACCGCAGGCCACAAATCCGTTTTCCTGCAGACCGCCGCTGCCTGTCCCACAAAGACGACACTTCACCCCCTCACTGGAACCTTCTCTAACAATTTCCGCAATACTTGAAAACCCACCGGGGAGAGCAGTAATTTTCTGTATTACACAGAGCCGTTCACGTGCTTGGAATCACACCGGAAATCCGATTCCCGACAGGCTCTCAAAAGGCTGATGATCACTTCCCAGGGACAACTCGTGAAAAGAATTTTTATTCTGCTTCTGCTGTGCGTTTCAATATCCTACTCCTTTGAACGCCTCATTAATCACTGCTCCCCTCTGGCTGTCAACGGGTTCGTCATTACCGGAGACACTCTGTGGGCCGCATCCAGTGGAGGGCTGGTTTGTCGTGACCTGCGAAACGGTGATTCCCGGTTTTATTCATCGGCAGATATGTTCCCTGATCCGAATCTGACCTCCATCTGCAAGGATTCAAAGGGAAATATCTGGATGACCTCCGACAGAGGGTATCTTTATGAGCGTACTTCGGAGGGGAGGTTTTCCGTTCACTCCAATTACAACGAATCCGGATGGCGTCTCACTTCTATATATCCACACGAAGATCTGCTTGTGATCGGTTCCAACAAGGGGGTCAGCCTTTTTGATCCCAGTAAAAAGACCGCATTGAAAAATGCCGAAGGCATTTCTGATTTTTCCAATCCCCGGATCAATGCCATTACCGTGTTCAGGGATACTCTCTTTCTGGGCGGGGAGCAGGGAGTGGTGTTTCTGGACAGTCTTGATACGAATCCTCTGAGAAAAAGAAACTTCTACTATCCGGGAATCTGGAAGATCCGGGACGATTCTGTGTCTGTTGTGGACTTCGTGAATGATGGTGAATCGGTGCTTGCTCAATCCACTCCTTCAGTGTATTTCGGCTCAAAGCTTCTGATCTCCGAAGACGGGAGCCTGAATTCGGGGGGAGAACTGTTTGAGAACATTGCGCACAGCGGAAACATCATTTCCATCTATAACGAGGATGATGAACGTCTCTGGATCGGTACCGACCAGATGTACTACTTCTCCTATGATGGAAAATCTGCTCCGGTTCAGCACAGAATTGAAGGCATGCCGCTCAAGAGGGGAACCAAGATATTCACCTCCAGCATGGGGGATGTGTGGGTTTTGCCTGCAGTTCCGCCTTCAGGACAAACCTGGTATCACGGGATCGCCAGGTATGACGGAAATAGCTGGGGTATGCATGATAACTCCGTGTACGGGAGTTCTTTCGGGGGTATAGGAGAGAATGATGTTTATGGTATTGCCGAGGGGGAAGACGGATCGGTATGGGTGGGTACCTGGGGGGGTAATGTAAAACATATCGATCCCTATGAACACAGTGCGGGGCAGCTTATTGTGGGAGAGGGTGATCCTTCCACCATAGCCTACAGTGAAACAGGCGATGTTTCCGCGCCCTGGGGCAAGGTGGATGCCATCGCCCGGGATTCAAGCGGATATCTCTGGATGACAGTCTGGGAGTCACCCGGCAAGGGAAGTGTGGTCTGTTATGATTCCCGCTTCGAACCGGTGAGCAATGAACCGGATCCTGTCAAGGCGCATGTCAGGAAATTCTTTCCCGGGCTTTCTCTTGCGGACAGGATGGCGGATATGCATGTTGATGACAACAACAGGATATTTCTTTTCAACGGGCATAGCCGGCTGGTTGTCTTTGAACACGGTGGCGATCCGCTGGCGGACAGTATAGAATTGGTTCATGATTCTCCCAACATCGGAGCGGTTACCGGGATCGAGACTGATGAGAACGGAACCTCCTACATCACCAGCTCCAAAGGTCTTTACAGAATCGGCAGCTCAGAAAACCGCATTCAGCTGGTGGACTCCGAAATGTCCAACGCAAGTTGCCTTGCCGTTCAGGGAAGTGTTCTCTGGATGGGGACAAGCACCACCGGCATTCTCAGTTATGACATTTCCACAGGAGAAAAGAGACAGTACGATGAGGGGAGCGGGCTGATATCCAGCAATATCATCTCTCTTTGCTACAATGAGAAAGACGGGGAACTGTGGGTTCTTTCAGACGCAGGGGTGAGTCAGCTTGATGTCGGTTCAGACAGGGTTTTGAACGTTTCTGAAAATGTAAAGGTTTATCCCAATCCCTTTTCACTCAGCAGAATAAACCAGGGGACTTCCTCTGTCACTTTCAGCCAACTTGCCCCACGTTCGGTCATCTCGATATATGCAATGGACGGAAGTCTTGTTTCCAAGGTACAATCGCAGTTTCTGACTGACTATGAGTGGAAAGCTGAATGGACACCCGATCGAAGTCTTTCTCCGGGGACCTATTTTGCCGTTATAAGTCCTCTTGGGAAAAAAGTTAAACTCATGCTGCTTCCGTAACCGGTTTGTTATCTCATGATTCAAAAGCGAAAACTCTGTTTTTTCTGTTCTGTTTCCTCTCTCAGTACCGGAATGCCGATAAGTACTTACAAGCTGATAGAGGGGTTCAGTCGTAAAGAAACATATCGGGTTTGTGTCATTCTCCCTTCAGAGGGCGAGTTTCAGCGCAAACTGGCTGAACTGCCTGTTGACCTGCAGATAATCCCCTTCAGCCGTTTCAGGCTTTCCCCCCGCAATTTCATGAAATTCATTAAAACATATCTGAAAGCGGGTTGGGCCTTATGCGGATTTTTCAAACAGAACGGAATCGAGGTGGTGCATTTTTCAGATATATTAGATATCCCCTTTTTCCCCTGGGCACGTCTGGCAGGAGCCGAAAGCATTGCCCATGTGAGGTTTAATTTCGGGAACAGAATCGTGAGATTTCTAATGCGGAAGTGGACGCTTCTTTTCTGCAGCAGAATAATCTGCATATCCCGCTACGTAATGTCCTATTATGGTTTCAAGAGTGAAAAATGCAGGGTCGTTTACAATGCGGGGCCTGACCGCTCGCTGTTTAGTACAGAAAAAACTGGACCAATAAAAGATCTGGTCCCGAAAGGAAAAACGGTTGTTCTGGCCATTGCCGCTTTGCGCAGTGTTAAAGGACACCATTACTTTCTCGATATTGCCCGGATGGTAAAGGATGCTCTCGGTGATAAGGTGCATTTCGTTATTGCGGGAGGTAAACTGGACGGGCATGAATCCTACTATGCCCGGATTCTCCAACAGGCACAAGACAGCGGGCTTGAAAAACAGCTTGTGATTACAGGTAATGTGCCCCATGAAACGATACCCTCCATTATCGCTTCTTCAGATATTCTGATTCACGTCCCGGCGTATCAGGAAGGATTGGGGGGAGTGGTTCTGGAAGCCATGGCTATGAAAGTACCGGTGGTGGCATTTGATTCCGGCGGAGTGAAAGAGTGTTTCAGAGATGGGGAATCCGGATTTCTTGTCCCTCAGTTTGACTGCAGAGCAGCCGCAGACAGAGTGATAGATTTGATACGGAATCCCGAACTTCACAAAGCAACGGTCAGGAATGCAGTCAGAGATCTGGACAGAAGATTCACTTATGAACGCAATCTCGGTTCAGTGCAAAAGGTGTACGATGAAGTGTTCCGGAATCCGGAAAAGGAATAGATGAATGAATACAAAACCGCTTGATAATTTCGGCTGGATGGCCACGTGGAAAATCACGGACCGGTGCAATCTGCGCTGTACCTACTGTGATCCTTCCATCATGAAGCGGGCGAATGCCCCTGAAAAGGTAGACAGATTCACAGTATTGGAAAAGATCCGGTCATTCAATCCGCGGATTCTCAATATCAGTGGCGGCGAGCCTACCCTTGTAAGAGAACTGCCGGATCTGCTCAGGATAGCTAAAGAAACCTGGGATCCGTTTATCAGAGTGGTGCACAATGGTACTGGGATCATGAAGCTCAGAGAAACGTTTCCCTACCTGGATCGGGTGGTGATAAGCATTGATGGACCGGGCGAGATCAATCGCTCCACTCGCGGGCTGAGCGGAGATACTGTCCTGGAGCGAATAAAGGAGGTGCTGCCTTTTGTTGAAAACGGCCCCGAGCTTATCATAAACACGGTTGTTACTGAAAAGAATATCGGTTCACTGCCCCGGTTCGCTTCCCAGATCAGCACGGTTTCTCCCAAGGTGGTGCTGGCTCTTCTTCCCGTGACACCTCCGGATTCCGAACTGTCTCTGCTCAGTTCTCCCGGAGGATATGAGCGGTTTCTGAAAGTCTATTACAAAATGCTGTCGTTCCATCCGCTTGTAATTCATAATTTCGATTGTATGACCAGACAAAAGAATTTCAGAATCATTCAGTGCTACAATCAGTATTTTGCGTTGAGGTTTTCTCCGCAAGGAGAACTTTTCACCTGCGGAATGGATCTCGGTGCACAGCTGCGCAGCACCCGTAAACCAATACATAAGCTCTTCAAAAAAGGCGGTTTTTCAAAAGCTTTGACATTGGTTTCAAGACAACTGAAAAAGAGCCGGGGTAAAGTGGATTTCACCTGCCGTAATATCTGCAACTGCGACAGCTGGCTTGATATGCTGTTTCTCGGAAAAGATACCGGCTATGCCCCGTTTGCTCTCAGGGGATTCAAAGGACGATTGTCAGATGAAGACTACCGGTCTTTGGACAGTTTTGTAAGCCGGCACATCAATTCTGATTTTGATGTGAATCAGTTCAGAAAAAGAGTGGAGGAAACATAAAGCTGATGAGTGTGCGGATAGAACGTATCGAAACGGCATCCAGAGAACAGTGGTTAAACTTTTGTGAAAACTGCTCCTATTCCACCTATTTCCATACACCGTACTGGTACGAATTTCTGATCCCTGAAGGAAAATTTGTTCCGCTTTTTATCCAGTTTGAGGATGGCGTTTCAGCGGTTATTCCACTGGTCAGAATGAAAAAAATGGGCGGATTTCTTTCCGACACATTCTCATCGCCCGCCGGTACATACGGTGGATGGATTTCACCAAAACCTCTCAGTAAGGAGCATGCGGAAGCACTTTTGTCTGTGGTGCAAAAGGAAAAGAATCTTACTGTTCGGGAAAACCCCTTTGACCCCGTATTTTCCGATCTGCGGTTGAAAAACAGTCGGGAGGATTATACGTATATTGTCGACCTCTCCGGGAAAAAAGAAGACATCTACAGATCTTTCACGAGAGGGCACAAGAATGCTATCAACAAGGCCAGAAAATCGGGCCTTGCGGTAAGAGAAGCAGAATCTCAAAAGGACTGGGAGAACTATTATTCCATTTATGAGTCTACTGTCAAGAGATGGCGTGAAAAGGATCTCCATATCAGAACTGTATATCCTTGTGATCTGTTCGAGCGTATTTGTTCCCGAAAAACCGAACATGAAAAGCTTTGGTTGGTTTGTAAAGAAGACGTTCCCGTTGCGGGAATACTGTGCTTTTACTGGAACAGTCACTGCGTGGCATGGCATGGAGCGGCCTGCGCTGAATACTTCAGTATCAGACCCAATCATCTGCTTTTCTGGGAGGTGATCTGTGATGCCGCCCGCAAGGGGTATGCTGTTTTCGATTTCAATCCCAGTGGTGGTTTCTCCGGAGTCGAATCCTTCAAAACCCACTTCGGCGCTCAGCGCCGGATCAGCCGTGTAATGACAACTAGAACTTTTCTGAGAGGACTGTTGGCGAAGCTGCGAAGCTGATTGCCTCATCAGTTTTTCCGAATGCCCCCGCACTGTCAAGATACTCATACGCACCTTCGAGAACAGAACGGGGGATGGAATCCTGTGTGTCCACGTAGTCCGCAAAAACATCACTCACGTCCGCATTGTACCTGTTAAACAAATTTAAAAAATCCTGGCGTCTGAAAGCAGAACCGTCAAATTTTCTGCACAGTTCACCCATCACGTCATCCAGAATGATTTCATTGTCTGTAGCACGCCTGATCCGTTCATCCATCAGCATGGAAACCCACATGCCTTTGACATATATGAGACTGTAGTATCTGTCCTTGAAATGGAAGGAGCGTACATGCTCGTCCGAAAGCGCATGGGAATATTTGGGATCGGAAAAGTCTCTTTCACCCAGAAGATAATGATGAACTCTGTCTTTTGCAAAAAAACCCTGGCGGGCGGACTGTACTATCCCCAGATAGTAGGTTGTACCCTCTTTCCACCAGGGATCATTGTAGTCTCCGCACCTTATACCCACAAAATGATGAATTGCTTCGTGAGCGAATGTCATATAGATGTCCTGCACATTGTCGGCAGTGGGAGGAAGAACGGTGAAACCGTTGTATCCCTCCAGTGCACCTGAGTTTCCGGTGATGGACACAGTAAAAGGCTCGTTCTGCAGCCGGAAAGTTCCGAAACGCGCCGCTGTTTCGTCAAGAATCGCGGGGAGGCGATTCATTATCTGTTCGGTGTAGGAATCATCATATCTGTCTTGGGAAAGATTGAGTACTACGAATTTCTCTCCACCCCCGCTCCCGTTTGTAACCTCTGGGGCACCGGCTGTCATCTGAGTGAAGAGAAGTTCGTAGATGTTTCTGTAAGTGGAATATGAGGGAATCCCGTGCATGTTGACTGAAGGCGGCGCGGAAGCATTTAGCTCAATATTCAATGGTGAACGCCACAGGTGTGCAAGGTCGCCTGAAATATAGGGTATGATGAAAAGATAGGAACCCATCAGTAATGCCGTATTGTCCAAGTGCATCGGAGGAAGCAGCTGGCTTTGCTCCGCAATTGCCAAAGGATCGAAACTGTATTGGAAAGTAAGCGGATATCGGGCATCGGAGGGAACAGTGAAAATCATATTCTTTATGGGACCTACCTGCTCTTCGGTCAGATTGCTTTCCAGTTGTTCACCGGTTTTGTCTGTGATTACCAGGTTTTTAACAGTGCTTTTGGAAAAAGAGTCCACCGGATTGTCGAAATGGTGCGCAGGAAGAATGAATCTTCCGTTGGCACCCGGAATTTCGTTTGCAACGAGAGTGATATGCAGAGAATCGGGGTGAAGAGCATTGAGTTGCAGAGTATAGAAAAGAGTTGGCTGATTTGGCTGTTGGGTGACATTTTCCGTGCAATTGCAGAAAATGGCGATTATAACCACGAGCAGGACATGAATCGACCGGTTGAATTTTTTCCCCCTGATATGCATGTTCTTATACCCTCTTTTCGATCTTAGGTTAGGCGTTTAGCCTCAAGTACAAGCAAAAAATATGTTCTAGTGGGGGCTGAAGGACAATTTTTAGGCGAGTCCTGCAGAAGATAACGTTAATTCAGCCATCGGTAAGCTGCTCATTAGCCCATGTTGCCTGTCACAAAATTCCCCGTGTTGATCCCTACGCGGATTTTCAGATTCGCCACCGCTTCGGGTATATCATCACGGCTTTGCCATTTTTTCCGCAGTGTCGTCAGAGTTTTCTGCATTTTTCACTGCCGCCATGCAGGCTTCGAAAGCATGGTTGAGGGATGGACGGAGCGCTCCGAAAAAAGCCACTGTGGCATCCCCGATAAACTTGTCAAGAGTCCCCTTTCCAGAAGCGTATGGGTCATGGCTGAGAAGTACTCGTTCAGGTAGGAAATGAGCTCAAAAGGGGTGATGTTTTCAGAAATAGTCCGTCCCTGCGTCAGGCCTTGGGAGTTAGTCCGTCCCCGCGTCAGGCCTTGGGAGTTAGTCCGTCCCCGCATCAGGCCTAAAGAGTTAGTCCGTCCCCGCGTCAGGCCTTGGGAGTTAGTCCGTCCCCTGCGTCAGGCCTTGGGAGTTAGTCCGTCCCCTGCGTCAGGCCTTGCAAAGGACAGTGGCGGGGCGCTTA
>JBKGXV010000058.1:0-21152 GCA_046546375.1 Chitinispirillaceae bacterium | reverse complement strand
CTCCCAAACCCCATTTTCCCGCATCCGGGAAAAGCCCTCCCGCACCGAAACGAAATCAGCACCTCCTTTCTTTGGGGAGTGGGCCTGCGGAAGCATTGAAACCAAACGTTTTATCCAAAATATTGTATCCTTTCAAACGAATTTGTCATTATTGTTGCTTTGGAATGCTTAGTTAATTATTTTTTGGGAGCTTTTGCCGGTAACGGTGAAAACGATGGGCTAGTAACTCAGCGGTAGAGTATCGCCCTTTTAAGGCGAGAGTCGAAGGTTCGAATCCTTCCTAGCTCATTTTTCTTCCCCTTGCCGCCTCCCTCGCCAGAGAATACCCAGAGATCTATGAATATACCCAACTTTTCCGATATTCTGTCATCGGCCGATTTCCCGCAATTAAGCGAGTACTGTCAGAGTACGCCCAAAAACGCCTTGTTCAAGGGACTGGCCGGTTCAAGCGACGCCTTTTTCATCAGTGATCTCTTCAGATCCACAAACTCCACCCTGCTTGTGCTGGTGGAAAACAGCAAACGCGCCGAAATGCTGCTTGAGGAGTGCCGCACGTTCCTGGATGAGAAAAAGGCCGTTCTCTTTCCCTCCAGAGACGCCGTCCCCTACAATATGAAATCTCCCTTCGGCCCCACTGTCGAAGCCAGATTCAACGTGCTTACAAAGCTTCTGGATGGAGAAAAGCAGGTCATAATCGCCCCCTACGCCACGCTTATGCAGAAGCTTCCCCCGGGACGCGCCCTGTTCAACTCGACCATCCGCCTGCAGCCGGGAGACGATGTCTCCATATCGGATCTCTCCCAGTGGCTCACCGACAGCGGTTTCCGCCGGGAGAACCTCACCACCGACCTGGGTACTTATTCCATCCGGGGCGGAATCGTGGACATATACCCCTTTCTTACAGATCACCCCTACCGCATTGAATTCTGGGGGGATACGGTGGAATCGATCAGGGGTTTCGATGTGTTCAGCCAGAAAAGCCTCGCCCCTTATAAGTCACTGGAAATAGTACCCATGCGGGAATTTCTCTACTCGGACGAAAAGATCGAATCCGCACTGGAGAACATGACCCGGTACTGCGAGAAAGAGGGAATCGATGTCTCCGCAGTTCACAAGCTTGAACATCAGTGGAAAATCGTGGGTGACCTGGAGGGTATAGAGTGGTTTCTTCACTGGTTTGACCTCAAGTCTTCTTCAATTCTCGATTATCTGCCCGGCGATGCCACAGTGATCTGGGACGACATGGTGCCGGTGGACCGCAGACTGGACGAGGCGCGCCAGAACTATGTACGCCATCTGGAGAGGGTGCCTGAAGTCTTTGCACCACTGGTATCACCTCCCGACAAACTTCTGTTCAGAGAAGAGACTGTGGAGGAAGAGCTCCTTTTCTACAATAACATATACCTGGAAACCCTTGATTATCCCAGAGATACAGAGACGTTCACCGTTCATTTCAAAGAGCAGCCCCAGCTTCAGCGCGAGCTCGACCCCATAGTGAAGGATTTCAGCATCCACAAGGATGACGGCTACCGCTGTGTGCTTGTCAGCCCCAATGCGGGGCATGCGGAGAGAATGACCGAGCTTCTCGGGGACGCATCAAGCTTTATCGAGATCACCACCGGTATCCTTCACCACGGATTCATCTGCGATGAGCTCAAGCTTCTGGTATACACTGAAGCCCAGATTTTCAACCGTACCTACCGCCCTATGAGAAGCAAAAAGGTCAAAGGCGGGGTTCCCATCACCGGTTTCGATGCCCTGTCGCCTCAGGACACCATCGTTCATGAGGACCACGGTATAGGCAGATTTTTAGGCGTGGAGAGAATCCAGACCGGTGACAACGTTTCAGACTGCATGGTGATCATGTACGCCGACAAGGCCAAGGTGTACGTTCCGGTGGAGGATTTCCACAAGGTGCAGAAGTATGTGGGCAAGGAAGGTTTGGCGCCATCACTCTCAAAGTTGGGTTCCTCCTCCTGGGAAAAGCTCAAGAAGCGCACCAGGGAGAGTCTGCGCGAAATGGCCAACGAGCTCATCGCGCTCTACGCCAAGCGCCAGTATCTGGAGGGAATACAATTCATGCCCGACACTCTTTGGCAGAAGGAGTTTGAGGAGTCATTCATCTATGAGGAAACTCCCGACCAGCTCAGGGCCATAAAAGAGGTCAAAGAGGATATGGAATCGGGCAAACCCATGGACCGGCTGATCTGCGGAGATGTGGGTTTCGGCAAAACCGAAGTGGCCATGAGGGCTGCGTTCAAAGCGGTCATGTCCGGGTATCAGGTAGCGGTGCTTGCACCCACCACCATTCTGGCAGCTCAGCATTTTACCACCTTTTCTGAGCGCATGTCCAATTTCCCGGTGAAAATCGCCGCGATGAGCCGTTTTCAGAAGGGAAAGGAGCAGAAAAAAACTCTGGAAAAGCTGCTTACAGGAGAAGTGGACATTCTGGTGGGAACCCACAGGATTCTCTCTCAGGACATCAAATTCAAGAATCTGGGTCTTCTGATCGTGGATGAGGAGCAGCGTTTCGGAGTCAAGCACAAGGAGAGGCTCAAACAGCTTCGCTACAAGGTCGATGTGCTGTCCATGACTGCCACCCCCATCCCCCGCACGCTTCACATGTCGCTTGTGGGAGCAAGGGATCTGTCGATCATCAACACCCCGCCAAGAAACCGTCTCCCCATCGATACCCAGGTCGGGGAATACCATGATGAACTGGTGAAAAGCGCTATTGAAAACGAGCTGGAAAGAGGCGGGCAGATCTATTTTGTGAACAACCGCATTAAAAACATCCCCGCGCTGCAGGACAAGCTCGAGCAGCTTGTTCCCAAGGCCAAAGTGATCAGCGCGCATGGTCAGATGCATGAGGATGAGCTTGAAAAGTTAATGAAGGAGTTCATCGCGGGGCGTTACGATATACTGCTCTCGACGGTGATTATAGAGAACGGGCTGGACATTCCAAACGTGAACACTATCGTGGTGAACCGGGCGGATACACTGGGGCTTTCACAGCTTTATCAGCTCAGAGGCCGAGTGGGGCGCTCATCGGAGCAGGCGTTCGCATACTTTCTCACCCCGCCTTTCAAGCAGGTCAAAGAGGATTCGCTCAAAAGACTGAGGGCGCTTGAGCAGTACACGGATCTGGGGAGCGGTTTCCAGATCGCCATGAGAGACCTGGAGATCCGCGGAGCGGGCAACCTGCTGGGGACTCGTCAGCACGGATTCATCGCCGCGGTGGGATTCGAGCTCTACTGCAGGCTTCTTCAGGAGGCTGTGGAGGAGATCAAGGGTGAAAAGGACAACAAGCCTCAGCTGCCGGAGACCAAGCTTGAGATTCCGCTTCAGGCATACATACCCACAGAATACATATCGGACGGCACTACCCGCATATCGGTATATCAGGAGATGTCTTCGGTTAAAACCGTGGATGAGCTGGCGGAAACGGAGAAGGGTCTTTCGGACCGATTCGGCCCTCTGCCGGAAAGTGTCAAGTCGTTGATTCTGCTCATGAAACTGAAAGTGCTGGGCAGGCATGCCGGGTGTTCGAGGATTGCTGTCAACAGGGAGGGATTTCTCATTCTGTACATCGACGGGGACCAGGAGACGGCCAAAGAGAGGATCAGGCGCTTTTTCGAGAGCTCAGAATATCAGTTCGAGATTTTCTATGACACTCAGGTGCAGCTCAAAGCTCCTCTTGCATCAGATTCGCTGGGGGAAAATGCACAGGAGATATCGGTTATTCTGGAAAAGGCGGTGGCGGTTCCGGCCCAGACGGCAGCCTAGGGGCACTGCTTGGCATTGTACAGGAGCCATCATATATCTTTAATATAACGGTTTTGCGGGAATTCAGCCCGGAACCGACCTTGATTGCAGGACTTTTAGTGCAGTGAACAGTGCCCACGAGGGTTTAGGAGGAAATATTTGATGAAGGCGGTACGAAAATATCATTCAGCACTGGTCGTAATACTCCTCTCGGTTCTGATTCTGGCAGTGTGTTCGTCAAAGCCTTCCAGCCCGGTCATCGCCCGAGTGGGAAAAAGTGTTTTGACTCTGGATGATCTTTTCAACAGCATTCCTCCGGAATACAGCGAGCAGATCACTCACGAGCAGAACGCAAATTATGTCAGGCAGTGGATCCGCACTGAGTTACTGTTCCAGGAGGCTTTGAGACGTAAGATCGACAGGGAAAAGGAGATCAAAGCCAGGCTGGATAAGATGAAAAAGGATCTTCTGAGTGCGGAGATAGTCAACCGCTGTTCCAGGCAGAATGAAGAGACAATAAGTGACAAGGCAATTCGTGAGTACTACGAGAAGAACAAAAAGCAGTTCATTCGAGAAAAGGATGTAGTGCGTTATCAGGAGATAGTGGTGGATGAGCTGTCCACCGCCAGAGAGGTGCGCAGGGAGGTCAATGAGGATAATTTCGGTGAAGTGGCGGCGGTCCGCTCCAAGTATCCTTCAAGTGACCCCGAAAACACGCCTTTTATAAGCGTAAACGCCATTCCGCCGGTTTTGCGAAAAGCTATCACCAGAGCTTCAGCTCCATCCATCATCGGTCCTGTCAAGACCGATGAGGGGTATCACATAATCAGGGTGATACGCAAACTGGAAAAGGGAGGCATCTGCACCGAGCAAGAGGTGCGGGAGGAGATTATAAGCCAGTTATCCAACGCCAGTCAGAAAGGAGAGGTGGAACGGCTTGTTGCCGAGCTTCGACTCAAGACGGATGTTGAGTTCAACTTTGATCTTATCCCCGATTCTGACAAACCGGGAGAAATAGATAAAACCGAGGGCACCAGCCCCGAATAATTATTCTTTAGTCTGAAAAAACAACCAGGAGTACTAGACTGTGAAAATTTGGCAGACAGCAGCTGTAATGGTAACCGCTCTGGCGGCAATGAGTTTTGCCTCTCAGGAGAAACTTGACGGCATCGCGGCCGTGGTGGGTGATGAAATCATACTGCAATCCGAGCTGGAGGCGTATGCGCTTATGCGGCTCGAGAGTATGGGGATGAAACCCGAATCAGTCGATATGAAAGAGGTGAATAAAAACTTTCTCAAAGAGCTGATCGATAACAAAGTGCTGCTTGTGCATGCCAAGGAGGACTCCACCATTTCTGTTACACGCGAAGAGGTGGAGAATGCACTGAACGACCACATCGCCACGCTTCTTCAGCAGAACAACGTCACCCTGGAGCAGCTGGATCAGGAGCTGCGTACACGGCAGGGCAAGAGTTTGTCCCAGTTCAAATCGGAAGCCCGAGAGGCCATCCGGGAACAGCTCTACAAGCAGAAGGTTCAGCAGGCCTATTTCTACTCCACAAGAGTGAACCGGCGCGATGTGGAGAAATTCTATGAAGATTATTCAGACAGCCTTCCGAATGTCGGTGAAAGCGTGAACCTGTCCAAACTGAGCTTTAAAATCGCCCCTTCCAGTTCGGTTAAACAGGCAGCCTACGATAAGATCAGATCCATCAGAAAGCAGCTCGAAGAGGGGGCCAGCTTCGAGGAACTGGCCAAAAAGCATTCTGAAAGTCCGGAAGGTGCTGATGGTGGTGACGTGGGATTCATCTCCAAAGGAAGCATCTCGTTACAGGCATTCGAAAAGCAGGCGTTCGCACTGGCTCAGGGCCAGGTCAGCGAACCGTTCGAAACGCGTCTGGGGTATCATATCATCGAGGTGCTGGAGAAGCAGGACAGCAAAGTAAGGGTTCGTCAGATTCTCATCGGAGTAAAGCCGGAAGAAAAGCAGCTTGGAATTATCAACACCCGGCTGGATTCACTGCGCGAATCGATCAAGGACAAAGAAGAATTCGGCAAAGTAGCCGAAAAACTCAGCGCTGATGGTTCCACCCGCGACAAGGGCGGATCCATGGGATGGATTTCATTGCTTGACCTTTCTGCTCCTGTACGGGAAGCGGTAAAGGATCTTGAAGAGGGGCAGATAAGCAAGTCCGTCAAAGAAGGCGACATGATCTCAATCTACCGAGTCAATGAACGCTCCAAGGACAGAAAGCTCACTCTTGAAAACGATTACGGAATCATAGCCCAGAAGGCAAAGGAAATCCTCGCCCAGAAAAAACTCGTCGACGAGATCGCAAAGTGGCGCGAGGAGATATTTATCGATATAAGGATCTGATTGTCCATGCAGTATGATGCACTGGCACCCATATACGACCGGGTAATGAGTCATGTGGACTATGAGGATTGGGTTGAGCTGATACACAAGGTTGTCGCCCGTTTCAGCCGATTCCCCAATCCCGACATTGTCGAGATAGGAGCGGGGACAGGGGTTTTAGGCTCCCGGCTGACTGATCTCGGATACCGTTATTTCGGATCGGATATCTGCTATCCCATGATACGGGAGGCCCGGTCCAAACGGGACCTGGCCGTGTGCGCATCGGACGGACGGCATTTACCGTTCAAAAAGCAGTTCGGCGTGGCTGTTTTCCTTTACGACGGGATCAATTACCTGCAGAATTCTCAGGACTACACTACTCTTTTCCAGTCCGTTTACGATATTCTGCTGCCGGGAGGTCTTTTCCTTTTCGACATCACCACCAGAGAAAATTCAATCCGGCACTTCACCGAGTATCTCGACTTTGAGGACTACGGTGATTTCAGCTATGTCCGCCACAGCTACTTTGATGAAATCAGCTCCATCCAGCATAATGATTTCACCATCTTCAAGCAGACTCAGAACAATCCCGATCTTTATCAAAAATTCACGGACAATCATCGGCAGAGAATTCTGTCTGTTTCGGCCATAGAGAAAAACATACCGCCTGAGCTTTTCTCTAAAGTGGGCGTCTGGGACGGGTACTCATTCAAAAAATTCACACCCTATTCAGAACGAGTCCATTTCCTTCTTCGGAAAAACGGTACCGCATGATCCAGTTTTCACATGTGACAAAAGAATACGAGGGTGGTTTCAAGGCTCTGGACGACCTGTCCTTTTTTATTGACAAGGCCGAATTCGTGTTTCTCACCGGAGCCAGCGGTGCAGGAAAAACCACGCTGCTCAAGCACATCTACATGGAGGAAAAACCCTCCAAGGGTCAGGTGAGGGTGTGCGGCTATGATTCAAAAAACATCCGTCACAAAGATCTGCCCTTTCTTCGGCGCAAGTTGGGTATCGTATTCCAGGATTTCAGGCTGCTTAACGACAGAAACGTATTTGAAAATGTGGCGTTCACCCTGAGGGTGACCGATACTGCTGAGAAGGATGTCAAGCGCAAGGTATTCAAAGTGCTTGCCCTGACCGGACTGAGCCACAAATGCTCCAATTATCCCACACAGCTCTCCGGCGGCGAGCAGCAGAGAGTGAGTATTGCCAGAGCCATAGTGAACGAGCCCTGGATTCTTCTGGCTGACGAGCCTACCGGCAACCTGGACAACACGGTTTCACACGAGATTTTCGGTCTGCTTCAGACAATCAATTCCTGGGGCACAACTGTCATAATGGCCACTCATGATCTCCACCTGATCGCACCCTATCACTACCGCACCATTGAACTTTCACGGGGGGCATTGATCGGAGGCGGAGACAACACGCTCAAACCAAAAATCTTCACGGGAGCAAATAAATGATTCTGGTTACGGGGAACGCGGGGTTCATAGGTTTTCATCTCACAAAGGCACTGCTGGAAAAAGGTATGGAGGTTGCCGGGATCGATTCGGTGAACAGCTACTACGATCCCACTTTGAAAGAGAAGCGTCTTGAGATGCTGAACACTTTCAGCAATTTTCATTTTCACCGGCTGGACCTTTGTGATTACGAAGGATGCAGAGAAGTATTTTCCCGGTACAGCCCCAGCAAAGTGTGTCATCTGGCTGCTCAGGCGGGAGTACGCTATTCGCTCAGTCATCCTTTCGCCTATCAGAAATCCAACAACGAGGGATTTCTGAACATTCTGGAACTGGCACGGCATCATGAGGTGGAGAATTTCGTATACGCCTCGTCATCTTCTGTGTACGGAGCCAATACCAAGCTTCCTTTCAGCGAAAAAGACCCGGTGGATCATCCGATTTCACTGTACGCGGCCACCAAGCGATCAAACGAGCTGAACGCATACTGCTACAGTCATCTTTACAAAATACCCACCTCGGGACTTCGTTTTTTCACAGTGTACGGTCCCTGGGGCAGACCCGACATGGCCCTCTTTCTCTTCACCAAGTCGATTCTGGAGGGTAAGCCGATAGACGTGTTCAATCACGGAAAAATGAAGAGAAATTTCACTTATGTGGATGATGTGGTGGACGGTATAATGAGGGTGGTTGACAATCCCAGGCCCTGCGAGGTCTACAACATCGGTAACGACAAAGCTGAGCAGCTTCTCGATTTCATCAGTGTGATAGAGAAAAAGCTCAACCGGAAGGCGGCTCTCAACATGCTTCCCATGCAGCCGGGAGACGTTCCAGCCACGGTGGCAGACATTTCCAAGATACAGAAGCTGGGATTCGAACCGCGTACCGACATCGAGGAGGGTATCAGCCGCTTCATTGACTGGTATGTGGACTATTATGGCAAGGAGCAATCCTGAGCCGGATCACTTCGGAAACAGGCGTGCTGATGGCAGCACAGTTGCACTGAAAAAGGTAAGCAACGGTTTCAGACACATTTCGGAAACAAGGGGTTTTCAATGTACAGACCTGACATTTGTGTTGTAGGGCTTGGATATGTAGGCTTACCGCTCGCAGTGGAGCTGGCAAAGTATTACCCAGTTACCGGTTTTGATGTGAAGGAGAGCCGAGTAGAGGCGCTCAGGACCTTCCACGATCCGAACGAAGAGATATCACCCGAAGATCTGAAAAAGAGCGGCATCGAGTTCTCCAGCCGGGGTGAAGTCATAAAAAATGCTGATTTTGTAATAGTGGCGGTCCCCACTCCCATAGATGACCATAAGACACCCGATCTCACTCCTCTTTACAAGGCATCGCAGACAGTGGGTGCCAATCTTCAAAGAGGGGCAGTTGTAGTGTACGAGTCCACGGTTTATCCGGGAGTAACCGAGGAGGAGTGTGTTCCCATACTGGAGAAGGTGTCCGGCATGAAATGGAAGCAGGACTTTTTCGTGGGGTATTCTCCGGAGCGAATCAATCCCGGAGACAAGGTGCATACGGTTTCCACTATCACCAAAATCGTTTCAGGCGATACTGAGCAGACTTTGGAGAAAGTGGCGCAGGTGTACGGGGAGGCGGTGAAGGCCGGGGTACACAGGGCGGCCTCGATAAGGGTTGCCGAGGCGGCCAAAGTGATAGAGAACACTCAGAGGGATATAAACATTGCCCTGATGAACGAGCTGCGCATAATTTTCGACAAGATGGGAATCAGCACCAAGGATGTGCTTGAAGCGGCGGGGACCAAGTGGAATTTTCTCAAGTTCGAGCCTGGTCTGGTGGGAGGGCACTGTATCGGGGTGGACCCCTACTATCTGGCCTACAAAGCTGATGAAATCGGCCATCACCCTCAGATCATCATGGCCGGACGGCGCATAAACGATGCGATGGGACGCTATTTCGGACGCGAGCTCATAAAGCGGATGATTCATCACAAGCTTCGTGTCATGGAGGGGCGGGTGCTTATACTGGGGATCACCTTCAAGGAGAATGTGCCCGACATCCGCAATTCCAGAGTCATCGATATCATAAAGGAGCTCAATGACTTCGGAGTGGTCACGGATGTGTACGATCCCGTTGCCGATCCCGCCGATGTGAAGGAGGAGTACGGAATAGAGCTTCTGGCGGCTCCCAGCCCCGGGGCATACGAAGCAGTTGTGCTGGCGGTGAAGCATGAGCCGTTCATAAGAAACATGAAGGAATTGAAGTCCTATCAGGTGGAAAACGGAATATTTTACGATATCAAGCAGGTGGTTTCCTAGATGAGGTTTTTTCGGTGTGCAGTTCCGGCCGTTTTACTCTTTGTTTTCTCGATTTCAGGTCAGCAGCAGTCTTTATCCCCCGAAATGCTTCTTCAGCTCCAGAAAGCAAAGGAGAAGGAGGGTATTTCGGTGAACATGAACCGTTTTCTCCGAAACGAGGATATCCGGGACTCACTGAAGTTTCTGTCGGATTCACTTGGAGACAGTCTGGATACTTTGCAGGACAGCACTAATGCGGCAATGCGATACCGGGATACCGTCAAACCGGAACTCTCCATCTACGAACGCATGTTCAGAGGTGAGGACATTCTTCCCGACAGTCTTCTTTCAGAGCTGAAGGTGTACGGGTATGATGTTTTCAACCGGAAGGGTAACCGTGCTCTCGATCCCTCTCAGATGAACGGTGTACCCGCAAACTACCCGGTCAGAGCAGGTGATGAGATCAATGTCGACCTGTGGGGAAGAATAAATGAAAATTACCAGCTCAAAGTGAGCAGAGACGGAACAATCACCATTCCCCGGGTAGGTCCTATTCCGGTGGCGGGTCAGCGGTTCCGAACCATGAAGGCCAGCATACAACAGAAAGTGGAAAGTATCGAAGGGGTGAATGTTTCCGTTTCCATGGGCGAGATCAAACCGATCGGGATCTATGTGGTGGGGGAAGTAAAATCTCCCGGTTTCCACACGGTTAATGCCCTCACCAATGTCACTAATGCCCTTTTCGCCTCGGGCGGAATAACCAAAAACGGTTCACTGCGCAACATTCAGCTCATGCGCAACGGGAAACTGGTTTCCCAAATCGATTTCTATGACTTTCTTCTATCCGGGAAAGACCGTACCGGGCTCAGACTCCAGTCCGGTGATGTCCTTTTGGTTCCCATTGCCAAAAAGATGGTGGCGGTTGCGGGAAACGTGCGCAGGAGCGCTCTTTACGAGCTGAAAGAACCGACAAAACTGTCGGAGGTGCTTGAACTGGCCGGCGGAGTAAGCCCCTCAGCCTGGACCAACCGCATTCAGGTGGAGAGGTTTTTAAAAAACCAGTATCAGGTGGTGTTGGATGTCGACTCCTCGAAAATGTCGCTTCCCGATTTTCAGATCCAGGATGGAGATGTGGTGAAGGTTTTCCCGGTCTTGGATAAGGAAAAAAACGCGGTATATCTGAGCGGGAACGTCCTTCGTCCGGGAAAATACGAGTTCAAAGAGGGAATGAGGATAAGGGATGTCATACCCGACCACCAGGAGCTGCTCCCGGAGTGTTATTTCGATTATGCTGTTGTGCTGCGCAAGTCACCCCCGTCCTATCTGGAAAGAATCGTTCCCTTCAATCTTCATAAGGCGTTGAAGTCAGAAGATTTGAAAGACAACCTGAAGCTTCAGGAGCAGGATGAGATCATCATCTACCATAAGGATTATTTCAGACCGAACCGTTCGGTCAACATTGACGGGGCAGTGACTACTCCCGGCAAGTATAAGCTGCTGGACAACATGACTGTGCGGGATCTGATTCTTCAGGCAGGAGGATTAAGTGACGAGGCCAGCCCGCGGAGAGGAGAGCTGTACCGTCGGCAGATCGAAAACGAGCAGGTCAAGACCCGGAAAATAGCGTTCGGCACGGAAAAAGCCATGAACGATGATCCTACCCACAATATGGTTCTCAAAAGGGGGGACCGGGTATATATCCGGAACAAAAAAGGTTGGGAAACAGAGCGGAAGGTGACGCTGAGCGGGCAGTTTGTGTATCCGGGGACTTACGTGATTTTCGAGGATGAAACGCTTGGAGACCTTATCAAAAGAGCGGGAGGATTCAAGCCGGATGCTCATCTTTCAGCAGCCGTGTTCACAAGAAAATCGGTGAAGGTGCAGGAGGAGAAACATATTGCGGATTACACCCGCCAGCTGGAGTTGGATATCCTCAAGCTGTCCGCGGAGGTAACTGCCAAAAATGACATGGATGCCTCCGAGATGCTTGAACAGCAGATGAGGCTCAAGGAGAAGCTGAGTTCAGCGGAAGCCAAGGGACGGGTGGTTATCGACATGACCGATGAGGAAAGCTACGGCGATTTTGCTCTTGAGAACGACGATGAGCTCCATGTGCCCAGAAACCTCAACACGATTTCCGTTCTGGGAGAGGTGTTCAATCCGGCCACATTCAGGTACAAGAGGAGCAATCCGGTTGCAACTCACTATATCGATATCGCCGGAGGGCTCAAGGAAAACGCCGATAAGGATCTTATGTATGTTATCAGAGCGAACGGAAGCATAGTCACCAACAAGACCACTCCAATCTCATCGATCCGCCTGGAGCCGGGAGATGCGGTGGTGGTACCGGCAAAGCTGCGCCATACCAATCCTCACAAGCTTTTCGTGGATACCGCAGATGCCGCATTCAAGATTACCGGGTTCATCAGCGCACTGGTCACTCTGATCATAGCAATAAACAAGCTCTGAGCATGAAAATCAGCCGGAGGAGGTTTTCCTCCGGTCGGCACTTATTCATTGCCCACACTTCCCAATGTAACCCGCAGACCTACCCCTCCGCTCAGATTGAAAACTGTTTCCGGCAGCACTTCCACAGAAGAAACGATTTCCGCAAAGGCACTGAGAGGCAGCTCGGGGAACAGATACTCCAGCCCTACAGGCAGTCTGACTCTGGCGAACCAGTCGTCACTGATCCTCACTCCCCCGCCCACACCGATGTACAAAGGCATCCGCCCCTCGTAGAGTGTGAAATAGAAGGGGTGGAAGAGGTAATCGGCATTCACCGCCAACATTCCCACTTCTCCGAAGGCCCAAGCCACTGATGCATCGGCTGCGGTTCTTGGGGTGTACCAGTATTTGGCACTGACTCCGGTTTCCTCTCCCAGAACAACACCTATTTCGAATCTGGGAATCTCCTCCTGGGCGCTGGAAGAAACGGTACAGAAAAGCAATGTCATAAAGAGGATGATCATCGGTTTTTTCATAAAATCTCCTAAGATGAAACGGTTTATACGGAAAAGAGGTGCAATTTGAGTACCAGCGGGAGTTTTTCCGGACCCCGGGGGTGTTTGAAAGCTGAAACTTTCAGGACGCCTCCGCGGCACTGAATTTGCATTACCGCAGAAATGATCTGCCATGCCCAGCTACTCTCAACAGACCGGGAAGAATATATGATAATGAAAAACCGTCTTCTGTGGCCGGATCTGCTCAAAACCCTCGCCATCCTCGCGGTAATCACCATTCATTCAGCAGCTCCCCTTCTTATTCGCTACAACCAGGCAGGTGAGAACTACTGGTGGACTGCAAACCTCTTCAACTCCCTCTCCAGATGGTGCATTCCTGTATTTTTCATGCTCAGCGGGGCTTTTCTCATTCCAAAAGCACACCTGTCACTTACCCAATTTTTCAAAAAAAGAGTCCAGCGGATCATCGTTCCCTTCATCCTCTGGAGCTTTATCTACTTTCTGTGGCGAATTCATGTGAACGGAGAAGAGCTGCAGCTCGCACAGTTTTTTCCAATGCTTATTCAGCAACCTGTCTATTATCATCTGTGGTTCTTCTATGTTCTTATAATCCTCTACCTTTTTGCTCCGGTTCTGGGGGTCTATTTTTCCTGTGGCCGAAAAAGCAACGCCTTCTACTTTTTCCTGCTTTGGCTTCTCTCGGCCTCCATACTTCCTCTGCTGCAGATCTATTTCGACCTGAACTTCCATTTTCCAGACAGTTCCGAAAATTCTCCCTATTACTTTCTGGGTTACTTTTTCATCGGTCTGATGCTCAGGGACATCACACTCCAAAAACGGGAAGTGCCTTTTTTCATTCTTCTTTTTTTGATCGGACTGCTTCTCACTGCTTACGGCACGTTTGATATGGTAACTGCAAATGAAGGTACATTCCGGGGAATTTTCTACCGCTACAACAGTCCGAATGTCTTTCTCATGGCGGTGTCGCTGTTTGTGCTGATAAAAAGCATTCCATTGAGCCAGAACAGAAGCCAGATAAACCTTCCGGAGAGACTGGCATCCTGTGTTCCGGGAATCTTTCTGGTTCACGCCATGATTATAGCCATCTACAAACAGGGAATGCTTGGTTTCACTCTGAGCGAAACAATGTACCATCCCGCCTGGGGGATTCCCGTTTTCACACTGGCGGTCTACGGTGGCTCTCTGTTTATAACAGGAATTATCAAAATGATACCAGTAGTGAAACACACTGTACCATAAAAAAAGCGTGACATATGGAATACCAGAAACTTATCACAGCGTTTACTTCCTTGCTCATTTTGAACTGTACGGCTTCATCCGAAGAGAACGGCCGTTCTGTAGAACTCCTGAGCGACTCTCAACTGAAAACCTTCAGCTCGGTCGCCCAATCTCCTCTCAACCGCATGCCGAAACGAAAGGCATGGAAAGAGGCGGTTCCGGAAGCGCAATGGATCACCATACCCTCCACAGCGGACGGGACGACGCAGTCGGCGATTTTCTATGATTCCGAAAACTCCCGTAAAAGGCCGCTTCTTGTGGCGCTTCATTCCTGGAGTTCCGATTACGAAAAGCAGTTCAGCATTCCTTTCGGAGTGTGGGCGGTCAAAAACGACTGGGTGTTCATCCACCCGGACTATCGAGGAGCCTATATAGATTCCGAATCCACAGCGTCAGAATATGCCATACAGGACATTCTGGATGCTCTTGAATACGCCAAAAACAATGCAAATGTCGATGAATCAAGAATTTATCTCACCGGTTTCTCCGGAGGCGGAATGACCACCCTGATCATGGCGGGAAGATTTCCGCAACTGTGGACCGCGGCCGCGGCCTGGGTTCCTGTCTACGACCTCCCTCAGTGGTATGAAACCACAAAGCGATCCAGACAAACCTATGCCGCCCATATCGAAAACTCCTGCGGAGGTCCTCCCGAACCGGGAACAAAAGCCTACAGGGAATGTAAAAAACGTAGTGTCAGCACATACCTTAAAAACGCCCGAAACAAGGAGATACAGATCTTTATCGCCACAGGAATCAAAGATGTGTTCGTACCGCCGGGCCACTCCTTTCAGGCATTCAATGATCTGGCGAAAAAAAAAGACAGGTTCACCCGGGAGGAAATTACTTTTATCAATAAACATCTGAAGCTACCAGACCGTCTGGAAGGCAACTATCCAGATTCTCTATTTGAAGATGCCGGCTATAACCTGATCTTCCAAAGATCATCATCAAACGCTGTTCTGAAAATCTATGATGGAAATCATGATATAGTTTTCAACGCGGGGCTGGTATGGCTGAGCAAACAGAGGTAAACAGGTGTAAGATGCCGAGCAATAAACACTTAAGCACATACGAATGCACAGTTATGAAACCACATCCATGGGTTACACATTCGGAATCTTTAAGATATAATATTCCTCTTGTACTGTTCCTGTACAGTCTGTTTTTCACTCCCGTGCGGGGACAGCCCCCTCATTCATCCCTGGATGAGTACAAAGCTGTGCTGCACTCCAGAGGGCTGGTCAACATACATGACATCGATTCCACCATAAAAGTGGAGCTCAAGTATGCCTCAGCTGATAATTTCACCGGATCTGATCTCTACGGAGAATTCACCGACTGTTACCTTCAGGAGAAAGCTGCCAGGAAACTGGCCCAAGCCAATAAATTTCTCAAAGAGATCCGTCCCGATCTCACTCTCCTGGTGGCCGACGGGCTGCGCCCCAGACATGTCCAGCAGAAGATGTGGGATGAGGTGAAAAACACGCCCAGACAGAGATATGTGGCAAACCCCCGTTCGGGTTCGATGCACAATTATGGCTGCGCAGTTGATGTGACCATTTGTGATTCAACCGGCACGCGGCTGGATATGGGTACACCGATAGATCACTTCGGCCCACTGGCTCAGCCCCGTCTGGAAAAGAAATATCTGAAAAGCGGGAAACTGACTCGGAAACAAGTGGAGAACAGAAAGCTTCTGCGGAAAATCATGCTCGAAGCGGGATTTTTACCGCTTTCAATAGAATGGTGGCATTTCAATGCCTTTGAGAAGAGTGTCATTCGGAAAAAGTTCACCATAGTGGAATGATTCTTTCCAAAGGCGATGTCTGTTGTGTGCAGGTTCAGTTATGAGATATATTACTGGGATGTCTGTGTAGAATTTAAAATGACCGGGGGATTATAATGAGAAGATTTGTCGGAGCGCTTTTAGCAGGGGGTTTACTGATATTTGCCATGGGGTGCGGAAACGGTTCCTCTAAAGACACCTCCAAACAGGTAAAGAGCACAGGAACTCAGAACAGCTATGAAGCTCTTCAGGAAAAAGCGGAAAACTTCACCCCCTCCATCGGAAAACCCGGCGGGGAGATTATCATTTCGAGCTTCTCCGATCCCAAATCCTTCAACCCCATAACATCCACAGAAACCAGTACTTCCGAATTCACCAACAACATGTATGAGGGTCTGACTACCGTTGACGGTGTTACTCTGGAGGTGGAACCGAATCTTGCCGAGCGTTGGGAAACAAGTGAAGACGGTCTTAGCTGGACTTTTTACATGAGGCCGGGGGTGAAGTGGTCTGACGGGACTCCGCTGAGCGCGTATGATGTCGAATTCACCTTCAACGATCTTATCTACAATCCCGACATCAGCCCCAATTCCTCACGGGACATCTTCACCCTGGAGGGAAAACAGATCAAGGTCAAGGCACTGGACAGCACAAAAGTTCAGTTCAAACTGCCTATCCCCTTTGCTCCGTTTCTGCGCTCTCTGAGCCAGGAGATTCTGCCCAAACACAAATTCGCCGAAACGGTTGAGAACAAGACGTTCACCACTGCCCTGGACATCAGAACTCGTTCGCAGGACATGGTGGTGAACGGCCCCTGGACATTGGATTCATATGAATCCGGTCAGAAAGTGGTACTCAAGAAAAACCGGCGCTACTGGAAAAAAGATGCCGAGGGCAATTCTCTGCCCTATCTAGACCGGCTGGTGTATATTCTGGTTTCCGACCAGAACGCCCAGCTTCTCAAATTCAAGCAGGGTGAAATCGATTATCTCGGCGCCAAAGGCGAAGACTATCCCGGACTCAAAAAGGATGAAAGAAGCGGCTATACAGTTTACCGCCTCGGCCCTGCGACCGGAAGCAGTTTTCTTTTCTTCAATCAGAACATGGACAAGGACTCAGAAACGGGAAAACCCTATGTCGATCCTGTCAAGCTGAAATGGTTCCGCAATGAAAATTTCCGCAAGGCGATTGCTCATTCCATAGACAAAGAGGCCATGATCAGTATTGTGATGAACGGGCTTGGATATCCGCAGCGTTCCTCAAAAACACCAGCCGAAGGGTACTTCTACAATCCGGATGTGAAACAGTACCCCTACGACCCGGACAAAGCGCTTGACATTCTGGGCAGGGAAGGTTTCTCCGATAAAGACGGGGACGGGGTTCTTGAAGATTCCGAGGGCAACAGGCTTGAATTCTCACTTATCACCAACAGCGGCAACAACATCCGTATCAAGATAGCGGAAATGATCCGTAAAGATCTTCAGGACCTTGGAATCAAAGTTCATTTCCGTCAGCTTGAATTCAACAGTCTGATACAGAAGATGGATGTTCCGCCCTACGATTATGATGCGATTCTTATGGGACTCACCGGCGGAGTCGAGCCTCATTTCGGCAAGAACGTGTGGCACTCCAGCGGCACACTCCACATGTGGTATCCCCGCCAGAAAAAGCCCTCCACGGAATGGGAAGCCCGTATCGATTCGATTTTCGAGGCAGCGGGAAGGGAACTTGACAGAGAAAAGCGCAAGGAACTGTATGATGAATGGCAGCGCATTGCGGCAGACAAGCAGCCTCTGATCTACACTGTTCTCCCGGAGCGCATACAGTGCCTCTGGGACAAGTTCGGAAATGTCAACCCCTCCATCAACGGAGGACTGCTGCACAATCTGGAATATCTGTATACAAAATAGGATATCAGAAGTGTTGAATTGTGAACCTGAGGCGAAAAGAGTGATCAAATGAGAGACGAATTAGTGCGGAGGACCCTTATTTCCATCCCGCAGCTGCTTCTCATGTCTTTTGTCACCTTTCTGTTCATCGATCTGGCCCCCGGTGATGTGCTGGCCCGATACCGATTCGATCCCCGCATAAGCGAGGAAACGATCAAACAGGTCGAGGCCAAGTACCATTTTGACAAACCGGTTATAGTTCAGTATGGACACTGGCTTCTGAGAGTGCTCAGGGGTGATCTGGGCTACTCCTTTTCCCGACAGGCAAACGTCTCTAATGTTATTGCGGAAAGACTTTTCAACACGCTCCTTCTCTCGTTTCTGTCCATTTTCTTCACCTGGCTTATCGCCATACCCTTGGGAATCTATGCCGCTGTGCGGCAGTACTCCTGGGGCGATCGAATCCTGTCTCTAATCTCCTATTTCGGAATGTCCCTCCCTACTTTCTTCGTAGGCCTCCTGGTCATGTTTCTTGTGTATCAGGGAAGAGACCTCCCTGTCATATCCTCCATTCCGATAGGAGGAATGGTATCATCCAACCATGACCAGCTCGGCTTTTTCGGCAGACTGATCGACAGGGCCGCTCATCTGGCAATTCCAGTCTCCGTGCTTACCATCACGGCATTGGCTGGACTGCAGAGAATCAGCAGGGGAAACATGCTCGAAGAGCTCAAAAAGCAGTACGTTACCACAGCCCGTGCCAAGGGGCTTCCTGAAAACAAGGTGATCTACCGTCATGCTCTGCGAAATGCCATAAATCCGCTCATCACACTTTTCGGTTTTCAGTTTTCCACTCTTTTGAGCGGGGCGGCCCTTCTGGAGATTATTCTCAACTGGCCCGGGCTGGGGAGTTTGATGCTCAATGCGGTACGGTCACAAGACACGTTTCTAGTTATGGGCAGCATGCTCATGGGCGGACTCATGCTCATTCTGGGAAACATGATCGCCGATATTCTGCTGGTGATGGTGGATCCGAGGGTACGGAAATGAACATATCTTTGTCTGCAAACCTTGAACCCGGAAATCCAGACAACCTATGAAACTTTTCATAGACAAGCGCGCACAGCATAAATTCCTCAGTCACCCGCTGGCTGTTCCGGGTCTCGTGGTCCTTGCAATCCTCTACTTTGTAATGATCTTCGCCGAATTCATCGCCCCCTATCACTTCGACAACACAAAAAGAGAAAATTCCTATCAGCCGCCAAGCAGACTGCACTTCGTCCATGACGGGAAATTCAGTCTGCGGCCGGTGGTGTACACCTATTCCTATACTTTCAACGACATGTATGAACGGGTTTATCAGGAAGACAGAAGCAGAGCCTATAAAGTTTCTTTTTTTGTCAAAGGAGACAGGGTGAAACTGTGGGGACTGATACCCATCGACCGACACCTCATCGGCCTGGAGGGGAACCCCGAAGACTGCCGCCTGTATCTCATGGGTGCGGATGACGTGGGGCGGGATCTTTTCTCCCGTATTGTGTATGGATCGAGAGTTTCGCTCACCATCGGATTTTTCGGAGTGCTGATCACCTATCTTCTTGGTTTCACGGTGGGAGGTATCGCAGGATATTTCGGAGGCAAACTGGATTGGGCGCTCATGCGCTTTGCGGAATGTTTCATGCTGGTGCCCTCGTTTTTCCTGATGCTTGCACTGCGAAGCGCCTTTCCCATAAAGCTCTCATCGGTGCAGATATACTTTCTGATAGTGATTATCATGAGTCTTATCGGATGGGCGGGATTTGCCAGAGTGATACGCGGTATGGCTCTCTCCATAGGCCAGAGGGATTACGTTACCGCCGCCAAAACCCTGGGAGCGGGGCATCTGCATATCATTTTCAAACATATTCTTCCTCAGACCATGTCCTATGCCATAGTTTCCATGACTCTGGCCATCCCCGGCTACATCCTGGGCGAGTCGGCACTGAGTCTCATAGGCCTTGGTATCCAGGATCCTCACGCCTCCTGGGGCAATCTCCTCAGCGCCGCAATGAACCTTTCGGACATTCAGTACCATCCCTGGATTCTTCTTCCCGGTATATTCATTTTCATTACTGTAATGGCCTACAATTTCGTGGGTGACGGTCTGAGAGATGCACTTGACCCCAACCGGTAGTTTTGATCCCGAGAGCTGAAAATTGTCCATTTCACCGCAAAGACGCTAAGAACGCAAAGAGGAACCTTCCAGAAATGAATTATTTGACTCAAAAAGCCGCTTGGGAAATCTTTATCACTATAGAAAAAATGATTAAATCAGAAGATAACACTCGGAGAAACGTTTGAAAAATTCACCTGGTCGCAACGACCCCTGTCCATGCGGAAGCGGAAAAAAGTACAAGAAGTGCTGCCTTCAAAATTCCGGGAGAACAAATCCGGCACGAGAACTCAGAGAAGAACTTCAAGAAGCGATGAAGGATATGGAGTTTTCATCTCTCGAGGAAGCCAATCAGTTTGCCCAGTCCTTTATGGAAAAGCGAAACAACACCCCTGATGATACTTTTCAAGGTCTGTCTCCTTATCAGATGCACCGTTTGCTGCATTTTCCCTTCGAATCGCCGGATATTGTCTCGTTTGATTTCGAGGCGGTCAAATCATCGGATGATGCACCGATTCTTCGGCTGCTTAATCTGATTGCTGAAAGCCTCGGGGAGCAGGGGCTCAAAGCGACCGCCAAAGGGAATCTTCCACGAGCAGCCGCCCGCAGTATCGCAAAGAGCTATTTATCACCAGAGCTTCACCAGAGACTCACCAGCCTGGGAGAATTTACAAGCGAAGAAGATGTACCTTTTCTCAAGACGCTTCGTCTGATTGCTATGAAAACCGGTTACATAAGGAAATACAAGGGTAAACTCAACGTAACCGGAAAATGCAGAAAACGGATCGGCGCAGGCAAATGGAAAGAAATCTATGAAGATTTTTTCAGCTTCTATGTCCACAAACTCAACTGGGCTTATCCGGCAAGCATTATAGAGGTGCCATTTTTCCAACACTCCTTTGCCTTCACACTGCTTCTTCTGCAGAAATTCGGCGACCGGGCGCGGCCGGCCCAGTTCTATGCGGATCGTTTTGTGGAGGCCTTTCCCATGCTTTGTGATGATATCCCGGAAATGGAATATCTCAGCAGTGAGAAGCGTGTCAAAAATGCCTATATCTGGCAGGTTCTCCACTCTTTTGGAGAGAAATGCGGATTTCTGACAATTGAGTCTGATAAGTTTGAATCAGTAACAGTTCTTCCACTGACGTACAGCTTTGTTGATTTCAGAGTCGGTACGCAGAAAGGAAACGGAGCTTA
>JBKGXV010000057.1:0-21560 GCA_046546375.1 Chitinispirillaceae bacterium | reverse complement strand
CAAAAAAGCCCCGCAAGCTTTAACTCGCAGGGCCTCTATTCGTACCCCCGACAGGATTCGAACCTGTTACCCTCTGCTTAGAAGGCAGATGCTCTATCCAGATGAGCTACGGGGGCAAAAATCAAGAATTTTATTCGGGGTGGCCGGATTCGAACCAGCGACACCTTGGTCCCAAACCAAGTGCGCTACCAGACTGCGCCACACCCCGTATTGCCGGTGTGATTTTCAACGGCAACGGAGAAAAAATACATCAGGAAAGAGAAATCAGCAAGAATTTATATATCCATTATAAGCCTAAAGGACAAACCCGATTCTCACCATAAACCCCTGAAGATTTCCACCGGCCACTCCACCATTCTGCTGAAACAACGCACCAACGGAAAAATCCAACTTCAGATCGGGACCCTGTATTATAAAAACCCCCGCCTCCGCACTTGCGTGGATTCCCCAGCCCGAATCATCTCCAGGCTGACTGTACCCGTAGCCTGCCGCAATACCCGCGTAAGGCGTCGTGCCGAAGGTGTAGGGGTAGACTCTGAAACCCACCGTGACATCCGCAATAAAGGACTGACTCAAATCAGAAACAAACTCCCCTCCGAGCCGCACCGCTCCGTAACGCCAGACCTCCCAGAGTCCGGCCACAAAGAAATTGTAGGACACAGATTCAAACCCGGGATCATCGAAATACCCCCCGCCCAGCCCCGCCTCGATCACACTGTAGACAGGACGTTCAAACACCTCCCGAGCAGCACCGTCTCCCTCACCATCACCATCACCCGGCTCCAGCTCCTCTTCAAGTTCCTCAAGCAGATCCTCACAACTCTGACCGTACCCTTGTAAAGGTAAAAAGCACAGCATCATCATTATGAATAAAAACTTTACCGAAATATTCATCAAAACGCGGTCCCCACTCCCAGGTGAAACCTTCCGTCAAGGTCAGAATCGCCATCCAGCTTAACTCCGTAATCAAAGCGGACCACACCGATTGGCAAAGTCAACCGTAAACCCGCACCCACCGACCACTGGACATCCCCAAAATTAAAATTATCAAGAGACGACCAGATATGACCGCCATCCATGAAGACCGCACCGTCCAGAGGTGTATAGATAGGAAACGTCATCTCCAGAGGCGTTATGATAAAAGCCAGTCTACCCCTTTCGCCCATATCCGCTACAGCATCATCAGAATACCCCCGAACGGGCCTGACCCCATCCCCCACCCGGAAAAGCTCCTGTGGGGATACGGCAGCTCCGGCCTCCCCGAATCCTCTCACGTAACCGGCAAAAAATGCCGACAGGAACCTGAATCTTCTGCTCGGAAGCGAAATGTACCACCTGAAATCGGCTTTAGTTCTGAAAAATTTATCACTCCAGGAAATACCGGGACCGGCAAACTCCGCCTCCGCAAATCCGAAAAAACCGCCTCCCGGGTTCAGCACATCATCTCTGGTATCCCGGCTTATACCCAGGCCAAACAGTGCCACGTTGTTGCGCAGACGCTCCGGAAACCGAGGGCCGGGCCTAGCCCCTTCTATCCAGGCGGTATTCTCAACTCTCACCCACCCTCTGTATGCTGTCAAAGCATTGAAATTCCCGCTCAGAGAAAAAAGTCCCCCTCTGAAAAGTCCCGCAAATTCCTCCTCATCCCTTCTTTCCATATAAAGCATCAGATCCGCAAAAAGCGGCGCCTGAAGAAACCAGGGGTAGGAATAAATAACCTGAGCCCCGAACAGGTCATAGGACAGACGCCCGCTTACACTGATCCTGTGCCCCAGCTCAAAGAGATTGCCATATGAAATTTCTCCGGTTGCGTACACCCCCTCATCAGTACTGTAGCCGCCACCTGCGGTCAACCTGAAAAAATCGGTCAACTGAAGCCTGATCGCTACGGGAACTATCACGGTATCTTTTGCGGCAGGGACATTTGCGGTATCAAGCGGTTCGATCCGCACATAGTCAAAAAGTCCTGTACTGTAAAGCCGACGCACCGAACGGGAGATCTCAAATGAGGTCAGCACGGAACCGCTGTCAAGCACAAGTTCCCTTCTCACCACCCGAGGATGAACCGTTTGAGCTCCCAGAATGTCAACGGTACCGCTAAGCACCAGCGGACCCTCTTCAACTTCAAAAATCACCGCGGCACTGTCTCCGTTTTCGCTGAACCGGACGGTATCTTTTATCTCTGCCAATAGATAACCGCGGGAAGCCAGGCTGTCACGGATAACCGCCCCGCTCTGTGCATACAGCAGTGAATCCAGTGGCTCGTTTTTCTCAAGCGGAAGGAACTCTGACAGTGCCGAATCGGTGAAAACCCGATTATTTCTGAATACTAAAGTATCGACCACCGTCTGAACCCCTTCATAAATGCGAAGCTCGACATTGACCAGGTGAACAGACGTATCGCGGCTTACATCCGAAATACGCACAGCAACATTGAAAAAACCCCTGGTGGCATAAAAACTCTCCAGTCTCCTCATATCGCCGGTTAGTCGGGAAAAGGAATATTCCGTGCGCTCGAAAAAATCAGGAGGCCGAAGCAGCATCCGGGAAAGCAGCTCGGAACGCTCGAACGCCTGATTGCCGCGGAAGGTGATATTTCCGGCATACCACTTTTCCCGCTGAGCCCGGCACTGAGCTGCAGCTATCAGGAGAATCAAAACAGCTGCGAGTTGTTTTATCACGGTCACTTCACCTTCGTATGGTATAATCGAAGCCTATTTCCGAACTTCCCTCTGTCTGGGTTCTGCCTGTCAGACGCAAACGGGGAAACAGACGATAGGAAATCAGTATTCCCTGATTGACAGGATTGAGTATATCCGACTGGTACACGACTGTAAGCCTGGAAGTGACATCCTCACGTATAGTAAAAGTCAACCCAGCGTTCTCCGTCACTGCGAAAAGATTCCCGGTCACGCTTATATTATCGATTCCGAAAGCCTGCTCCAGAAGCTGAGACCCCAGGCCCGTTACGTGAGAAGAAACGATCTGACCGGTCCGGGGCAGCCCCGCATCCGCCCCCCCTGTACCCAGAGTAAGCAGATTCAATATCTCCTGAGTCTGCAGAGGGGGACTGGATGTGATAGCCACCTCCGGCTCCCGCAGAGTACCCCTGACAGAAACGGTTATGGTGTAATCGGCCGGATCGGCGAAAGTGATCGCCTGCACATCGATGGATGCGGATATATCCAACTCCGGATTAATCTCGAAGGGATCATACTGCCGCAGCGTTCCCTCTTCAATTTCAAATTCCCTGTCCAGATACCGCACAGTCCCTTCCGCCATAGTCAAGACACCATTGAACCTGGGTCGTGCAAGCGTACCCCCGACAGTCAACTGACCGTCCAGCAGAAATCTACCCAGATTGGTGTCGATCAGGAAATTACGGTTAAGCACCAAGGTAGCATCCACCTCAGTTTCTCTCATAACGGAGGGCACCGGCCCCCGGGGGATCTGAGTGAGAGCTCTGTCGACGATTTCCTGAAGGGTGACTACCTGATCAAGCCTTGTCTCGGCAAAAGAGACAGTTGTTTGCAATGCGTAACCTTCCTCCGTCTTACGGAATCTGCCCCTTGCGCCGCCCAGCCCCAGCTCCACAAAATCCTCGCACATTACCCGCACCCCTCGAGCCCCGAAATCCAATGCAAAATCCTCCACTTTCCACAATCCAAGCTGTGCGAACCCGCGGGCCGCCACTATTCCGTTGCCCAGTTCACCTTTCAAGCTGCTGAGCACCACCGAATCATTGACAAGGAACAACTGAGCCGAAACAGGTCCTGAAGACAACTCGCACACATCGGAATTCATCCGCATATCTTCGATGAATAAAACCCCGTCCGAATCGATTTTTTCACCGAGTTCTACCACTCCCCTTCCAGTCATAGTCCCCTCCTCAATGAAAACCGCTCCCAAAATAGGATTGACAAATGCAAGCGGCATATGTTCCAGCTCAAATTCGAAACGGGTATCTCCTGTCATGGTCGAAAAAGGAATTACTCCCGATGCCGAAATGAACCCGCTGTCATTGAATGTTCCCACGAGTGTTCGAACGGAAATCTCCCCGGAGTCGAGAGAACCGACCGCTGCCGCGTTCTGCACCTTTTCATCGGCATACTCCAAACCGCGTGCGGTCACATTGAACTCCCCCTGAGGCGAGCTTGAAGTTCCCTGAGGACTCAGTGTGACAACCGCATTCGATACATGTAAGTCAAGAGGCGGGTAGGCAAGAGTATCAGCGGTGATATTGGCTTCTCCGCCCAGAAACCAATCACCATTTTCACGGCTCGCAACGATATCGCCGGTGATCTCACCTTCCGCCATGAAACCGGGAAAGTATGAACTGATCAACTGCCCGTAGCTGAAATCCCGTGTCAGCACTCTCACGAAACTCCCCTCACCGATCGGCTGCAGTGTATCGGGGCAGATGCTCTCAAAGAGCAGATTAGATATCACCACCAGAGAGGAATCAGGGTCATCTCCAGAATGTATTTGCACCTCGGCGTCAAGAACGTTACCGAAAAATCCCGCATTGCCGGAAATCGTGTAGGGTTGCGGAAGTGCAGGTGCGAACTGAATCAGATCAAAATCCAGACTTCCTCTGCTCAGACAATTTCCCTGACCCGCAACCGCCCGAACCTCAGCTCCTCCCTCATAGCATACAAAAAAAGGCAGATCGGGAAAGATTCTGCCGGGAACCAGATGTTCTATCATTGTAGACGCATACAGGGAATCATTCACAAATGCGCCTTCAAGGAACAAACGAGCCGCGGGCCTTTCCCTTGCAGCAAGCTGCAGTTCGGTCTGCCAGGCCAGTTGTGATGAGAGTAAATTAATCTGACCGGTTGAGGCAAGACGGAAAGTGTCGGTTCGGACCACGAGACGATCCCAGAAAAGTGTCTGATTTTCAATAAGCAGCCGAGTCTCGATTCTTTCGCCCTTATATTCGGCGTATTCGGGGTCGGTGATCTCCACATCAGCCTGCACCACCGGCAGAGGGAATGCACCTTTTGCTGAAACGTCCGCCCGCAGCATGCCCTCTACCCGCTCGAAACCGGGGATCCTCACCTCTCCCAAGTCTGCAAGAAAGAGTGCTGCCGACTTATCTATTGTCCAGAGTTTGTTGTAGCGTAACTCTCCTTCAAGCTGCTCGGCCGTTACTCCCCTCCAGGCAAGGGAATCGGACTGTACCCCGATCCGAAGCCGGGGGTTTTCCAGAATATCGCTGAAAGAGGCATTCAGTTCCAGAGACCCGGTTACGGGTTCAGGCATGAAGAATTCGGTGATAAGCTGTGGATTGGAAACTGTTCCCTGCAGATCACCTCTTATGGCCCGGGGGAGCGTGACAACACCGCGTCCGGAAATCCGGTTCCCTCGGCCCAGAAGTGTCTCCAGGTCCCAGCGGTTCTTATCTAAAGCTACACGGGCCCGGACAGTATCCATATCGGGCGGGCCTGTTTCGTTCGCAGTCACTGTCATAAAGAGCGAATCGGGAAGAGACACAAGAGAATCACCCCGGGCGTAGAGATCAAGATCCGCAGTACCGTTCACCTGAGTCAGCGTAAGCCCCGCTTCCCTGAGAAGTTGGGCAATATCTGCCACATCTGCATTCACCTGAACATTGTAGCCGCCCAGCGAAGGAGAAAGTATCAGCCCCGGGATGCCCAGATCACCTCTGGCACGAACTGTTCCCAACGGATTGCGGAGAAACGAGGAGATCTGAAGGGTTTGCGATTCGGTGTAGCGCGCATGCAGATACGCGGAATCGAGTGCAATTGTCCGGTACCGAATGAAGGGGGAAGTCACAACAGCTCTCATCCGGGGCGATTCCAGAGTACCCCGGGCATTGAAATCCGCATTGAACGAACCGCTTAGTGTATCCGGTATGAACAGATCCGAAAAAGGTGCAAGCTTCCCCCGTGCTTTTCCGTTCAGGTTGAAGGGTGCCTGGAGAAACAGAGGGATTGTCCCGCCAAGACTGATCCGTGCCGGATTGCCCGAAAGCAGAAACCTTTTCAGAGTGATCAGAGAATCATCTCTTCTCCCAATGGCATAAAGTGTGTCCAGTGTCCCGTTCCACCATGGAGAGCGCAGCCGGATATGCTCCGAGGAGACTTCGGCCATAAGAGAATCAAGATTAGGGGACTTTACCGCTATATGAAGAGATTCAAGGACGGTGAAAAGGTCCAGTTGACTGTCGCGGTAGACGACATCGAGATTCTGCACAAATCCGGTATCCACCACCAGTTTCCAGGGACCCGGAAGGACTCCTTCTGCGGTATCGGGCCGGGCTTCTCTGCGCGCTGCGGGGATAAGCGGGAACTGCAGATTACCTGTGGAATCCCGTACCAGGTACGCACTTCCTTCTCTGATACCGACCGCATCAATTCTGACTTCCCGATTGAGAAGAGACAGAAAAGAGTAATCGAGTGTGATTTTTTGAAGAAAAAGAGAGTCCTCCTCACCGGGCACATAGGCTCCGATTTCCGAGAAATCGATGAAACTGACCAGGTCTGTTCTGAAGGATTTCACCTCGAGCTTTCCCCGGACAGCTGAGCTGATCTGTGTTTCCAGGATGGATAGCAGATAGTTCTGAACGGGCGGCAGGTGAAGGAGGACAAGGAGGAGCAGGTACAGTCCCAGAATACCCGAAGCGGAGTAGAGCAGTACGAATCCGGATACTCTGAATGCTTTTCTTCTGTTCATACCTGCAAACCGGGAAAAACTGTCAAGCGACACAAAGGATCATCTCCAGTTGGAGCAAACCGGATGCCGCCGCGGGGGAAAAAGGTACTCTGTTTGCTTGTACAGATCTGTTGTCTGTTCTTCAAACCGAATAAACGGAATGAGGCGTATGAAAAAACTTCTATTTCTCATCACCTTCCTGATCATCAGCTCGCATGCACAGTACTTCGGGAAAAACAAGGTGCAGTACCAGAATTTTCAATGGAATGTACGCGAGACAGACGGCTTCAAAGTTTTGTACTATCCCCCGGAATCACTGGCCGTATCGGATGCCTCCAGAATGCTTCTGCGCTGGAACCAGAGACTCAAGCAGGTGTTCGACTGGCGTCTTGGGACCCCTCAGCCCGTGATTTTCTACGCCAACCAGGCCGATTTCCAGCAGACCAACATCATTCCAGGCCACGTTCCTCAAAGCGTGGGCGGGGTCACTGAAGGCAGAATGAACAGAATCGTGATACCTCTCACCGGAATCTACCCGGAAAACGACCATGTGATAGGACACGAACTGGTGCATGCCTACCACTACACCATTCTCTCCCAGCTGGGCGGTTCGGTTTCCCGGGCAGGGCAGCTGCCGACCTGGTTCATTGAGGGGATGTCAGAGTATCTGTCAATCGGGCGCACATCTCCGCTCACAGCCATGTACATGCGTGATGCTCTGCTTCATGATGATTTCCCCACCATCTCCGAGGTGAGCAGAGATCCCGCATATTTCCCCTACAGATACGGACATGCCATATGGGCCTATGTGGCGGGAACCTGGGGTGATGAGGTCATAGGTGACCTGATGAAGGGCTCGGTAAAAACGGGAGTGAACAGAGCTATGCAGGAAATCGTGGGGGTGGATCAGTCCGAGGTTTCAGAGCAGTGGAAACAGGCAACCGGAAAAGTTTATGAACCTCTCATCAAAAAAAGGGCCAGCCCTGACAGTGTCGGCAACCTTCTTGTAAAGGAGGGGCGGGTGAATCTGGCCCCGGTGATAAGTCCTGACGGAAAATGGGTTGCCTTCATCTCATCGAGAAATCTTTTCGCAATCGAGCTCTTTCTGGCCGATGCCCAAACGGGAGAAGTGGTAAAACAGCTTACGAGCACAGTGACCGATGAGCATTTCGATGCCCTCCGGTTCTTCAACTCTTCCGGCACCTGGTCCCCGGATTCCAAAAGGTTTGCATTCACCGTGTTTGAAAACGGCGACAATGTGATCTCCGTTGTGGATATTCCGTCCGGGGAATTCCAGCGCGAAATAAGAATCGATGATGTCGATGCCATTACTCAGCTGGCCTGGTCTCCCGACGGGCGCTATCTGGCGGCATCAGCCACCTCGGGAGCCATAAGCGACCTCTATATTCATGATCTGGAGCAGAACAGATCACGCAATGTCACAGAAGACCTCTATGCACAGCTTCAGCCGACCTGGTCTCCTGACGGGAATCGGATCGCTTACGTCACCGATGAAGCACCGGTTACCGACTACGATTCACTCAACTACGCCAGCATGAAGATCGGTATTTACGATCTTGTCTCCGATCAGAGGGAAATCGTTTCCATTGCCGACTGGGCCACCCATACAGATCCCCAGTTCACCTCCGACGGCAGCGAGCTTTTCATGGTAGCGAATCCGGACGGGATAAGCAATATCTATCGGTACTCGCTTCAAAACGACACGGCATACAGAATCACCAATGTCGCCACCGGAATAACCGGCCTCAGCAGTTTATCCACAGCCATGTCCTACGCTCCCAGTTCCGGAGAGTTGGTATTCAGTGTTTTTTCCCGGTCAGAGTACAGCATAAGAAAGATGATTGCGGATTCAGGCACTGTTTATGAAGCGGATTCAGCCGCGTTTCTGGACAATGTAACTTTGCCTCCGAATGTGGAAAGCGGAATCGTTTCGCAATATCTTGATAAAAAGATACCTGCTGATCCCGACACGGTAGCTGTAAACAATTATTCTCCCTCTCTTCGCCTGTATTATATCGGGCAGCTTGGAGGCGGGGTGACAATCGGGCCCTACGGTGCACGTGCAGGCGGAGGTGGATCATTTCTTTTCACCGACCTGCTGGGAAACCACCGCCTGGGAGTGGGGGTTCAGGCCAGCGGCAGTCTTCTTGATATCGGAGGACAGGTATTTTACCAGAACCGCAGCAGCCGCACCAATTACGGGGTCAGCCTGAGCCACATTCCCGAACTTTCGGTAGAGGCGCAGAGGGGAGCCGACGAGAATACAGTCACCTACATAGAAAAAAGAAGGTTCCAGGATCGGGCGCGCCTTTGGCTGGAATACCCCTTTTCCCGGAACCGTCGTTTCGAGGTGGGGACCTCCTATTCGCTGCTCTACTACGATTACAGGGGTGAGATTCGCCGGAATAGAAACGGAGAACTGAGAAGAGAGGATATAGAGGTGGATGAGCCGTCGAATCTCAACCTGGCCAGCGCAAGTGCGGCCTATGTGGGGGATTATTCCTTTTTCGGAATGACAGCACCTCTGACGGGACGCAGGTATCGGTTCGAACTTGAACCGACGGTCGGTTCTTTCAATTTCGTGACAGCTCTGGCCGACTACAGATATTACTACTTTCTGCGCCCTGTCACCCTTGCCTTTCGTCTCCTTCACCGGGGAAGATATCTGGGGGATTCGGAAAACGACAGACTGTCGCCACTGTTTTTAGGGTACCAGAGCCTTGTCAGAGGGTACACTTTCTATTCTATCAACCGCAGTGACTGTTCGGCTCAGAACGGATTTGAGAACTGTCCGCGGCTGGCCCGGCTGTTCGGCTCAAGAATCGCGGTGGCCAATGCGGAGCTTCGTGTGCCTCTGCTGGGTCCGCCCCAGCTAGCGCTGGTTGACTTTCCCCTGCTCCCGATAGAACTGGCTGGCTTCGCGGATGCGGGAGCGGCCTGGAATGCAGGAGAATTGCCCGAACTGAGGTTTGACAGAGATACCGAGGACAGAGTTCCCATATTCAGTGTGGGAGGAGCAGCACGGGTGAATCTGCTGAATGCCTTCATTCTGCAGTTCTATCTTGCCCGTCCGCTTCAGCGCAGAAATATCAACTGGGACTGGGGATTTTTCATTTCACCTGGATGGTAAGTCAGTATTCCCATTTTCAGGAAAAAAAATTCTGCAAAGAATACCGGAAACGGGTCCCCCAAGGCCGATTCGGGGTTTCACTTCTGTGGTATGGAAACTGCTTCATTATGACTGATCCCTGACTCGTTTCCAAAAGGACAATCCGTATTCTGGATATCTGCAGTGAATACTAAACTGGTATTGATAGACGGCATTCCCGGAACCGGCAAATCCTCCACTGCCCAGTATATCCATCTGAACCTGCTGAGGGGCGGGATTGCTAACAAGTGGCACCATGAGGAGGAAAGCGGGCATCCGCTTTTTTATCCGGATGCCAATATTCAGGTAATCGACTGGGAGGAGGGCCTGAAGAGGTTCATAAAAACCTGGCCGGCGAAGTGGGACAATCTGTATAAAATGGTGGCCGGAGAGCGGGAAGTGCACATAATCACCAGCTACCTTCTGCAGGATGGGGCGCGGGTGCTTTTCAACAACATGGTACCCAACCAGCAGATAATGGCTTTCTGCAGGGACCTGGTAGGGAGAATTTCCCGGCTTGACCCTGTATTCGTTTTCATGCATGCGCCCGATGTCAGAAAGCTCATGCGCAGAACCTTCAAAGCGAGGGGGGAGGACTGGAAGGAGTATTTCATCTCTTTTGACCAGCGGACAAAGTACGCCCAGGCACGGGAGCTCACCGGAGAGCGGGCATCGGTTTCTCTGTGGCATGATTTCCAGCAGCTCTGCGAGCAGCTCTACGAGGTTCTGGACATGCGCAAAGTGAGATTCGAAGTTCTGGATGATAACTGGCCCGAGATACATACGCGTCTGGAAAATGTGCTGGAGTTCGCTCAGACCGCCCCTCCCGGAGTGGATGAAAGCAGGAAGGGATTTTATCCGGGTGATTATCACGAGATCAGAGATCACGGGCTTAAATGCAGAATATGGAGGGATTCAGAAGAGTACAGGGCCGATTTTCTCTGGCCAGGACTTCCCCTGATCCCCGTGGGACGGGATCTTTTTGCCATACGTTCGCTTCCGGTGCTTTTCAGATTCAAATGGGAGGGTGTAAGTGCGAGAATAGAGATCAAGGGTCCCGGGTTTTACGACATAACGGGAAAAACGCTCTACAAAGTCAGCTGAACATTCATTCTCACGGTGGTACGGACCTTGCAGCCTAAGTGAGGAGAAGAAATCCGCCGCACACCACAAGAGGACGGCGCCGATGAGCGACAAAAGAAGTCCCGGGGATCTTTCTGAACAGGAAGTGGAAAATGCCCGCCGGTACGAGGCCATTCACAACCATACTGTATTTGCTGTTTTCATATCAGATTTGAACGGCGTGATTCTGGAGGCAAACCAGAGAGCTAAGCAGCTGACCGGATACACTGATGAGGATATTGAAACAGGACTTGACTTTGATTCCATTATTGCCTTTCCACAAATTGCGCGGCGATTAAAAGAGGATCGCGAACTCGTACTGCAGGATGGAAAGCGGGAGGCTCAGGAATACCCCATCAAATGTAAAGACGGCTCTGTTATCTGGGTTGAGGCGGAAAGCTGCGTTCTGTACAGAAACGGTAAGCCCTATGCATTTCTGGGAATCGGGCACGAAGTCACCAGGCGCAAGGAAAGAGAAAAGTGGATTCAGAACGAAAAAGAGCGGACATTGAAAATTCTGGACAGAATTCCCAATCTAATCTATATCTTCAGTCTAAAACATTCCCAGACTGTTTTCCTAAACCGGGCACTTGTTGCTTACATGGGGTACTCCATAGAGGAAACAAGGTATCTCGGTTCTCATGTGTTTGAAAATCTCATGCACCCCGAAGACCAGCCCGGTATCCATGAACACAACAGATCACTTTACGACCTTAACGATGATGAATCGGCAGAAATCGAATTCCGTATGAGAAGCAAAAATGGTGATTGGCGCTGGTTCAGAAACACTCATGTGGCTTTTTCACGGGAAAGCGACGGAACTGTGCGCGAAGTTCTCGGCTCGGCGGTCGACATTACCGAGCGTAAAGCCAGAGAAGATGCGCTCAGGGAAAGTGAAGAGAATCTGCGCATAACTCTTTCCTCCATCGGTGATGGTGTGATAACTACCGAAACCGAAGGGAAAATCCTGAGAATGAACAGCATGGCTGAAAAGCTCACCGGCTGGAAAATTGATGAGGCCAAAGGGAGGCTGCTCAAAGATGTTTTCAGTATCCATAACGCGCTCACTGGGGAAACTGTGGACAACCCGGTCAGTAAAGTTCTTTCCTCCGGACTGATTGTGGGCTTGGCCAATCATACGACACTGGTGTCCAGAAACGGTGAGGAATACAACATCTCCGATTCCGCCGCTCCCGTAAAGGATGGTCAGGGCAATATCCGGGGAGTGGTGCTTGCTTTTTCGGACAAAACCAGAGAGTACAATCTCCAGCAGCAGATATGGAAAACCAAGGAGCGGCTCGAGCTTGCGCTCGATGCCACCGAAATGGGAACCTGGGATTGGGATATCACCACCGATCAAATAATCTATGACAAAAGATGGGCGGATATTGTGGGGTATGCTCCTGAAGAACTTGAGCCCAATATGAACACCTACAATAACATGATCCACCCCGAGGACAAATCATTTGTCTTCAGAAAAATCCGGGAACATCTCACAGGAGAGACCCCCGCGTTCCATATCGAACACCGTTTTCAGAAAAAATCGGGTGAGTACATCTGGACTCTTTCCAGAGGGCGCGTGATTGAACGCGACCAGAACAACAAACCGTTGCGCGCCTGCGGGACGATGCTTGACATCACAAAAAGAAAAACCGCACAGGAGATGCTTCGTCTGAGTGAGGAAAGGTACAGAACCTATATCAGATTCACCTCCGATGGTATTTACAGAATAGAGATGAGTGAACCCATTCCAGAAAACATATCCCCGGATCTGCAGGTGGGCCTCTTTTATGAACGTGCCCGGGTGGCTGAAGCCAATCAGGCGTTCGCCAGAATGTACGGTTTTGAATCAGAGGAGGAAATAAAAGATAAAACACTGACAGAGTTTCACGGCGGAACCAACAAAAGAGAAAACCGTCTTTTCTTTCATGCCTTTGCCAGATCAAACTACAGAGTGACCAATTTTATTTCGGATGAAGTTGACGTAAATGGAAATCAGCATTTTTTCCTCAACAATGTCTTCGGCATAGTGGAAGACGGCAAACTGGTACGGGTCTGGGGAACTCAGCGTGATGTCACCGAACTGAGAAGAACCCAGATGGCCGAAGAGCAGTACTTAAGAGAAATCACAAAACAGAAGCAGTTTATTCAGAAAATCTTCGACACCAACCCCAATGTGCTCTATGTCTACGACCTTCAGGCTCAGACTCCGCTTTTCCAGAACAGACATGTGGCCATGGCCATAGGCTACAGTGAAAACCAGGTACTTGAAATGAGAAACAGTATACTGCAGAAACTCATGTATCCGGGGGATGTGCCGAAAGTGTCGGCACATTTCAAAAAGCTGGAGTCCGCCTCGGATAACGAAATTCTGAATGCCGAATACCGCATGAAAGACAGCTCGGGAAACTGGCACTGGTTTATCAGTTATGACACTCCTTTTGAGAGAGATGAAAATGGGAAAGTGATCCAGATAATCGGCACGGCAACCGACATAACCGAATTTAAGCGAGCACAGGCAGACCTCACCCAGTATCAGCACAAGCTGGAAAAGGCCAACCGGGAGCTGACAGAGTTGAACAGCAATCTTCAGAATGCCAATCAGCGGCTCATGAGCATAGACAAGGTCAAAACCGAATTCGTTTCCATGGCTTCGCATGAGCTGCGTACTCCCATCACATCTGTTCTGGGCTTCGCACAGACGCTGCAGTCTCCCGATATCAGCCTGGACCGGAAAGAAAGCCGGCACTATCTCAAGATAATCGAAAAAGAGGCCATAAGGTTAAGAGATCTGGTGAGTGATCTTCTCGACCTTTCCAAAATCGAATCGGGCAGAACTGAATTCAGACATGAACAGGTCGATCTTGAGGAGCTGGTTAAGAATGCACTGGAATATCTCAGGGTCAGCCCGGAAAAAAGGATCTCGGTGAAAAGCGATGAATGGGGCCGAAGACCGGTGCTGGGGGACAGAGACAAGATCCGCAGAGTCATTCTCAACATAATTGAAAATTCTCTGAGATACGCCGACAGAATAGAGGTGAAGATCAGCGGTGAACCCCGCCAGCGCATGGTGGAGATAAGAGACAACGGTCCGGGAATAGCTCCCAGGCACCAGAAGAAGGTTTTCGAGAAATTTTACCGGGTGCAGGAGGAGAAAGCCCCCGGAACCGGGAGCGGACTCGGTCTTGCTATTGCAAAGGAGATAGTGCAGTCCCACGGTGGACGCATATGGGTGGAGTCCACACCCGGTGAGGGGGCATCTTTTTTCTTCACCATAAAAGATTAACCAAGCAGTAATTTTAATAATTCAATCATGGAATAAACAGGAAAGCGTATTATGCCAAATGATGTTCTGGTCATAGAGGATGAGAAGGCACTGGCTGAACTGGTGAGAATCAATCTTTCTCTCAGAGGTATCAGTGTGATTACTGCCGGGACCGGGGAAGAGGGGCTAAAGACAGCGTATTCAGATCATCCCAGACTGATACTGCTCGATGTACGCCTGCCGGATCTGGATGGCTGGGAAATATGCAGAAAACTCAAAGGTGAAGCTGCAGACAGCTGGGTCCCCTCCATTATTTTTCTCACGGCTGCGACACAGAAAACCGACCGGGAGAAGGCACGGGAGGCCGGTGGAGACGGTTTTCTGGAAAAACCCTTCGAAATCACTGATCTGGTGGGAACTGTCAAGCAGTATCTGAATAGATGAACAGAAATCAGATAGCCAGAGAGGAACTTTCGAAAGCATTCTTGAGAGCCTCACAGAGTGCTGCCATTTTGAGGGGTTTGACCAGGAAGTCATCCGCCCCCATTTCCTGTGCTGTCTGTGCCGTATCATTGTCGGCAAGCCCCGAAACCACCACCACAGTTGTTTTCTGATTGAAGGCTTTTATCTCGGGAATGAATTCGAGTGCATTTCCGTCCGGAAGACGGATATCCAGTACTACAGCATCGAAACTGCTGCTCTGGATATGTCTGCGCCCCTCCTCTATCGTTCCCGCGCTCTGCACGGAATAGCCCTGTTTTGAAAAATAGCGGCTGAAGCCGAAAACGGCAGCTTCCTCGTCGTCAATTATAAGAATCTCCGGCATACGTCCTCTCTGAAATGCGTGAATAGTACTGGAAGAGGGAGTATCTAGAACCAATATAATAAAAAAAGATATTGATGTGAAGTCCCTGACTGAGACTTCACACTCGAAGATTCATGCGGCTACCTGTTTGTCTTTTTCAAGCTTCTGATCAAGAGCACTTACCGTTATACCCAGAGCTTTAGATGCCTTGAGTTTATCATCGAAATGTTCAAGCGCGCGCATGATGTGCCGCTTACCCACTTCATTGAGATTCCATACCGGTTTCTCCCGTGAGTTCTGCGATTCCGAAGGCAACAGGCCGGGAAAGTGCTCAAGCTTCAAAGCCTTGCCCTGGGAAAGTATAAGTGCCCGTTCCAGCATGTTTCTGAGCTCCCGGATGTTGCCCGGCCAGGAATACTCAGAAAGCGCTTCAACCACTTCCTCATCAAGAGGCATGTGATCATAACCGAATGCCTTGAGGAAATGCTCGGCATAACCTCGGATATCCCCCGTGCGCTCTCTGAGGGAAGGAAGTTCTATAGGAAACACGCAAATGCGGTAATAGAGATCACTTCTGAACGTCCCCTCTTCAGCCATTTTCATCAGATCCCGGTTGGTGGCGCATACAAGCCGGAAATCACTGCTGCGGACAACATTCTCTCCGATACGCCGGAACTTTTTCTCCTCAATGGTCTTGAGAAGTTCCGCCTGCACCTCCAGGTCCATATCCCCGATTTCATCCAGAAAAAGAGTTCCGTTGTTGGCGATCTCCACCAGCCCCGCACGATCCTTCACCGCGGAGGTGAAAGATCCTTTCGCATGCCCGTACAGCTCGCTTCTGAGAAGCTCACCCTTGAGCGATGAACAGTTGAGCTCAACGAAATTGCCCGCTTTGCACCTGCTGTGATCGTGTATCCACTTGGCCAGAATGCCTTTTCCCGTACCGGTCTCGCCTGTGAGAAGCACCACGGCGTCATTCCCCGCGGCGATCCGCGAATAATCACAGGCAGTTTTTATCTGAGAGGAATTACCGAAATAGGGCTTCAGAGGAGCCATCTCCAGACGCTTCACTCTGGTGTCCTTCTTTCTCAACTTCACCAGCTCCAGATTCCTCTGTATACTGATATTGAGACCATCCATCTCCAGAGGCTTGGTGATGAAATTCTCCGCCCCCAGCTTCATTGCCTTCACCGCGGTGGCCACATCCGATGCCCCGGAAATCATGATGACGGCCGTCTCCTTTTCCCTGGCCCTGATATCCCGTATCAGATCGAGTGAATTGCCGTCGGAGAGACGGACATCCAGAAGAATGGCGTCGAAAGGCTGCTTTTTTATGTGGGATCTGGCTTCTTTAAGACTGAAAGCCGAGAAGACATCGTATCCATGATCTGAGAGATGTTTGGCAACCCCCATCTGTATGACCTCTTCATCATCCACCAAAAGAACTGTTAATTTCATGTATTCCTGCCCATAGTTGCTAATTTACGGTGATTGCCGACAGGTCCCGACCCGTTTAAACAGACCTGCCGTATAGTATAGAAGCAAAAACTGTTCCGTTCTAATCAACAGAGAAATAAAAGGTTGCCCCCTTTCCCTCCTGGCTTTCAGCCCATATCCGCCCCCCGTGACGGTGAACGATGCGCTCCACTATGGCCAGACCGATTCCGGTCCCGCTGAAATCGCTGTCCGCATGTAGCCGCTGAAAAGGCGCAAAGAGCTTCTCGTTGTATTTCATATCGAAACCGGCCCCGTTGTCCTTCAGAAAAAACACTTTTCTGCCTTTTATCCTCACTGTGCCCGCCTCGATTCTGGGTTTCTCAACCTTTCTGGTGAACTTCCATGCATTCCCCACCAGATTGGAGACCGCGATCTGCAGCATCCGCGCATCCCCGCTGGTCTTAAGCCTCTTGTGAATTTGTAGTTCAACTACCCTGTCCGGTTCGGCCTGTCTCAGTTCATCGACAACAGAGGATATCATCTTTCCCAGATCGATCTCCTGACGTATCAGCTCAAATCTTGAAACTCTGGATAAGCTGAGAAGATCATCTATCAAAGCCCCCATTTTGTGCACATTCTCCCTGACTTTTTTCAGATACCCTCTTCCAGTTTCATCCAGTTTGTCATTGTAATCCTCTTCCAGAAAGGAGCTGAAACCGGTAATGGCTCTGAGGGGGGCGCGCAGATCATGGGAAACAGAGTAGGAGAAGGATTCAAGCTCCCTGTTCATGGCGGCAAGTTCCTCGGCTCTGCTGCGCAGCTGCTGCTCGGCTTTCTTTCTTTGGGATATGTCCCGAATGACCGCAACAGCAAAAGGTTTGTCATCGATCTCGACAAGGGATGCGTTCACATCCACAGGGATTCTGCCGCCCTCTTTATGCAGCAGCTCCATTTCCATACGCCCTGTCTTCTCTTTCAGAACTCTGCTGCAGAACTTCTCCACCCTTTTCGAGCTGCGCTGCGAGACAGTCGTTTTCAATTCAAAACCAATAAGCTCTTGGGGGGAATACCCGCTCAGGGAATCGAATTTCGAATTGATTTTGACAAGCTTCCATGTCCTGCAGTCAATCAGGCCTATGGCATCGTTGCTGTTTTCGAAAAGATTGCGGTAATACAGGGCATTCTCCCGCAGGTTCCTTTCAAGGATTTTGGTTTTTGTGATATCTCGAATGGAAAATACCAGGAGGTTGCACTCTCCCTTTTCATTCACAACAGAGGAGACATTGAAGCTCAGCCACATCCTGTAGCCAGTTTGTCTGTTATACAGCTGAACCATCTGCCCCGCCACCTTTTCTCCGCGCAGTGCTCTGCTTGTGGGCCATTGAGGCTTGGGAATGATGCCGTTTTTTTCGTCAAACATTTCAAAAGTCCGGGCATACTCATCCAGATGTGACCACGCCTCATCGGGCGAGGACAGTCCGTGCATTCTCAAAGCGGCAGCATTCACATCAAGCACAGTTCCGTCCGAACCGGTGACAATGACAGCTTCGGTCAAGTTCTGAAGAACCGCTTCATTCAAAGAGGCGGCCCGTTCTATCTGCTGGCGAACCAGAACACTTTCCGTGATATCCTGAACGGTTCCGAATCCGCTCAAAAGCTCTCCGTTTTGGGCGAATGTGAGCTCCGCCTGCTCAAACACCCATTTGACCCTGCCGTCCGCAATGATTCTATGCTCCACCTCGTAGCTGCCGCTGTTTGACGCTTTCTTCCATGCAGCATCCACTCTCTCCCGATCTTCAGGATGAACGGCGGACAGAAAAAAATCATAATCAACAGGAGCATTTTCCGCAATACCGAAAATGCGGTAGGTTTCCTCTGACCACTCAAGCCGGTTTTCCTTCACATCCATTTTCCAGCTGCCCATACGGGCTACCTGCTGAGCGTGCTTGAGATCTCTCCGGTTCTCCCTGATATTCTGTTCCATCTGCATGCGCTCAGTGATATCCCGATTGGACGCTCTTCGCCCCAGAAACCTCCCGTTTTCATCGTAAACAGGCTGACAGGCATGGCTTATCCATCTTGCCACACCGTCCCGCCTGACAATGCGGAATTCGGATTCACACCGTTTTTCCTTCCGTACATCGTCCAGGAAATGACTGACCGCTTTTTCTCTGTCTTCCGGATGAACAATCCGAAAGTACAGTTGAGGATCCTGCATGAATTCCTCTCTGCTGTAGCCGGTTACCCGCCTGCAGGAGGGGGTGATGTAAACGAAACGGTTATCTGGAGTCCACCAGTACTCCCAGTCATAAGTGAAATCGGCCACAATACGGAATTTGTCGGCTGCGGCCCTGATTTGGTCATGAGCATTCTTCAGTTCGGTAATATCGGCAAAGGTTGCCACAACACCCATTATGCGGTCATCACAAGTCCTGTAGGGCTGTACTGAACGGTTAAACCAGTTTTTCCCGATCAGAACCTCCTTTTTCACGGGAATAAGATCCCCGCGCACCGCTTGGACATCCCCGAGAAAGTCCTCCCCGAACCTTTCAAGAGCAAAGTCCCGCACAGACCTTCCGATATCAGAAGAGATGAATCCGATCAGATGCTTCAATGCAGGCGTAAACCGACGGATCCGAAGCTCGTCATCCAGAAACAGAGTGGGGATTTCCGTACTCGACAGGAAATTGTTCAGATCGTTATTGGTCTCCTCCTGCTCCTCCACTTTGGTCTGAAGCTGAGAATTGACAGTGACAAGTTCCTCGTTGAGCGACTGGAGCTCCTCTCCGGAAGTCTCCAGTTCTTCGTTCGAAGCCTGAAGTTCCTCGTTTGAGGACTGCAGCTCTTCGTTCATTGTCTTAAGCTGCTCGATATGCCGCTGCAGTTCGTTCTGAGTCGCGGACAATTCATCCTGCAGCTGCTTTACATACGCTTTATTTTCAGGATCCGACTTGAGTCCGGAATTCTGCGACTCGGAGAGTTCCTCGAATATCAGCAGACAAAGATCCTCACTGCCGCCCACTCTCCTTACAGTCAGACCAATGTCCCTTCGCCCCTTTTCAGTAAAGCGGATCTGTATGGAATCCCGGTTCTCGTATTGAAGACGGGAAAAGGTTGCTCTTACCCGGGTGCGGATAGATTCAGGAAGAAGCTGCTGGAGATTATAGGTCGGAATACCTTCCGGAAAACAGAGAAAACGGTTCACGGGTCCGCTTGTGTAAACAATGTCGTACTGCCTGTTCACGGCAACTGCCGCCGGACCGTGACTTTCCAGAAGACTCTTCTGAACTGTGAAAACCAGATTGTGATCGTTTTTACCGGGGCGAACGGTTTTTCCGTTTTCCACATTTTCCGTATTGGTGAAATGCATCGGGAGACGGGCTGACCGGGCCCCGTTTTTCCTGCGGTAAATCCTGCATTTCTTCGTTTCAACAGGAGTAAAGGACGGATCACTGCCATTTATGGATTCCGCATTCCCCAGAAAAAGAACACCCTCATCTTTGAGCGCATATCCGAAGGTCTCCAGACATCGCTTCTGGGCTTCGGGTTTCAGGTAAATGAGCAGATTGCGGCAGATAATCAGATCCATTCTGGAAAAAGGCGGATCACAGAGCACATTATGTTTTGCAAATACCACATTCTCCCTGATCCCCCTGCACACGGTGAATTCTCTCTTGTCCGTATGCTCGAAGAAATCCGCGGCATATTCTTCACAAAGCCCCTCGAGGTTCTCTTCGGTGTACCTGCCCGTTCTCCCTTGCCTGAGAAACTCTTCACATATGTCGGTTGCGAATATCTGAACGGCACGTTTCTTTCCGGCGGCATCGAGTTCACGCTGCAGAAGCATGGCAATGGAGTAGGCTTCCTCCCCGGTTGCACATCCCGGAGTCCAGATACGGACGGGATCTTCTGTCTTTTCTGCCGCAAGGTGACCGAGAACACGGTTTCTTAGAACCTCCCAGGCTGAAAAGTCCCGGAAAAAGGAGGTGACCCCGATCATGAAATCGGAAACGAGATCATCCGCTTCGGTAGAAGACCGGGCCAGAAACGAACAATAGTCCTTAACCGTAGAGGTATCCCGAAAGCTCATCCTCCGCCTGACTCTGCGCTGCACCACACTCTGCCTGTAGCTGCTTATGTCAATTCCGGTCTGGAACAGAACCGTCTGATTGATTTTTTCCAGCACCCCGGCGGAATTCCCGTTCCATTCATGTTTTTGCGAAGAGATACGGCAGATTTCATCGGCAACCTCCTCGGGACTCATCACTTCGAAACCGCATTCCCTTACAGAACAGGGGACAGAGGTTCTTTTCGCCGCCTCGGAGCTGCAGACCGAAACAGCCCCTCCACGCAGATCCACCTGCTCTATTCCCCTGATACCATCCACACCTTTGCCGGGAAACACAACGGCAGCACTGTTTTCACCATACCGTTGCGCAAGGTGAAGGAAAAAATCATCTATCGGAGAATCAGTGTCTTCATCCGACACCTCACCCAGCCTGAAAACAAAATCATCGATTTGCACTCTTCTGCCCGGAGGTACCACGAAAAGAGTCCCCTTCTGAAGATGCATCCCATCACGGATCTCGCGTATCTCCACATCACTTTCCAGCATTTCAGTATGGATATGCTCCTCCTGCCGGGAATGTCGCTGGATCAAAACCAGTGCGGAGCACAAACTGGAGGGCAGCAGTCTGCAGACACTTTTCACAGTTTCACCACAACCTGGATACACCCCGATACCGATCACCGGAACCGTGTTATTCAGAGAAGAGATGTTATCACCTCCCAAATCAGGCCTACTGTCAAATGCCGGTTCATTAATCATAAATCCTCAAAACTGCCTCTATTCAATGCATGACAAACCCGGAAGTGAAAAAACAGCAGATATCTCAACACGACCGAATTCATTATACTGGCAAACAAACTGTATGTAGTATGATGATGTTTTGTACGGGGCTTTTTGTCGAATTCTAAACTGCGCAGCAGACAAGAACCTGATTTCATCTCTTTTTTTCAAGATACATGAATGTCGCTGAGATGCCAAATATTTCGGGGGAGGGGGACGGACTAACTCCCAGGCC
>JBKGXV010000056.1:0-22037 GCA_046546375.1 Chitinispirillaceae bacterium | reverse complement strand
ATAAGCTCCTCGATGTTTTTTTTCGGATCCAATGTCTCTTCAATATCCTGTGATAGAAGAGAAACAGCCTCCTGAGATGCCTTGGAAAGCGCATTCCCCTGCGCCTTTACATCCTTTTCTTCCCTTGCCTTTTCCAGCTTTTCCAAGATGTCATCCATGGTCTGGATCTCATTTTCCAGGTTTTCGACATCTTTGACCAGAATGTATTCATTTCGCTGCGGGCTATACAGAACGAGGGGCTCCTCATAATACTCACAGGGCTCGGCATCGATACACATCGTTACGCTATCAAGCCATTGATTGTAAACATTCTCAGGATCAGTGCTGTATTCGGAAACAGCGGGAAATTGTTTACCATACCACAGAATAACATGGGCTAGTAGTTCACAATGATTCTGATGCGTGTCATTGCCTGCAACGATGCAGCATTCAGGACACATCGGGTTACCCATTTTGCCGCGGATCAGCTCATACATCTTCCCCAGCGTTGCAGGGCCGGCATTCCCGTCGACAGTCAGACCGTACCTATTCTGAAATGCCCTGACCGCGTTCTGTTGCTCCGGCGTGTTTTCATCAACTGCATCTCCTGTATAGGTGCCGAAATAGGTCAACAACAGCTGTCGTTCGTAATGATTCCATACACCCTGGTTGGTTTTTGCTTTTGTTTTGTATGAAAAGCGGTCTACCCAAACTGATTTCTGATCATTCAGAAAAAGAGTGATACTTGTGGCGCGTGCCTCTGAAAGGTCCGGATCAGTTTTGGTATCATTACCTGTACCACTCATACCGATGATAGTTATTTCCGCGGCTCTGTTTTTAGATGCATATGAACCTATACGCTCAACGAGTGTATAGGCCGAAGGCAACAGAAAGGAGGAATCCGGCACAAAACTATCTGCCAGAAAAGAGGCACTTGTACAGGGATAGAGCTTCCTTTCCAGAAAATGAATCGGGTTATAATGCCAGAGATGACCGTTTGAAGGCAGAGTGGGATGACTTTTCACTGCCTCGTTCCACCAATTATATAAATTCATGACAGATATATTCGGTCTCATGCCGGCTTTTTTGATGGTATTCGCGTGTTTTTCCCACTCCACAGCCCATTCAGTCTTAAACTTGAATGCATAACGCCGCAGTTTTTTTGCCTTCTCTTCGTCTTTGAAGAACTCTTCAATTTCTTCCCGACTCAAGTGCCCATCGGCCTGGAAAACACCATTTTCATCCTCTATCTTCTGGTCAATCATATCAACAAGCGCCTTACAATCACACGTAAAATCCTCGTTATTATCCAGCATATATTTCCATGAGCCGGATACCAGCTCGGATGAAAAAACCGACCAGTGAAGAATCGGCTTTTTGACAATTGAATTATTCTCGATCGTTATACCGTCACCCACAAACCCGATTATATCGCCAGCTTTAATCGGCACATCGATTTGATATACTCCTTCCGTGCGGAATAGCTCTGCCCTGCTCCGCGAAAAAGCGGCAACCTCTTTCATACGACCCGGATCGTAATACACATATCCGGTCATTCCATCTTCAGGCCGCTTAACACCATACCATGGTGCAGTTATTTTACTAACAATTTCAACCATTTCGCCATCTTTGAAAGTACAGATTTCCTTGTTGCCTATTGTTGTAGGGTGCGTCCTGAAATTTCCCAGGGAAATCTGCAACTGTTGACTTTTAAGCCATTCTATCTTCTCAGCTTCTGTATCATTGAGCATATCGACTGACTTGAGATGGTAGTAAAGTGAATACCATACCTGATCATCTCTGCCGTGTCTGATGAGCACAAAATTTCTGGAGCCAAATTTGAGCCGGTCCTGTTCTCTATCCTCCCAGGGCATGCGTGCACATACCACAGTTCCATCCGCCACGGCATGCACTGTCCCCCCCTCCTCGCCCAGAAGATGAATGCCGCTGTGCCAGGTGGTGTTTGCGCCAACCGGAAAATATCCTCCCGAAAAATCCTTTTCCGTATGAGTGAAAAAGGCATCGATTTTTTCAGGTGTCGGGCAAATGTCCTCTATCCCGGAGACCAGCATCGGAAGACTGCTGCGCGGCGTTTCTTCCAGATGGGAGTATTGAGAATCGGGAGTATCTGCATCATTGCCAAAAACGACGAACCCGGGTCTGTCGTGATGATCACACCATAAATCATCACTGCTCTCGCTGAAATCGTTTTTCTCGAACAGCCTTGATGCCCTAAGCCAGTACCGACTCCCGCGCTCATACCACAGACCCGGATCAAGAATCTCGAGATTTTCTATACCGATATAATCCGTTTTCTCTTTCTCGGCTCTGGTATCACACATAGTGGCAGGATCGTCGATAAGCAGCCATATCTCTCCATCCGACTCTTCCCGGTATCCGGATATCACCACTATGTGCCTGGCCTTCATGAGGTTTTTAGACAGGGCGGTGTAGGCAACAAGCGGATTATTCCGGTCGATACTATCCAGAACCGGTTGCAGAACAGTAGCAATCTGCATAGTGGAGAGAGGAAGGTTGCGGTCGGCCCTGGGATAGAGCGCGGTTCTCTTCCATCCTTTAAGTGCAGCATTCAGAGGGGCCGAAAGAACATAACCTTCGGCCGCCACAGAGCCGTCCCAGTACAGCAGATCGCCTTTTCCCTGATCGTTTTTAATATATTTGGAGGTGTTACCCAAAACCGTTTGATAGTAGTTGTATACCATCGAAGAGCTTGCCCGACCACACCACTTCATGCTTTCTTCTTTTACCTTTTCGTTTGCCTCATTGCCTTGAGACAGGGAAGGCATGTCAAGCCATCGTTTTCGCATTAAAACGGCTCCAGTTGTAAAGTTATTTCTTTATTGAAACTTTTCGGAAACATGAAATTTTCTTCGAAGATAACCAGTTTTAGTGCCTTACCGTTGTTTACTCTTTTTACCGCTACATCCGCCGTTCGGTCGTAGCTCCAACAGGTGGGATTATCCCTGGAGTCTTCGACCGGCAGTGTCGAATCGCAGTAACAGAAAATATGCTTCGGTATGTCGGGAGTGCATTTCCATCGCAGTACCTGCTCGTAGCTTTCATAAGTGCTGGTGACGATTTTACTCCATGTGCCTCCAATCAGAATCCTTGAGAGATCGAGTGTGCCAGAACCCTCCACGGATAGAATGCCGTCACGCACGGTAAAGACACTGAAATTCGTACGGGGAGGAATTGGAGCTTTAAAAGATGACTTCACGATTCGGGTAAGCTTTTTACCCGACGATTTGTCTTCAAGAAAAATGTAAGCTCTGGTGTCTTTTGCCTCGACCGTAATATCGATACTTCTACTTTCTAATTCAAACTCGGAGTACACCAATGTGGGAAATCCCGACGGAGAGAGTGTTTTTTCCTTGAGTATCAGTATCCCCTCCGTAAGGTTCAATGCAGCGGCGATCTCTTCGCCTGTAAGAACTGCGGTTGTATCAGGCAGCACAATTTTCAGTTTCGATTCAGTCCAAAGCGAGCCTTCGAGGATCACTTTCGGTTCAGAATTTCCGGATGCATAGCAGGAAAAGAGTACCGGATTCAGTGCAGATATGAGTATAAATCCCACTACAAGAAACCAAAGTCTGTTTTTCAAACTTTTCATTATGCCCTCCGATGCCGCCGGGAGTCAGCCTGCCCACCGTCATTCTTATTCTTGCCGCAGGACGCAATCAACAACGTACAACAAACGACCGTAACGTTTTTACCGATCAGATACATAAAAATTCCTCTGAAAACAATTTTTTAACAATTATAACTGACTCAATATATAACTGTACTTTAAAAGAAGTCAAAAACATATAAAGGGTGCAAGAGGGGACAATGTGAGGTTTTGTCAGGAATGTGGGCTGTATCAACATGTTTTCCCGAAAAAAACATTTATTGCTTGCAGGAAACGATACATAACGCATATTTTAAATTTACAATCTGTCGTTTCCAAGCTGGTACGCTGAAAAACAATATAATAGGAGCTTTTTCTGTTTTATATAATAGTGCAGCATTGTTGTGTTTGTCCGCTGCACTTTTGTATTCCGGAAAACAACAGTCAAAACGCAACCTTATGCAGGGAGATTAGCAGAAATGGAACAGTCGCAGAATCAATTCCAGAAACCGTACGGGCAGCCTCAGGGTGAAGTGGTCAGTGTAAAAGAATGGATAGTCACAATACTGCTCTTGTGCATTCCCGTGCTTAACATTATACTCATGTTCGTCTGGGCTTTCAGCAATGATGTAAAGAGAAGCAAGTCCAATTATTTCAAAGCCGGTTTGATTATGTTGGCTGTCTTTCTGGGGATCTGGGCGATATTTGCCGTAACTTTGGGAACTATGCTTTCGAATATGTAAGCCAACGGTGAACGGGAAATTTCCCAGTTTGGCTGTCATCAACCCCGCGGCCGGAACCGACCATGGAGATCAGCTCCCCGGCTCGTAATTCAAAGTGGTGTACATCTTGCCCATTTATTTTTTTTACATTATATTAAATTCATTCAGGCTTTGCGCTTCTACCATTCTCAAAGGTGCTTGACTCCATGTGGCAGACCCAAATCGTTCAGGGCACTGATCTTTCCAACAAACCGATTCTGTCGGTACTCGCAAAAAGAACCTATTCGATTACCCACAAAGAAGCGCCCCGGGAGGCATCACAACAGATACCAATCACGCTTAACGACACATACGATGATGAGGCCAATCCGGCCAGTGCAGAAGTGACTGCCGAATCGGAGCTTGTCGCCTTCAAACCATCCACCGACCTGGTTGTGCTGGGAAAGGCGAAATGTCCTTCGGGAAAACTGGCATACTTTCTTGACTGTGAGGTCAAAGCGGGTCCCTACAAAAAAACAATCAGAGTATTCGGCAACAGAAAGCTTCAGGCCAAAGCGCTCCGGGGCCTCTCTCTGAGTGATCCTGAGCCTTTTTCAGAAATGCCTCTGGGCTACAGATACGCCTACGGGGGGAATGCCGTTTCCAAAAACGGGACAGCGTATTCTTTCTACCCCAATCCAATAGGAAGAGGATTCACACTGAAAGGGTCACTTGAAGATGCTTCCGAAGTTCCTGTCCCGAACATTGAAGATCCTTCATCACCTCTTAATGGTGAGCATTTTCTTTTGAGTAAATTTTCCGAATGGACAGATATACCTGCTCCGGTTTCTCTTGGATGGACGAGGAAAAACTTTTACCCCCGGTACACCTTCTGCGGAGTGCTTCCGGAGCATCTTGAGGGGGCCATGAACAGAGAAAGCGAAAACTCCGACAGCAGTTCGGAAAAAGGCAAGGTGCCGGTAATGGACCATCTTTTCTATCAGGGTGCTTCAGAGGGGCTGTACGGGAAGCGCCTTGCAGGAAACGAGCTGGTACAGCTTACCAATCTGGATTCCGCCCACCCTACGTTCCAGACGGTCCTGCCTGCAGAAAGCCCTACCATCGTAATCGACATTGGAAATGGGAAAAAAGAACTGGAACCGGTACTGGATACGGTTGTCATACACAAAGAGCAAAACCTCATCACACTTCTCTGGCGCGGTTCACTGGGACTTGAAAGCAGGGATGAGATTTCCGAACTGAAAAAACTTGAGTGGCAGGCGCGGTAGACGCCTAAAACCCGAAATGCTCTCTGTTCTGGTCCAGTATCATCAGTGCAAGTATTTTTGGTATATATTCGTTGGTTTCTTCAGCCAGAATTCCCAATCTGTAGATATACCAGAAATCCCTGTTACGCATGGGATCGTCGATTTTCCTTAACGCCCCGATTATTCTCCCCTCCCCGGCGTTGTAGGCGGCAATAGCAAGCATTATCGAGCTTTTAGAGCCGAAAATGCTGATCAGTTCCTTGAGATATGCGGCTGCCGCAAAGGTGGCCTTTTCAGGATCGGCCCGCTCATCTGTAATTTTGCTTATCTTCAGTCCGAACCGTTTGCCTGTTGCGGGCATGAACTGCCACAAACCCACTGCCCCCGCATGACTTTCCGCCTTCGGATTGAACCCGCTTTCAAGCATGGAAATGTATGCAAGTTCCAGAGGAACTCTTTTATCCGTGAAGATTCTCTCTATCATGGGAAAATATCGGTTTTTTCCCTCGAAAAACCTTGTGGCGGTATATCTGAGCGGGCCCGAGAACTGCTCTATGTGATACTTCACTCTTTCGACCATTTTCGGAGGAAGATGGTATTCTGATTCTCCGAAGCGGGACAGAATATCAGAAAGCAGCACCTCGATGGTATCCTGGTAGATTTTCTGCAGATCCTCTTCTTTCAAAACCATACTCACCGAATTGAATTCATTTTTTCTCTCTTCAAGCTCTTTCACCAAAGAGTCGATCTGATCGAGATCCTCCCCCCTCGATTTGGCCTTTTCGATTTTCTTTTCATACCCGTTCAGTTCCTCTTCCAGATTGACCGCGCGGTTCACCTGTGACTTGTAATGAAGCATTTTGGTGACAAAAAATGCGGAGATCACAGCAGAAATAAAAATCACTATTCCCAGTATAACGATGAACTGTTTTCTTGATTTTCGATGAGCGTTGTAGGCTGTATGCAGAAAGTGGACCTGGGTCTGGCTGAGATTCCCCTCTTCCAGAATCTTTTCAACCTTGTCAGATTTATTGAGCAATTTCTGCATCTCCCTGGCACTGATACGTTTGGAAAGGATTTTCTTCTCGTACTCCATCGTGGAGGAGGTGCAGTCAGAGCTGAGGTTTTCGCCTGGCAGGACTGATCCCTTTTTGGAAGACCTGATCTCAAAGCCCGTACTTTCAGCAGAGGTGCCCAAAGATTCCCTTTGCGGCGGTTTGTCTTCTGAACTGCCGGGTTCAAGAGGAAGTTCTTTTTGGGATATTATCAGTTTGAATCTGGGACCCTTTTCACCGAAACCGATTATATCCTCAGCTGCCAGCTCCTGCTGGGTCACTTTTTCATCATTGACATAGACGCCGTTACGACTTGACATATCCTGGATGGTGACGGAATCGGGGAACTTGTATATGACCGCATGAAGACCGGAAACGAGGCGTTCGTCTGGATTTATACAGATCGCGCTGTCGGGATCTCTTCCCACAGTAAGCGATCCGTCAGAAAGCAGATAGCGCTTTCCGACATCCATGCCTCTGATTATTTCAAGGTAATGATAGGGCATTATGGAATTCTTTTCCTTATGAAACCCGGGCTGCTTCTTTGTAGAATATAATAACAGACATCACGGTGCAGAAAGCGCTCTTTTCGGTCCGATTCGGAAAAAAAGAAAAAAAAATTGCACATCTCTTGTCCGCCGATATTATTATATTAGATACGACTTCTGCTTTGCTTTGGAATACATTTGCCGATTACCCGAAGTCATTGGTTACTGATTCTGAAACCGAGGCTACTTTCACAGGAGATTTCATCATTTCTGAGCATCTTTCATCACTGACTTCCCCTTTTGATTCCGACAATCCTTTCGGGGAGAATATCACCTACGATCCCGATTTTGAACTGGTCAAAGCCGAGATAGGCAAACCAGGCAATATCGATTTCGAACTGCTTGAGGAAAAATCACTGCAGCTTCTTCAGGAGAAGTCAAAGGACATCCGCCTCTTTTCCTTTCTCAGTCTCTGCTATCTGAAAAAGGAGAAATGGGAACAGTTCTGTGATGTATTCGAGGCTTTGGGGCAACTTGTAAAGGAAAACTACGACTCTCTTTTTCCTGCCCGCCCGCGCGCCAGGCAGCTTGCACTCAAATGGCTAAGCGAGGAGAGGTTCACCGATGCCGTGGACAATGCAAAGCCCCCTCCAAGCGCCCACGAGGACATAAAGCGGCTTGTTTCCGGTCTCCTGGACATGCGCAGAATTCTGGAGGAAAAATTCCCGGATGGTTCTCCTTTTCCATTGAAGTTCTGCAATGCAGCACAGAAGTGGGAAAAATCAACCGAGCCCAGAAAGGAACCTTCTCCGGAGGAAAAGAAGCCTTCAGCTGCACCCCAGGCCGCAAGTCCGGCAGCTGCTTCCGGGTCAACCGCCGCATCCACACAGGAGCAGACGAGTCAGTCTCCCAAGGAGGCTCTGGAAACAATCCGCAAGTCAGCGGTTTTCCTTATTGAGAAGGAACCGGCCAAACCCACAGGCTACCGCCTTATCCGTTCTGTCCGCTGGGGAAGCGTGCAGGCAGCTCCACTTTCGGAGGGAAACACCACCCGGCTTGAACCTCCTGCGGCTCAGAGGCGATCCTTTCTGCACTCGGCTCTGGACAAGGGTGATTTCAAAACAGCTCTTGAAACCGCCGAGAAGATGTTCAGTTCGGGTCCGACCCATTTCTGGCTTGATCTCCAGAGAATCTCCTATACGGCCGCCCGCTCAATGGGGTCCGATTTCGAGCCGGTGTGCGAAGCGATCGTGGTGGAAACCGCGCTTTTCATCAAACGTATGCCCCGAGTCAAAGAGCTTACCTATTCAGACGGAACACCGTTTTGCGACATGGCCACCAGTGAGTGGCTGGATTCGGAAGTGCAGTCCGTTTTCTCTTCCGGCGAACAGTCCAAAACGGTTTCCGGAGAAGACCCCGTGGAGGATGAAAAACGGGAAGCGGTTGCACTTGCCATGTCCGGTAAAATTGAAAATGCCCTGGAGCATATGGCCATGGGAATGGCTCAGTGCGGAAGTGAAAGAGACAACTTCCGCAGAAGACTTGCGATTGCTTCCGTACTGATCAATGCCAAAAGAGCGGATATCAGCATGTATCTTTTGGAAACACTTCACGAGGCAATCGACAGATACAACCTGCACATCTGGGAGCCCTCTCTGGCTGTTGAAGCTCTCAATCTTCTTGCCAGGGCTTATTCGCTCACCGCGGCCGCCAAGCAGGGTCCGGCGGGTGCCAAGCTTATCGAAAAGCGTGAGGAAGTGATGAGGAAGTTGAGTTTTGTGGATCCGAAAACCGCATATAAACACAAAATGTAATCTTAAAAAGAAAGGTGGACACTATGGCCGGAAGTTTCCAAAATGAAATACCGCCTGCCAGGATTAACCTGAAACTGGATGTGGGTAAAGGGGATGCCAAAAAAAAGGTGGAACTTCCTTTGAAGATGCTTGTGATGGGTGACTTCTCCAAAAAGCCCAAAGACGAACGCATAGTCGAGCGGGAGAAAATAAGCATCAACAAAAACAATTTCGAGCAGGTTATGGAGTCCATGGACCTCTCTCTTGATTATTCGGTTGATGACAAGCTCAGCGGTCAGGAAGACAAAAGCATTCCGATCAACCTTAAAATCAAAAACATGAAATCATTCAGCCCCGACCATGTGGCCAAAAGTATTCCTTCCATCAGTCGGCTTCTGGCGGCGAGAAATCTAGTGAAGGATCTCAAGAGCAACCTTCTGGACAACAGAGTGTTCAGAAAGAGACTGGAGCAGATACTCAAAGACAGTGATGCTTCGCAGGCTTTGCTCGGGGAGCTCAAGAAGATAGTTCCGGATGAAAACGCTGAAGGTGACCAGAGTACTGAAAGCGAGTGAGCTCACCGGCAGGAATCAACAGAGAAGAAAACGGCACACAGAGAAAACAAGTAATAAGAAGGAGCAGATATGGCTGAGGAATTGAAGGAAAAAGTGCAGGAGGATTCCGCAACAGAAGAAAACAGCCTTGAATCCGTTTACAAGGCGATGGACCTTTCCATCCCCCAGGGGACAGTGGACGTGATGGAATACACGGATGCCAGTGCGCTTGCCGAAAGCGAAACCAACGAAAGAATCGGAGCTGCGCTGCGTTTTTTCGTGGAAAGCGTTATTCAGAGCGGTGTCTCCATAAACAAAATCGACAAAGGGGTTCTGGACACCATCATTGCCGAAATCGACGGCAAGATCAGCGATCAGCTTGACCAGGTTCTTCATCATCAGGATTTCCAGCAGATGGAATCCGCCTGGCGCAGTCTGAAGTTTCTCATCGACCGCACTGATTTCAAAAAGAATGTCAAAATCGACCTTCTTGACATGGATAAAGAGGAGCTTGTCGAGGATTTCGAGGATGCTGCGGAAACAATCCAGTCCGGGCTCTACAAGCAGGTGTATACAGATGAATACGACACCCCGGGAGGTGAGCCCTACGGAGTGATGATCTCCAACTACGAGTTCAACAGCGGTCCGGAGGATATCGGTACGCTGCAGAACATTTCAAAGGTTGCCGCAGCCTGTCACTGTCCCTTTGTCGGCTCCGCCATGCCCAAGTTCTTCGGCAAGGATGATGTCAAGGATCTCACCAGAATCGAAGACCTGCATACATTCATGGACCGTTCGGAATTCATGCGCTGGAACGCATTCAGAAAAAGTGAAGATGCACGCTATGTCGGTCTTACCCTTCCCAAATTCGCCCTGCGGCTCCCTTACGGACCAGACACCATACCGGTCAAAGAGTTCAACTACACTGAAAACGTAACGGGTGAGGATCATGAAAAATACCTCTGGGGAAATGCCTCCTTTGCCTTTGCAGTGAACATGGTGCGCTCCTTTATCGACAACGGCTGGTGTGTGCAGATCCGCGGTCCCGAATCGGGCGGCAAGGTGGAGGACCTTCCGGTACACTTCTTCGATGTGGGCAAGGGCACACAGATGAAAATCCCGACTGAGATTCTGATACCGGAAACACGGGAGTTCGAATTCGCCAATGAGGGATTCATACCTCTTTCCTTCTACAAAAACAGCAATTACGCCTGTTTTTTCTCTGCAAACTCAACGCAGAAACCTCAGGAATACGATGATCCCGTAGTGACTGCAAATATGAGAATAAATTCCCGGTTGCCCTACATTTTCATGGTTTCCCGGATCGCTCACTATCTCAAGGTGATTCAAAGAGAGAATATCGGTTCAACCAAAAGCCGCGCTGTTCTTCAGGAAGAGCTCAACAACTGGATCAAGGGGCTGGTTACAGAAATGCCTGACCCGGGACCGGATCTCATTGCGACTCACCCTCTGAAAGCCGCCGAGATTACAGTGAATGAATTGACCGACAATCCGGGTTTCTTCACGGTTTCCCTTTCAGTAATGCCCCACTTTCAGATAGAGGGTATCGATATCAATCTGTCGCTTGTCTCACAGATGCCAAAAGGAAAATAGAGTGATGTGTATCACTTATTATCAAACAATTAATTACCCATTTCACCCCATCAATGGAGGGTTTTATGCCGATTCCTGCGTATATGTGGATCAATGAAGGCAATATCAAGGGCGGTTGCACCGTTGCCGGCAGAGAGGGCAGCATCGAAGTTCTGGAATTCCACCATGAAGTCCGGATCCCCACCGATCCTGACACTGGTGCTCTTACCGGAACAAGAAAGCACGAAGCTTTTGAAATTGTGAAAGCCTACGACCAGGCCTCCCCGCTTTTATACAAGGCGGTCTGCGAGGGACTGACCTATGACAGCCTGAAACTTGATTGGTACAAGATAGACGATCAGGGGGCGGAAGTACTGTACTTCTCCCATCTACTTGAGAATGTGAAGGTGTGTTCGGTCAAGCCGATCATGCACAACGTCAAAGCTAAGGAATTCGAGCGTTTTGTGCACATGGAAAAGGTCTGTTTCCGATACGGCAAGATCACCTGGGAATATCCGGATGGAGGGTTCAAGCATACCGACTCCTGGCATGAAGGAAGGTGACCTCAGTCAGTTCAGCTATACCGGACAGCTTTCGCGCTCCTTTGGCGGAAGCTGTCCTTTTCTCTTCCAAACAACAAAAAGTAGTGTGGGAAAACAGAACAACAAGTTGCGGCTATTATGAAACAGGGTCTGTTTGAGAGTCTTACTGGTGAATTTCTGGACGGGACGCCGGTTGATGCTGTTTCGGAAAATCTGAGAATGCTGCGTTCCATAATGGATCACCTGACGCGGCTTTTCAACACCAGAAGCGGAAGCCTGCCTCACCTGAAAGACTACGGTCTCCCGGACATCTCCGAGCTTTACCGTAAACTTCCCCAGGGTGCCGAGCAGCTCAGATCCGCCATCCGCCGAACGGTCCAACGGTATGAACCCCGTCTGAAAAACATCAGAGTTATTCCCCAGGACAGTGAGAAGAGTGACGCCCGCCTGGTGTTCATCCTCAGTGCAGAAATGAAACGCGGGGGAAAGGTGAGATTTCAGACCACCTTCTCCTCCTCCGAACCGTCCACGATTGTTCCATGGAAAAAGCCGGAATAGTTTTTTATGATCGAAAAATACTACGAAGAAGAACTGCGCTACCTTTTCGAATCAGGACGCGAATTCGCCAAAGCACATCCTGACAGAGCCCACTATCTCAACATCGACTCGGTTGGCGACCGCGACCCCTACGTCGAACGCCTGTTTGAGGGGTTTGCCTTCCTGGTAGCAAGGATAAGAGAGAAACTGGATGACTCGTTTCCACAGATAACCCAGGGGCTTACAAATCTGTTATGGCCTCAGTTTCTTCAGCAAATCCCCTCCTGTACCATTGTCCAGTTCGAACCCCGCCAGGGCGCTCTTCAGGAGGCCAGAACACTGCCCCAGCGTTCTGAAATAACTTCCGGGCCAGTGGGCCCCGAATCAGCAGTATGCAGATTCACCACCACTCGGCCTCTTGTTCTCAATCCCATTTCACTCAGCTCGGTAACACACCACACCGACAGCACCAACAGAGAGGTTCTCACCTTCACCTTCGCATGCGATACCGAAGTGCAATGGGATCATTACGATCTGAGCAAAATCAGAGTGTTTCTGCATACCGAACTGCCCACTGCACTGATGGTGCACCGGGCCCTGACCACCCAAAGCCAGAAAGTGGAGATCGGATTCAGCAACGGACAGCAGTTTCAGCTCAAACCGAAAGCCGCAATCACCCCGGGGGGGCTGGCAAAAGAGGAGACGCTGCTTCCTTGTGCGAAAAACAGTTTCTGGGGACACAATCTGCTGAGGGAATATTTCGTGTATCCGGAAAAATTCCTTTTTGTCGACTTCAACGGAATCAGCTCACTTCCCCCGCCGGAGGAAACGCCGGAGAGTGTGACGATCAGAGTAACTTTGAACGAACCGTTCCCCCCTGAAACATCACTCTCCACCTCCATATTCAAACTGAACTGCTGCCCGGCCACCAACATATTCAAAAGCAGCATCGAACCGATACTCAAAACCGGGCTTCAGTCCGAATACCGCGTCACGGCCGATTCCTCCTATATCGATTCAGTTTACGTTCACAGTATGCGTTCGGTTGCGGGTCTGGACAGAGTAAGCGGACACAAAACAGTTTATGAACCCCTCTACACATTCGGAAACATCGGAAGCCGTTCGAAAAAAACCTATGCCACCCGATTTGTCCACACTCCCTCGGGCAGCAGAGTGATGAATATTATTCTAGGCGGCCCGCAGCTTGAAAACCGGGACGTACACGAGGAGAATATCATTATGGAAGCCTGGTGTACCAACGGCAATGTACCCAGAGAATACATACGGGAAGGCGGGATAACCAGTCCCGGAAAGGGATTTCCCGAATATCTCAGAGTCACCAACATCACCCGGCCGACACTTCCGTTCCTTCCCCCTTCCGACAAGGATCTTTTATGGACATTCCAGGCTCACCTGGCTGCATCGCACAAGGGTATTGCCTCCGGAGAGGTATTCAGAAAGTATCTGCACTTATATGACTGGTCCGGCCAGGAGGGAAGAGCCAGAAGAATAGAATCGGTCAAAGATGTCTCAAGTGAACCCATGGACGTCATCTACAAAGGCAGTGTCATAAGAGGGATCCGCTTCACCGTGGCTCTTGAGGAGCAGGCGTTCAAGGATGTCAACGATGTACATCTTTTCGGCTCTGTTCTTTCCTGTTTTCTCACCCATTATGTCACCCTGAATTCCTTCTGCGAACTCAGGCTTGTTCTCAAACCGTCGGGAAAAACTCTTGAATGGAATCAGCTAGAGGGTAGAAAGTGTCTGATCTGATAGAACTGCTGAAAACCAGAAGCCGGGAATTCGACTTTTTCCAGGCAGTGACGCTTCTGGAGGAGTACTTCGCTTCTGAAAAGTCTTCAGGGGATGCTCAAAACGATGCACGTGTGAAATTTTCAGCCAACCCCGACATCGGTTTTCCTTCAAGCGATATAGCTTCGGTCAAAGAGCATGAGGGCTGGGGCATCGAGCTGCTGCTTTCATTCATGGGGCTGCTCGGCATAAGCTCGCCCCTTCCCCACTATTTCACCGATTACGGCGCGAAGCAGCTGGATGAATCCTCACCCCTTACTGATTTCGTCAACATTTTCGATCACAGAATATACTCTCTTTTCTATCAGGCTCACATGAAATACCGGTCAGTACCGAGCTGGACGAACCACGAGGATTCAAAGCTCCATAAAAGCATTTCGGCATTTACCGGACTTGACACCAATGACCGGATAACAGAAGAACTTCTGATGTGCGCGGGTCTTTTTGCAGGAGTCAGCCGCAACGGCGATTCCCTTGCGGAAATCCTCTCCGAGTGTCTCGGAGTCCGCACCCAAATCCGACAATGGGTGCCCCGATGGGCGGAGGTGAAAAACAGGTGCAGGCTCGGTTTCAATCTGGTGGTGGGCGATGATGCGCTTCTGGGTGAAAGAGTATTTGACCGGACGGGAAAAATCTGTGTTGTGGTTGATCTGGAAAAAACCGATGATTTTGAAAGGTTTCTCATCGATTCCAGACAAATCACCAAGGTGAATTCCATTGTACGGCTCTTTTCGGCGCAACCACTTGATTTCGATATCCACGTGCGCTTCAAAGCTTCCATGCTGATACCGATCCAGTTGGGAAGTGATAATGCCAAGATGGGGATTTCCGGCTCGTGCGGGATAAATTCAGATGAAGACGAATACCATTCCATCATTATTGCGGCAAGTGGCTGATCCGAACATGAAAAAACAACTCACATTATCCTAAACTGGGAGATACAATGATAGTAAGCGACATCCGCACTCTTCTGGAAAAGCTCAACCCTTACTGCCAGAAGAAAATACAGAGCGCAGTCGGTGCCTGTGTCAACAACGGAAACTACGAACTCACCTGGGAGCACCTTCTGGCTTCCTTTCTTGAGGATCCGGATAACGATGTAGCTCTGATACTCCGCAACAGCTCGGTGAATGCCGACCGTCTGCGGAAAACCATCACACTGGAGCTTGAAAGTCTGCCAAAGGGCAACAGTTCCAAACCCGCCTTTTCCCCCTCTCTGCTTGATCTCATTGAGAAATCATGGTCTTTTGCCACTCTGCGCTACAACTGTGAATCCGTACGTTCAGGAATTCTCTTCGCAGCATCTCTGGAAAGCGTGAAAAGATCCATCAGTGACTACGCCGCCCAGCTTCGTCACCTGGATGAGGACAGCCTCAGAAACGATCTCATGACCATAGTTGCCAAATCTTCCGAAAGCGGAACCGATGTGTCCGGACCGGGCGGCGAGCCCGCAGAGGGGGAGCTTGAGAAGTACTGCAAAAACCTCACCGCGGAGGCAAAGGAGGGAAAAACCGATCCTATTCTGGGCCGAGACAGCGAGATCTTCCAGGTAATTGACATCCTCAGCCGCAGAAAGAAGAACAACCCCATACTCGTGGGTGAAGCGGGAGTGGGTAAAACCGCGGTTATCGAAGGTTTGGCACAGCAGATTGCAGCCGGGGATGTTCCCGATTCACTTAAAGGTGTGGAGGTATGGGAGCTTGACATGGGACTGCTGCAGGCAGGAGCGAGCGTCAAGGGAGAGTTTGAAAAGCGACTCAAGAGCATAATCGATACCGCCAAAAAAAGCGCAGGACGTATCATACTGTTCATCGATGAAGCCCACACTCTTATCGGAGCGGGTGGGGCGGCGGGGATGGCGGATGCGGCCAACCTGCTCAAGCCGGCACTTGCCAGAGGAGAATTGCGCACCTGTGCGGCGACCACCTGGCTTGAATACCGCAAGTATTTCGAGAAGGATCCCGCCCTCACCCGGCGTTTCCAACCGGTGAAAGTGGATGAACCGGATGAGGAGAAATGTTTTGCAATGATCAGAGGTATTGCCGAAAGCTATGAGGCCCATCACGGGGTGCATATCACCGAGGAGGGGATAAGGGCAGCAGTATCGCTTTCCAAAAGGTTCATCTCCGGCCGCCAGCTTCCGGATAAAGCCGTGGATGTGCTTGACACAGCCTCCACCCGGGTGAAAATGAGCCGGACCACCACTCCCCCAGCGATCGAACACCTTAAAAAGACACTCGCCGACGCCGACCGTGCCCTGAAAACCCTCAACAAAGACAAGGCCGCGGGCATTCCCGTCGAGCACAAAGAAATCCAAAGATACGAAGAAATAAAGTCTGAAAGCCAAGCAAGCGTGGAGGAGCTGACCGGCAAATGGGAAAAACAGAAAAGGCTTGTGGATTCCATTCTGTCGGTTCAGAAAGAGATATCCGATCTGCGGGAATCAGAACAGCACACGGCTCTTTGCGAAGCACGGGTAAGGCTTGATGAGCTTAACAAGGAGTTGAGCCAAACCGCTGGTGAAGCACCTATGGTTCACCCTCACGTATCCGGTGAAATCTGTGCCCGGGTAATCGCCGACTGGACCGGTATCCCGGTAGGCTCTATGGTCAAGGATGAGGCAAAAACGCTGCTTGAACTGGAGAAGAGGCTTTCACAAAGAGTCAAGGGGCAGGATGCCGCCGTTAGCCAAATAGCCTCCACCATCCGTTCTGCAAAAACCGGCATGACCAATCCGGATGCGCCACTGGGAGTTTTTCTCTGCACCGGACCATCGGGTGTGGGAAAAACGGAATGTGCACTGGCTTTGGCGGACCTGCTTTTCGGGGGTGAAAAGTTCTCGACGGTGATTAACATGTCCGAATACCAGGAGAAGCATACGGTGTCTCAGCTGAAGGGCTCCCCGCCGGGATATGTGGGCTATGGCGAGGGTGGTGTTCTTACCGAAGCCGTGCGTCAGAAGCCCTATTCCATCGTGATTCTGGATGAGGTGGAAAAAGCTCATCGCGACGTGCTCAACATGTTCTACCAGGTTTTTGACAAAGGCAGCATGAGAGACGGTGAGGGGCGGGATATCAACTTCCGCAACACGGTTATCATGATGACCTCCAATCTGGGAAGCGAGACCATCATTCAGGCAAGCGAACAGGGAATCGGTGATCCCCAGTCATTGACCAGCCTGATCAGCCCGGAGCTGACCGAACACTTCCAGCCGGCTCTGCTGGCACGCTGCAAGGTTGTTCCGTTTCTCTCTCTTAGCCGGGATGTTCTTCAATCCGTGGTCAAGCTCAAGCTGGACAAGGTCGCAAAGAGGCTTGCCGGGAGTCACGGGATTTCCTTCAACTACTCAGATGCCATTGTTGCCGCAGTGACCGAACACTGCAGCTCCCCTCAGACGGGAGCCAGAAACATCGACACTGTCATCAACACCGCCCTCCTCCCTGCTATTTCCGCTCAACTGCTTTCGGTTGTGGGAATCGAACAGGAGGGTAAATTCAAATCAGTGAATGTGGACATAGAAGATGAGGGCACGTTTTCCATCTCCTTTGACTGCGAAGACGAAACGGAAAAGGAAAGTGTTGCAGCCCAGAGGTAGAAACTTCAATCAAAACGTCCTGAAAAACGGGAATAAGTGATAGACGATGAGATTATTCAAAAAGAAAAAGAAAAAAAAACCGGCCGAATCCTTCGCGGTAAACCACGACCTCTGTATGAGAATCACCAAGGAGGTCAAAGTGGCAACCGGGCGCTATGTGGACAGTGTCAAACGAACCAACCTCTTCAAAAGCAGCGCCCTTTACGGCAATCCCTGGTTTATGGTTCTGGGACCGGAGGGGTGCGGAAAAAGCTCACTGCTTTACGGTTCAGGACTCAATTTTCCGCTCAGATATCCCCAGGAGCGGGACGGAGAAACGGCATCCGGACTGAAATGGAACTTCGGCAACAGAGCTGTATGGATAGATGTACCCGGAAAACTTCTCAGGGCCGAATCCGCCGACTCGTTCAAGGCTGTCTACCGCTCCATCCAGGAATGCCGCAATAAACGTTCGGCTGACGGGATTGTTCTCGCAGTGAATGTGGAGGACATTCTCAACGGTGATCAGCAGAGTGTGAAGGCGCTGGCCGATTCGATGAGATCCAAACTGGATGAGCTTATCTCTTTTTGGGGCATCGAGCTTCCGGTTTTCACCGTCTTCACCAAAGCCGACCTCATTCCCGGTTTCTACGAATTCTTCAACGATGAATCGGTTCTCTGGTCCGAACAGCTTCTGGGAGCGACACTTTCCAAAGAACAGCAGAAGGCTTCCGCCCGGTCGATTTTCACAAAAGAGCACGAAAACCTGTGCTCGGTTCTCAAGACTCTACGGCTCAAAAGGCTGTCCACTGAAAAGAAAGAATCCAGCCGCAGGCTCATATGCAGATTCGTGATTCAGTTTGAAGGGATTCAGGCAAGGGCAGCCGATTTCCTTGCCGAACTCTTCAAGGACAGCGCCTATGAGGGCAAACCGATCTTCAAAGGGTTTTATTTCACCAGCTGCAGGACATTTGAAAGCACAGAAGAGGAAACCAAGGCTCAGAGCACTGCACCGCAGAACATAAGCAACACAGTGCTTAACCATCCACTCAACCCTCACCGGGCCGCTGTGGGGTCTGCTGCACCGCCTTCAACAGATCAGTTCGGCAAAAAACAGATCAGACCGTTTTTCATTTCAAAGCTGTTGAGCTCCATTATTCCCGGCGGCACACAGGTACTTCAGCGGACTCAGCGTTTCTCCCGCAAGGAAATGATCCGTTACTGGTCGTCTGCAGCTCTTTTCACGCTGCTCTTTTTGGCAGGCGGCTGGTATCTTATGTCATCTTTCAATAAAACAAAGAAGCACAATGAGATGCTCCAGCTGCAAATCGCCAGTGCCATGAAAAGCCCCCGCTCCCGCATGGACGCATATAAGCAGCTTGGCCGCCTGGGTGAACTTGTGATCAAATACCAGCATTTCCGGAAATCCGGTCCGCCGCTTTCCTTCGGACCCGGTTTCATAAAAGCCAAACAGACCTACTCCATGCTGAAGAAAGTGTATTTGGACCGTTGCAGGGAATACCTCATAATTCCCTCAGCTGCCTTTCTGGAACATGCGATAAAGAGACACAGCAAAGGATATGGTGAACTCGGCGCCGAGGACTATTCCGCTCTGTACAGATATCTCAAATCATATCTCAGCATGTCCGAATCGGTTGCCCAGCATTCGGGAAGAATAGATACCCTTGCTCTGAGGGAAACTATAGAAAACGGATTCATTTCGGCAGTTCTCAGAAGTGAAAATATCGAAAGGCTGCCTGCCAGGGTGGAGACATCTCTCAGACACAGCTTCAGCCTCTACTGCAGATTTCTCAAAACAGGCGATGCTCCCCTCATACAGGAAAACCAGAATCTGGTGAAAATGGCCCGTAAGCGCTTGTCAAGAATACCCGGTGCCAAAACGATGTATGAGTCGCTGCGGCATCAGCTGCGGTCAACTGCTCCGACCTTTTCCATCGAAGACATCCTGGGGCAGACTTCAGAGGGCATACTGTCAAGCAGCAAGAAAATGAGCACTGTTTACACTCAGGAGGGCTGGGACAGATACGTAGACGAAGGGATTACATCGGCAACAAAGGATCCTTTCAGAGTCGACTGGGTGCTGGGTGCTTCCATGGAAACAAAAGGCGCCCCCGCCTTTGATAAAGAAGAGCTGCGCAGGGAAATCACCGCGCTTTATCTCGACGATGTGTATTATCAATGGATAGATTTCCTTCGCTATGTCCAGGTGGAATCCGCAGGAGACATGGTACGCAGCGGCGCGGTTTTACAGAAACTGGCCTCCGAAAGAAGCGAACTGAAGAAACTGTTCCAAAGTATTCTCGAACTTTCCCAAATCGATGTATCCCCTAAAGGAAATGCCGCCACGGATGCGATAGGTGAAATGGCCCAGAAAAAGGGCGGTAAAGTTGTTCAGAAAGTAAAACAGAGCGGATACTTCAGCAAAGAGGACCCCGCGGATAAACTCAAAAGCCTTTTCAGCCCTATAAGGGCCTTTGCACAGTCGGAAGGCAGGCTTGGGGGGATGGCGCAATATCAGGAGAGAATCAGTGTTCTGGCCGAATCGATGCTGCGGGTAGCCAAAACAGGAGAGGTTACCATCGTTTTTAACGGCAGGGAGGAGGATCCCCTTCTTGCAGCGTGGCAACACACGGACAACGTTATAGCTTCTTTACCCGACGAAGTGGGAAGAGCTGCTGCTTCAGTACTCCAGAGACCGATCGAATCAGCCGGTTTGACACTGAGCTCCTCCATTTCAAAGGAACTGAACGACAAGTGGCAATCGGAGGTGGCATCAGTGTTCACAAACGGCTTCGCCGGAAAATACCCCCTGTCCAGATCCGAAAGCGAAGCTCCTTTTGAATCCGTTATGGAGTTTTTCCGCCCGAATACGGGTACCTTCTGGGGTTTTTATGAAAGAAATCTCAAGCCGTACCTTAAAAAGGAGGTCGGCAGCTGGAAAGCCCGGCAGGTCGGGTGCATTCAGATGGAATTCAAAAGCGAACTGCCGAGCTGCATGACCAAAGCCCAACAGATAAGCAGTGTGTTCTTCAACTCCGATGGTACAATGAGGAGTCATACCGTTTCCGTGAAGCCGCTGTCACAGAACAAGCACAGTGGAACACTTGTGATAAGCTCAAAAGAAAAGGAGCTTAAACCAGACGGTCCCGGCATCCGTTTTCAGTGGCCCATCACAGAACAATCAGACAAGTTCGGACTTAAAATACGGATAAATGACGACTATACAGAGGAAATCACCTTCGATGGGCCCTGGGGAATCATGCGCCTTTTTGAAGTGTCAAGAATAAATACTCTGAACAGCTCCACCTTCAATGCCAGCTGGAACAGAAATGTCCAGAATATGCTCATGGTCCGCTACGGATGCAGTGTGCGGGTTTCAGGTTCGAAGCATCCTTTCGGGAAGAAAGTATTTTCCGGCTTTGATTGTCCCATGGAAATTCTGGACTGAAAAAATACTCAACAGGAGATCGCAATGAGAAAAACAACTCTATTTATCTTCCTTTTAGCCATGTGTGTTGTCACAACGAACGCACAGACAAACATATCCGGTGACATCAAAGATATCCGATTCAGCTCCGAAGACAATCCCTATGTTGTGCAAAAGGATCTGATCATACCCAAAGGGGAAACAGTCATCATTCCGGAAGGAATAGTGTTTCTTTTTCACCCTTTTTCCGGCATTCGGGTCGAAGGCAGGCTGAATGTGACGGGTACGGAAGAGCAGATGGTGGTATTCACTTCGATAAACGACAAGAAATACAATCCTGCAAGCGATGTGCTGCCCAACCCTTTTGACTGGAACGGGATTTATGTAGCCAAAGATGCAGACGGGGCTCATATGAACCATTTTTCTCTCATGTATTCCGTATACGGAGTAAAATCACAGTGCAACAGCATCATTATTCAGAATGCGGTATTTCAGAAAAACGGCCAGTTCCACTTCACGGTCAACGAGAAGATCAAACCCGTTGTGGACAATATCCCCTTTTCCTACAAGAAGCCGGAATCAGCAGCATATGAAAGCAAGCCACCCGCGGATAAGCCCTCCGGGGAAAACGCCACAGCCGAAAAAAAACCGGTAGCGTCAACCGATGATCCTTCAGAGGATGAGAAGAGTGCCAAAGACAACAGGGTACTTCGTTACGCATCTCTGGGAGCGGGGGTGGCCGGAGGAATAACTGCCACCATATTTGCACTCAAGATGAATAAACACAAAAGCCGTATGGATGAGATAGACAGTTCAGGAGAGAATTTGCAGGAATGGAGCCCCGAACATGACAAATGGATAATCGCCAGAAGCGCAACAGTGATAAGCGGCATAATCGGTGCACTCGGTGCGGTAGGATTCGCAGTCAGTTTCACATTCTGAACATTTGAAAACGATTGCAATGCTTCCGACGTTGATTCGGAAACTTTTCTGACCTCTTTTTCAATATGATAAACAGTGACCGGCTTGTTCCAGCTTTGCCCTGAAAGCGCGAATTTTTGCGGA
>JBKGXV010000055.1:0-22472 GCA_046546375.1 Chitinispirillaceae bacterium | reverse complement strand
AAGGTTTTCAGGATGGTTCTGAAGGTTTTCAGGATGGTTCTGAAGGTTTTCAGGATGGTTCTGAAGGTTTTCAGGAATAAGGAAAGCCGGGCATTTCTGCCCGGCTTGTATAAAAAAACGATGCTGATGAGGGGGATCAGTCCACCAGATAATTCGTCTGAAGCAGATTTCCATTATCCGAATCGATACGCAGCATATACATTCCCTTGCTCAGTTTTCCTCTGGGGATTCTGTAGCTCAGGTTGTGCGTTCCGCGTTCAAGGTTGCGCTTGGCGAAGCTGAATACTTTCCGTCCGGCAAGATCGTAAAGACCGCCCGAAATTCTCTGAGAAGAGCTGATATCCATAACAGCTCTGAACATATGTCCCTGGCTGGTCAGTTCAAAACTCTCAGCAGCAGCTTTTGGTCGTCTTATGGATTGTGTGGTGGGACCTGTAATTTCGATTTTTCCGTCCACGATCGCGATGTCATGGGAGAGGATTTTTACGGTTGATTCCAATCCCGACCCGGAAAATTCCGCCGTTGGAGCTTCTCCCGAACCCACATGCATGACTACCAAAAGCTCTGCATCAGCAGATCTGGCCGGAGTTACTTCAATCGGATCCGCAGCGGTGATTGATGCTTCTGAGGGAGTTACAGCCCATCCCTTCACAAAACCTTCATTTCTTCCGCTGAGAAGAAAGTAGCTGCGCTGCTGCTCGGTACCATCCGTTATGGTTACATCATCGTTTCCTTTCTCATCACCGATATTGAGATTGAAGGTGTAGTCATGTTCCTGATCGTCACTGATCTTGTCGAGAACGGCGATGATGGCCGAATTGTCGCTCAGGAATCTGACAGCTATGTGTCTGCGGTAGGAATCGATTCCCAGCCCCGAATACTGGTCTCCTCCGTCGATAACAGCATAGCCGCCATCTTCCCATTGTTCGAAACTCACTGTTTCACCGCATTTCTTATCATCTGGAGACTTTCCGTCCACAAGAAGCATGCTGTATTTTTCGGCATCTCTGTCTTTGCCCGGCCCTCCGATGAAACGGGTGTTGTAAGCCATGAGATTGAGAGCACCTGCTTCAGACTGATCCCAGGCCTTGTCGTGATGGTGTGCATCAGCGTGCATGGAAACCAGGATGTCATCATTGTTTTCCCATCTGTTACGGAAAAAATAGTATCCCCGGTTGTCTTCCAGGCTTCTGGGGTGAGCCGTGACAGGATCTTCCGGCGTTATGTTTTCGGGATAATAAATAAGCGACCAAACCGTCCCGGCTCTGTCGCAATCGTACTTTTTGCTTTCTGATCTGTCTGCCAGCTTGCCGATATGGCGGTCATACCAGTACACCACGTAGGGGAGTTCTTCATCGGGGGTCAAACCCAGAGCAAGACTTGACCACCCCTCGTCATAGTTGCTTGTATGGGAAACTCCACTCTGAACGAATTTCCTCGACTGACCCTGAAAAGAGTGGGTGTACATGGCTAGATTCCAGAATGAGTGATTGCGGGCTTCGTTGTAAAGCGTGTTGTCACCGACACTTCTCAAGGCATGAACCGCACTGAGCAGGAAATGACCTGCGTATTCCAGGTAACCGGTGCCTTCCTGGGTAACTCCCATATCGCCGTAGCCGCTCTGCATATGGCTTACCAGATCTGATTTCAGTCTGCCGAAGCGGCTTTCTCTGCCGGTTTCCTCTTCTGCAGCAAGCATTGCAATCAGTTCTCCGCTGCGGCATACTGCAACCCAGTTCGATCCTTTGGTGCCGCCCAGATTTGTATGGGAATAGTCCGGCCAGGCATCAAGGGCAGTTATAAGCTTTCCGTAAACCCAGTCTCTCTGTTCCTGAGTCCAGCCCGAATAGCACCAGTCATAGGCAATCGCGAAACCCAGGCACATCATTGCTCTTGATAAGCCGTAATCCTTGCCGCTTTTGCCGTTAACCGATTCGGCACTGCCGCTGGGAATGCGGACCTGGTCATTTTCTGATGAATAGACCTTCTGCAGGGTTTCATACGCGATGGTCGAATAGGTTTCATCATCGGTCAGCAGATACATCATTGCAGCTTCCCGGGCCAGATATGACATCTGGTAGCCGGTGTTGGTTTCATTGTAGATGGAATAGTCGTTCTGATCTACTCGTGCTTTGAGTTGGGCAAATGCCAGGTTGTGATGAGAATCGTCTGTCTCTATGGCACTTTTGATTTCTGACAGCCTCTCTGATGAAATGAAAAGCCTGGGATGGGACTGGGCATACAGCGCAACCGCTGTAAAAACCGTGATCAGAAGAGCTTTTGAAAAGGCGCTCATTGTAACTCCTTGGTATCCGTAGTTATTTGTAGCATTGAATTAATGTTTATTTTCTCTTTACCTCAATGAGAACCGATGAAGCAGTTCCTCTTTGTTTTCCTGTTTTTTTGTTGACAGGTACACGCCTGCCGGTAAGGTCGTAATACGCCTGTGCGGAATTGTCCAGCTCCGCTCCCTTTATCAGAACAGTTCTGCGTGAAACCGTATGTGCGCGGTTTGCTGTTTGCATGTTTGTCCTGGCGGGACGCAGCGCGGTTGATTCTCCGGAAAAATCCGTCTGCATGACCGCAAAGAACCCTTCTTCTTCGCCTCCACCTCTCTGAGCCTGAATCGGATTATGGGTGTCCAGAAGCCATTCGGGGTTTGTCTTGAAATCGGTTCCCAGCATCGATACATCACCTGCCCAGGCGACAGTGGTGTTTCCATCCACATTTCTCACCGCAACACCTCTGGTTGAACCTCCCGAGAGGCGTGTGCAGTAGAGCCGCTGACTCAGGTCGCTGCTCATTATCAGAAGGTAAGCTCCTCCCGTGTAGACTTTTTCATCAAAGGGGTTGTAGGTCACTTCATCCTCTTTTTCACTGTAGCCGGTTGCTTTATCCATGGGAAGGCCGGAGGCGCTTGGTCCCACCAGGTAAACCCGACCATGTTCGTCTGCAGTAATGTTGCCGTCTCTGACTCTCATGGTATTTCCGTTGAAACGGTCTTTGTTCTTGTCGTAGTAGCGGGTACAGAACTGCTGGCCCAGCACGTAATCTCCTGTTTGGGCATCATAGCGTCCGAAGAATGTTTTGTGTTCCGATTTGGTGTTGTACCAGTTGTGCCACATGTCTCCGCCTACCACGGTGACTTTGGTCATTATATCGCGGGGGGCATAACGGAAGATGTGATTTCCGCCCGCGGATTCGAATGCGGCATACAGATATCCGTCAAGACCAATTGCCAGGCGGTAGCCCCGGGTGTCGGCCATGTTGTTCTCCGGTTTGACTTCGCCGTAGGGAACCCCGTCGCTGTTGTCCAGAAGGTGGGCAGGCCAGTCGTAGTTTGTCCATGCCTCCTCGCCCTGATAGCTGCAGGCTTTAATGTAGCATACCTGAACCGGGTTGGCACTGGTGTTGGCGTTGCGGAATCCGGTGTAGTAGACCAGGTTGTGAGTGGAGCTTACTGCCACATCCTGAGTTTTTCTGTGACCGGAAAAGGAACCCAGTTCCGTACCTTCATTATCATATACATAGATGGTTCCGGAGTTGCTTCCGGAGGCATTGAGGCCCGCAACAGTTCCGTCTTCTGCTGCATCCAGCCTCAAACAGTACCCTCCGCACTCTTTTTTATAGACAAGATTCTGTGCCGAAGGGTCCAGTTTCAGTATTCCGTCCTGTGCGGCAGCGATGTAGATGTTGTCATCACTGTCTGTCGCCATATCCAGTACTTCGGAGGCTACTCGGGTGACAGAGATGATTTCGGTGCCGTTTTCATTTACAATGATAACTGCTCCCGAGGAGGTTTCCGCGGCATCGTTAAGCAGTGCCGGTGTTGCATCTCCCGGGCTGGCATCGTTTATGTTGGCGGCAATGACGATAGTGCCCTGGGACTGAATACAGGTGCCGACTGCCATATCGTCATCACCTGAACCGCCCAGCCACGAGACACCGGACAGGGTGAATGCGTGGAGGTCTGCGGTCACTGCGCACAGCAGCAGCACAAGTGAGAGTGTCAGTCCGGATCGGGTCTTGGATCGGTAAGTCATCATACAATCTCCTTTCTTATATGCCAAAGTACTCAATAACAATATAATCAAATTTTCTGAAAAAATGAAAAAAATCTAGACTACAGCAGAAATTATAGATATATTGATTATTAAGGGGTTCGGGGGTGATGCCGGCTATGAATTTTTTATTTTCACCGAATATCTGGAGTGGTTTTTATCAGCTATATCGTATCCTACTTTGAACTGGTACCCCTGCGGTGTTCTGGCGGCGGAGCGGGGGGTAGAGAACCGGAATCACAAAAACTGTTTTCTGTTACCTATTTCAGGTTCATCTTGTATTTTGAAGATGTTTGATTAAACGGCAAGAAGGAAAGTCATCCTCAGATGAAACCCGTATTTGAATACAGCGACTACCGTGTCTTTCTGCATGATTATTATGTGTATAAAAAGAAGGCTGACCCCTCTTTCAGTCACAGGACATTTCTGTCCGGTGCGGGAATGACCGGACCCAATTTTCTCAAAAACGTGATTGACGGTAAGCGTAATCTTTCCCGGGACGGAATCGCGGCATTCAGCAGGGCTCTGGGGCTTAAAAAGAAGGAGCGTCAGTATTTTGAAACTCTGGTGCTTTTCAATCAGGCCAGGGATCCTCACAGAAAAGAGCACCTTTTCTCCAAACTGACCACCTTCGGAGACCGTTCTTCCGTGGCCAGGATGCAGCGGGATCAGTACGAATACCTGGGAACCTGGTATGCGGTGGCCATACGGGAATACCTTCACGGCAATGAGTTTGACGGTGATTATGAAAGTCTGGGGAAAGCCGTGTGTCCTCCCGTTTCCGCGCGTCAGGCAAGAAAAGCTGTGGAGCTGCTGGAGCGTCTGGGGGTGATACGTTCCAAAGAGAACGGGGATTACGAGGTTGTTTCGCCGCTTCTGTCTACCGGGGCGGAGGTCGAAAGTCTGAGCGCCCGCAGATACCATCGTGAAATGGCTGATCTGGCCCGCAAAGCCATAGACCTCCCTCGGGACAAACGCTATTTAAGAGGAATCACCGGAAGCTTTTCCGAAGAAACCCGTCAATGTATAATAGAGGAAATGGACCGTTTTGCGCGCAGAGTCATGGAGCTTATAGAAAACGACAGCGGCTCACGCAGGGTTCATCAGCTTAATATGCAGCTTTTCCCGCTTCAGCAGTCTGAAGATGAGGAGTCCCGATCATGAGAACTATTCTACATATCATAATGGCGTGTGCAGTGTTTGTGTTTATCAGGTGTTCAAATCCTACCGCGGGCGGTTCGGGTACCGATGTGGGCAATGCACGAGTGGCGGTCGTGGCCTACCGTCCTGACGGGACTTCGGCCTCGGATGCGCTTGTAAGGGTGCGGCCCAGCAGTTTCCTTGCTTCTTCCCCCCGGCAGGCGGAGGGTGCGGATGAAAGATTCGATACCAGAACAGATCTTTCAGGTGAAGCTGTCTTAACGGGAGTGGATACCGGAAGCTACACTATGGAAATTATTGACAGCGTAAAGGAGAAGGGATCCACATTTGCAGGCCTGATCTCTTTTGAGGTGAGTGCCGCTAGCGGCGACAAAGATCTGGGCAGACTTGATCTCGAACCCGCTGCGGGTCTTAGCGGATATGTGGATATCGGAGATCTTGACACTTCACTTCACGTGTATGTGCGCATCCGGGGGCTGGACCGTATTGCGAGAACCGATTCGGCCGGCCGTTTCACATTTTCTGATCTGCCCGCATCGGATCTGCAGCTCGACATACTCGCTCCTTTCACTTTTGCGGAACTTGAGAATGACACCTTCACCACTGTGCCGGGGACCGTTCTCCAATCCGATACTGTCCGTACAGTCGAGAACATTCTTGACCAGGAGCTCGAAATCGTCTGTCAAACCTTGAGGGGAAACGGCATATCAGGCTACTCTCTGGACAGAATCGTGGAAGTGAAGGACGGCCGAATAACCGGACTGCAATTTGCAGCACTCGGGCTGCGTTCTCTGCCGATGACTCTGGGCAGACTTAGCGCACTTGAATCCCTTGACTGCACGGAGAACGGTCTGGCCGATCTTCCTGATTCTCTGTCCTTCTGCCGTTTTCTCAGACGGCTGAATCTGTCCAGAAATGATTTCTCCGCAGTGCCCCAAATCGTGTGGGATTTCGATTCGCTGCGCTTTCTTGATCTGAGTTACAATCACCTTTCGGGGGAACTTTCTCCCCGGGTGGGGAATCTGGTTTTGCTGGATACTTTGTATACGGGGCTCAATGATCTGGACAGCCTTCCCGAAGAACTGGGAAGCTGCAGTTCATTATTGGTCTTCAGTGCGGATGAAAACAATCTGAGTGAACTGCCCTTCACCATAGGAAACCTGCGCTCAATCAAAAAGCTCGTTATCGGCGGCAACAATCTCTCCAGACTTCCCCGGGAGATTGTGAATTGTACGAATCTGGAAAAGCTCTTCTGTGCCGTGAATAATATCGATTCACTTCCCGGGACGTTTACCCGGCTCACCAATCTGAAAACACTCAATTTCAGGCAGAATCAACTCGGCAATCTTCCTTTGAGCAGCGCGCAGATGGAGTCGATCACTTCCATAACTGTCTCAGCCAACCGTCTCTGCAGTCTGCCCGATTCCGTTTCTTTATGGCTTGATACCATGCAGCCCGGCTGGCGAATGGGTCAGAATTGTAAAACGGAATGATTTTTTTTCTCCGAAGTGTGCATTTCTGTCATGATTTTTGCAGGTTCCTAATACACTCGGGTGCATGTTTTCGCACCGGATATTTCACATTTTTTCCAAAGGAGGTGTATTATGGCACTGCCTGCAAGACGTACTACAAATCCTCTGAGTGCATTCAGGAACATGCTGGATGATTTTTTCAGTGAACCGTTTCTGATGGGTGATCGTGACATGTCCGAAAAGGTCTGGCCGCGGGTGGATATCACCGAGGACAAGGAGAGATATCTGATCCGTGCGGATCTGCCCGGTATTAAAAAAGAGGACATCAACGTGTCCATCGAAGGAGACACGCTGAGTATCAGCGGGGAGAAAAAAGAGGAGTCTAAAAAGGAGGAGGGGGCATACAGTCACCTTGAACGCTCCTACGGAACATTCCAGCGCTCCTTTACTCTTCCTGAAAACGTGGATAAGGAGAAAATCGACGCCCGCTACAGAGACGGCGTTCTCGAACTGTCTCTGCTCAAAACCGGGGAACCGGAAATCAAGGGCAAGCAGATAGAGGTTAAATAGGTACAGATTGGCCGGGCGAGAGTCTTTCTTGCCCGGCATTGTTTCGTTTTCCTTTCCTCGAGTTTTACATTAACCGCTGCTCCGTTTGCTTCTGCCGCACTCATCAAACAGAAACATCTGGTGAAAAGTGCTGTTTTATTTGCAGAATTCATATATATTCTTCTCTCAGAGCGCTTTACCAGTTCTGCTTCGATGCTTTTATATCAAAACAGGAGGATCAGATGAGGTTTTTTGCAGGTAAGAGGTGCAGATACCTGACCAGTATTGCACTGGGAGGGGTAGTGATATTGTTGACAGGATGTTTTCTCACAGGTGGAAACTACTTAATAGTGAAAGACAGGGGTGAAGTTGCAATCGTTTCCTTCGCTCTGGACAGATCTGTCAACGCTGTGGGAGATTCCTCGATAGATCACGGTGCCGGTCTTCTGAATTCAAAAGAGGAAAAGGAGACATATTGGGATGATCACCAGGAGGTTGTTGATGCTTTGTATGAATTGTATAAAGAAAACATCTCTAAAGCACTGCTCGGTGCACCCGTGCTTGATCCTCAGAAAGTAGCTGCCAGTAATGAATATCTGAAATTAACAGAATATAAACCCAAAGTGGTTATGGGCAAGGATATCGCACCCGGCTGGAATCAGATACCAGCTGCCGGTACGAATTACGTGTCTCCCTACGACAAGGAAAAAATGGAAAAACTGTGTGAAATATTCGATGTCGATCTTCTTGTGACCGTGACCAACAAGGCCTCTTTCGATGTTCTGGACAGTGTGCGGGTGGAGCCGGATGGTTTCGGCACCAGGCATATTCCTCTGGGCTTTGCAGTTCTTGAAACCGACATGTATCTGTATGAGAAGGGAAATGGTATTGTATGGTCCGGAACGTATAGAGATCTGAATTCGGAAAATATAGTGGATCTCAGGCGAGGTGGAGGTGAGATAACGATGTACAAAAAAGACTATACTCCCGAGTTTTCAAAAGCTTTCGGCAAAGTCTTCGAGAGAATCATGGCGGATGCCAGGCGGGGAGAGAAACATCTGGAAGAGCAAGCCGCAGAGCAGGAAAGTTAAACAATGCACAAAAAAATGGAAACGGCGATCACAGTCGCCGTTTCGATATTGAATCAAAAAGGAGCAGGTCTCTGGTCATACACAGCTGATATTTGAAAAATCATCCACCACCTGTTCAATCCTGTCATGCATCTTGACCTCTCCGTTATCTATCAGAACCGCCCTGTCGCTTACTTTGTGGGCGAACGGAATATCATGTGTCACTACGATAAACGAGGTGGTTTCGTGAAGTGAGAGAAGCCAGTTGGCGAAATCATCCGTGGTATTCATATCCAGAGCGGATGTGGGTTCATCAAGCAGAAGATAGCGTGGTTTGAGAACCAGCGCTCTGGCGATGGCCGCTCTCTGGGCTTGTCCTCCGCTGAGCTGTGAAGGGTACATGTCCTGCAGCTCATGTATCCCCAGACGTTCAAGCATCTCGTGGCTGAATTTGTGTGCGTCTTCCTTGCTGTATCCCTGGACTCTTCTGAGAGCCAGAGTCATGTTGCTCAGAACTGTCATGTGCGGAAAGAGATTGAATTTCTGGAACACGACACCCACTGCGGCGCGGAAATCCTTTTCGCTCATCTGCTGAATGTCTGTCCCGTCCACACGGATTTTGCCCTTCTGGGGTTTCAGAAAGCCGGCAACACACTGAAGCAGAGTGGTTTTTCCCGAACCGCTCTGGCCCAGAACCGAAATGATGGTGCCTTTGGAGAAATCGAACTGCACCGTTATGTCCCGAAGCGCGGGTGCGTCACTGCCTTTGTAGGTATAGGATATATTGTCAATTTCAATCATGCATGTACCCCCGTTGTTTCAGAGCCCGTTCCCAGGATGCCGTGAACCGCATGAGCGGATAGGTGAAAACAAAAAATAGTGCGGCGATCGCCATATAATAAAGCATGGGATTGAACGTGATGCTTATGATGGACTGGGCCTCCCGTACCACTTCTCCCACACTGATAACCGAAATGAGGGCCGTGTCTTTAAGCAGAGCCACTGCTGAATTGCCCAGGGGCGGAATGGCTATGCGGAATGCCTGGGGCCATATAATGAAACGGAACACATCCAGCCGCTTCAGTCCCAGTGCTTTCCCCGCCCGTTTCTGGCCCGGATCCACTGACATCAGTCCTGAACGCACGACTTCGGACATGTAGGCACAGGCGTTTATGGAGAGGGTGATTATGGCTGATGTGATAGGGGAGAGAGTAAGTCCTATCTGTGGTGCACCGAAGTAGATAAAGAAAAGCTGGATCAGTACCGGGGTACCCCGGACAAAATCGGTGAAAGCTCTTAGCACTGATTTGAAAATGTTTTTGGGACCGTTGAGAACGACTCCGCAGGGGATCGCCGCGAAAATTCCGATCAGAAAAGAAATAATGGCCACGCCCACGGTGACGGCGAAACCCTTGAGAAGCCTTCGGGCCACTCCCGAGAATTTCAGAGAGGCCTGACTTTCAGTTCCTTGCGATTCAAACCAGCGGGCGTGAAGGGAATCGAGAACTCCTTTGTGACGGAGTGCCGAAAGGGCGCTGTTTATATCGGTGCGAAGAGCATTGGCGCTTTGCACTACAGGTATGCCCATCCGTTCCTCGTAGAGAAGCTCTCCTGCAGGAACGAAGGGCTTCTGCGCTTTTTTGATCTGATACATTCCAACCAGGCGGTCTGTCAGAAAGGCCCTGAGACGCCCGCTGTTCATGTCCTGGAATATATCAACAGTGCTTTTGTAGGTGACGACCTTCACTTCTGGGTGTTTGGTGCGCAGATAATTCTCGAATGTTTCTCCCAGCACTACACCGACCGGCTGCCCCGCAAGGTCATCTATGCTGCGGACAGCCGAGGTGTCGCGTTCATGTATGAAAACCTGGGCCCCGGAGGTGTAGTAGGGGTCTGAAAAAGACACCTGTTTCCTGCGTTCCTCCGTTATGGCCATGGAACCGATGATGGCGTCGTATTTTCGAGTCAGAAGCCCCGCAAGAATCCCGTCCCATTCCGTGGTGACAAGCTCAAGTTCTCTGTCGAGTTCTTCGGCGATGGCATGTGACATGTCCACATCGAAACCGGCCAGGTTGCCGTTTTCATCATAAAAGCTGAACGGCGGGTATTTGCCGGTCAGCGCGACCCGGAATGTCTCATCTTCAGTCGCATTGACAGGCAGAACAGCAGCCAGGAGGACTGCGCAGATCAGTATCCGGACCGCTTTCGATTTGTACCGGCCGTGTGTCCCACAGCCCTTGTCACATGCTTCGAAACTCATTGCTGCATCTCCTTTATGATACGCGCGATACGTTCTTCATCACTTTCCTGCATGTCATTTCCGGACTGATACAGATGAGCATCATCCAGTATCTTTTTCTGTTCGCCGGGATTGAGTTTCGGATTCCGTTTGACCCAATTTTCAACTGCTTCCACTATATTGCGGCTCATATCAACCTCCTGAAATGATTAAATGGTAAATAGAGATGTGCGGGTCCTCCCGGAAGTAGCTGTTTTGGGATTACGCAGTCAATGGAGGATTATTGGACCCGACATTTCAGGCAGGTTTTGCAGATGTAACAGAGCTGGTCAATGAGAAACTTCATCCCGAGAATATACCGGAAGGCAAAAAACGGCCCGTTCCGGAAACGCTCTTTCCTCACCAATATATATCTGTGCATTCACCCTGTCTACTTATCCGCTTAAACAGCGCGCGTCCCCGGTACTCATCCGCTGATCAGATGTCCCAGTCTTTTCTCCACCACCCCGGCGCTTTCCTCTCTTCTGCGGGCGTAATCCTCAAGCTGCTCTCTGCTGATTCGGCTTATGGGGAAATATACTGACTCCGGATAGGAGAAAAAATATCCGCTCACACTCGCAGCCGGCATCATCATATGGCTTTCGGTCAAGTGCATGCCGATCTCTTCTGTTTTGAGAAGTCTGAAAACAAGCTCCTTTTCCTTGTGGTCGGGACAGGAGGGATAACCGGGGGCGGGACGTATTCCTCTGTATCTGACTTTGAGCAGCTCTTCTGCAGAGAGTTTCTCATCCGGAGCATATCCCCACAGCTCTTTTCTCACCTTCCGGTGAAGTCTCTCCGCACAGGCTTCCGCCAGTCTGTCACACAGCAGTTTGACCATGATCGATAGATAATCATCTCCGTCAAGGCCGGAGATGAAATCCTCCATTCCCAAACCGGCCGTGGCGGCAAACATTCCCAGAAAATCCTCGGCGGATGCATCTTCGGGGGCAATATAGTCGGCCAGACAAAGATAATGGGGAGTTTTTTCCTTTACTCTCTGCTGGCGCAGGAAGGGAATGCGGGCAAGTTCTTTTTTTCCCGTTTTGTCCGTATAAAGGATTACCGTGTCATCACCGGTACTGGCGGCGGGGAAAAATCCGCACTTCGCCTCTATTCCGATACTGTCTGCGCAATCCATTTTTTCAAGCATTCTCAAGGCATCTTCATGCAGTTTTTTCGCCTGTTCACCCTTCCGCGGATCTTTGAAAACATCAGGGAATTTACCTCTGATTTCCCAGGCCAGAAAGAAAAAGTTCCAGTCGATAAAGGGAGCCAGTTCATTTACTCTGTATCCGAACTGTTTCGTTCCTGTAAAAGAAGGTTCGGGCGGAGTGTATGAGCTCCAGTTCACTTTGAATTTTTTCCGCCGGGCTTCGTCAAGGGGAATCAAAGGAAGAGCTGCCTTTCCCTCCATTTTCCGGCGCTCGGACTCATGCTTCTTTTCAAGCTCCCGGGTGAAAACATCTTTTGTCTGGGGATTCACAAGCTGATTCACAACTCCCGGGGCAAGCGAGGCGTCTTTGACATGAACAACCGGACCGGAATAGACGGGTGCGATTTTCGCAGCCGTATGCATGGGAGATGTCGTGGCACCTCCAATAAGCAGAGGCATTTTCATTCTGCAGGCTTCCATCCGGGAGGCAACCTCAACCATTTCGTCCAGTGACGGTGTGATAAGCCCGCTCAGTCCAGTCATATCCGCATTGAGTTCTTGGGCTTTCTCCAGAATTACTTCGGGAGGGATCATAACTCCCAGATCAATCACCTCGTATCCGTTGCACCGGAGTACGACCGCCACTATGTTTTTGCCGATATCGTGCACATCACCCTTTACCGTGGCCATCAGTATGCGGCCCTTTGTCACATTCTGCTGCCGTGATTCTTCCAGAAGAGGAGTGAGAAACGACACCGCTTCCTTCATCACCCGGGCGCTCTTCACCACCTGGGGGAGAAACATTTTACCGGCACCGAAAAGTTCTCCGACACGGTTCATTCCCTGCATGAGCGGTCCTTCGATCACTTTCACCGGATCGTTTCCTGTCAGGTCAAGAGCGGCTCTCAGGTCTTTCTCCAGAAAGGATGTGATTCCCTTCACCAGAGACGTTGTCAGGCGCGTCTGGGCATCCCCCTCTCTCCAGGAGAGGTCTCCGGTTTCGCGTTTTTTTGATTCTTTGACATTTGATGCAGCATCCAGCAGACGTTCTGTCGCATCCTCTCTCCGGTTGAAAATCAGATCCTCTATCCTCTCACGCAGATCAGGCTCGATTTCATCATACACCGGGATCACTCCCGCGTTGACTATTCCCATATCGAGTCCGGATCTTATGGCATGAAAAAGAAAAACACTGTGTATGGCTTCCCGTAACGGGGTGTTGCCTCTGAAGGAGAATGATATGTTGGATACTCCGCCGCTGGTTTTCGCAGGGGAAAGGTTATGTTTTATCCATTCCACCGCTTTTATGAAATCGAGAGCATAGTCTGCATGTTCACTCATCCCTGTGCCTATGGCGAAGATGTTGGGATCGAAAATGATCTCTTCAGCAGGAAACCCCACTTTGTTGATCAGTAAATCATAAGCTCTGCGGCAGATGGATATCTTTCTCTCGCAGTTTTCCGCCTGTCCTTTTTCATCGAACGCCATAACCACCAGCGCCGCTCCGAATATTTTCACCATTTTAGCTCTTGCAATGAACACATCCTCTCCCTCCTTGAGAGAAAGGGAATTGACAATCCCCTTGCCCTGGATACATTTGAGCCCCGTTTCCAGTACGGACCATCTGGAGGAATCGATCATGAAGGGAACCCGTGCGATTTCAGGATCGGACTGAAGCAGGTTGAGGAAATTCCTCATTTCCTTTTCTGAGTCAAGAAGAGCCTCGTCAACATTGATATCTACGACTTGAGCTCCGTTACGGACCTGCTGGTGTGCAACCTCCAGAGCATCATCGTACCTTTTCTCCTTTATCATGTTTCTGAACCGGGCCGAACCCGCCACGTTGGTCCGCTCTCCTATGTTTACAAAAAGAGTGCTTCTGTCCAGTATGAGCGGTTCAAGTCCGGTATAGACGGTGACTGCTTTGTGCTCCGGTGTTTTCCGGGGGGAAAGCCCCTCGACTGCTTCCTTTATGGATCTGATATGCTCCGGTGTCGACCCGCAGCATCCTCCCACGATGTTGAGCAGACCCTCGGATGCGATGTGCTTTATCACCGAGGCCATCTGTTGGGGTGTCTGGTCATACTGCCCCAGGGAATTGGGAAGACCCGCATTGGGGTAGAGACTCAGGGGAAACGAGGAAATCCGGTCGAGCTCTTTTACATGAGGTATTAGTGCCTCGGCACCCAGAGCACAGTTCAGCCCGATTGCCAGCGGGGCTGCATGTCTTACCGAATAGTAGAATGCCTCCACGGTCTGTCCGGACAGAATTCTTCCGCTGTTGTCGGATACCGTACCGGAGACGATTATCGGGATGCCGATACTTTTTTCTTCCGAGAGATCCCTGATCGCCACAAGAGCCGCTTTGGCATTCAGGGTGTCGAAAATGGTTTCCAGTATCAGTATGTCCGACCCTCCGTCAATCAGTCCCAGGGCTGCTGTCTTATAGGAACCGTAAACTTCATCGAAGCTCACGTCACGCAGTCCCGGATCGGAAATATCCGGTGACATGGACAGGGTTTTGCTTGTGGGTCCCAGGCTTCCTGCCACGATTATGGTTTTTGAACTGTTTTGCGAGAAATCATCCGCTGCAGAGCGGGCGATCGATGCGGCGGTTCTGTTCATATCGTAGGAATACTCCGAGGTTCCGTATTCTTTCTGCGATATGGAGGTGGCGTTGAATGTGTTGGTTCCTATGATATCCGCACCCGCTTGAAGGTACTGCAGGTGTATATCCCTGACTGTTTCCGGACGGGTCAGGTTGACTATGTCGTTGTTTCCTCTGAGGGCTGCGGGGTGATTTCTGAACTGTTCACCTCTGAACTCTTCTTCGGAAAGATTCAGATTCTGGATCATGGTCCCTTTGGGGCCGTCCAGAAGGACTATGCGTCCGGTGAGAAGCTGTTTCAGGTGATTTATTCTTTCACTACGTTTCACGCTCTACTCCGTTTCCGTGGGGGTGATAGGACAATATACTGCTCACGAGTGTTGCCGATCCACTGTTCCCGTATTCTTTGCTTCTGGCCCGTTTATTGCAGTAATGAACTTTTCCGGGCATTTTTAACCGTTTTTGAGAATTTTTCGGGAAAAAAGGTGATTATGGGCAGAATCGTGACATTTACCATAAACCCCACCATCGATGTGAATTTCGCCGTGGAGAAGATCACTCCTGACCGCAAACTGAGAGGTTCAAGGCCTGTCCGTCAGCCCGGGGGAGGCGGGATCAATGTTTCAAGGGCACTCATGCGCATGGGCAAGGTGTCCAATGCGCTTTTCACCCGGGGAGGTGAAACGGGACATCTTTTCAGCCGTATGCTCGAAGAGGAGGGGATCCGCTACGTGCCCGTTCAGATAATGGGACTGACCCGGGAGGATTATCTGGTGCGGGAGCGGGTGAGCGATACCATTCTGCGTTTCACCATGCCCGGCCCTCAACTGTCCGAAGGCGAGCTGGATGCCTGTTTCGATTCCGTGGTGTCCTATGTGGAAAAGGGGGATTATCTGGTGATGAGCGGGAGTCTTCCTCCCGGTGCGCCTGATGATTTCTACGCCCGGCTGGTCCAGAATGTAGGCCACAGAGGGGTACGCTGCATTGTGGATACTTCCGGTACACCTTTGAAAGAAGCTGTGGAATCGGGAGTGTATCTGGTGAAGCCCAACATGCATGAACTGGCTGCTCTTTATGGAGAGGATATCCAAAACGAGAAGATTCAGCTGAAGGCCGCGCAGTCGCTTATTGAGGAGGGGAAATCGCAAAATGTGGTGTTGTCGCTTGGAGCTGCCGGGGTGCTTCTGGTTACCCGGGAAGGTCACCGCAGGCTCCGTTCGCCCAGTGTTCCCATAAAAAGCAAGGTGGGTGCAGGTGACAGCATGGTAGCGGGTATCGTCTACGGGCTGAGTGAAGGGTTTGACATGAGGACTTCGGTGCAGTACGGGATTGCGGCGGGAGCCGCGGCGGTCATGACACCCGGGACAGAACTGTGCAGAGACGAGGATGTCAAGCAGCTCTTTTCAGAAATCAGCGAGGAATGAATCCCTTTTATTTCAGTTTATAATGGAACAGTTTTTGCCGTTCGGTTTACGGGCCTGTATGCGGCAGAAAAGAGCGCAATACGCGCTGTCCGCTGAAAATCAACAAACCCTTATATGAAAGGATCTGATTATGGCACGAATCGCGATCAACGGCTTGGGAAGAATCGGCAGAGCCGCACTCAAGATCATCATGGACAATCCCGAACTGGAACTGGTGGCGGTAAACGATCTGCTTCCTCCTGAAAATCTGGCCTATCTTCTCAAGTTCGACACGGTCTACGGTCGCTACAGCAAACCTATTTCGGCTCATAATGATCAGATCTCCGTAGGTGACAAAAACATAAAGATGTTCAGCAGCAAAGATCCCGGGGAGCTCCCCTGGAAGGATCACAACATCGATGTGGTTCTGGAATGCACGGGTCATTTCACAAACAGCGAGGGTCTAAAGAAGCATCTCAAGGCCGGGGCGAAGTATGCCGTTCTTTCAGCTCCTTCCAAGGGTGACGGCATGAAATTCATAGTTCCGGGGGTGAATCACGCCGAGTCGGATGACAAGATGTTCTCCACTGCCAGCTGTACCACAAACTGCATGGCTCCGGTGGTGGAGATCATGAACCGCAGGATCGGGGTGGAGAAGGCCATCATGTCCACCATTCATGCCTATACATCGACTCAGAGCATAGTGGACGGGCCAAGCAAGAAGGTCAGGCGCGGCAGAGCGGCGGCAATCAATCTGGTTCCCACCACCACGGGAGCGGCCAAAGCCACCACCAAAGTGGTTACTGAACTGGAGGGAATGTTTGACGGTATTGCCGTGCGGGCCCCTGTTCCGGTGGGTTCCCTTTCGGATATGGTTTTCATGACAAGCAAGCAGACCAGTATTGATGAAGTGAACAGCATTTTCCGGGAGGAAAGCCAGACCAACCGCTATAAGGACATTCTGGGTGTAAGCGATGACGAGATCGTTTCTTCCGATATCATTCAGGACCCCCGTGCATCTCTGGTGGATCTTACTCTGACCAAGGTGGTGGGAGGCAATATGGTGAAGGTTCTGAGCTGGTATGACAATGAATGGGGGTATGCTGCCCAGATGGTCAAAGAGGTGACACATCTCTCCAAATTCACCCGCGAGCAGTGAACATCGGAAAATCGGGGCGGATCTTTTCGCCCCTTCTGTATACGTACATCACATCATGGGGTAATCGATTATGGCAGTATCTTCAGATTTCGTGAAATGGTTTGATTCATTGAATTCCCGTCACACCGCAGTGGTGGGAGGGAAGAATGCATCATTGGGAGAAATGATAAGCACACTGAAAGAGGAAGGAATCCGCGTTCCCGACGGATTCGCGACCACCGCCGATGCCTACAGGCGTTTTCTTTATGAAAATGAACTCGATTCGAAGATCCAGTCGCTTGTTGATGATCTGGTAAGCGGAGAAAAGCAGCTTCATCAGGTGGGAAAAGCCATTCGGCGCCTTTTTCTTGATTCCCGTTTTCCCGAAGATATTGCCGGAGACATCCGCAGCTCCTATCGCCGGCTTTCAGAAAAGTACGGCCAGGGCCATGTGGATGTGGCTGTTCGGAGCAGTGCAACTGCAGAAGACCTTCCCACGGCCAGTTTTGCAGGTCAGCAGGAGACGTTTCTCAATATTTCAGGTGAAAACGATGTGCTGGATGCATGCAGAAAGTGTTATGCGTCTCTGTTTACCGATCGTGCCATAAGCTACCGCACGGAAAAAGGCTTCGATCACATGAAAGTGTACCTTTCGGTTGGTGTTCAGAAGATGGTTCGCTCGGATCTGGCAGGATCGGGAGTGATGTTTTCTCTTGACACCGATACCGGGTTTCCCAATGTGGTGGTGATCAATGCCGGATGGGGGCTGGGGGAGAATGTGGTCCAGGGATCAATCAACCCTGACGAGTATGAAGTGTTCAAACCGCTGCTGGAAAAAGACTACAGGCCTGTTGTCAATATGAATCTGGGCGAAAAGGCCAGAAAACTCATCTACAGTAAAGGCGGTTCCAAGACAATCCGGAATATCGATACCTCCCAGAAGGAGCGCCAGTCATTTGTGCTCAATGAAGACGAGATAATCCAGCTTGCCAAATGGGCTGTGGTGATTGAGAAGCACTACGGCAAACCCATGGATATGGAGTGGGCAAAAGACGGTGAGACCGGGGAGCTCTTTATTGTCCAGGCCCGGCCCGAGACTGTGCATTCGCAAAAGCAGTCCAAGTCCTTCAAGGCATACCGGCTCAAGGAGAGCGGCGAAAAGATTGCCGAGGGGCTTGCTATCGGTCAGAGTATAGCTACCGGGAAGGCTCAGAAGATAGCATCACCCGAGCAGATCGACACCTTTCAGGACGGGGCGATTCTCATTACCGGGATGACCGACCCGGACTGGGTTCCCATAATGAAAAAGGCTTCGGGAATTATCACTGATCACGGAGGACGGACTTCACATGCCGCCATTGTATCCAGGGAACTGGGTATTCCCGCAATTGTGGGAACAGCCAACGGGTCGAGTGTGATCGAGAACGAAGGTGAAATCACCTTATCCTGCGTCCAAGGACATCAGGGTTATGTCTACAGGGGGAAGCTTGAGTATGAGGAGCGGGAGATAAACCCGGAGCAGCTTCCCGAAGTGCCGGTGGATATAATGATGAATATTGCGACTCCGGATGCGGCGTTCAGGTGGTGGAAGCTTCCGGTGAAGGGAATTGGGCTTGCCAGAATGGAGTTCATCATCAACAATGCCATAAAGATTCATCCCATGGCGCTGGCTCATTTCGATGAAGTGGAGGATAGTGAACTCAGAAGGCAGATAGAGCATCTCACCCTCAGGTATGAGGACAAATCGCAGTTTTTCGTGGATAATCTGGCGTTCGGTATTGCCCGCATTGCCGCTTCGCAGTGGCCGTATCCGGTCATCGTGCGGATGAGCGATTTCAAAACCAACGAGTATGCCAATCTGATAGGCGGAAAGCAGTTCGAGCCGCAGGAGGCCAATCCCATGCTGGGGTTCAGGGGAGCTTCCAGGTACTATAATGAAAGGTACAGGGACGGGTTTGCGCTTGAATGCAGAGCAATAAGCAAAGTGAGAAACGAGATGGGGCTTGAGAATGTGAAGGTGATGATTCCTTTCTGCCGCACTGTTGATGAAGCCGACCGGGTTCTGGAGGTCATGGGCGGAAATGGTCTGAAGAGGGGTCAGCGGAATCTGGAAGTGTATGTGATGTGCGAAATACCTTCCAATGTCATTCTTGCCGATCAGTTTTCTGAACGTTTCGACGGATTTTCCATCGGCTCCAACGATCTGACTCAGCTCACTCTGGGCATAGACCGTGATTCAGAAGAACTCAAGTCGCTTTTTGATGAGCGCAACGATGCCATAAAGGATATGGTCAGGATGCTTATTCCCAAAGCTCATAAAGCGGGCCGCAAGGTGGGAATATGCGGTGAGGCGCCGAGTAATTATCCGGAGTTTGCTGAATTTTTGGTAAAAGAAAATATCGATTCGATTTCGCTCAGTGCGGACAGCGTGATCGGAGTGATTCAGCATATAGGAGAAATGGTGAAGAACCGTTAGTGATTTCTTGATATATCGTTTCAGCGGAGCGGAGAAGTGTTTTCCTTGAGTGATGAAATCAAGTTCTGCAGCGGTTTGAATAGAAGAGTTCATATGTAGAACGGACAGTTTTCCTTTGAATGTCGATATAGCTTCTTATCCTGCCTGGGGAATCGTACTCCTGTTCATTATTGCGGGTTTCTTGGTCGCAGCTTAGGGAATTCGTCTGAGTGCGCTGGCGGATGTGACAGGGTGGGTGGGAAGCTGTAATGGGAGGGGTGTTTCTTGGAGCGAGAACATCTCTTTCAGGGATAACGGTGTCGGTTGTCGCTGCAGTGGAGGGGTTTCCCCAGATTTCCCTTTCTGACTCAGTCGGGAGAGCAGATCGTGGCAAGAACTCCTCTTTCCGAAGCATTCGTGGGAGGAGTTTTTCTGGCGATCACCACCTCTTCAGCGGAACTGGTCACCTCTATAGCCGCCATACGCAGGGGGGCTCTGATACTGGCGGTGGGTGATATCATGGGTGGCAATGCATTTGACTGCCTGTTTGCATCCGTGGCGGACATTTTCTACAGGGAGGGTTCGATCTATGCGGCAGCTTCTTCGCGGATACAGGCACTGCTTTCTCTTACCATTGTAATGGCTGCCATTCTGCTGATGGGTATGATCGCTCGGGAACGGAGAGGAATCGCCCGGATCGGCTTTGAGGGGATCGCCATTATTGCTTTGTATATACTGGGAATGGTAATCCTGTCGTTATAGTTTCTGGCACTCTGAAAAAGAATACCGGAGTTTATTTTTCCGATTCATTTCTCCTGTTTTCACAGGCCAGGGAGTATTCCTCAAAAACTTTCCGCCAGTTTCTCGACCATTCTATGAGCTCTGGCGGTTTTCCTTTGTCACAGAGGACCTTTTCCTGCCCGGAACGTTTCTCTTTGGCGTCCTGGGCCAGAGAAAGAAGCTTGTTTCTCCAGTTCTGGTCTGTTTCTATAGGTGTGGTCTCCTCGGCATAGGCTTCAATACTCAGAAGGTGCTTGCGGATGCAGCGTTCGCCCTCGCTCTGGCAGGGACAGGCCCGGTCGGTGACATGGTCCTGCAGAAGAAGAAGCTCTTTTACGATCTGTTCGTACTGCCATTTGAGAATCGGTTTCAATGCAGTCTCCTTTCTCTCTCTTTGTGTACTTCCCGCCTTAGCGGTTTTAATACGAATACGGCAGTGAAAGGATTTTACCGCAAAGGCGCGAATCGCGCGAAGGGTAGGAGAAAAGATAAATCAACTGAAAAGGTGTTAATCTTTATCCCATTTTTTCCTATAAACAAACATCTCTCCTATTTTTGCGCCTTTGCGGTTTCTCCTACTCCTCTTTATCACGAATACAGCAGTAATGAAATTAAACGGGCTATTTCCTGAACTGTCCTCTGAGCTCCGCTTTAGCCAGAATGTGTTCCTGCATGGCCTGTTCAACATCCTTTCTTTCCGCTTTCTGGGGCAGATCGAGTTTGGAATCCAGAGCATAGGCATCCAGCACATAAGTATGCATGCCGTCTGAGGGGCATGGGCCGCCGTAACCGATATTTCCGAAATCATTTTTTCCCTGCGTTCCGGGCCGGCTGCCCTCATCGATTGCTTCCACCGGTTCGACATTGTAGTCAAGCCAGTGAAGGAAATTACCGGATGGGGAGTCGGGATCGTGCATGATAAGGCACAGACTTTCGGTCTTTTCCGGAATATCCGTGACTCTCAGCGGGGGGTTGATATTGATACCGGCGCAGGTGTACTTCGGTGGAATGAAGCCTTCATTTTCAAAAGCGGGGCTTGAGAGTTTCATGACTTACCTCCTGAGTGATATTAGGGATTCAAGAAGATATTGAAAAAGCAAATGTCGGGCCGGTCTGTGCTTTCCCCGGATGAATTTCTGATCCGGTACTGAATCACCCCCGGGGAAACCTTTTGGCATACACCTTGCGCAACTGTCTGTGCTTTCCGGGATTTCTGAATACTTCCGAGCACAAGGAGACAACTATGAAAATCATCAGCTTTGACATGGAACAGTGGGAACGCGGTGCTTTCGAAAACATAACCGGTCATGAGGTTATCATAGAAGATGACAAACTTACTCCTCAAAGGGCCGCCCAGTACAGCGATGCCGATATCATTTCCGTCTTCGTCTATTCGCGTATCGATGAAGAAGTCCTCTCCCAGTTCAAAAACCTCAAAATGATAGCTACCCGTTCCACCGGAGCGAACCATATAGACCTGGAGTACTGCAGGGAGCACGACATAACCGTCTGCAATGTGCCCACATACGGTAAAAATACCGTGGCTGAACATGCTTTCGGACTGATTCTGAATATCAGCCATAGAATCTACGATGGTATTCAGAGAACCAGAACAGGCGAGTTCACATTCGAGGGACTGAAAGGATTTGATCTCCAGGGAAAAACTCTGGGCGTGATCGGTACCGGGGATATCGGGGCTTATGTGATCAAAATCGCCAAAGGAATGGGCATGGAGGTTGTGGCCTATGATGTGAAACAGCGCGAAGAGATCAGAAATGAGCTCGGATTCGAGTATGTGCAATTCGATCAGCTGCTGTCTTCATCAGATATAATCACCATTCATGTTCCCGGAATACCCCAGACTGAAAACATGCTCTCCTTTGCTCAGTTTCAGAAAATGAAAAAGGGAGCTGTACTGATTAATACTTCCCGTGGAACCGTGGTCAATTCCGATGCTCTCATAGAGGCTCTGTCAAATGGTACGGTCTCCGCTGCCGGTCTCGATGTCCTCGATGAGGAACCCGTGATTCATGAGGATGCGGAACTTATGAGAGCTGTCTACCTGAACGAGAACCGGGAGAAGCTGAAAGCACTTCTGGCCGACAGTGTTCTTCTGAAACAGGAAAATGTCTACGTGACGCCTCACAGCGCATTCAATACTAAAGAAGCAATCAACCGCATTCTTGATACCACCGCGGAGAATATCAACTCTTTCGTGAAGGGGCAGCCTCAGAATATTAAGGGATAAAGAGGTAGACTGATTGGTTTGGTGCATTGGTACCGAGAGCTTGGGTGTGTGGCACGGTCCCCCGGACCGTGTCCTTTCTCTGATGGAGCTTGT